>NZ_JBHUOT010000008.1:0-219626 GCF_042686225.1 Flavobacterium notoginsengisoli
ATGAAAATCTTTGCCAGCAGCAGAAATTAATAAAATCTGTTCCTGGAGTAGGTCAGGTTTTATCTTGGACATTATTATCAAAAACAGAAGGTTTTACAGTTATAACAGATCCAAGAAAAATGGCATGCTACAGCGGAGTCGTACCTTTTGATTTTCAATCTGGAACATCATTGAAAAGAAGACCCGGAGTATCAATGCTTGCTGATAAAAATCTAAAAACTATTTTACATATGGCTGCGATGAGTGCAATCCGATTAGATAATGATTTAAGGAAGTACTACATCAGAAAAGTTGATGAAGGAAAAAACAAAATGAGCGTTTTAAATGCTGTGAGAAATAAAATAATCCATCGGGTTTTTGCGGTAATAAAAAAACAAACCTCTTATCAAAAAGATTTGGTTTTATCATAGAAATCGAAATGACAAACTATATCGAAACGTACAATAGAATTACAAATAAAAAACCCCGACTTTAAAAATCGGGGTTTCAATTTCCAGTAAATTCCGGAACTACTAATATCTAAATAGTACTATAGAGTTTATTATAAAGATTCAATTGTTATTACTGAGTGTCCTCCTGCACCATATAATGATACAGATCTGGCACCACTATAATTGGCACTTTTAAAATTGATTATATCTCCTACTTTTAAAGTTACTATTCCTGACGTATATACTGTTTGATCATCCCCTGCAACAGTAAGTGAAATAAAAGGCATAGCAGGATTACTTACCTGAGCATTTGCATTATTAAATATAGTGGCTATACGCCAATTGTCTCCTACTGTAGAACCACCAAATTTTGCGCCCAACGTATACATATTCATAGAAATGCGATATTTGCCATCCCTTGGTACTTTATATGAATTCGTGGTTGTATTCCAGCCATAAGTCGAGCCGTAAATTGTCTTGGCATCATCTTCAACAACAACTGAAAAGAAATCAATGAGTTTCCAGTCAGTCATTGCACCAGTTGATGGAAAAAATTTTTGCCCTCCGCTAGAAGTGACAACTGTTTGCAATTGAATTGCAGAACTTTGCCATACCGCATTTCCATCAGGATCTGAGGTTAAGACTTTTCCGGAACTGGCGCCTGTTGGTAATTTTAATCCGGTAGCGGTGCCGTTTGTACCTGAAATTTCTAAATTGTTTGAAGGTGCTGTAGTACCAATACCAATTTTTCCTCCAGAGGTAATTCGCATTCTCTCAACACTATTGGTTTCAATAGGTAAATCAAAAGCATCGTTGGTCCCAATAAATTTTAAGGCTCCATTATTGTTTCCACCCTGAATCCATGCATCTGTTGAAGAAGCAACACGTATCCATTTTGAACCATTATTATAATATTCGCCAGGTGTAACAGCATTTACACCACTTCCTGCTGTTGCAGTATTCCAGACATGCATTCCTGCGACATGCGCGGTCATTGGCGCAAAATTGTTGATAGCTGTTAAAGCAACATTGGGCAACAACAAACCTTTTGCACTGGTTCCATCGGTTCTGTTTAAATCTAAAACAGCATTTTTATTCGGGTTATTGGTTGGCATTCCTACCTGCGCATTGGCATACGAAAGACTTAAACCCCAGCAAAGCAGGGTTAATTTGAAATATTGTTTCATTTTTTTATTGTTTAATTATTGTAATTGAATTGAATAAATCGGTAAAATCTAGATGTAGAGTATATTTTTTGTACCAAAATGCACAATATTGTTCATTTAGGCGATGAAGCTCTTCGAAGTGTTTTTGGAAATTTTAAAAGAAATGCGTTAACAATAATAAGTGTGGTATTATTCTATTGTTAGTATAACGTATTTCTAAACTGGCGTTTATTCCATATTTAAGTGAGCTAAAAAGTGATTTTTCGGATACTTATTCCGAAATGATTACTTTTTTAGCTACTTTTAAATATTTTTTCGTGCTCTTATTCCCTTACTGATCTAAAAGAAAACTGTGATTTTAGCATCACCATTTTTTACACCGTAAGATTATGGGTACAAATATAATACACAATATTGTGTATTTACAAGTTTTTGTGAAAATTTTTACACAAAATTATGTTTTTAAATTATAAATTGTAGATGGATTCTGTTGAGTTAAGAGAGAAAAGAAAGTCGCTAGGGCTTACGCAGAAAGAGTTTGCGTCGTTAATTGGCGTTTCTGGCAACACCATAATAAATTGGGAAGGCGGTAAAAAAATACCGGCATCAAAATACACAATATTGCGTTCTGTGTTTGACAAACACACAAAAAACACTACAAAAAGCGAAAAATCAGATACTGAAAAGCTTACCGGTTACTATTACCCGGATGTAGCTGTAAAATCAGGATTGGAAAAAAGCCTTAAAGAAGACAAATTAAAACGTCTTCCGGTAAGTCTTCCGGAATGGGACGAAGAAATTGAGTTTATTAATGTCTACGGCGACAGCATGTACCCTGAATTTTGCGCAGGACAAATTATAGGCATCAAAGAAGTCGAAAGCGAATTTATGCATTATGGTTATGCGTATGTAGTAGTTTTACGCGACGATCAGGTTTTCTTAAACTATATCAAAAAAGGAAAAAATGACGAATACTGGCTTCTTTCCTCTGAAAATCCAAAATATGAAGCCAGAGAGTTTCATAAATCTTTAATTAAAAAAATTTTTATTATTAAAGGGGTTATCAGTAAAACAACTATGTGATTTTTTTGTTGTGCTCACAAGTAAGATGCTCACGCGGAGAATATATAGGTGCGCAATTTCTCGTTTCTCGAAATGAAATGCGATACCTTGTCATTTCGACCGAAGGGAGAAATCACACTAGAAACTCCACAATCTTTGGCGATCAGCGTGTGTGATTTCTCGTTCCTCGAAATGACAAACTAGATGGAAAACACGAGCGCTTCACACTAACAAAAGGCAAAAAACACGAGAAACTCTACAATCATTTTAAAACATAGCCTCTGGTTGAAACCAGAGGAACGCAAAGATTGATCCTCAATTTAATTAAAAAATCAATTGCCTCCAGCTTTAGCTGGAGGTATAATAAGAAACATAGTAAGGCTTTAGCCAAAATGTGTATTTTGGCTAAAGCCTTACTCCTGCTAACTATTTAATTCCCCTAGTTAAAACCAGGGGCTATTCATAAAAAACTTCAACAACTTATATAACCCATATGTGTTCAAAAAACAAGAATCAATTTACAATTATATTCTCCTGGTTAAAACTGGGAGCTATTCAATAAAAAAATGCAAGACCAAAATTGATCTTGCATTTTTTGTAATTTGATACATTTAAATAAAATATCTTTTATGCTCTCTGACGCTCGTGAATACCTTCTTTAATTTCTTCTACCATTTTTTTATTAAAAGCGGGCAAATCGTTAGGGTTTCGACTCGTCACTAATCCGTTGTCTACTACTACTTCTGAGTCTTCCCATTGTGCTCCGGCATTTTTCAAATCGTTTTTAACTGAGAAGAACGATGTTACTTTTCGACCTTCTAAAACATCGGCATCGACCAAAATTTGAGGTCCATGACAAATAGCGGCTACTGGCTTTTTACTTTCAAAAAACGAACGCACAAAATTTACTGCAGCTTCTTCTCTTCTCAATAAATCAGGATTAATTACTCCTCCAGGCAGAACCAAAGCGTCGTAATCGGCTTCATTTGCCTGATCTAAAACAACATCAACGTTAAATTCTTTGCTCCAATTTCCGTCTTTCCAGGCTTTAATCGTTCCTGATTTCAAACTAACGATATCTGCATTCCAACCCTGCTCTTCCAGATAGGCTTTAGGAGATGCTAATTCTGATTCTTCAAAACCGTTTGTGGCTAATATGGCTATATTCTTTTTCATGATTTTAATTTTTTTAAAACGTTATTAATTTGATTTACCTAAAATTACTTATTTCAGACAGCTATCGAAAACAGACGTTGTTAAAGCTTTCTTTAATAAAAGTTAATTAATTGAATTACAGGTTTTTATTAAAAATTAAATTAAAATTATATAAGATGTATGTCCACTTGATTTACTATTTTATAGTATGGAAGTAAGTAAGGGAATTACTTTTAGAAATTAGAAGGAAGTCTAATACTGTGTAAGCGACAAATCAAACAATTTTATTTCTGATTTTTAGTACTATATAAAACCTTATTTTTACAAAGGAGAATAAAGAAAAATACAAGCAATGACCTTTGAAAACATAAATGAAATTGAAGAACTAAAAGAATTCTATCTCTCACAAGACAAAAAAATCAACTCTTTCAATTACGAAATACAGCTTTTTAATGGTTTAATCGATACTCTGGAATGGTCAACACTTTCTGATCCGGAAAAACTGGAAAAAAGAAAAAAAGATTTTCGTATAAAATCTGCTTACAAAGAATTATATCCGGATATAGTCGTTATGTATGAAGTCGCTGTCATTGAACTGACTGAGTTAATTATGAAGTTTTTAAATGATGTTAGTCCGAAAGTTTTTGACATGCAAAAAATGTCTAACGAAGAGTTTGCATTCTTTAGATTAAAAAATATGCTTTCTTTTGAGCTGTACATCATACATTCAAAAATAAAACTACAGCATTCCGGGCATGTTCTCTATGACGAGATTATGGAACCAATTTTTAAAGAAATAGAAAATACGGTTTATGACGAGCAATACCAATTAAAGCCTTTAAAACAAAAGTTTAAAGAGGTATGCGATTTATTTTTAGAAAGACCTTATGAGAAATTATAACTGCGATATTGAGCAAATTCCAATTTAATAAATCTCAAATTCCAAGACAGAAAATTTACATTTTCAAAATCCTTAGACTTCACTCAGACTGACACTTCAATAAAAATCCCAAAGTAGAAAAGCCTCTGCAATTTTGTTACTTTATCACTTTGCAACTAAAAACCTAACCGCTTAAATTTAAACTTTTTATAGTGTTTTTATAACTTTTAAGAGCCATTGTATCAACCCTTTAAACCATAATTTTACAGAACTCGTAAATAATTATGGCACTTAAAATAATTTATTATGCAGACGATACAAAAAGTTATTGAACTACTCTCCAAAAAATATAAATCACGTATTACGATTCTTAACAACAATCTGGACGGCAGATTTAATTCTATTTTGGACACTAAGAACGGAACCATGTTTTCTGTTTCGTATAATTGTGTGTATATATTCAAGGATTTGAATGACAACTTGTGGACCACTACACCAAAGTCTTTTATTTACAATGACAAGAAATTTTATCCAAGAGTAGGTCAGGAATATACAGGAAAAGACGGCATTACATATAGTTTTACCACCAAAGAAGAGGTTTTGGAAAAAGCGGTAACCTATTTCGAAAAATTTATTGATCCATACTATGGAATTAAAATCGTGAACCAAAAACTGCTTTTCTATGAAGACCGTGATAAAACAACAAAATTCAATTTAAACCTGCATAAGTTTAAAGCCCGAATGTTTGACAAAACCGACACTTACGTCTCTTTTAATTAAAAATATACTCATGAGCTTTCATCAGTAAAGACACTAAAGTAAGGCATCCTGAAACGAAATAACCTGCGTTTCGCTTTATTTAGTAATTACCCAAACTGTACGCATTCAATCTGAATGCCGTGTTTTAAAATTTTGATTTGGTTTTAAAATGCAAAAATTACAATTTACTTGCAAAGAGACAGCACTTTTATTAGTTGCTGTCTTTTTTATTATAAAAAAAACTAAACCACTACATAACAGCATTTTGAGACACCAAAACCTTTTATAATTATTCAATAAAAAACTTATTTTAATACAAAAAAAACTTTTAGTGGCTAAAACGATAAAAATCGTACTTTTAAATTTACGGTTTCAAAGACAAAAAATCCACATGTTATGCCACTAACAAAAAAAATTACAGACTTACTGTCTAAAAAATACAATCCAAATATTAGTATTTTAGGCAATTACACCAGCAGTACATACACTTCGATTCTGGATAATGATAATGGTACAATCTTTATTGTATCTGATTCTGACTTGTATTCTTTTAAAGATCAGGATCGTAATCTTTGGGTAAACGTTACAGATTCCTTTCATTCAGACGGTAAAGAACATCATCCTGAAATGGGAAAATCGTATAACCTCGATCATGGAGTACAATACAGTTTTACAACAAAGGAGGCAATTGTAGAAATGGCTGCCAGCTATTTTGAAAACCACAAATACGATATTACTTAATTTTCTGACAGCTTAAAATTTGATTATAGACGGTTCAAAAAAAAGCTGTCCTTTTTTTGTATAAGCAGTATTTCCTACAAAAAAAGAAACAAACTTATTCCCTATTTGTATATATTTGTTTCCAAACCTATTAAATTTTTAAGCTATGATTATAGTTATATTACTTGTTGTTTTTATATTATTTGGTATCCTGATTTACAATTCGCTTATCGGAAAAAAGAATCAGATAACCAATGCTTTTTCTGCTATTGATGTCATGCTGAAAAAACGTTTCGATCTGATTCCGAATCTGGTTGAAGTGGTAAAACAATATACTAATTACGAACAAAGTACTTTAACTAAAATTACAGAACTTCGCGCACAAGCGTCTTCAGGTTCTTTAACCGATACCGAAAAAGCAAGCTTAGACACTCAGTTAAGCACAGCAGTAAAAGGTTTAATGGTAACCGTTGAAAACTATCCGGACTTAAAAGCCAATACAAATTTCCTCAATTTACAATCGACATGGACAGAAAGCGAAGAACAAATCGCTGCTGCAAGAAGAACGTATAATGCTGCCGTAACCGATTATAACAACGCCATCATGATGTTCCCAGGAAATATGTTTGCCGGAATGTTGAATTACACTAAAATCGACGTTTTGGAAACACCGGCAGAAGAACGCAAAAATATAAGTGCAAAAGAGCTTTTTAATAATTAATGGATTCAGAAAATACTAGTTCCGGAGCCTTGCAGGAGGTTTTGAATACCTTAGAAACCGACCGTAAAAAAATAGCCGAAACGTACAAAACCAGCTACATCTTATTCGGACTTGCGGGCGTGATTTTAGTAATTGGTTTTCTAATCCGGTTTCCTGCTTTATCTGTTTTTGGTGCTTTAGTTCCTGCTATCATTGGGATTGTCATGTATTACAAAGTAGATGATGAAGCCAGAAAATACAAAAATGCATATAAAACCAACATAATCGCATCGGCCTTAAAGGAGATTAATCAGACTTTGACAATTACTCCTCAAAGCGGATTGCCTCATTATGAATTTGTTAGTTCTGAACTTTTTACCACAAGACCGGATCGCTATAATACACAGGATTTAGTAAACGGAACTGCCGATAAAACTTCCTTTTGGTTTGCCGAAGTTCATGCTGAATACAAAACCGAAACACGTACCAAAAACGGAACACGTACCGAATGGCGTACCATTTTTAAAGGAATTATTTTTGTAGCCGATTTTAATAAAAACTTTAATGTTTCTACGGTTGTACGTCCAAAAGGCATTGGTGATGCTATTAGTTCCTGGTTTTCCAAAAACGTTTTTAGTTTTGGAAACTCTGAGCTTGTAACTTTAGAAAATAACGTATTTGACGACATCTTTGCTACTTATTCAAAAAATCAGATCGAAGCAAGATATATCTTAACGCCAGCCATGATGGAAAGAATTCTGGATTTAAACAAAAAATCTGACGATACAATTTCGATCTCTTTCATAAACTCAAAAATGTATATTGCTTTCCCGCTATCTCACAATTATTTTGAACCTCCTATTCATTCGTCGCTTTTAGATCCCGATTTACTCAGCGATGATCTTTCGATTGTACATTTTATGCAGAATATAGTACAGGAACTGGATTTGAATACTAGGATTTGGGGGAAGGAATAAGAGCAATTTCTTTTATGAATCTACAAAAATATACATGAAGATGAAACGATTCAAAATCATATCTTCTCTTAGATCTTTTCTTTCGAACTTTAGGAATCAAAAAACTAAAGTATTGACGAATTCCGATTTAATTCATAATGTTAGACTGGCAATAAATCCAAAATTTCAAGACTGGATCTTGTTCAAAAATGGAACTTACATTGTTTTTGACAATGCAGACATAATTCCAGATTTAGAAAGTGAAGCTATAAAACTAATGAAAGAATTTGGACCTGTCTATGCGGGCGGTTCTGCCGGAGACTTTGGAACTGCCAATTTAGGTAAAAATAAAGGCTGGATAGTTTCAGGACATGGATACGGAATGTATACGTATGTAGATCCGAGCGAAATAAAACATAAAAAAACAAATGATGTTGAAATTGGTTTATTCGGAAGGAATAAAAGAGATTTGGATGGCAAAAATCCAGATATAATTCATGTTAATAGAAAAACGAATTATTATTCTTAATTTCTACATCATATTTTTATTGATTTCTTTATAAAGTAATTGGACAAACTTCTTCTGAAAAAAATATAAAAATCTTAATCTCAATGTACCATATAAGTAAAAATTTAAACCGTTTAGAAATAGGTGTCATTAATTCTTTTGAAAAACGTAATAATGACCTTAAAATAAATTTTGCTCTTGTAAAGTTGGCTAATTTTATTGAAGGAGGTTATCAAAACAAAATCAGCTTTACGAAATCTGATTTACTCATAACTAACATATTTTCAGAATCATTTTATTTTAATAAAAATCAAGAAAAAACACATATCACCAATATTGAAAACGAGTATTATATTACTGATTTCAAAAAAATTATAGAAACTAAAAATTGTCTTGAATTAGAAATCGTTACATGGAAAAACAATCAACCATACAACGAAAACGACGATACTGATTTCATTATTTGGAAAATTAAAGCTGGATCTTTTGAGCTAAGATGGAACGGTTTTACTTATTGGTAGGCATTTACAATTATGAGTTCTACCTCAAATCTTTTTTAATAACCAAATATTTCAAATCTGTTTTCCCAGCATTGCTTATCCCGTGTTCTGCATTTGGCGGACAATATAAGCTTGTATTTGGCCCAACAACAATCGTTTTTCCATCTAAGAAAAAAGAAGCCGAGCCTTCCAGAATATAAAAGAATTCCTCTTCTGGATGATGATGTGGTGCGTGGGTAGATTTTCCTGGTTCAACAATACTCATTTTTAAGGTATTTTCCTGAGTAAAATCCTTATCGGCAAACCAATATTGATAACCTACTTTGGTTTTCTTCGCTTTGTCTAATTCAAAATGATTAACACAGTTTTCAATTGTGTATTGTGGTGGAGCAGTTTCCTTTTTGGTTTCCTGAGAAAAGGCAATCTGCTGGAAAAATAAAACAGTAAATGCGGTTTTTAGGATAGTTAAACTTTTCATTTTTTTTTCTTGTAATGTTACGAAAAATATCAATGCTGATAACTGGAATGGTGTTTTTGTAATCCTTACGAAGGAAGGATCACACTAGAAAATCCAGAAATCATAATTAATAATCTTTGTAGATCGCCTGCATTTTTACTCAATTTTGTCATTTCGAGGAACGAAGACCCGAGCGATAGCGAAAAGGCGAAGCAAATCACACTAGAAACTCCGAGCTGAATGTCGCCAATCTTTGTCGAATCCCGAATGTGATTTCTCGTTCCTCGAAATGACAAACTATATGGATAATCTAATAAAAAAACACAAGTTCTCACCTAGCCCTGATCGAAACGGCATCCTTTTATGCCGGGGTTCGGCATAAAAGATATAGTGAAGAGCAGGACAAATGGTCTTAAAAAACGAAAAAGTGCTGCTCCTTAATAAAATCATACCAAAATAAATCTCAATAAAATAAAGGGTTCTCAAAGCTTTATGCATCAATCTATGACACGATAAGAAAATATTATGATAAAAATATTTCATTATTAGAAAAACCGTCATACATTTGCCTAACAGTGTTAAACGATTTAATACTCGAATATAATGGCTAGCAAAGATCGAATTTTAAGACAAAAAGAAGAGACAAGGAACAACATCCTTGGCGCTGCTTATGATATCGTAAAAGAAGAAGGCTGGAATGGTTTGAGTATGCGTAAAATTGCCGACAGAATCGAATATACTGCTCCTATTATTTATGAATATTTCTCAAATAAGGAAGCAATATTAGAAGAACTGACTGGTAAAGGTTTTATCAAACTGACAAAAGAACTGCAAATTGCAATTGATAAGTTTGAGAAACCCGAAGATCAATTAGAAGCCATGTGGATGACTTACTGGGACTTCGCTTTTACTAATACTGAAATGTATCAGTTAATGTTTGGTGTTCAAATGACGTGTTGCGCACAGCGATGTTCGGCTCAGGAGGGACCTTACAAATTATTCACTCAGGTCATTGCTGAAGTAATGAAAGACAGCAATCCGAGTCAGGATATTATTAAACAAAAGTATTTCACTTTCTTTTCTGTTATTCATGGTTTAATCGCCATCAACATCATTAACAAAAGTGATATTTTAGAAACAATAAATGCCCAAATTTTGAAAGATGCCATTGGTGGTATCATCAAATCTATACAATAAAAAAATTTTCAATTTTACTTAACAGTGTAAAATGATTTAAACGGGATAATGTAAAATCCTTTTTTTTATAACTTTCGCTTAACACTGTTAGAAAATTTAATCAAGGTAATAAAAGCTCTTTTTTTAGACTTTTACTTAACACCGTTAAATATTTTAATACTGATTTGAAATAGAATTGGAAAGACTTACTGTATGGAAATTTGTGCACTTTTACTTAACAACGTTAGATAATTTAATTCAATTAAATATGAATCCCGAGAATGCCAGAATACCTAAGAATTTTATCCGAGAAAATGTTCAACCAATTAAAACCACAATGAAAATGAAAAATGTAATTATAACCAGTTTTATTCTGGCCCTAGTATTAAGCAGCTGTGCCGATAAAAATCAGGCGCCTACTGCTCCACCTCCACCGGTTTTACCAGTTTTAGCTATCACAAGCGCCAATACAACAACTGACGCTGAATATCCTGCAGCTATACAAGGAACTGTTGATGTGGAAATTAGACCACAAGTAAGCGGAAACCTTGACAGAATTTTTGTAGACGAAGGTGCTTATGTAAGCAAAGGACAAACTTTATTCAAAATCAATGAGCGTCCATTCCGTGAGCAGTTAAACAATGCTTTGGCAAGTCTTCACGCAGCTGAAGCGGCTTTAATCAACGCTAATTTAGAAGTTGATAAATTAACGCCTCTAGTTCAGAACAAAGTAGTTTCTGATTATCAATTGAAAACAGCTAAAGCTTCTCAAAAAATTGCTGCTGCCAATATCGAACAAGCAAAAGCAATGGTTGGTTCTGCTAAAATTAATTTAGGATACACCAACGTAACAGCTCCAGTGAGCGGTTACATCGGAAGATTACCTAAAAAACAAGGAAGTTTAGTTTCTGCTTCTGATGTTGAAGCTTTAACGACTTTATCTGACGTTCATGAAGTATTTGCTTATTTCTCTTTAGGTGAAACAGATTTCATTCACTTTAAAGAACAATATGCTGGAAGTTCATTAGGCGATAAAATCAAAAAATTACCTCCAGTTACTTTGATTTTGGCAGATAACAGCGCTTATCCAAAAACAGGAAAAATCGATATGGTTGACGGTCAGTTTGATAAAACTACAGGAGCAATTACGATTAGAGCGACTTTTCCAAATGCAAACGGAATTTTACGTTCTGGAAACACAGGAAGAATCCGTTTAGGGTTAAACCACGACGATGCGATTTTAGTACCTCAAGCAGCTACAATCGAAATGCAAGATAAAGTATTTGTTTTCACTGTAGGCAAAGACAACAAAGTAACTAAAATGCCTATTACTGTTGTAGGTAAAAGCGGTACCAATTATTTAATTAAAGACGGCGTAAAATCTGGTGATCAAATCGTGATGAGCGGTATTGACAAACTTCAGGATGGACAAGCGATTCAGCCAGAAAAATCAACTAAAGTTGCCGAAGTAACTAACAAAAAATAATCAGAAGAAATAATGTTCAAAATATTTATACAAAGACCTGTACTGGCAACCGTAATTTCCATTTTATTGGTAATTCTGGGGGTATTGGGTTTAACTAAACTGCCTTTACAACAGTTTCCAGATATTGCGCCACCATCGGTTTTGGTAACGGCGGTATATCCGGGAGCCAACGCAGAAACGGTTTTACGTTCTGTGGCACCTTCTATTGAAGAATCTATAAATGGTGTAGAAAACATGACTTACATGAGTTCTACAGCTAGTAACGATGGTACTTTGGCCATTACAGTTTTCTTTAAACTAGGAACTGATGCCGATCAAGCTGCAGTAAACGTACAAAACCGTGTTGCTCAGGCAACGAGTCAGCTTCCTGCGGAGGTTGTACAGCAAGGTATAGTTACGGCGAAACAACAAAACAGTTTCATCATGGCAATTGGTATGTACACCGAAGATGAATCAAAATACGATCAGACGTTTGTTGCCAACTATGCACAGATTAATATTATTCCGGAACTAAAACGTATTCCGGGTGTAGGTTCTGCCAGTATTTTTGGTGGTGTAAAAGATTACTCTATGCGTGTTTGGTTGAATCCAACACAAATGTCAACTTATAAAGTGACGCCAAGCGAAGTTATGGGCGCGATTCAGGACAAAAGTTTGGAAGCGGCTCCAGGGAAATTTGGAGAACGAAGCAAAGAAGTTTTTGAATACGTTATTAAATACAAAGGGAAATTAACTAAACCGGAAGATTATGAAAATATTGCTATACGCTCTAATGCAGATGGCTCAGTACTTCGCTTAAAAGATGTAGCGCGAGTTGAATTGGGTGCTTACTCTTACAACAGTTTAACGCGTTTAAATGGTAAAAAAGGAATTGTAATTGGGGTTATTCAGTTAGCTGGATCGAACTCTAATGATATTCAGATTGCCATTAACAAAATGATGGAAAAAGCTTCTAAAGATTTTCCAAAAGGTATCAAACACAATATTTTCTATAGTACAAAAGTATCTCTTGACCAATCTATCGAACAAGTTGAGCATACATTATTAGAAGCTTTTATACTGGTATTTATTGTGGTATTTATCTTCTTGCAAGATTTTAGATCAACATTAATCCCGGCTATTGCTGTACCTGTAGCAATTTTAGGAACGTTCTTCTTCATGCAGTTATTCGGATTTTCGATCAACCTTTTAACGCTTTTCGCATTAATTCTGGCGATTGGTATTGTGGTCGATGATGCCATTGTGGTAGTCGAAGCGGTGCATGCGAAAATGGAGCACAAACGCTTGTCTCCAAAAATCGCAACCCATGAAGCAATGCACGAAATAACGGGTGCTATTATCTCGATTACGCTGGTAATGGCTGCTGTATTCCTGCCGGTTGGTTTTATGGAAGGCTCAACAGGAGTTTTCTATCGTCAGTTTGCCTTTACGATGGCGATTGCAATTGTAATTTCGGCAGTAAATGCCTTAACATTGAGTCCAGCGCTTGCGGCATTATTCTTAAAAGATAATCATGGAGCACACGATCACAATGAACCTTATCAGAAAAAAGGATTTAAAGAGAAATTCTTTACCGCTTTCAATAGCAGTTTTGAATCGTTGACAAACCGTTATGTGGGCGGACTTAAATTCTTAATCAGAAGAAAATGGTTGAGTTTAGGCGGATTAGCTTTAGTTGTTGTTGCAACTTTTGTAATGGTGAAAACAACTCCTGCAGGGTTTATTCCAACAGAAGATCAAGGATTTATTGCGATTGCAGTAAATACACCATCTGGAACATCATTAGACGGAACTCAGAAAGTAATGACCGATGCTGAAAATACATTAAGAGGTTTAGATGCTTCTCGATTTGTAACAGCGATTTCAGGTTTCAACTTATTGACGAATTCTACAAGTCCATCTTCTGCGGTTGTATTCGTATTGCTTAAACCAAACGAAGAACGCGGCGAAGTAAAAAACATTGACGAAATCATGAATCAGGTTCGTGGTAAACTGGGCAGTATTTCTGGCGGAAGTTTCTTCGTATTCAGTTTCCCAACTGTTCCTGGATTTAGTAACGTTGAGGCTTTAGATTTGGTTCTACAAGATAAAACGGGAGGAAAACTGGATAAATTCAGTGGAATTTCTCAAAACTTTATCGGTGAATTAATGAAACGTCCAGAAATTGCAGTTGCCTTTACCTCTTTCAAAGCCGATTATCCACAATTGCAATTGGAAGTTAATGATGAAAAAGCAAATCAATTGGGTGTTAATGTAAAAGACATTTTACAAACTATGCAGGCTTATTTTGGTAGCGCACAAGCATCTGACTTTAACCGATTTGGTAAATATTACCGAGTAGTTGTTCAGGCTGATATTGAAGACAGAGCAGATCCAACAGCAATTGATAGAGTTTTTGTAAAAAACAAAACTGGCGAAATGGTGCCAATAAATACTTTAGTAAAACTAACTCGTATTTATGGTTCTGAAACCGCTTCTAGATATAATTTATTTAACTCAATTTCTATTAATGCCATTCCGAAACCAGGATTTAGTTCTGGAGATGCCATTAAAGCAATTGAAGAAGTAGCAGCACAACAATTACCTGCAGGTTACGGGTTTGAATTCTCGGGCCAAACTCGTGAGGAGATTTCTTCCGGAGGGCAATCGGCTACAATTTTTTTACTGTGTTTGATATTCATTTATTTCCTACTTGCTGCACAGTATGAGAGTTATATCCTTCCTCTAGCGGTTATTTTATCAATCCCTGCAGGTATTTTTGGAGTATTCGTTGCTATTGGTTTAACTGGAATTGAAAACAATATTTACGTACAAGTTGCTCTTGTCATGCTGATCGGATTGCTCGCTAAAAATGCCATCTTAATTGTGGAATTTGCAGTGCAAAAACGAAAATCAGGAATGGCGTTAGTTAAAGCTTCAATCGATGCTGCCAAATTACGTTTGCGACCAATTATCATGACGTCTCTTGCCTTTATTGTTGGTTTAGTTCCAATGATGAGCGCCAAAGGGCCATCAGCTCAAGGTAACCACTCTATTAGTATTGGTGCCGCCGGAGGTATGATTTCGGGAGTAATTCTAGGTTTGTTTATCATCCCTGTTTTATTCATCATCTTCCAACATTTACAAGAAAAGGTTTCTGGAAAACCAGTTGCCGTAATTCATAACGAAGAAAAATAATAATGGAAAACTATATCACAACCATTCTTGTTGCCATCATATTTGGCATCGGCTATATATCGTACAGAATCTCAAAAGATCTTGAAACCAGAAAAGATACTTGTACAGAGATATAATCTGTTGAGAAAAAAATTAAACACATAGAAACATAGATTTTTGTGTCAAAAAAAGAGATTAGAAGAAACTAGTTTCCACACATAGTCCCGATGGCTATCGGGAATGTGCATTTATGCAAGTGAAACGCCTTTTAAATCTGCAAAAAACTATGTTTCTATGTGTTTCAAAAAAAATTACCCCCAAACGGGTTAAAAGAATTTTAATAAAAAACTAAATGAAAAATCATATAACCAAAATCGTGACCTTCGCCATTCTGATCACGACTTTAATATCCTGTAAAGTTTCGAAGGATATTGAAACTCCAAAAGATGCATTTCCTGAGAATTTCAGGAATGCATCGGTTTCGAGTGATACAACAAGTATTGCCGATGTGGAGTGGAAAAACTTCTTTACTGAAAAAGATATTATCAAATTAATTGACAGCGCTGTTGCAAGAAATAACGACCTTCAAATTGCCGAAAAGAACATTGAAATTGCACAATACCGTTTTACACAGTCAAAATGGGGAAATGTGCCTCAGGTTAATTTATTTGTAAACGCAAGCACAAGTAATCCGTCTGACAATAGTTTTACTGGATTAAACTTAAACCAAGCAATTGGAGCTAAACATATTGACGACTATTCTGCTGGAGCTTCTCTTTCTTGGGAGGCTGATATTTGGGGAAAGATCAGAAACCAAAAGAAAGGGGCTTACGCAGGATATCTTCAGTCTGAAGAAGTAAAAAAAGCATTGCAGACTAATATAGTTGCGAACGTTTCAAGAGGATATTACAATCTTTTGATGCTGGACGCACAATTGGATATTGCCAGACAAAATCTTCGCTTAAACGATAGTACAACCAATATTATCAAATTAAAATACGATGCGGGTCAGGTAACAACATTGGCAATTCAACAATCGGAAGCACAGAAATTAAACTCAGCGCAGTTGATTCCGTTATTGGAACAGAATATTTCTATTCAGGAAAATGCTTTGAGCGTTTTGACAGGTTCTTTTCCGAATTCTAAAGAAAGAACAGTTAAGTTAAGCGCACTTGAAGTAAAACACAATACAGCAATCGGAATTCCCTCTTCGTTAGTAAGCAGAAGACCAGACGTAAAAAGCGCCGAATTGGCTCTTAAAGCTGCCAACGCAAATGTCGGTATCACAAAAGCCGATTTATATCCTGCTCTAAGAATTACAGCTCAAGGCGGATTAAACTCTTTCGAAACAAGCAATTGGTTCAACATTCCGGCTTCTTTATTCGGAACTGTTGCAGGCGGTTTAACTCAACCTCTTTTGAATAACAAAAGAGTGAGAACACAATATAATATCGCTGTTGCAGAAAGAGAAAAAGCGGTTTTAGCTTTTAGACAACAAGTTTTGGTTGCTGTAAGCGAAGTTTCTGATGCTTTGGTTAAAGTAGAAAAATTACAACAACAAGAAACTTTCTTAAAAGAAAAAGTAAAAACATTACAACAAGCTATTAAAAATGCCAACCTTTTATTCAAAAACGGTATGGCAGAATATCTTGAAGTTTTAACTGCACAAGCGAATTTATTGCAAAGCGAACTAGAACTGGCTGATATTAAAAGACAACAACTTACAGCAAATACAGATTTGTACCGCGCCCTAGGCGGAGGCTGGAAATAATACCCAATACCCGTTAATTATTTATTTTTTGAGATGAAAACGCTGTGAGACCTTTGGGTTTCATGGCGTTTTTTGTTTTGCCACGAAGGCGCTAGGGCGCGAAGTTTTTTTTAAGTCTCTCGCAGATTTTGCTGATTGTGGAGATTTATTCTCAATTTTTTGTCAATTTCGACGAAGGAGAAATCTCCGCGAGAAACTCTACAAAGATTGGACTCTCGTTGCGAAGCTACTTGTGAAGATTTCTCCTTCGTCGAAATGACAAAATTGCGGTTATTTCTTTATTTTTGAATAGTAAATCTAGTGCCTTAAAAAAATAAAAACTTTCTGCCTTAGCGTCTTCGCGGCAAAACCAAACCAATCTATGACTTTCAATCCAGAAATATACCTCAACAATCTAAAACAAACTATCGAAAGTTACTATCCGCTTTCTGATCAGTCTTGGAAACAGATTGAAAGTACTACAAATTTCCAAACGCTTAAAAAAGGAGAAACGCTATTACAAAATGGAGAAGTCGCTAAAAACCTTCATTTTATTGCAAAAGGTATTCTAAGAGCTTTTATAACCGATCAACAGGGGAATTTCTATAACAAGAATCTTTTTATGGAAAATTATTTTGCAGGTTCTAAAGTTTCCTTGATGCTCCAAAGTCCATCCAATTTTACAATTGAGGCTTTGGAAGATTCCATTGTAATCAACATCAACTATAAAAAATATATGGAGCTGATCTATCAAAACGACGATCTCAAAAACTTCTATATCGCTCATTTAGAGAAAAACTGGATTATTGATAAAGAACAAAGAGAAGTCGCTTTAGTAATGCAAAACGCAACCGAAAGATATCTTAATCTTCTGGAGAAACATCCAACAATTGCAGATCGTGTTCCTTTGCTTCATATTGCTTCTCATTTAGGAATTACGCCAACACAGTTAAGCCGAATCAGAAAAAGTCTGGAAAAAGATTTGTAAATCAACATATGTAAAGGTTTTTCTAAAAGACCAGAATTATCTTTGTGTTATTATTCAAACTCGTCATTTAAAATGAACCACATAAACCTCATCAAAGACAATATTGACAATCTAACGACACTTTGGAAAACTGTTGCCACTCCTCTTCTTTCCTATCATAAAAACAATCCTTTTGAATTTTCTCAAATCAAAAATTCAGGCTGGCCAAATAGATTATGGTCTCGAAAAGATATTACCGAAGAAAGTTTTCAGCAGATTCTGGAAACCATGGAGAAAAATCCAGGTTTGGTGGTTCCCTATTGGGATATTTTTGGAAGCAATTCTAAAAAGATTTTCGAGAAAAACGGCTTTAATGTCCGAATTCAGCTTGTAGCAATGGCTTTAAAATTGGGCGAAAAATTGTCACTTCAAAACAATCTTACTTTTAAAAGAGTTTTAAATGAAGAAGATGCCAAAACCTGGTCAGATATTTATCCGCTTTCTTTTAGTTATGTAATTAGCAAAGAAACTTTGGTTGCTAATTACGAAAATGTGAAATTTTATTTGGTTCATTTTGAAGGAAAAGCGATTGGAACATTAACTCTTTTCCAAACCGAAAAAACAATGGGAATTCACGGTGTCGGCGTTATTCCGGAAATGCGTAAAAGAGGATTTGCAGAAGAAATCATGAAATTTGCCATAAACGAAGCGATTGATGCTGATTGTAATTATGCACAATTACAAGCTTCGGCTTTAGGAAAAGGAATTTATACAAAATTGGGTTTTGAGGATTTGTTTACGATTACGAATTATCAACTTACGTAAATTCCAAAATTTTAAAATCCAAATTCAAATTAATCAAACTGTTAAATCTCTCGCAAAGAAACGAAGTCGCAAAGTTTTATTTTTAAACCACAGATTAAAAAAGATTAAAGGATTTGTTTCCCGCAGATTTGGCAGATTGAGCAGATTAGATTTTTAAGCCCGAAAATAAATAATCTGCTCAATCTGCCAAATCTGCGAGAGCTAAAAAACTTTGCGACTTCGTTTCTTTGCGAGAACTATTTTCAATCTAAAGTCTATCCCGAGGCTTTGCTACTAAAATCTAAAATCAGCATCTTGTCCAAAATGCCCCGAAAATAGTCGCAAATGTGTATTTCGTATAAAATAAAACATTATTAGATTTGTAATACATTAACTAATAATCATTTAAAACAAATACCCAATGAAAACAACCAAAATCATTTTCTGGACTACTACCATCCTTATCTTTTTATTTGAAGGCGTTATGCCGGCTTTAACTTCTCAGACTGAATTAGCAAAAGAAGGAATAAAACATCTTGGCTATCCGGAATACTTCGGAAATGCATTAGTCGTTTTTAAAATTCTTGGCGTTTTAGCTTTAATAATTCCACAAGTTCCAGGACGTATTAAAGAATGGGCTTATGCTGGATTTGCATTCGACTTTATTTTTGCATCAATCAGCCACTTTGCGGTAGACGGAATTGATTTTCAAGGTTTCTTCCCGCTAATTGTTCTTGCCATTTTAGTAGTTTCTTATGTGACTTATCATAAAATACAGCGTTATAATAATATCGCGCTCTAAAACTCAAACTTTATGATTGAAGTTTTTAAAACCAATGTTCAGGAAGAGTCTCAATGCCAACTTATCATTGAGCTTCTTCTGGAACATTATCCACACAGTTCAATCAACTTTGATTTAGAAGATTGTGACAAAATTTTACGTGTTCATGCCAATGAAATATCGAATGCCAAAATTATTTCGATCCTAAATTTTCATGGGTATTCCTGTGAAGTGCTTCCTTAAAAAACAAAGCATACAAACAATTCATTTTTAGTATTTTACATTTTTTTATCGTATATTTGAAATACTATCATTCCCCTAATTCTATAAATTTAATTTGACAAAAATGTACTATGGGTTCTTTTTAACTCATAGGTTTGCATTTGCTGTCGATTCTCTAATTTCTAAATTAAATAAGATGAAAAGTGCTGTCCAAAATACTATTTTAGAAACCTACACTAAGTTGAATGATATTCTTGAATATTTTTCTCAAGAAGAAATTAATGTAGTTCCCATTGAAGAAAGCTGGACTGGCGGACAAACGGTACAGCATATTATTTTGGCATGTTCTGGCATTCCGATGTTATTTGCTGGAAAAACTGAAAAAACAACTCGTAAACCAGATGAAAATGTCAAACAACTCGATGCTATATTTTTAGACTTTACTACCCAATACCAATCTCCCGAAAATATAAAACCTCCTGAAATTGATTATGAAAAAAGTACTTTGACGGCTTCTGTCAAAAAGATTCAAAATGATTTGTTTGAAGCGGCAGAAACTTACGATTTAACATTGATTTGTCTGGATGCTAAAATTCCTGGTTTTGAAAATTTCACTATTTATGAGTGGCTTCACTTTGTCATAGTGCACACACAAAGACATACGCATCAGTTAAAATCGATTTATGAAATTCTCAAGAAAAAATAACTAGCAGTAACCAAAACCAATTTTTATGAGATCAAAAGTAAAAACCATCGTTTCATCTGGTTTAGTAGCCGGTACATTAGATATTACAGCCGCTATTTTAATTTATTCCGTGATTCTTCATAAAACAACAGCCGAAAAAATCCTACGGTCTATCGCAAGCGGTATCTTTAAAAAAGAAGCCTATACCAGCGGAATAGAGATGACTTTTTTTGGACTGTGTCTTCATTTCTTAATTACTTTTATATTTGCCTGGTTTTATTTTAAGATCTTTCCTTATATTCCGTTCTTCAAAATAAATACATTATTATCCGGAATTGCTTATGGTTTCTTTATCTGGGTGGTAATGAATTTACTTGTACTTCCGATAGTTTTTCCTGTTTTGCCAGAAAAGAATTTAGACTTTGCATTATTGCTTTCCATATTGCTTGTAATTTTTTGTGTTGGTGTACCCATAGCTTTTATAACACGCAAATATTACGCTAAATGGTATTAAAATCTTAAAAAAAAGTCAATTTCTCATTTCTTTATTTCCTACAAATACCATTTATTTCAAAAGTGCTGTTTTTTAACAAAAAATTTAGCGAAATACCTGTTTAACAAAGGGTTTCAGGATTATTTTGGATTCTTACAGAATTACCATGTCTAAGCTTTTGAGTTAATTTTTTGATCGATTGGATTAATCGTCCCTTTATCACTAAAGTAATTTTATCTAAAAATTATTTACGGCGACAAAATCAGATGAAAATATGCTGTATCTAATTTTTAATGGCGCTGCTGACTATCCTATTGAGTAGCATTTCTGAACCTTGACGTGTTATTAACCGAACAAAAATTAATCCTCATGAAAACAATATCAAATAAATCAAAAATAGTTTTTTTATCTACTTTTCCGCCAACGCAATGCGGCATAGCAACTTATACTCAAGATACCATTAAAGGAATTACAGATGTTTACGGTAAATCTATTCAATGCGAAATTTGTGAACTTGTTTTTGAACCAAAAGAACATCCTACACAAGCTTATACCCTGAACACAAAAAACAGAGAAGAATATGCTAAAGTAGCTGAAGAAATCAATAAAGACGAAGCTGTAAAATTAGTTCACATTCAGCATGAGTTTGGTTTGTTTTCAGGGAATTACGGAGATCATCTTTTAGATTTTTTAAATGCCATAAAAGTGCCTGTTACCTATACTTTTCACAGTGTCATTCCAAATCCAAATGACGAATTGAAAACATTTGTAAAACTTCTTTTGACTTATAGCAACTCGGTTTTTGTAATGACCAATAAATCTAAAGAAATCCTAATTAACGACTACGATATCAATGAAGAAATAATTACTTGCGTGCCTCACGGAACTCATATCGTTGTTTATGAAACTCCAGAAACGGCAAAAGAAAGATTAAACATTCAGGACAGATTAGTATTATCTACTTTCGGACTTTTAGGCGAAGGAAAAAATATAGAAACAGGATTACAGGCGCTTCCAAAAATTGTAGAAAAAGCACCAAATGCTTTGTATCTAATTATTGGCAAAACACATCCTAATTTAATTAAAGACGGGAAAGATCCTTATCGTGATACATTGGAAGGCATTGTTAAAGAATTAAAGCTTGAAAATAATGTTCGTTTCGTAAATCAATATTTAGATACTGATGAACTTTTAGAGTATTTGAAAGCTACAGATATTTATATGTTTACTTCTAAAGATCCTAATCAGGCGGTTAGCGGCACTTTTTCTTATGCGATGGGTTGTGCATGCCCGATTGTAGCTTCTAAAATTCCGCATACCACAGAAGTTCTAACTGCAGATTCTGGAATTTTATGTGATATTGGAAATCCAGATCAATTTGCAGCTGCAGCTATTAAATTAATCGAAGATGAAAACTTGAGACATGAAATGGGGATTAATTCATTTACCAAAATGAGAGCCTCTTCATGGGAAAATGTTGCAATCACACAAATGAATACTTATAAAAAACTAATTGAAAATCCGGCAGAAATAAAATTCAGTTATCCTGACATTCAATTACGACATATCAAAAAATTAACAACAGAACTTGGAATTATTCAATTCAGTAAAATTTCAATTCCAGATTTAGAGTCTGGATATACGCTTGACGATAACGCCAGAGCATTAGTTGCTTTCTGTATGCATTACAAACAAACTCAGGATAAAGAAGATTTAGGTTATATTTTAATCTATTTAGATTTTATTCAACGCTGCCAGCAGCCAAAAGGAAATTTCATCAATTACGTAGATCAGGAAAATCGTGAACATGTGGAGCAAAATGCCGAAGTGAATTTAGAAGATTCAAACGCAAGAGCCATCTGGGCTTTAGGAACTGTAGTTTCGATTTCAGATATTCTTCCAGAAGCGATTTCTAAAAAGGCTGCAAAATGTTTACTGCATTCTTTAAAATGGGCAGAAACTATTCAGTCGCCACGCTCAATAGGATTTGCAACTAAAGGTTTGTATTTATATCATTCCACAATTCCGAATTTGTATGTAGCTGCAATTATCAATAAACTAAATGCAAAATTACTGGCCAATTACGAGGATACAGCAACAGAAGACTGGCAGTGGTTTGAAAATTATTTAACATACGGAAATGGAATTCTTCCAGAATCAATGCTGTATGCTTATTTAATTACAAACAAACCCGTTTACAAGAAAGTAGCTTTAGATTCGTTAGATTTCTTAATTTCTAAAACATTTCCAAACGGAAATTTTAAAGCCATCTCCAATCAAAGCTGGCATCACAAAGGATCAGAACCGCAAGAATACGGAGAACAGCCAATTGATGTAACGTACACAATTATGACTTTAAATGCATTTTACAATGAATTTAAAACACCGCAGTACAAAAAGAAAATGAAAGCGGCTTTTAACTGGTTTTTAGGTAAAAATCATTTGAACCAGATTATGTATAACCCAGTAAGTGGCGGTGGTTATGACGGACTTGAAAAACACAATGTAAACTTAAATCAAGGTGCAGAATCTACTGTTTGTTATTTAACAGCAAGATTATTAATGGAAAAATTAGCCATGTCACAATCTAAAGTGATTCCGTTAATAAAAAACCGATCAGGAATTGCTATCAATTCATAAAGTATAAAGGCGAAGCTAGCCAAATACCTCTCTTTTAAAACCTGGAAAATCCCTTTCTTAATGAAAGGGATTTTTTGTTTACGGAAAAAAGCAACGCAAGTTTGTTTCAATTATTGTGCATTTATGAAAATTATATAAGGCTGTGTAAAATTTGTGTAAAATTTTTTAACAAGTATTGAGCTAACTTTCCTATATAATTCAGTCAGTCACAAAAACTGTTAAAGAATTGATTTTCATTTTAAAAACATTCATCTAAAACAAAAACATTTTGATTCTCAACCTAAAAAATACATTTGCCGAAATTGGAGAAACTACTTTGTTCGCCAAAAAGTTTTTTAAGGAGGTTTTTATTCCGCCTTACGAAACTAGGGAGTTTTTGAAACAATGTTATGTTATTGGCTATAAATCACTTCCGTTGGTAGCTATTACAGGTTTTATTATGGGTTTGGTACTTACGCTTCAGTCAAGGCCGACTTTAGTGAAATTTGGTGCCGAAAGCTGGCTTCCTGGAATGGTAGCGCTTTCTTTAATTAGAGAAATTGCTCCTGTAATTACCGCCTTAATTTGTGCCGGAAAAATTTCATCAGGAATTGGCGCCGAATTAGGATCCATGAAAGTAACAGAACAAATAGACGCGATGGAAGTTTCGGCTGTTAATCCTTATAACTATCTAGTAGTGACAAGAGTTTTAGCCTGTACGCTAATGGTTCCCGTTTTAGTGTTCTTTGCAGATGCGATTGGAATAGTTGGTGGTTATGTAGGAATTAATATTCATGGAGATGTAAATTTCTACAGATACTTAACTCAAATTATTCAGTCATTGGAATTTTTAGATTTATTTCCAGCGACCATTAAAACCTTTTTCTTCGGATTTTTTATTGGAATGATTGGATGTTATAAAGGATTTAATGCTTCAAACGGAACCGAAAGTGTTGGACAAGCAGCAAACTCAGCAGTAGTTACCGCATCATTAAGCATTTTTATTATTGATATGGTTGCTGTTCAAATAACCGATTTATTCTTTTAAAAATGGACAAAGAAAAACTACATAAAGAACCTAAAACAAAAGAAAAAAAGCAGACTCCAATTATTGAAATAAAAGATCTGCATAAAACTTTTGGAAAAGACAATAAGATCCTAAAAGGCGTTAATCTGACTTTGAACAAAGGAGAAGATTTAGTCGTTTTAGGTCGTTCTGGATCTGGTAAATCAGTTACCATCAAATGTATTGTAGGATTGATTGAGCCAGATAAAGGAGAAATTAAAGTGTTTGATGAAAACGTACTCAACATTTCCAAAAAAGAACTGAATGAAATCAGAGTGAGGATTGGCTTTTTGTTTCAAAGCGGTGCATTATATGATTCCATGTCAGTTCGGGAAAATTTGGCTTTTACCTTAACCAAACACAAACGAGATTTAAGTGCTGACGAAATCGAAAATGAAGTAATGGAAGCGCTTGAAAATGTCGGTTTAGCTGATGCTATTGATAAAATGCCGTCAGAACTTTCAGGCGGTATGAGGAAAAGAATTGGCTTGGCAAGAACTTTAATCTTAAAACCTGAAATTATCTTATACGATGAACCTACAACAGGTTTAGACACTATAACATCAAGAGAAATAAGTGAATTAATTCTGGACATTAAACAAAAACAAAAAACATCTGCAATTATCATTACGCATGATATGGCTTGTGCAAAATTAACTGCCGATCGAATCATTGTTTTAAAAGACGGTGTCATACATGCAGAAGGAACTTACGAAGAATTAGAAAAAGACGAAGACGAATGGGTACGCTCATTTTTTGAATAAAGCAAAATAAAAAATAGAAATCATGGAAAAGCAATCGGGATATACTTGGAAATTAGGAATGTTTGTAACAATAGGTTTACTGCTTTTTATAATGGCCGTATATTTTATTGGAAAACAAAAAAACCTTTTCGGTTCAACCTTTCATATTACTTCTCAGTTTAAAACGGTCAGCGGTCTGGAAGTCGGAAATAATGTTCGTTTCTCCGGAATTAATGTTGGAACTGTCGAACAAATTCAATTAAAAAATGACTCGACTGTGATCGTGGTTTTGGTCATGAAAGAAGATGTCCGCAAATTTATTAAAACAGATGCAACAGCCAGCATTGGTTCAGACGGGCTTATGGGCGATAAAGTTTTGACTATTTCTCCCGGCACAAAGTCACAGCAAATTATTGGAGACAATGGCGTAATAGCTTCTGTTGACGGAATTGAAATGCACGACATCATGAAAAGCGTTAAAAAGAGTGTCGATAATATCGGCGTAATTTCAGATGAAATAGCGATTTTCAGCCACAGCATGAATAACGGGAACGGCGCTCTTGCTCGTTTGGTTAAAGATGATAAAATGGCCAACAGCGTTTCGAATACACTTAACAACCTGGAATCGGGAACAAAAGGTTTCAGCGATAATATGGAAGCGGCTAAAAGCAACTTTTTGTTGAGAGGTTATTACAAGAAAAAAGAGAAAGAAAAAGCAAAAAAACAAGAAGAAATAAAGGAGAAAAAAGAAGAACAACAAGAAAAAGCTGCTAAAGAAAAAGAAAAGAAAGAGAAGGAACAACAAGAGAAAGCTCAAAAAGAAAAAGAGGAAAAACAAAAACAGGAAGAAGCTAAAAAAGCTGAAACTGAAAAGAAATAATTTTCATTATAACATTGAATTTTAGGATTTGGAAGTTCTAATTCCAAATCATTTATAACTCATAGTTCTATATTACAACTTTACAGTTTAAAATTCTGACAAAAATATTTTATTTTTAATCAGCTGTTTTAAACAGCAAAAACTTACAATACATGCCTACTTCATTTAAACATACCGCCTTAAAAGTTTTAAAGATTACCGGAATAACAATTGCGGTAATCTTGTTTTTGCTATTTATAATCCCAATGTTGTTTCCTGGTAAAATTGCTTCGGAAGTAAAGAAAATTGCTAACGAACGATTGGATACGAAGTTGGATTTTACCAAATCTAAACTTTCCTTTTTTACCCATTTCCCATCTCTTACTGTTTCTTTAGATAATTTGTCTTTAACGGGTTCTAAACCTTTCAGCAATGATACTTTATTGAAAGCTGATGAAGTTGCTTTCGGAATCAATTTAAAACGTCTGATTTTTGACAATGAAGTAAAAATCAATAAACTCTATGTTTCTGATGCTTTAATCAATGTAATGGTAAATGAAAAAGGTCAGGCCAATTACAATATTTATGTGGCGCCAGAAGACCGAAAAAATGAAAAGGAAAATCCAAATGCACCTGAAGAAGGAACTGCAATAAGATTAGAAAGAATTGATTTAAAAAACTGCCATGTAAAATACAATGATCGTTCTGCTAAGATTTTAGTTGATGCTAAAGGTTTTAATTATGTCGGAAAAGGAAATTTAAGCGAAGATATTTTTGATCTGGCTACAGATGCCAAAATCGATAATCTTGACTTCTACTATGATCGAACAGGCTATTTAAGAAAGAAAAAAGTACAGGCAGATTTAATTACCCGAATTAATACACATTCGCTTTCGTTTATTCTTCAAAAAAATGAATTAAAAATCAATAAACTGCCTTTAAAATTCACCGGGTTATTTACCATTTTAAGAGACGGATATAAAATCAATATTAAAGCGGCTTCAGAGAATACAACGGTCAAAGATTTATTGTCTGTAATGCCTCCTGAATATTTAACCTGGCTGGAGAAAACAGAAATTTCAGGAAGAAGTGATTTATTACTGACCTTTAAGGGAGATTACAATGTTTCGAAAAAACAAAAACCAAATTTAGCTTTCAATCTAAAAATTAATGAAGGTTCCGTTAATTACAAAGACGCACCTGTTCCATTAAAAGATTTTCAGATGGATCTAAATGCTATTCTTCCGTCTTTAGATACCGAACAACTTTTGGTAAATCTTAGAACGTTGAAATTTAAAGTGGGCGAAAAAGATTATTTCAATGCTTATCTGCATAGTAAAGGCTTAAGTGAAATGAACATTAATGCCAGTGTAAAAGGAGACTTAGATTTAGCTGTTGTTGATGCCGCACTAGGATTAAACAGTGTTGATTTAAAAGGGATTTTAAAAACGAATATACAAGCCAGAGGATTATTCAGCACCACCAAAAAACTGTTTCCAAAAACGATTGGAGGCATCTCATTACGAAATGGCTGGCTGAAAACCGAATATTATCCAAACCCAATTACCAATATTACCTTTGTGGCTAATATGCTGAACAAAGCAGGAACTTTTCAAGATTTAATTGTGGCGGTCGCTCCTGCTTCTTTCACATTTGAAGGAAATCCAGTTTATGTAAATGCAACCTTATCAGACTTTAGTGATTTGGCTTATAATGCTAAAATTAAAGGCGAATTGAATGTGGGCAAAATTTATCAGGTTTTCTCTCAAAAAGGATTGGATTTAACTGGTTATGCCAAAGCCGATCTTTCGTTAAAAGGAAAACAAAGTTACGCCACGACTGGACAATATGATAAACTGGACAACAAAGGAACTTTGATTCTTAAAAATATAAAAGCGACTTCTGAATTGTTTCCGAAAGCCTTTTTTATCAAACAGGGAAATTTCCGTTTTCAGAATGAGAAAATGTGGTTTGAGAAATTTAATGCTTCTTACGGAAAATCTGATTTTGATATTAACGGTTATCTTTTAAATACGATCAATTACTTTTTAGAATCTAACGGAACTTTGAGCGGCAACTTCAACTTAAAATCAAAACTGATTAATGTTGACGAATTTATGGCACTTGAAAAAGGTGAAAATACCGATCGAAAAATCGAAGTTGATTACGCCAAAGAAGATCATCCCAAAATGAGTGGTGTCGTTATGATTCCCAAGAATTTGAATGTCAGTTTAAATGCAAACGCAGACAAGATAGAATACAATGGGTTGGTTTTCAATAAACTGAACGGAAAAACCGGTATAACAAGAGGTGGATTCTATTTAGAAAACACTACCTTTAATATCATTGACTGTATTTTAGGAATTGATGCTTCTTACAAAGACGAATCGCCAACAGCTGCGCATTTTGATGCCCATTTTACGGCAAAAGATTTTGATGTACAGAGGGCATACAAAGAAATTCCGATGTTTCATGACATGGTTACTGCAGCCGAAAAAGCACACGGAATTGTTTCTGTTGATTATAAAATCAAAGGCGATTTAAACGGAAATATGGGTCCGATTTACGAATCTTTAGAAGGCGGCGGAACAATTAATCTACGCGATGTAAAAATTAAAGGCCTAAAATTATTTGATGGAATCAGTTCTAAAACAGGACAAAATGGTTTGAATAATCCTGATATGAAAGGAATAGAAATCAAATCGACAATTGATAAAAACCTAATTAATATTGAGCCATTTACCTTTACTGTAGCCAGTTTTAAACCTACAATTAAAGGAACTACAAGCTTTGACGGACTTTTGGATCTTAGGATGCGTCTGGGTCTTCCTCTTTTCGGAATCATCGGTTTTCCGATTGTCATTACCGGAACACACGAAGCTCCAAAAATCAAAATTTTCAGCAAAACGGGACAAGAAATCGACCCGGCCGTTTATGATGAAAAAAATAATAAAGTGATTCGAAAAGAAAAAGTAAGTAAATCCAAAGCAAAATCGTAATGAAATCTAAGTCACAACATAGCAACAGCGCATTCGATAAGTTTGCCACAAAAGTTTCTAAAGCTGCAGGAAGCACAACGGCTTTTATTGGTGCCTTTGTTATTGTTGTGGCCTGGGCAGTTTCAGGGCCTATTTTCGATTATTCTGAAACCTGGCAGTTAGTTATTAATACAGGAACAACTATTATTACTTTCCTGATGGTTTTCTTAATTCAGAAAGCGCAAAATAAAGATTCACTTGCCATTCAGCTTAAACTAAATGAGCTCGTTGCATCCAATGAATCATCCAGCAACAGTTTGGTTGATATTGAAAGTATGACCGAAGAAGAAATGATTATCATTCAGAAGTACTACCATCGTTTAAGCGAATTAGCCAAAAAAGATGAAAGCATCAGAACTTCACATTCTATAGCCGAAGCCCATGAACTTCATAATCGTAAGCAAGAGAAAAATAATAAACCTATAAATAAAAAAACTACCAAAAGTCCCACCAAAAACAACACCAAAAAATGAAATTAAGTTCAACCGAAACCTACTGGCCTCTAAAAAATGCCATGAAGCACAGTTATCCCTCCATTGATACGGATCTCAATACTGATATTCTAATTATTGGCGGAGGAATTACAGGAGCGCTGACCGCTTATAAACTGGTCAACGAAGGAAAAAGAATTATACTCGTAGACCGGCGCGACGTTTGTGGAGGAAGCACCTCCGGAAGCACCGCATTACTGCAGTATGAAATTGATGTTCCCTTACACCAGCTTATTAAACTTCGAGGCGCCAAATGTGCTGTAGACAGTTATCAAAACGGAAAAAAAGCCATTTTTGACCTTCGCAATATTATTGACAATATTGGTTGCGACTGCGATTTTGAGTTTAAAAAAAGTATCTATTTTACAACCTTAAAAAAAGATGTTCCTTTTTTAAAAAATGAATATAAAGCACGAAAGCAACATGGATTTGAAATCAGTTGGCTGAGTCGGTTTGAACTTCAAAAAATGGGTTTAAATGCCATTGCGGGTATTGAATCTAAAACGGCTGCTGTAATGGATCCTTTTAAACTGGCAAACGATCTTTTGTATCACTGTCATCAAAAAGGAATGCAGATTTATGATCGTACAAACATAAATTCAATCCAGCATCAAAAAGGTAAAATTATCGCGCATACTGATTCTAAAAATACAATAACAGCCTCTCATATTATACACTGTACAGGTTATGAGAGCACGGAAACATTAAACGAAAAAGTGGTAAATTTAAAAAGCACCTATGTCATTGCTTCTGAAAGTCAGCCGGATCTTCCGGAACATTTTAAACATGCTATATTTTGGGACACGGCAGCGCCTTATCATTACATCAGAACTACCGAAGACAATCGAATTATAATGGGCGGTGGCGACGAAGATTTTAAAGATCCCAGAAAACGAGATAAATTATTGCCCAAAAAAGAACAGTATCTTCTAAAGCAGTTTTTTAAGCGTTTTCCAAATCTTGACTTTAAAATTGATTACTCCTGGGCAGGAACTTTTGGAGAAACCAAAGACGGACTTCCTTATTTCGGGAAACCAAATCCAAGACGAAATGAACATTACATTTTGGGATTCGGAGGCAACGGAATCACTTTCAGCGTAATTGGAATGAATTCTATTCTGGATTCTCTGCACAATAAAAAAAACACAGACTTAGAATATTACAGGTTTGGGCGATGAAAGATTCTAAGATACTGAGATACTAAGGCTCTAAGCTTTTTTTTCTTAGAACCTTAGTATCTTAGAACCTTAGCAACTTCAAGAAAGAACTAACTCCATCTGAATATTACATCTCTTATAGGGCGTTTCCAATCCAAAAACTTTCTCAAAACCAAGTTTATAATACAGATTTATAGCAGGTTTTAAAATCGTGTTGCTTTCCAAATAAATCTTCTTTGCTCCCAGTTCTTTAGCTTTATCAGCAATTGCTTTTCCTAAAAGCCAGCCAATACTTTTTCCCTGCGCTTTTGGAGAAACAGCCATTTTTGCCATTTCAAAATCGTATTCCGAATTTTCCATTTTGATAAGAGCACAGACACCTACGGGTTCATTTTCATATAATGCAACCAGGATTTTTCCGCCTTTATTAATGATGTATTCTTCAGGATTGTCTAATGCTTTATAATCAGATTCTTCCATTTCAAAATATGTAGAAATCCATTCTACATTTAATGCTCTAAAGACTTCCCTATATTTAGACTGATACTCTACAATTTCTACATCTTTGCTTTCACGAAGTTTCTTTTGATCGCTCACTCTTTTAAACATTGATTTTTGACTTAATAAATGCTCCCATTCCTCCAACGCCGCCCAAAGATTGTGTTTTGATTCTGAAATTAAACCATCAATAGCAACATCAATATCTTTTAACTGTTGCTGAATCGTTTTAGAAAGAGAAAGTCCTTTTGCAGTCAAAACGACATTATTTCTTCTTTTATCATCTGTTTTTAAACTTTCTTCTACTATCCCAGCATTCGTCATTTCTTGAATAATTTTGCTGACAGAAGGCTGTGAATGGCCAATTTCATTTGCAATTTCAGTAATTGTCAATGCTCTTTCTTCAGTCAAAACATAAAAAACAGGAAACCATTTCGGCACAAAATCAACACCGTACAATTCATAAATTTTAGAAGCATCATCTGTTATCGCTGCTGTCATCAAACGTAAACGACTTCCTAAAGCCGCTTTACCTACTTTATCAAAAAAATCCATAAATAATTAATTATATAACTAGTTATGTAAATATATAATTTTTTTTAGATATTAAGCAACTGAGGTCCTAAGATTCTAAGTTTTTTAACTTAAAATTCTTAGAACCTCAGCGTTTATATATCATGCTTAAGAGCTAACGACTTTATATTTAATTATTTAGATAGTATTCCAATTCAAAAAACTTAAAACCTAAGTAGCTTAGGCGTTTACGCCGTTATAGCCAACGAATTCAAATTAAACTTATACTCTTTTGGACTGCAGTTGAATTTTTGTTTGAAGATTTTTGAGAAATAACTTCTGCTCGTAAAACCAATACAATACACGATTTCAGAAATATTTAAATCAGAAGTTCTAATTAAGATTTCTGCTTTTAATACGCGCATATGTGTAATATAATCGTTGACCGTGCGATTGTGTATCATTTTAAATCCTTCCTGTAATTTGTTCGGAGATAAACCTGATTTTTTGCTCAGTGATTTTATTGAAAAAGCTTCTTCCGGACTTGTTTTTATAAATTCTGAAAGTTCTTTGATTTCTTCCATTTCTCTTAAAGTCAGTCCATTAGACTCATTTGCGAAAGCATGTAAATCGTCTGAATGCTGTTGGATTTCCATTGCCAGAATAATTCTCATAATTCCTTCTTTCAGTAAATTTCTAACAATTCCGGTTTGTGTAATCGAATTAAGTTGCTCGATTTTTTCGGCAATCTGTAAATTATAAGAACCAATATAAAAGAAATCCTGCACTAGATTATTTTCAAAAAAAGTATCTTTTACCTGTTGATTTAAGGAATGAGCTTGGGTTACCGCATCAGTTTGAGTTCCAACAATAATTAAAGTCAGTTTGGTTTTCTTTCCTTTTTCAAAGTATAGAATATTATCCTGATGCTGTTTTGAGGTCACAATGGCAGTTTGAAACGTTTTTAATTTTCGTTCTTCTCCATTCAATCCGAAACTATGCGATAAATTTCCTTTTGAACAATAAGCAAAATAGATAGGTGAAGACTTTACATTAAGAATATCTAATCGAACATCTGCTGAAAATGTCATATCAAACTGCACATAAGAAATATTATCATTAAAGGAAGCTCCCACAATCGAGCCTTCTGCAAAGCTGTTTTCGACTTCTAATGAATATTCATCTAAATCAAAAGCAACCTTCCCTCCAAAATTAGCTTGAAGTTCATTAAATATATTTTGAGTTCTTTCTGTATTTATAGTAATAATTTTCATGACGATGGGATTTAAATTCTACATCTGCAAAACAAATTTTAAACCGAATTACTTCGTTGGTATTTCTAAAAATCTGAATGTCAAAGTTCGTCCAATCACAGGCCAAAAATGTTATATAATTTTCTGGTTTTGTTTTATAATTCCTTATTAATGCTTATTTTAACATAAATCAACAAACATCGGTTATACAATTATGAAAAGTTTTTCTTTTGCGCCAATAAGTTCAAAAAAATCTAAAATTTTAATCTTAGGTACGATGCCTGGAACAAAATCTTTAGAACTCAATCAATACTATGGACACAATCAAAACAATTTTTGGAAATTTCTATTCTCAATTCTCGAAGAAGAATTTTCATACGATTATGAAACACGCAAAACATTATTGATAAAAAATAATATCGCCCTTTGGGATGTCTTACAATTTTGTGATCGTGTGGGAAGTTTGGACAGCGCAATTAAAAATGAAATTGCTAATGATTTTGAAAATTTTCTTGAAAATCATCCTTCTATTAATGTTATAATTTTTAATGGCCAAAAAGCAGCAGTCTTTTTCAAGAAATATATTCATTTAAATAAACAATATCAGCAAATCACTCTTCCTTCTACCAGTCCCGCCAATGCAGGAAAGGCTTTTCAGGATAAATTGAATGAATGGAAAGTCATTAAAACCTTATTATAACAGATCATTATTTATAAAATTAAAATCCAAATATTGGAATCATGTAACTTTTTCCGATTAAAATATAACAAATTACCACTACTCCTGAAGTAATTTTACAAAAAGAAAAACAAGTCCTAGTGAAGATTTGATTAACGAAGAGAAAAGACTTTATTCTTACTAAAATTACTTAGAAAACTGTAAAAAGTTTATACTATAAAGAGAACATTGGTTATGTTAGTTTATTTTTGGGAAAAAGCTGCTCTATAATTTTATAGAGCAGCTTTGTTTTTTAGAGTACCTTTAAAAGAAAAAACATGAAGATTCAGACCTATTCCAATCATATAAGGTTCTACAAACCGCACCATTTTATATATTATCCTGTTTTAATTTTATTTTTAATCAGCAGTATTTATTTTGCCATAACAACAGAAGATCATTTGATTTGGATTTTCATAAGCGTAGCTTTTGTTTTCTTATTTGCAATTGCTTATATGTTACGACAGCACTATGCCTTAACCCTGCAAAATCGAATTGTACGCTTAGAAATGCGCTACCGTTATTTTACTTTAACAGGCAAAAGATTTGAAGAATTTGAATACAAATTAACAGATGATCAAATATTTGCTCTTCGATTTGCTCCAGACAGCGAATTGATTCCACTTGTGGAAGATGCCTTAAAAAATGGTTTAAGCGGCGACGCCATTAAAAAAGCCATTGTACACTGGAAAGCCGATTACCACCGAGTTTAGTAATTTCAATGGCAAAAATCAATGACAATTTCAAAAATCAATGGCAATGGCAATGGCAATGGCAAAAACCAATATCAATGACAATGAAAAAAATCAACAGGAATGCTTTGTTTCCTTTTTAAATTGACATTTTTATTCTTATTGCTTTTTGATATTGAAATTGTTATTGATTTTTGTTATTGATATTGTTTTTTTTACTTCTTCTTATTGAAAGGCAAATAAATCAAAAACAATAACAGCCAAACAGAAAAAATTACTATAAAGTACATTCCAATAATATTCGGATGCAGATAATTAGGCTGGTAAAAGAGCTTATCTAAAATCGTAAACTTTTCGGCTAATGCTTTTCTATCAAAAGTATTCTGGATACCGCTTATCGGATCGTCATGATTATCCCTATAACGATAAACGTCTTGTGCTAATACTTTTGGAACAATACTTGTCTCAATTTTGTATTTTCTAAAAAGCGTATCCAATTTCTGAAACTCATAAGTCAAAGAATCCTTTTTGGATTGATACAATAACTTATAGCGGTCTTTAGCCGACTGATATTGCTGCTTATAAATTGAATCTCCTTTGATTGATTTAAACAAAGACTTGTTTTGCAAAAAGATACAAATATCCTCGTCGTATTGGGGATTAACCTGAACGCTTTTAAAAATGATTTCTGTACTGTCGTTTATTACTCTTTTTGATATCATTCTTTTATACAATTCATCTTTATCAAAACCTAAAATATTCAGAATACTATCTGCTTTACTGGTCGTTTTATCAAAAGTGCTTGTTAAGGCCTTAATCGTATCAATACTGTAATAACTGGTTTCTGTTATCGGATATTCTCCTGGGGAAATAGTATCTTCCTTTCGGATTACCGGATAAGGCTTTGGATATAATATATTCTCATAATTAAACAATTTATCGGAACTGTAAGAAGTAAATCCATATAAAAAAGGATTGAGAACATTAAGCAGTTTTTTATCCTTATTAAAATCATTTTCAGAAAGTTCTGTTTTCAGTTTAGCATTCATCCCAAAACTATAGCTAATGAAAAATGAAAATGTCAAAAATGAAATTAATAATAAACAACCCCAAATTTGAAGCAGACTTCCCGCTTTATAACTTTGTCCAGAATGATTTTTTAGTAAAAAAATAAGAAAAAAAAGTAAAAATAATCCGCTGACAAAAAAATGTGAAATCGAAACGTCATCATAAAATTTAAAACGGTAGAACTCTGTATAAATGTCAATATTTGCTATTCCTTCAAAAGTAAAATAACCGTATAAAAAATAAATTAAGTGGATTAAAGCTAAGACTATTAAGGATTTTACGAAATAACGTTTTAAGTTTTGGGTCATTTTTTTTAAGTTGCTAAGGTTCTTAGATTCTAAGATACTAAGTTTTTTTTGAAAAGAGACAAAGTAGCAAAGAAACAAAGTGACAAAGTTTTTTTTTAAAACCCTCAAAAAAAGACGCACAGCAGTGCGTCTCTACAAAACCTTTGTTACTTTGTGTCTTAGAACCTTAGCATCTTAGCACCTTACTTAACCTCAAATCCTTCTTCTACTATTTCTCGTTCTACTTTATCGATTAGTTTATTGGTTTTTCCTGTTAGTTTTTCTTTTTTCCAATCGCCTTTCACATACATTACAATAGTGATTAAAGCCGTTACTACAGAAGCAATTGGGAAAGCCCACCAAATTCCGTGTTTTCCTAAAGGCGTATTATGAGACAAAATAAAAGCTAATGGGAACTGAATTACCCATTGTGACACCAAAGTCAGAATCATAGGAAGTTTGGTATTTCCAACAGCGCGGAAAACACCTGTTAAACAAAGCTGTAACCCCAGAAATCCCCATGAAAGGCAAGTAATTCTCAATAATTCTGTTCCACCTTCAATAACAGCATGATCTCTCGGAACGAAAAAAGCAATTAAATAAGGTGCAAAAATAAAAGCTATGATTCCTAATCCTGTCAATAATCCGAAACCAAGATAAGCTCCTAATTTTGAAATTTCGGCAGCGCGATCTACATTTCCGGCTCCAATATTTTGTCCTACCAAAGTGGCAATTGCCATAGAAAGTCCTAGAGCCGGAATTAAAATCAGCTGAATTAAATTAGAACCTGCACCATACGAAGCCACAGTCGTTGTACCAAAACGTACAATCAAAAATGTAATCGCCATCATTCCTAAAGCACGCATAGACTGTTCGATTGAAGAAGGAAATCCAATTTGAAAAGCTCTTTTAATATGATCCCAATCCGGTTTAAAATCCTGAATACGAAGATGAATTCCGTGTTTCCCTCTAAACAAAATCGCAAATCCGATAATGATTGCCAAAAGCTGAGTTGATAAAGTGGCCAATGCCGCACCTTTTACACCCATTGCCGGAATAAAATTCCATCCGTAAATAAATAATGGATCAAGTGCAAAGTTTAAAATTACAGTTCCCAAAACAATATAAACCGGCAAGGTTACACGCCCAACTCCACGCATAATCGATTGGAAAATCATAAATCCGAAACTAAAAACCAATCCCACAAATGCCACTCTCATAAATCCTAGAGCATCAACATAGACCTGAGGTTCAACCTTTAAAAGGTATAAAAAGTACGGACTTAAAATATAGCCAATAATAGACAATACAACCGATACAATAATAACCATCGACAAAGTCTGCGCCGCCACATGATTGACCATTTTCTGGTTTCCTGCACCAAAATATTGGGCAATTAAAATAGATCCAGCAATGGCAAGTCCTGTTCCTAAAGCAATGGTTAAAAATATTACTGGTGTACTTATCGAAACCGCAGCAACCGCATCGCCTCCCAATCGTCCAACCCAAAAGGCATCAACTAATTGATAGGCAGCCTGCAAAAGATTGGCAATCATAATGGGAACGGCCAATTTTAATAATGAAGAAAGAATTGGTCCTTCTAATAATTCGTTTTTTTTCATTTTTCAATCAAATAATCATTTAAAATAAGTTGACATATCAACTTTTAAAGCTTAAAAAAAAATTAAAGCGTTTCTAATTTATCTGCATAAAATCTCACTGCATTCAAGGCTTCTATTCTTTCTTTTGGAGTAAAAACAGACATTACTTCCTCTTCAGCTCTTTTCATCAGGGAACGAATACTTTTAGCCAGATTCATTCCTTCATTAGTAAGGCTTACTATATTCTTTCTTTTATCCCTTTTATCTTTTACTACCTCAACTAAGTTCTTCTTTTCAAGTGCATTTATACTTCTCAAAATTGAAGACTTATCACGCATCGTTTTATCTGACAATTCTCGCTGGGAAAGACTTTTATGATTCAGAATCATTAACAATGGTAATTGTTCCAGTTGTAATGTTATTCCCGCTTCTGTCATTAATGCATTGGTTCTTCTAAAAATTGCTCGTTTAATACGATGAATCTGAAAGAAAAAACTATCGGATATTTCCTCTTTCCAAAAATTTGAAAAATGCTCTTTATCTGTATTTACTTTTTCCATGAGGCAAAGCTACAAAAAAGGATGACATGTCAACTATTCTAGAATTAATTTCTTATTTTACTGATAACCAATCACTTCAACAAAACAATTCAGTATAAAAAAGAAAAATGAACGATAATATTTACTAACTTTATTGTTAAATATTACCTAATCAAAATCTAAAAACATATCTGATGAAAAAATTATTATTTTTTTTGGTAATGACGTTCTTTTGGATTCCGGTAAATGCCCAAACATTTGCAGAGGCAAGTTCAATCGAAAATTTAACGACTGTTAAGTCTGAAAGTGAAAATTTTCAGGATAATTATGCCGATGATCTTCCGTGGCACGCAAGAAGATTTAAAGTAACAGCCGGTGTTTTTTTTCCTGTTAATAATACAGAAGTTAAAGTCGGTAGTAATAATGGTCAATTTGGAAATATAATTGATTTTGAAAAAGACCTTGGCTTTAACAAAAGTACAACTTCCTTTTTTGGTGCTTTTGAATGGAGAATTTCCCGAAGATCAAGACTTGGTGCAGAATATTATTATTTAAGTAGAAATTCTACTAAAACACTACAAAAAGAAATTGAATTTCGTGATCACGTATATCCTGTAGACGCTACAGTTTATGCATTCATGGACAATCATATCGGAAGAATTACTTATGGTTATGCATTTGTATCGAAACCTAAATATGAAATCGGAGCTCTTATTGGTGCACACGTTTTATTTGGCGATGTGGGAATAGGACTGGCTGGCGCAACAGCAAATTTAGAGGTTAAAGATAATTTTGGTTTTACTGCTCCTCTTCCGGATCTTGGTATTTGGGGGGAATTTGTATTAGGAAGAAAAGTGGGTCTTTACGCTAACTTCAACTATTTTGCCATTAAAATCAATGATTTTGACGGAAGATTATTGAGTTATAATTTATCTGTTTTGTATAATGTCTATCAAAACTTCAGCTTAATGGCGGGTTATACCGGACTAAATATTAGAGTGGATATGGAAAAAGAAAGACTCAATGGTTTCTTCAAATGGGGCTATAATGGTCCAACTTTAACCGCAACTTACAGCTTCGGTAATCATGTGAAGCTTTATAAGCATTAGTTTAGAGGTTCTAAGATGCTGAGATGCTAAGGTTTCTATACTTTGAGTATATTTTTTTTTACCGCAATCCTGATAACTGCTTTGCTATCGTTTTTTTTTACCGCAAAGCACGCAAAGATTTACGCAAAGGTCGCAAAGTTTTTTATAGTTAAATGTAATAATCTCGCAAAGTCGCGAAGACGCAAAGTTTTATTTCCTTTGCGATTCTGCGACTTTGCGAGATTTTTTTTGCACAAAGCTTTGCGAACTTAATACTCTCAAAACATAACACACAGCAAAAATACCTTTGCGCTCTTTGCGGTAAAATTATGTTCAAAGCTAAGAAAACTTCAAACTTGAAACCTGAAACAAAAACAAACCCGATAACTACACTGCTATCGGGTTTATTACCAAACTTAAACTACTTAACTCAAAATAAAACTAAACTTATTTATTTCTCGATTGGAGAAAATTTTATTGCTGTTCCTCCGCCAGCAGCCAACTTAATGTTTAAAACGGTTTTGCTGTTTACTTTTTGTTTAGAGATTGTGACCGGATACGGATTGGTTTTATAATTGGCTCCTGTTCCGTCTGCGTAGATTTCTGCTTCGTATTCTTTGTCTTTATCTAAAAATGATAAAGCGACTTTTAAGTCTCTTGCATGTCTATTTGTGATTGAACCTAAATACCATTTTTTTTCGTCCCAATCTTTACGTACAATTGTAGTGTATTCTCCAATTTTTGAATCTAAAACTTTCGTATCTGACCAAGTACAAGGAACGTCTTTTATAAACTGAAATTCCGGTTTTCCTTCGTAATTTTCCGGTAAATCAGAAGCCATTTGTAACGGACTGAAAATTATGACATACAACGCCAATTGATTTGCCAAAGTCGTCTGTACTTTTGCTCCGGATGGTGTTTTATAATCAAAATTGAAATTCCCTGGAGTGTAATCAAAAGGCCCCGAAAGCATTCTCGTAAAAGGTAAAGTGGTTAAATGCTCTGGTGTATTTCCTCCATCTACAGACCATGCATTATATTCCTGACCTCTACCTCCCTCTTGCGACATGAAATTTGGATAAGTACGTTGTAATCCCGTTCCTTTCATAGGTTCATGATTGTCAATCATAATGTGATATTTCGCTGCCGTTTCGATTACTTTTCTATAATGACGTGCTCCGTATTGACTATCATGCCATTCTTTTTTGTCCAGATATTTGTTTACATAACCCGTTTTAACCGAATTCACTCCCATTTTCTGATACAATTTGAATGCATCTTCTAATTGGTTTTCATAATTTTTAGTTGCCCCAGCCGTTTCATGATGTCCGATTAAACGAACATTTTTTACCGCAGCATATTTGGTAATTTCTTCCAAATTAAAATCGGGATAGGCTTTTGTAAAACTAAATGCAGAACCATCAGCAGTCCAGTCGCCGTCCCAACCTTCGTTCCAGCCTTCTACTAAAACGCCGTCAAAACCATTTTTTGCAGCGAAGTCAATGTATTCTTTAGTATTCTTGGTTGTGGCACCATGTTTTGGCCCTTGCCCCCAAGTGTACTTTTCTAAATGCATTCCCCACCAGATTCCAATATATTTTGAAGGTGTGATCCAAGATAAATCTTCAATTTTTGAAGGTTCATTTAGGTTCAGCATAATAGTTGAAGTTGCTACTTCTCCCGGATTTTTTCCTACCACAATTGTTCTCCAAGGTGTTTTAAATGGTGTTTCCGCATATACTTTTACCCCATCAGCCCAAGGCACTAAACCACTTTTGTATTGTTTATCAGATGTTTTTAAAAGTGTCATTGAAGCAAAATCTGTTAAATTAGCTTCATGAATCGCTACGTATAATTTGTCTTTGGTTTCAAAAGTGGCCGGTGTATTAATCGTATCCGTTTTACTCATTAACGTTTTACGATATTCACTTTCATAATAACTATTTTCACGATGAACCGGAATCCACCAAACTTCGTTATTATCTTTAAAAGTAAATTGTGTCACTTCATTTGAGATTTTAACTTTTCCTAAATTCGGCTGTTTTGGAAATTCATATCGAAATCCTAAACCATCATCAAAAACCCTGAAAATGATATCAACCAAACGCTCTTCGCCTTTTGCTTCTTTTAAGTGAACAATTAACTCATTATGATGATCTCTTACTTTTTTGAATTCGCCCCAAGGCTGTTCCCAGGTTTCATCTGCCGATTTTTCTTCTGTTGAAACGACTTCAAAACCATCGGTCATTTTGGGTAAACCTTGAAATTCAAATCCCAAAAGTGACGGTTCAATAACCGATTTTCCGTTAGAAGAAAAACGATACTGCGGCTGTCCCGAAGGTGTTAATTCAAAAGTAAGTTCAGAGATTTTTTCAGGAGAACTGATTTTATACGTTTTTTTAGTACTGCAGGCAAAAAGCAACATGGATGCCAGCGCGACTATACAGTATCTATATTTATTGTTTTTCATTATTTAAATTGTATTAATTACCGCTCTATTTAATTTCGCTTAATACTTGTTTTGCCTTTGCTGACTGCATCGAAACAAAATAATTAAACGCTTGATCGAGTTTTTTCTGGGCATCGACATTTCCTTTTTTCTGTACGCGTAAATCATACAATTTGCTGATATCAGGAAAAACATTTTCTGTATTTTTTACTCCCGAAAAAGCTTTTATTTTTTCGATATAAGAATATCCAAATTCTACGGTTGGTTCAAACATGGTTCCTTCTCCGAAATCATTCCAGGTAATCAACTGCAGGTAATTGATATTGGCATTTTTAGCCAAAGTCAATGTTTCATCAAGTGTTGCTCCGTTGTTATGTTCTATTGTCCATCCAATTGCTGCGCCGCCCCCACCTGCAGCATAAAAATCTTTAAAACCTGGATAGGCACTTCCCATTGCAATACCTAATTTTGGTTTTGTATTAGTGTAAAAATTAGTCAAGAAAGTATTGTCTTTGTATACCCAAGCATATTCACCGGCAGCATTATCCCCTGCTTTTGCAGAATGATCCCAAAGCGTTAAAAATGTTGGTTTTGTAGTTAAAGTTCCAAACACATTTGTCCATTCAGCAGCAGTCTGCAAAACGATTGGTCCAAAATTCATCAAAAGAGGTTTTCCATTAATTTTGATATAATTAGCATCAGTAAAATAATTATTTTGAACATAAGCTAAATCTGTTTTTGCCGCACTGGTTACCGAAATTGCCTTTCCAGCGTTGACAACATTGGTTAAAAATCGGTCTTCGTAAACAATCGCATATTCTAAACCTACTTTGTCCAGCATTTCAATTAGCTGCTCTGTATTTTCCTTGACCATTCGGTAATCGTTTACATCGTAAGTGCCGTACCAATCAATTAAAATACCGTCGATTCCTGAATATTTCATCAGTAATAAATGATTTTCAATCACATTTTTATCGCCTGAATGATATGGCCCAATTAGCGGGTAATAATAAGATGCAATTTCTCTACGACCGTTTGTTCCAACATTGTTCGGATTTTTGTTGGCCATTGTCCAGTGATATCCCCATTTTTTATCGGCACTGCTTTCGTTGGTTTCAAACCACGGCATATAATGCATATAAATTTTGGTGCTGTTGGTTTTCTCAATCGCAACAGGTGCTGTTTTTTCTGGTTCCGTTGGTTTGTCTGAACCTTTGTCATCGCTGCTGCATCCGGCAACCATCACAATATTCATTAAACCAAAAACCAATGATGTGATATATCTTTTCATACTGATGTACTATTTTATAATACTTAATAATTTAAACACATAGAAACATAGTTTTTGGAACTCCAAAAAAGGCGTTTCACTCACATAAATGCACATAGCTATGTGTGAGAAACTAGTTTCTTTCTTACTTCTTTTTACACATAAAATTCTATGTTTCTATGTGTTAAAATATTTTTTAACCATTGTAGATTTATTTAAATGACAATGTTTAAAAACATGTCAGCCTTCCACGACTAACCAACATGGAAGACTGACATTCTAGTAACCTAATTTGGATACCCAGGATTTTGTTTTAGGTTTTTATTTGTTGTTAAAACAGTGCTTGGAATTGGGAAAATTGCTCTGTATTTCTCTGTTGCACCTTTTGACCACCAAGGCAGGAAGAAAGTTCCAAAACGAATATTATCTGTTCTTCTTCTTCCTTCGAAAGTGAATTCTTTCAGTAACTCCTGATCAATAAAAGCTAAATCAATTGTTGCCGGCATTTCTTCTCCTGCACGTGTAGTCACTTGCTGTACAAATGGTCTTGCTAAATCTGGAGAACCTAAACGAACATAACATTCTGCCTGCATCATTAAGATTTCTGAATAACGAATTAGGACAAAATCATGATCACGCTCCCATTGTTCTCCTGCTTTCATTTCGTATTTTGCCAAACGAACTCCTTCATTTTCTTTAGCATCTTCTAAACTTCTAAGGTTCTCAGTGTAAGTAAGCGGTTCTCCATTATCCATCATAATTACAGAACCCGTTGCTAAATTAATCTGATCTCCTTCGAGCATACATTTTTTTCTCTTATCTGTATCGGCAAAAGCGGAATAAACTCCTGGCTGTGCGCACATTCCGTTTGCGCTCCAAGGATAATTATTTGGTATCGCAGAAATAGCCAGTTTTTGATTATAGTGTGCAGACATTGAGTTCATATAATTCCCAACTGTTCCCGCTTTTGAATCGTAAGGAATAGCAAAAATGATTTCTGGTGAAGTCTGATTCTCTGTTATAAAATTGGCAAAGAAATCCGGCGTTAAACTATAACCTGTAACTTTCTGGCATGCGTCTAAACAATCTTGCCAGCGTGCTACACCAATGAATGCTTCTGAATTAAGATACAATCTTGCCAAAATAGAATACGCAACATTTCTGGTTAATTTAGAATAAACCACATTCGGATTTAAATGTGGAATGGCATCTGTCAACTCTTTTTCAACAAAATCGTAAACCTGTTTTCTCGTTGAATTTGAAGGCAAATCTGTATCTTCAAAGTTGGTTACTATTGGCACATTTCCAAATAAATCCAGAAGATTATAATAGTAATAGGCTCTCAACGCTTTTAACTCTGCAAAAATGGGTTCTTTTGCTTTATCTGATAAAGATGATTTGTTGATCTGATAGATGATCGCATTGATCTTTGCAATTCCTGTATAATTGTAACGCCAAGCCGAAAGAATCATTCTGTTATCTGCTTTCCAGGTATGTTTTTGTGCATCTTGATACTGCCCACCATCATACCAATTGGTTCCTCTTGTTGGAATTGTTGCTTCATCAGAAACAACTTCATTCAAAAAGAAAACATATTCACAGGTTGGAAAGTTATTTGAGATTGCATCAGAGAATCCTCTTAAAGAAGAATAAGCTCCCCCAACCAGCGCATCAATTTCCTTAGTTGTATTTCCAAACTCACCGTCTTCTACCTGATCATACAACTGTTCATTCAAATCAGTACATGATACCGTAAAAAGCATGCTTAAAAGTATTGCTGCTGTTATTTTGATTTTCATTTTTAATATTTTATGGTTATCAATTCGCTTAGTTATTCAGCGTAAAATTTAGTCCAACAGAAATGGTTGTTGGTCGGGGATAATTATTGTATCTGTCAATTCCAGGAGCAGCCAATCCAGTTTGATCCATAACTCCAGTTTGATTAATTCCGTCCTGAGCGTTTAAACCAATCTCTGGATCAACTCCTTTGTAACTTGTAAATACAAAGAGGTTTTCTCCCATTACATAAAATCTCACTTTAGATTTTTTATATTTCAATGGCAAAGTATAGCCAAGTGATAAGGTTTGAAGTCTGAAGAAAGAAGCATCTTCGATCCAATAATCTGAATATTTTGGAGCAGAAGTAATACCGCTGTTTAAGAAATCGTCCGGAACATTAAATGATGGTAATCTGTTAGGATCATTTAACATCATGTTGGTTGCGTTTAAAGCTTTTTGTCCAAACATTCCATATCCTGAAATTCCAAGATCAAAATTTCCATAAGTAAAATTCATGGCAAGACCTAAAGTCAAATCTGGCTGAATATTTCCTAAATCTGTTTTATCAGCATCTACCAAAGCACTTTCTTGCACAACCTGTCCTGCAGCATTGTAATATTGTATTTTACCATCTGCATCTAAACCTGCATTTCTGAATCCCCAGAAAGTTCCAACAGGATATCCTTCAGCAATAATCTGAGAATACTGCCCAGACATACCAGCCAAACCGTGTAAAGAACCGCTGTAAATAACATCTGTTTTATAAGTTGGATTCGAAAGTTTTTCGATTTTCTGAACGTTATGCCCTAAAGTCAAATTAGCATTCCAGTTGAATTTATCTCCTTTAATAATGTCTGCATTCAAAGTCAACTCTACTCCTTTATTAGACATTTCACCTACGTTAGCCAGCATAGTTCCTACTAAATAAGGAGGCTGAGGCACTTCATAAGTGTACAATAAATCTTTTGTTGTTTTTGAATAATATTCGAAAGATCCCGAAATTCTGTTGAAAAGTCCGAAATCAAAACCAACGTTAATTTGCTGTGTAGATTCCCATTTCAAATCAGGATTTGGGTTTTGTTTTGGCGAATAAGCCAAACTCCAGGTTTTTGTAACCGGATCGTAGTAACTATCGTTTCCAACTCCTAAAATAGAAAGCGATTTGTACTCTCCAATTCCATCCTGATTACCTGTAACTCCGTAACCTACTCTCAATTTTAAGTTATCTAACCAGCCTTTTGAAGATTCCATAAACTCTTCGTTAGAAATTCTCCACGCTGCAGAAGCAGAAGGAAAAGTTCCCCATTTGTTGTTTTCTCCAAAACGGCTGGATCCGTCACGTCTTACAGTTGCGGTCAATAAATATTTACCATCGTAACCGTAGTTAGCACGAGCATAAAAAGAAACTAAATTTGATTTTCCTTTATATGAATACACGTCGCCTAAACGATAATTGTAACCCGCTCCTAAATTGTTATAGCTGAAAGCATCGGTTACGAAACCACCTCTCTGAGCTCCAAAACCTTGATAAATATTTTCCAGATAAGAATATCCTGCTAAAGCACTAATATTATGCTTATCAATTGTTTTGTTGTAGTTTACATAAAGCTCGCCTTGTGCGTTAGTAAATTCAGCATAAGTTCTTTGCGCAAAACCGCCTTCTGTCTGACCTTCCATAACGGCATAAGATGGTTTGTATGTTCCTCCTTTTACTGCATTGTGTTCCAATGAAATATTAGCTGTAGCGGTAAAATCGTTTAAGAATTTCACATCTGTTTTGAAATATCCTAAAAGTCTGTGTCTTTCATTATCAAATGTTCTGTTGGTTAAAATCTCAACCGGGTTTTGATAAATATTTCCTGTTACAGAAGAAAATGATCCATCTTCGTTGTAAACCGGAATTGTTGGATTTAAGTTGTAAGCTCTTTCAAAAATTCTGTAATCAATCGGGTGCCATTTGTCGATGTTTGCAAATAATCCCATATCGAATTTTACCTCTTTATTATCTCCAAGAAACTGATAAGCACTAACGTTTCCGCTGATTCTTTCTAAACCGGATTTTTTAATAACACCTTCATTATTCAAATATCCAATAGAAGTTCTAAAACCGCTGTCTGCCTTTCCTGAATTAATGCTTAAAGTATGAGATTGAGAAATCGCTGTCTGCTCGATTGCTTTTTGCCAATTTGTGTTTCCACCATAATCTACTGCATCTGCATTTCCAGTCTGACGAACATAACCTCTCCATTGGTTTGCAGATAAAAGATCTAAATTATCGGTTACATAACCAAAACTTGACAATCCATTATAAGTTACAGAAACTCCTTTTGTTCCGGATTTTGTCGTAATCATAATTACTCCATTTGCTCCTCTGGAACCATAGATTGCTGTTGCAGAAGCATCTTTCAAAACGTCAACCGATTTAATATCTGCCGGCTGTACCACATTGATATCTACACCTGCAATTCCATCAACTACAATCAACGGACTATTGCTAGCTGTTAAAGAAGTTCCTCCACGAAGACGGATTGTAGAACCTGCAGCTGGATCACCAGAAGGACGAATGATATTTAAACCTGCAACTTTTCCCTGTAAAACCTGTTCTGTAGAAGAAATTGTTCCTTTTACTAAATCATCTGCGCCAACAGTTGAAATAGCTCCAGTTAAATCTGATTTTTTTACTTTACCGTAACCTACAGAAACTACTTGTACTTCTGCCAACGCATAACCGTCATTCTGCAGACGCACATCATAATTGGAAGTATTAGCAGTAATTTGAACTTTCTGAGTTGTAGCTCCAATAAAAGAAACTTCGATCGCACCTCCTACGGCTACCTGAAGACTGAACTTACCATCAAAATCTGTTGTAGTTCCGTTTTTTGTTCCTACTTCAATGATAGAAGCTCCCGGCAAAACGCTGCCTGTATTATCATAAACGGTTCCTGATATTTGTTTTTTTCCTTGTGCAAATAAACCAGCAGAAAGAAAAAGCATAAATATCATCAATACCGCTGCTTTAGCAGTCCACATTTGATGCAGGACGCTTTTTGTATTTTTACTATTCATATGAAACTATTTATTGTTTTTTATCTGTCATATGTAATTCGCATATCAACTATTGGTTTTACGACCAACTTTTCATTTATGCTCATTTCATTAGAATTGGTGTTTTAATTTAATAGTGAATTTATTTGTCTAAAGTTTTAAGCGGAATTGTAGTATCCGAAATCGTTTTGTCTTTGTTGTCTTTTACCAAAACGTGGATTTCGCTTAAATTCGGAAGGCCGTTTAGTTCTGAAACTAAATTCACAAAGCCTTTAATTTCCGTAGTTCCTCCAGAAAACTCACCTGAAAATGTTTTTGTTCCTGCCGTGATTGTGTAAAGTAATTTGTTTACACCCACTTCGTTATTTTTTCTGGACATTCCCAAGAAATCTTTCTGACTAATTTGCAATGGAAAAAAGCTGAAACTTGGTGGTGGTGGCGGAATAAATTCACCTGCATAAATAATCTGATCGCCGGAATTTGTGGTCCAGTCTTTTGCAACCATCAGGAAAGTGATGTTTTCCATAACAAAACCTGCAGGCGGGTTATAGTACTGCTGCGGAATCAAATCCATTCTATAAAAACCATTTCCTAAATCTTTCAATTTTGTTTTTTCAGATACATCTGGAAGCCATGCCTGATACTCTTGTAAAACGGCCCAATTGTTTAAACCACTATGAAAGTGAACGCTTGGAACACCCGCAAAACCATCTTTCAAATTAGAATTGAATAAAATACTAACCGGTTTATCAATCAAAGGTTTTGAAGGATATGATCTGATTATCTCATTTGCTGTATAGAAAGAAGAAAAATCAGTGTACGGCATATTCGCAACATCACTTTGTTTCGATCCGTTAAAGTTTTTTAAACGAAACCAAAATCCGGCGCTCGCCGCAATTTCAGCTGGCGTTTTAGAAAAATAAACGGTTGGAGTTAAAGTAAAACTCCAGATTTTATTTCCTTCATATTTCAGTTTTGCAAAGCTCGAAGAATGTTCCCAGTTTCCTGCATCCGGCTCAGATGGAGACCAGATCCAGATGTACAAATCTTCTGTTTCTGCAAACGTAGTGCCTGATAAATCGAAATACCAGGTAACTTGTTCATCATATTTGTACACTACAGGAAAAGATGACATTGGCCCTACAGCTCCGGCATTTTCTTGCGCCTGAATAAAATTAGGAGCCATCAACAAGGCAAGTAAAATTGTATATATAAACTTTTTCATATTACTTTTTAATTAATAGCATTTAATTTAAAGATGTAAGACACAAATGGGGTACCACCTGAAGAACGCACTAACTGAAGCTGCATTTCTTCATTTTTACCTGGAACAGACATTAATCGAAGTTCATCTGTTTTCTGCGTTTTTTGTGCATCGCTGTACAGATAGATTTTTGTTGCACGGTCATTTGTTTGTTGGAAATCTGAACTTAGTTCCCAGTAGCCTTTGGGAGCAAATAAAGGCGGAACGTTTCCGGTTACTTCATAACTTGTAGGCTTATTTTTTTCATCTACATTAAAATTGATTTTAAAATCTTCGTAGTTAAAATAAGTACTCAGGTTTTCTTCACTTGGTTCGATCTTATTTGCCTTCGCAGTTTCATCGACCATTTTCAAATTTGCCAATTGCCAATTGCCATTTACTTTCTCATAAATGGTAATCGGATCTACGTAGCTACCATCTTCTGTGTTATCGCAACTAAGTGCAAAAAAACACATTAAAAGAGCTAACCAATAAAAGCTTTTACATTTCATAAATTTTGGTTTTTGTTAGTTTGTTACCCCTTCAAAAGGATAGAGCGAAGCTAGAAGTTAAATAAATCTTAAAAAAAATATCTAAGAAAAATCAAGATAAAATCAGACGAATAAAAACATTAACCACCTAAATACCAGTTCTTTATACTTATCTTTACAAATAAAAAATCAAGACGATGTTTAGATAAAAAACGATGTTTTTTTAATGGTTAAAATGACAATATGTAAAATATTTGGTATTATTTTTTCACTATACATATATATAACTGGTTTTTATTGTATAATTGCAAATAAATTTCCCGTTTTTAACATTTACAGCTTATTTTTACTTCAAAAATCTCCTTCTAAAGCGATGTTAGTAAACTATTTACAAGATTCTGAAAATTAGGTTTCGCTTAATTTCAAACTTATTTTTAATTTTAAAATGAACTGATTAACAATATCTATCAACCAACTTTACCTCTAAATCAAAACCAAATCATGCAAAGAATATTGATACTGCTTTTCTTTATTGGAGGTTTTTCTCTAACCGCGAAAGAGACAAATCCTTATTTAGAAGAATTAGATCAGGCACTTTTGAAGAAAGATGTCTATCTAAAACAGAAATATCGAAAAATTGAAGCTTTAAAGAAAAACATTTCCAAGTTTACGCTCAGCCAGAACAATGAGGAATTGTACAATTGCTATATGTCACTTTTTGATGAATACAAATCTTTTAAATACGACTCTGCTTACTATTATTTGGAACAATCTAAAATCAAAGCTAAAGTTTTAAAAGACCCAAAGTTTTTATCGAAAAGCCGAATCAAAGAAGGTTTTGTATTGCTCTCTTCCGGACTTTTTAAAGAAGCAATTGATACTTTGAACGTAATTGATGACACTAAACTGGATCTCAAAAACAAATTTGAGTATTATAACATCAAAGCCCGCGCTTATTATGATTTAGCAGACTATAACCGTGATCAGCGTTTTAATATTCATTATGTACAACAGGGAAATCATTTCCTGAAAAAAGCATTAGAATTAATTGGAACCAATACCAATGAATACTGGGCAGCCGAAAGTCTCAAACGCCTTAAACAACAAGACTGGCGAGGTGCCGAATTTGCTTTCAGTTATTGGATTAACAATTACAATCTTCCTCCGGATTATTATGGCATTGCGACTTCAAGTCTCGGCTATATTTATTCGGAAAGAGGTTATACCAAAAAAGCAATTCAGTATCTGGCACTTGCCGCTATTGCCGATGTTAAAAATGCTACAAAAGAAACTGTTGCGCTTAGGAATTTAGCCAACGAACTCTTTAAAATGGGATATTTAGACAAAGCCAATGAATACATCAACATTGCCATGGATGATGCAACTTTCTATAATGCCAGACATCGAAAAATTGAGATTTCTTCGATTCTTCCTATTATAGAAAAAGCGCAATTGAATAACGTAAAAGATAAAAATGATAAACTGGAAAAAATTATTATTCTTTTAACGATTTTGACTGTTATCATTTTTGTTTTCCTGGGAATTATCTTCAAACAATTGAAAGAGAAAAATAAAGCCCGAAAAACTATGGCTGAGTCCTATTTAAAACTACAGGAAATGAATGTAAGTTTAAGCGAGGCTAATGCTATTAAGGAAGAATATATTACGTATTTTATTAAGGCCACTTCTGCTTTCATCAATAAAATCGATCATATTCAAAAAAGTACACTTCATAAGATTATTACCAAAAAAACAGATGAAGTTATTGCCAGTCTGAAACGTTATAATGTAAAGGAAGAGCGAGAAAATTTATTCCATCAGTTTGACGAAATCTTCCTGAGATTGTTTCCCACTTTTGTAACGGAATTCAACAAACTGTTTCCAAACGATCACAAATGCATTGTCAAAAAAGGTGAAATTTTGAATACCGAATTACGAATTTTTGCTTTGTACAGATTGGGAATTCAGGATAGTAATCAAATGGCAGAATTCCTGGAACTTTCTGTGGCTACAATTTATACTTATAAAACCAGAATCAAAAGTAAATCTGATTTTAAAGATACTTTTGAGCAGAAAATTATGGAGATAAAGACGATTTAAGATGCTGTGATTCTAAATTTTTCCGCCACGAATTCACGAATTTTCTTTTTCTAATCAATTCGTGCAATTATCGAGCACAAATTTCGCGTATCATTTTAAATAAAAATTCGTGAATTCGTGGCTGAAAAAAAACTATTCAACAGGTTCCAACTGCAAAATTGTATTTTGATAAATTTTGCTCAACGAAAATAATTGTTCCATAAAAATCATAATTGCAATCGGAACAAAGAAAAACACCAATAAACCTTCTTCGTATAAAAAGTAAGTTGAAATCATGGCGAGGCGTGTATATTCCAGATAATACATCCATTTTCGTTGTTCTAATAAAGCTCCACAATTGATCAAAGTAATGATTACTAAAGAAAGTACAAACACTTTATCATACAATTCTAAATAATCAAAATAATAGGTAAAAACCGTTAGAATCAAAGTACAGATTCCTAGTTGTATATAAAGGTAATTTTTGAACCGAAGTCGTTGATGCGGATTACTTTTATCCTGCAGAAAGCGCTTCTCCAAAATGGGACGAATATCCTGATCCATGTGGGCGGGACTTCCAAAAACGGCTTTCCATCTGGCTTTGAATCCGTTGGAGCGTTTCCATAATTCGTAAATTTCAAAGTAATAATGAAAATGCTGCCATAAGAAACTATAGCTTTTGAGCGGATGCGTTAATCCATATTTTGGTTTTTCTTCTTCCGTTTGAAAAGTTCCAAAAAGACGATCCCAAAAGGTAAACATATCGCCATAATTTTTATCCAGATATTTTTCGTCAGAAGCGTGATGAACACCATGAACAGAAGGGGTTACAAAAACATATTCTAACCATTTTATTTTACCAATAAGCTGTGTATGAGTAAAAAAAGAATAAGCACCATGTACAATAAGCATGGTAATAACCATTGAAGGATGAAAACCAATAAATGGCAATACACACCAAAATCCCGTTCGGATTATTGCCTGAAAAGTAGTAATTCTGGCTGCAGCTGTAAAATTAAACTCTTCACTATGATGATGTACAATGTGTGCTGCCCAGAAAAAATTGACTTCATGTCCTAATCTGTGGTACCAATACCAAACGAAATCAGTAGCCAGAATTAAAGCAAACCAGACAAAGGCATTACTCGGAATCTCAAATATCCTGTAATCATCATAAATTAAATAGTACAGCTGGTAAAAACTGGCAGCAATAAATAAATTGATTAAACGCTCTGCAATACCAATGCTGATATTAGAAACAGAGCTTTCATAGTTAAAAATTTCAGGCCTCTTTTTGCGCTGGGCAAGCTTATATTCTAAAAATAAAAAAAGAAAAAAGGCCGGCATGGCAAAAGCCAGAAAATTGATATTTTTCATTTGTAATGATATTTTTCGATTCTAAAATTATATTCAAATAGCACAAACGAAAAAGACACTTCCATCAATTACGCTTTTAGGGAGACTAAAAAATGTAATCAACGAAAATGATCTTTTACGATGTAAACCTGATTTTTAATTCTGTTTATATTGAGGTGCTTCCAGTGCCACTTCTTTAACCGATTGTGTTTCGGCTACTTTTTTCAAAGCAATAATATAAGCAGCAATACGAGGCGTTACATTGTGTTTTACTGCCACTCTAAAAACAGTATCAAAACCTTTTTCTAAAATATCTTCCAGACGTTTATTAATCTGGTGGATTCTCCAGGACTCCAAAAGCGAATTCTGAAGCCATTCGAAATAAGAAACGGTAACACCGCCCGCATTAGCCAAAATATCAGGAACAACTAATATATTTTTATCATGTAAAATCTGATCTGCATCTGAAGAAACCGGGCCATTTGCACCTTCCACAATAATTCTTGCTTTAATATCTCCGGCATTTTTCTGCGTAATTACATCTTCTTTGGCTGCCGGAATCAATAAATCGGTTTCTAAAAGCAACAGATCTTCATGTTTGATGGCAACAGAATTTGGATATCCTTTGATGGTTTTATTATTCAGATTATAATACAAAATCAATTCAGGAATATTAATCCCATTAGGATTGTAAAAGGCTTCTGAAACATCGCTCACCGCAATAATCTTCACTCCTTTTTCATATAAGAACAAAGCCGAATGCAGTCCGACATTTCCAAATCCCTGAATAACGGCGGTAGCTCTTGCGGGTCTTATTTTTAACTTTTGAAGCGCCAAAAGACTGATAATACTTACTCCCCTTCCTGTTGCTTCTACTCGTCCTAAAGATCCGCCGGAATGAAGATGTTTTCCTGTAACAACGGCATGAATTGGTCTTCCGTGAAGTAACGAAAATTCATCCATCAGCCAGCCCATCTCGTCCGGACCTGTTCCCATGTCCGGTGCAGGAACGTCTTTTTCCGGTCCGAAAATATCAGCTAAAGCTTTAGTGTAAGCTCTGGTAATTTTTTCTAATTCGGTTTTAGAATGTTTTCTCGGATCGCAGATAATGCCGCCTTTTGCACCGCCAAACGGAATTCCGGTTACAGCAGATTTCCAGGTCATCCAGGCGGCAAGTGCTTTTACCTCATCCAGATTTACAGCAGTATCATAACGAATTCCTCCTTTTGAAGGCCCTAAAGCCGTATTGTGAATTACTCTGTAACCTTCAAAATTCTGAACGTTTCCGTTATCTAAAGTGATAGAAAAATTTACCGTGATTTGTTTCTCCGGTTTTTGCAGTTTTTGTTTAATAGATTCATCTAAATTCAAAATGTCTGCGGCTATATTAAATCGATCAATCATCGATTGAAAAGGATTCTGTTTTATAATTTCTGAACTCATACTATATAGTTTTTAGGTTTGGGTTATCTTTTTTATATGCTTTGAAAATCTTTTGTCGATAAAAGTGCTTTACTTTTTATCTCTTAAAACTGATACAACACGGAATCTTTATCAGGCAACGACGCATCAAAATTTTCATATTTCTATTGGTTCTCATATTTTCATTTTTTAATGATTCAAAAAAAAGCCTTTCATGGTGCAATGAAAGGCTAAAAAAAAAAATAACTAACAAGTACTTTCTCTATTAACGCCATTTCAAAACGTGGTTCATCATGCAGCACATCGCAAAGCTGCATTGGAAAGACGTCTTAATATTTCGGCTAAAGTTTTTCATTGTTGAAGCAAAGCTACAAATTATATTTATAAATTCTATAGAATTAGTAGAATTAAATTTAATTAATTTACGAATTAACTTTAAATCGACTGTAAATTAAAGAATTAGAAAGTAAAAAAAATTACTGTAATTGCGATAAAACAATAAAAACAATGGCAATTAAAGCCAGAAATAAACCAAAAATATTGATTTTAGATAATCTTTCTTTAAAGAAATAAGCACCAACTATAGTCCCCAGAACAATAACTCCCATATTCATTCCGGCAAAAACTGTCGACGGATTCTCTGCAAATGCTTTATGTGCTTTCAAATAAAACAGAATATTACAAAAATTAAAGATTCCGACTAAAATACCAAAAGGGATATTTTGGAGTCCAAATTTTTCTTTCTCCACTAAAAGTTTGTAAACTACAATCAGTATAGAAACTGCAAATGCAATTAGAAACACGAAAAACAAAGAAGTTGTGTAAGGTACAACCGTATACAAAGCAATTTTCTTAAAAAGAATATCTACAAGTCCAAAACCAAAAAGTACAACCGCGGGATAAATCCATTTGTTCTCCTGATTGTCCGATTGCTTTTTCAGAATGAATAAAAGTGCCGCAAAACCAATTAAAACCCCAATAACTTTATAAGTATTAAAAGCTTCATTAAACAACAACCAGGCTGCCAAAATCGGAATAAAAAGTGATAACCGTTGTGCTGCATCGGTTTTTGCAATTCCCATAAATTTTATAGAAAGTGCCAAAAACAGAAAAACTATAGGAAGCAAAATTCCAACCGCCGTGTAAATTTCCAAAGGAGCATTATTATCTAAAGCATTCGGATCGGGACTGAAAGTAAAATAACAAAGGGCAATTGCAGCAACATAATTAAAAGAAATAATCTGCGAAGGATTGGCATTATATTTTCTGGAAATTTTAAAAATAACACCAACAATAACACTGCATAAAATGCTTAGAATAAGAAATAACATAGATTTATATTTGAACTGTAAAAGTAAACTAATGTAAAATAAAATGGTCCAACCGGTTTAAAAAAACCAGCTAGACCAGATTAAGTTTTAATGCAAATTGAGTAAAGTTTAATTTAAACACATAGAAACATCGATTTAATTTGTCTGTACGAAGGCGTTTCACTTGCATAAATACACATAGCTATTTCAAGGCCTACATCTTTTTACAAAGATTAGCGAATTTCTATGAGCAGCTACTTGTGTCCTTCGACTTCGCTCAGGATGACAAGCAACAATAAATCTATGTGTTAGAAACTAGTTTCTTTCAATTGTCTTTTTACAAATCTAAAAATCCTATGCTTCTATGCGTTTAAAAAAATAAACCCAACAGATTTCAATATCTGTCGGGTTTAACTTTATTATTAAATATAGTTTTAGAACTTACTAATATAACTCCCGTAAATATCCCTAAACTGATTTCCTTTGGCAAATCGGTCTTTACTTAACTTCTTATATTCAACTAATCCCCACAAAACAAATTCTTTAAGGAAATAAATATCTTCTTTGGCTGTTTGTGGCTGGTATTTTTTTAGTAAATCATCTAAAGGCGTCACTTCATCCAAAATACTTTTATACTCTTTATCTGAAGCATCGTCTAATAATTCGAAACCGCTTTCTGCAAAAAACCATTCTACTACATCAGAATATGGCGTTTTCTCGTCTGGTTTTTCTAATTTTTCAATTTTCGGAAAATATTCCGGAAATAGCGTTCGAATTGCTGAACCAATCAACGTTTCTGCTACAACATCGGCTCCCTCCTGCTCTCCTTCGTACACCAATTCTACCTTTCCTGTAATGGCTGGAATAATTCCAACAAAATCTGATAAACGTAAAGTTGTTTTATCTGCACCTGAAAGCAAAGCTCGTCGTTCTGCTGTACTTATCAGATTTTCAAAAGCCGTAATACTCATTCTGGCACTTACACCACTTTTGTTATCAATGTATTCGCTTTCGCGGGCTTCAAAACTTATTTGTTCTAAAATATCTCTCGCCAAACTCGGTACATAAATAATATCAGTCTGATTTTGATCTAATTTAGATTCCTGTTCAGTAATCGTTCTTGCAATAGCAATATTTTCAGGATAATGTGTTAGAATCTGCGAACCAATTCGATCTTTCAACGGCGTAACAATACTTCCTCTATTGGTATAATCTTCCGGATTTGCGGTGAAAACAAACTGCATATCCAAAGGCATTCTCAATTTAAAACCTCTAATCTGAATGTCGCCTTCCTGCAAAATATTAAATAGCGCCACCTGAATTCTAGCTTGCAAATCGGGTAATTCGTTAATTACAAAAATACAACGATTGGCTCTCGGAATCATTCCGAAATGAATTACGCGGTCGTCTGCATACGATAATTTGAGATTTGCGGCTTTTATTGGATCAACATCACCAATTAAATCAGCAACAGTTACGTCTGGAGTTGCCAGTTTCTCAAAGAAACGGTCACTTCTGTGTAACCATGAAATCGGAGTTTCATCTCCTTTGTCTGCAATTAAATCTTTTGCAAAACGAGAAATTGGATTTAATGGATCATCATTAATTTCTGAACCTTCTACAAAAGGAATATATTCATCTAATAATTCGACCATTTTGCGAGCCAGACGCGTTTTTGCCTGTCCGCGAAGTCCCAAAAGATTAATATTATGACGAGATAAAATAGCTCTTTCTAATTCTGGAATTACAGTATTTTCGAAACCGTGAACACCTTCAAAAACAGGTTTTCCAGATTTTATTTTTTCGCGAAGGTTATTTCGCAATTCATCCTTTATGCTTGTACTTTTATATCCAGCGGCTTTTAATTGACCTAATGTCTTTATAGTATTGATTTCCATTTTATTGAAATATAGATTGTTATTTATTTGGCGCGCGTTAGACGCACTGCGGTGCGTTCCTACAAAAAATCCTTTGAACCTTTGAATCTCAGAACCTCTGTACCTTATTTAATTCTCTTCTTCCTATTCGCTTCATAATCTTCAAAAATCATTTCTCCCAAACCTTTCAGTCCGGTATAAAATGCTTTCCCTTGATTGGCTTCCGTAAACTGATTTACGAAACGCTGTAAATACGGATCTCTGGCAATCATAAAAGTAGTAATCGGAATATGTAGTTTTCTCGCCTGCTGTGCCTGTGTGTAACATTTGTCAACAATGTACTCGTCCAGACCGTTACTATTCATATAATAAGAACCATCACGTTCGCGAACGCAACTTGGTTTCCCGTCGGTAATCATGAAAATTTGTTTATTGGTATTTCGTTTTCTTCTCAGAATATCCATAGCCAATTGTAAACCTGCAACGGTATTAGTATGATACGGTCCAACTTGTAAATACGGTAAATCCTTAATCGGAATCGTCCAGGCATCATTACCAAAAACCAAAATATCCAATGTATCTTTTGGATATCTTGTCGTGATTAATTCTGCCAATGCCATTGCTACTTTTTTTGCCGGAGTGATACGGTCTTCTCCGTACAGAATCATACTGTGACTAATATCAATCATTAATACTGTACTCATTTGTGCTTTATATTGAGCATCTTCTACGATCAAATCGTTTTCAGTAAGCATAAAATTATCAACACCGTTATTGACCTGAGCATTTCGAAGACTTTCTGTTAATGAAATTCTTTCCAGGCTGTCGCCGAAATTATATTCGCGGAATTCGCCCGTATGTTCATCACCGCTTCCGGCATATTTGGTTTTATGATTTCCGCTTCCGGATTTTTTCAGGTTTCCAAATATTTGATCTAAAGCCTGTTGTCTGATTGCTCTTTCGGTTTTTGCCGTAATTCCAAAACCAGAACTTCCATCACCTTTAACTTCATCTCTGATGTAACCTTTCTTTTTTAAATCTTCGATAAAATCATCTATAGTATAATTCTCGTCGGTAAGTTTGTATTCTTTATCCAGTTCCCGAAGCCAGTTGATAGCTTCATCAAAATCACCCGAAGTATGGGTGATCAACTCTTTAAAAATCGTAAAAAGTTTATCAAACGGAGACTGAAAAGGAGCTTCGTAAGTCTTAAAATAAAAGCCTTTTTTAAATTCGTTTTTCATAAATCTAAAATTACGTCTTTTTAGAATTATGAAAAACGAATCGTTTATTAATTTTTAGTTAAAATATTTAATCAAAAATCTCAACTAACAGTGTTAGATATAATAATTATTCAAACTTTCCATCCAAATAATACCAGATATTATTTTCAAATTTAAAAGTAGAAAACTCATAATGCACTTGTGAGTATTGGTTTGAATCTATAAAATAAGCTTTGAATTCTACTGTATCTTCAGTGAAACTAAGGATTTCCAATTTCTGCCATCTATTTGAAACTGCCCATCTTAAAATTTCAGGTTTAGAATAGTATTTTCTTTCTGAAACATAGGTAGTTTCCATCAGATAATCAGCATTATGAGAAGCATATGCAGAATATCTTGAACGCATTAATGTTAATGCCGAAGGCGCTTTTTGATTTCCACTCAAATACAATCCACAGCAATTTTCAAACAACAATCCTGTGTCGCAGAAACATTTATTACTCTCCATCAACCGGTTCTTCTCCATTAATTTTTACATGAAGCTGATTCAATAAAACCTGATAACGGGTAATTTCTCTCACTTCTTCATCTTCTTCGGCAAAATCAATCATTTCGTCTAATGTTTCGCTTACTTCTAATAGTTTATTATTAGCTTCTCTGTCATTTTTTGCAGCGATTAAATCAATGATTTCCTGTACGCTTGCTTTTAAGGTTTCGAATTTACTATTCATTTGTTTTTTTGTTTCAGGTTTCAAGTTTCAAGTTTCGGGTTCGCAAAGCTAACTTGGAACCTGAAACCTTAAACTTGAAACTACTATTTTACTCTTCGTTTTTACTTTCGTTGAATTTCTTTACTATTTCCTTTAATTTTTCTTTGCGCGAAACTTCGGCTTGTTTTTTCTTAGCCTGGGCTTTGTGCAATTTATCGTTATGCTTTTTGATATTCTTTTCGTTATTGCGTCCCATTATACTTCTCTTTTAATTTGTTCTAAAGTTTTCTCGGTAAAAATCAATTCGTTGATAATCTGTTTTCGTAAATCATCAATATCTTCATAATCAAAATGTTTTGCCCAATTGGTCAGCTGCTGAAGATTCCTGATTTGTTTTAAACGTTTTGTAGTTTCAGAACTCGTTCTTAAAACCGCTTTCCCGTTATATTCAGGATTATTTTTATGTTCATAATTAGCTAAGTTGTTTTCAAAATCAGCTTCTATATAATAAAGTTTATCTGTTGCATTATCAGGATAAAATTCCTCCCATTTTGCAAAACCAATTTTCGTTTTCGATTCTGTTTCCGGATCACGGGCAATCAAACGCCATTTACTGTTTGCCAGCCGTCCCCAGTGATTTGAAACACGATACATTCCTGCTTCTGTATAATAATAAGTACTTCCTGCTTTGCTTTCAAACTGTTTCTTTAAATCTTCGATTACTTCCGGAAGAACTTCATGAAAAGCACAAAAGGTATTTTTAAAAGAATTTGGATGTGGCTTAAAGTTTTTCTGCATGCTGCAAATATACTCAGTTTAGACATAAATCCGTAAAACAAACCTTAATTGCTTACCTTTGTCCTTTAATTTAAAAACAGAGAATCATGTCTAAAGATGCACAACAAAAAATGCCGCAAAAAGGAGTTTACACCGGCATTATCGAAAAAGATGAAAACAATAATTATTTCTGCGGTGAATATCTTTTAGACTATAAAACGGTTCAGGCAAAATTTAATCTTGGTGACTGGATCACTATAAAATCTGTTATTGAAAATCCAAGCGATATCAGTTACGATAAATATCCTAAGAAATCCAGAAACTTCGATAAAGCCAATCATAAACCGGAATAATTTTTTGTTTCAGGTTTCAGGTTTTATTGGAACGCATATTTTTTTACCGCAAAGAACGCTAAGGTTGTTTTTTTCAGGCATTATACATTGAGAATAAAAAGTTCGCAAAGCTTTAGGTAGATAAAGCTTTGCGAACTTAATGTTTATAAACATTACTCAAAAAATCTTTGTGTACTTTGCGTAAATCTTAGTGTGCTTTGCGGTAGAAAAAAAACTTAGCCGTTAATAGTTTTCGGTTAAATAAACTTACGGTTAACTTTTTTCAATATTTTTTCCATCAAAACTAAAAAGTTAAAAAAAAGTGTACCTTTGCAAAAAATTTGTCGATTTGAACTAATTAATATCGATTTCAAACTAATAGACAAGTAGTTACCTTTTATTTATGAAAAAAATAGTTGAATACCGCAAGTTACTAAACGTAGAAAAAACTGCAGAGTTAAAAGATTTAAAGACAATTTACCGTAATGCGATGAAAGAATCTCATCCAGATAAATTTGTTGGAGACGAAGCTGGTTTAAAAGCTGCAGAAGAAAAAAGTAAAACGATTATCGAAGCTTACCATTTCTTAGTAAGTATTCACCCTGATACTATTAAACTTAATTTACCTGAGTACACTGAAACAATTTCAACTTGTACTATTACAGATTATAAATTTGTTGAAGGTCGTTTGATTATTGACTTTTCTAACGGAAGTGTTTACGAATACATTAGTGTTCCTAAAGCGACTTACGTTAAAATGGTAAATGCTGATTCTCCTGGAAGATTTGCTAAAAGACATATCTTAAATTCTTTTACCTGGAGAAAGAAAACAAATCAAGAATAGTTTTAAAAAATACTATATTTTGCAAAAAAGCACTCTGTCTAAAGAGTGCTTTTTTTATGTTTAAAGTTTCAAAAATCGAATACAGAGTTTCCAACTAAGTTTCCAATTAAGAGTTTTAAATCAAATCAAGCCAACAAACATGCTGATTTCATGCATGTTAAAGCAAAAAAAACTATAACAAAATTTTAGGTTACAAAATTCTGTATGTTTTATATTTTTAGATACTTTTGTTGCACAAATCAATTAACTAATTAATTTTTTATAATGAAAAAAATACTTTTTGTACTTACAGCTTCTGCAGCTATCATTTCTTGCAGCAAAGTTAAAGATGGAGAATACCTTATTACAGGTACAGCTACAGGAATTGAAAATGGAAAAACTATTATTTTACAAGGTACAGATCCTGCTACAAGAATGACTGTTGCTCTTGATACAGTAAAAGTTGAAAACGGAAAATTTGAAATAAAAGGAAAAGTAACTGAACCTGCTTTCAATACATTGATTTTACAAGGCGCTAATGGACCTATTCCAATAATTCTTGAAACAGGAGAAATTAAAGTTGTTATTGATAAAGACAGCATTCATAAATCTAAAGTTTCTGGAACTTACAACAATGACGAGTATGTAGCTTTTACTGAAGAGATGAACAAAACTCAAAAAAGTTTAATCGATTTTCAGAAAAAAAACAACCAAAAAATGCAACAAGCTCAACAAGCTCAAGATACTGCGACTATCAACAGTTTGATGAAACAATACATGGAAATTCAAAAAGAGGTTGGAGAAAACAGCAAAAAGAAGTATTTAGCTTACGCTGAAGGTCATCCAAAATCTTACATCACTGCTCTAATCGTTCAAATGATGTTGAATGATCCAGCTGCTGATACTAAAAAATTAGAGAGCATTTATAACTCTCTTGACGAGTCAGTAAAAAATACTGCTCCGGGAAAAGAAATCAAAACCAGATTTGGACAAGCAAAATTGCCATCTGTTGGAGCTACAGCTGCACCGGTAGGCAGTGCTAAATGAAGAGCAGATTTTTCGGCTCCTAATCCCGAAGGAAAAGTTATTTCTCTAAAACAAAGTTTAGGAAAAGTAACTATCGTTGATTTTTGGGCTTCATGGTGTGGACCTTGCAGACAAGAAAATCCGAATGTTGTAGCAATCTATAAAGAATTACATTCAAAGGGTTTAAACATCGTTGGTGTTTCTTTAGACAAGGATGCTGCAAAATGGAAAGAAGCGATCGCAAAAGACGGTTTAACCTGGACACACGTTTCAAATCTAAAATTCTGGGATGAGCCAATTGCAAAACAATACAATGTTGAATCTATTCCAGCAACTTTTATTCTTGATGCATCAGGAAAAGTAGTCGCTCAGGATTTAAGAGGTGCAGAATTAAAAGCTAAAGTTTTAGAGCTTTTAGCTAAATAATACAAAATATACCAAATAAAAAAATCTCCCTTGTGGAGATTTTTTTTATTCTGATATGATGAAGAACAAAATGGAATCTTATTGAAAACAAATTGAAAATTCGCTTAAATAAGGAATATCATAACAATCCCTTAAACTATATTGGTGTTTAAGATTTAAAGCAAATCAATAAGATCAATGATTGACAACTTTTTTAAAGCTAATATCAAAGTAAAAACTACATATTTGCTCCAAAAACAATCTTACCTTTTTGAATAAATTAAAAAAACGCATTTTTACAGAACTTTTATTTTATTCAATTCCAATGAATTAAAAAATAACTTTAAAATAACTTAAAATTAAGTGCTTTTTTTGTTTGGAAATGTAGAAAGAGTTCCTATCTTTGCCACCGCTTAGAACAACAAGCACAACAAGCTGAGATCGGGGAGATACTCAAGCGGCCAACGAGGGCAGACTGTAAATCTGCTGTGTGAACTTCGCAGGTTCGAATCCTGCTCTCCCCACAAAAAAGTCCTAATAAAAATTAGGACTTTTTTTATACACAAAATTTATATTTCAGATTTATATTTTTTACTTCTTTGATTAATTAAAACAACTATCTCAAAAATCATTATCAGGTCTTAATGTCTTAACTGTTACGAACAATATAAAAAAGTATTTCTTCTTCCAGTTCCTTAGATAAGTTTTCACATTCCTGTTCCTTCAGAAAATTTTTTTCTTTTTTTTTCCTGTAATTCTCTCCATTTACAACATTATTGCAGTAATTGTCACAGATGTCTTTGAATTTTTCATCCATTAGATACATCTTGCGTATCGAATCAAAATATTCAGCAAACTTCATATTATATAATTGATCGGGTAAAGACATAATCTTGAAATTTAAATATTACTTAAATCAATAACCTAAACAGACCTCTAAAAATTCAAACAACTCAATTATTTTGCTTTAGCTGATTTTGAAGACTTGGATTCTTTAGAATCTCCAAGATTATAGGTTACTTTTTCGATTTTTCCTGTAAATTCAAAAGGAAGTTTATAATTAAAATCTACCGGAGAACCCGCATCCATTCCAATATCTAAGCCTTCGTTAAGTGAAATTTGAATCGGAATTGTTCTTTCCAGATGTTCTTCAGCCACTTTTTTGCCGTTTACCAACATGGTAACAGTCGCACCTTTTCCTAATTCTTTTTCTTTTCCTTCGTATTTAAAATTTACTACCAATTTGACTTTCCCTTTTGGTAAATTATCTTTACCTGTAATTGTCGGGCGTTCTAAGGCTAGATTATTATAGACAAAGCTCGGTTTTCCATTTTGTACATATAAACCATAACCTCCAACTAATCCACCATGCGTTACAATCATGCCTTCTGCTCCATTTTCAGGAATATCAACATCGGCTGTAACAGACCAGGATTTATTTAAAATACGCGGTGAAGCTTCATTTGGTAATCCCACTTGTCCTGAATAATACGTAAAAGTAGTAGCATCACCAGCAAGAGTCGGTCTTCCCATAAGTTCACCATTAAGCCTTTCAACGGCTCTCCAATCTAATGGCAACACATTGTATTTAGAAGCTTCAACCCACCATAAATCCTGCATTTCACGAAGCTTGACCGGATTACTTGCCGCTATATCATTCGCCTGTGTAAAATCTTCATCTACTTTATAAAGTTCCCATTTTTGTTTATCCGGATCAAATGCTCCTCTGTTCGGATTCCAAGGGGCAAAAGATAATGCTGATGCCATCCATCCGTTATGGTAAATCCCCCGGTTTACACCTAACTCAAAATATTGAGTGGTGTGTTTTTCTTTTGCTTTAGCATCATTAAAAGTATAAGCAAAACTAACTCCTTCAATAGGACTTTGTGTAATACCGTTAATAGTTTCAGGAGGCGTGATCCCTATAATATCATACAAGGTGGGCACAATGTCTATAGTATGTGTAAACTGACTTCTTAAACCTCCTTTGTCTTTGATTTTGGCGGGCCATGAGATAATCATCGGATTTCTGGTTCCTCCAAAATGACTTGCTACTTGTTTTGTCCATTGAAAAGGAGTACACATTGCCCAGGCCCATTCAGCAGTAAAATGATTAAAGTGTTTTGGTCCACCCAATTCATCTATAAATTTTATGTTGTCCTGCCATTTTTCTGAAACTCCGTTAAAAAACAGATTTTCATTTACAGATCCTTCAATACCTCCTTCGGCACTGGCACCATTATCTCCTGCAATATAAATGATAATGGTATTGTCGGCATCTGGCAATTGTTTTACAGCATCAACTACTCTTCCCATTTGATAGTCACAATGTGCACCATAGCCCGCGAATACTTCCATCATTCTGGCATAAAGTCTTTTTTGGTCTGCATTAAGAGAACTCCAGGCAGGAAGACTTTCCGGTCTTGCAGTCAATTTTGCATCAGCCGGAATAACACCTAATTTTTTCTGTCTTTCAAAAGCCTGTTCTCTGTAGGCATCCCATCCCATATCAAACTTACCTTTAAACTTATCAATCCAGTCTTTAGGAGCGTGATGCGGAGAATGTGCCGCTCCAGGCGCTAAATATAAAAAGTACGGACGGTCCGGAGCAATTGATTTTACTTTTCTAACCCATGCAATCGCATGATCGGCAAGGTCAACTGTCATATGGTAATCCGGATCTTTTGAAGCAGGCACAAGATTTCTGTTTTCATACAAAACAGGATTCCAGTGGTTCATATCTCCCGCATTAAATCCGTAAAAATATTCAAACCCTAGTCCATTTGCCCAGCGATCAAAAGGTCCGGCTTCGCTTGTTTCCCAAGGCGGTGTATTATGATTCTTTCCAATCCAGGCGGTCATATAACCGTTTTGTTTCAAAACCTCTCCGATTGTACCACAACTGCGTGGCAATACACAAGTATAACCATCATAACCTGTTGCTGTTTCGGATATTACACCAAACGTAGCCGAGTGATGATTGCGTCCCGTAATAAGTGCAGCACGGGTTGGCGAACATAAAGCTGTCGTATGAAATTTATTGTATCGTATTCCCTCTGCTGCCAGTTTATCCATTGTTGGTGATGGAACTCCGCCACCAAAAGTGCTAAATTGTCCAAATCCTGAATCGTCCAATAAAATCATCACCACATTTGGAGACCCTTTTGGAGCTTTTACAGGTTGTGGAAATTGTGGCGGATCAGAATCCAGATATGTTCTTCCTACATATCCGGAAAAATGAAAATCAGGTTGCGGCAATACTTTTGGCGTTCCCGATTTACCGTTTTCCTGGCTAAAGCTAAAATCTGAAATTAGGATTACACATAAAAAAAGAAATCCTTTATTACTCTTTGTTATCCTTCCAACTATGCTGATAACTTTTTCGAAACTATCTTTTGTCTTCATATTTACGAGGATTAATAATTCTTAATTATTACTTACTTACTTAACTTCTTCAAAATCTCCTGGTTTCCATGTATTGTTAAAAGCACCACCTTCAGGTCCGTAAATACGAATGTAAGCAAACCAACCTCTGTTTGGCAACGTTTTGATCCATTGTCCTTCTTTACCGGCTGGAGCTTTCGGTCCAAAATATAAGTCTATACTTTTCCCTCCTATTTTGTCTTTCAGTTCAAACAAAGAACGAAGCGCTGCTTTATTTTGATCTGTAACCACCTGACTTCTTGTTATTGCATCATAAATAGTAATAGACCAGAATAATTTTGCGGGAACTGGAGTAGGTATTGTCAGTTTATACGTTTTACCGCCGTCAACATATTTTCCTGTGGCATCTTTAAGGCCTAACCAGTATAATGAACCAAAACCTTCTTTTCTTCTAAACATTGATGGTGAAGCTCCAATTGCCTGATAAAACCATGTTTCACGACCATCAAGATCTACATAATCAGGAGTATTAAAATCCCCATCTTCAAATCGGAGTGCCACCCATTCCCATTGACGGTCTTTCCAGACAATTCGATCAGGACGACGATCGGCAAATGACTGAACGCGCATTTGTGCATTTGCAATCTTAGCTGCTTTTTCCAGAATTGCTTTTAGTCTTGCGTCAGGTTTAAAAGCTTGTCCTTTTTTAATTCCTAAGACTGCCAGTTCTCCATAGTAATTCCTATATCCTTCATAAACAGGTTCTCGTTGTATTACATCATTTAAATTTTCCCAGTATTTAATATTGTTTTCCCAAGCAACAGGAGTAGTATTTTGAGGTTTATCTGTGAGATCAAGCCAGGAGGGTTCTTTCCAGTCTGCAGGTTTATTAAGCGGATACACTTTTACCGTTTTAATCCGGTCAATAGCTGCTTTTACATCTCCTCCAACTGGAAGTGAGCGTATACCAACAGTAAGGTTATTAGAAGAAGATTTCCAAACATGGTAACCAGAAGCCGGTACCACACCTTTATAATCAGGAGGCAAAAGTAAATGTCTTCCGCCATTGCCTGCATCTGGCCCCGGAATTCCCATATCGGCAACCCAGCGCTGATTGACATCCATTGCCACTACAATAAGCGGTCCTTTCGGAATATCTATAACCATTGGACCATCTGACAAATCAATCGGAATAGGTCCGTAAGGAGTGTCGGAATTAAGTGTAAAACCAATTTGTCCAGGTTTTGTATCTAAAGTTCCAAATGATTTGTTTGGGGTAATTTTAATACTGTCATTCCCCTTAACCAGTCCTTCGCCGGAAACGGTAGGATAGAAAAATTTATACGCTTGTATAGCCCGGGTAAGATCTGCGTCATCGTAAGCTTTTTTGATTGTAGCTTCTGTAGGATAGCCGCCAACAAATTCATAATCTGAAACAGATTCTGAAGAGTCAGTACTACTTACTGTAGTTTCTGTTTCTTTTTTGCAGCCCGTAAAGACCAGCAACAGGAAACAGATATAAATTAATCTTTTCATACAAATTGATTTAATTGGTTAAACTTCAAAACATTATCAAAGTTATAGCCGCAATCAATTTAAAATTATCTTCAGCATCTAAATTCGGTTTCAAATTATAATTTGAAACAAAGTTTTTCTTATGAAACATTCCTGAAACACTAATTACAACAGCTCAATAAAGATCAATTTTTAACTTATTTAAAAATATTTCTTATCGCTTTTCCTATTTCAGCAAAATCATCGTGACTGCTGACAGATCTTTTTTCTGTATTGTTTCCAGGCGTTTTAGAAAAAGGATAAATAAGCATGTAATTATTGTTAGTGAATTTTTGGTTCAAAAGATCAGGAACATCTCTCATACGGGAAAAATAGGAATGCATTCCCCTGTCTCCCATCATAATAATCAGTCCTTCATTTTCTTCAATTGTCATGGCCGTTTTTTCGGCATCTTCCCAACTTGAGAAAACATCAAATGTAGCTTCTATAGAGGCTTTTTTGGCAATTCTTTTTAAAATATTCAGCGTTTTATCTTTTCCATAAAAACTCATTTTGGCACCGGAATTGCGCCCAATATTCCAAATTCTTAACATAGAATGAAAAAATCCGGCATCCATTTCGGCCTCAGCTGGTATAAAAACCAAATATCTTTTTACAGTTCCTGCTGGCTGAACGGCATGATAAACCATTAAATTTATACTTTTATTTCGGAGATAACCATTGTACAAATTATATACGAATGAAGCCGAAAAACCTTTTCCACCTTCAAGTCCCACAATAAGATCTGTAATTTCTTTTTCCTTTATTACGTTACTGATTCCGCCTGCTGTATCATTATCATGCCGTGTAATGGAATGCAGTTCCACATCGGCAGCAGAAGCGGCTTTTACAGCAGTATCCAATATTCTTTCTGCATTTTTTACAGAAGATTCATTGGCATCTTCATTAATTACATTTACCGCAAACAGTTCTTTATTAGAAGCTGTTTTAACCATTAATCCCAGATTTACCATTTTTTCTACAGTTGCCTCATGGTTGACTGCCAAAAGTATATTTTCTTTTTCTTCACTGTTCCCGGAAACGGTATTGTCTTTGTCAGCCTGTGCAATACGCTGTGCACTTGCCATAGAAACAAATGATGAAATGGTACAGGAAATCAAAATAAGAAGAATACTGCCGTTAAGCACATGGTCATTTAAAAGTCTGATAGGTTCTCCAGCATCATTTTCACCAATAATTATATTATATCCCACCATAACAGATGCCAGTGTTGCAGCTGCAGATGCCGCACTCATTCCAAAAATCAGCTGGCCTTCATCATTAGTAAGTTTAAATGTTTTTTTAGTCAGCATCGCTGCGGCGTATTTCCCTCCAATAGAAGCAACAAGCATAATCGCCGCCACCCACAAGGTTTCCCAGCTTTGAATAAAGGCGTTAAAATCGATCAACATTCCGACACTGATCAAAAAAAATGGAATAAAAATGGCATTTCCCACAAATTCAACCCTGTTCATTAAGGATGAGGTATGCGGAATTAATTTATTTAAAGCCAGTCCGGCAAAAAAAGCTCCAATAATAGATTCAATACCTGCTAATTCAGCTAGAAGAGCTGCCAGATAAATCATAACAATTACAAAAAGATACTGCGAAATCTTATCTTCGACATTTTTAAAAAACCATCTGGCGATTATTGGGAAAACCAATAATACAATTAAAGTAAAAATGATCATTGAAACAGATAATTTGACCCAAAAAGCGGTTCCAACCTCTCCCTGAGACATTCCGACGATAGCGGCCAAAACCAAAAGCGAAAGTACATCTGTAATCATCGTTCCGCCTACTGTTATGTTTACCGAAAGGTTTTTAGCAATCCCCAAACCGCTTACCATTGGATAAACAATTAAAGTATGCGACGAAAAAAGACTCGCAAAAAGAATCGAAGTAAGCAGTGAAAAACCTAGTACGAAATAACCGCCTAGAAGCCCGAGAATAAAGGGAACAGCGAAAGTGAAAAATGAAAAGATAATACTCTTCCATTTGTTCTTTTTAAAATCGGCCATATCGATTTCAAGTCCTGCTAAAAACATGATATACAAAAGACCAGTAGTTCCTGTAACCACTACACTGCTGTCTCTTGAAAGCACACCAAAACCATTTGGTCCAACAAGTGCTCCGGCAATAATAAGACCGAGCAGATGCGGTACTTTAATTTTATTTAATAAAAGCGGAATGCATAAAATGATAATAATCTCGATAAGAAATTTCAATAGCGGATCTTCAATCGGAAGGGTTATATGTTGTATACTCAGCTGCATAATTTACTTTTTATTGGATGGCGTAAGTTCAACTGAGAATTTTGCAGTGCAGTTATCCTGACCTGTAATGGTCTGTGTACCTTTGATGATATTATTTTTTATATCGTCCAGCACAACACTAACTTTTATTTTGGTTTTAGCAGAAGTTTCTTTTGCAGAATCAAGGACTATTCTGTTTTCTAAATATTGTCCGGTAAAAACACGTTTAATTTGATTGTTACTTACAACATTGGTATACATTCCGGTAGAGTCGGATATAAATTCCCAAATCTCGCTGCGCTGGTCGCCAATAACATAATTACCGCAGTTAGATTCCCTGCAGACCATTTTACTGTTCCATTTCGTTTTAAGGTTATCCGGCCATTCCTGAATTTTAGGAAGTGTATCTTTTACTTTGGAAACAGACAACAGACTGTCTTTCATTTTTAGAAGTTTGTCATATTCTGCTTCTTTATCTTCAAACTGTTTTTCACGTTCTAAAAGTGCGTTTTCTCGAAGAATAAGTTCTTGCTCTTTTCTATTGCTGCAAGAACACATAATGAGTAAAATAGTTAAAAATAAAAGTCTTTTAAAAGTCATAAAAATTGATTTTGGATTCTACAAGTTAAGCAGAAAAATTCTTTTAACCCGACAAAAACTGATAAAAGAGAGATTTAATTTCTAATTTTCAGTATAAAAATCCAATTTTCAATTCTTAGTTTTTATAATAAGTCTACTTTCACACTATTTATTTTTCCTTCAAACTTAAAGGGTGCTTTTTTATAATAACGAATAGAAACCGGCGCACCTAAATCTTCGCCAACATCAAATGTTTCGCTGGCAGTAAAAGCTACGGGAACAGTACGTTTTACTTCTCCTTTGGCATATCCTTTTCCATCAACCGAAATAACGATTTCAGCCGAAGCCCCAGGTTTTGTAATAGTGGTTAAAACTTCTATTTTATGTTTTCCTGCCGGAATTTTTTCTGATGATTCTACATTATAGCGTTCAATAATCAGCATATTATATTCGTAAATTAATTTGCCATTATCCATAAATAAAGCCACACCGCCGCCTGAGCCTCCAAGAGCATACAAAACTCCTGAAGCATTTTCTTTAACCTCAACATCGGCAATTACTTTATTGCTTTTTTTGCCTAAACCGGGTGCGCTGAATTCGGGCATACGTTTAGTAGTTTCATCAAAAATCCATGAAGTATAAGGCGCTTTGATAACATCTTCTGGATGAATGCGAAGCCAGATTCCGGCACCAATTGGGTAATCTTTATTCTTTTTGGCTTCTTCATTAAATACTTGCTGAAGCTCTTTTAATTTCTGCGGATTTTTAGCAGCTAAATCATAATACTGCGTGTAATCTTCTTTTATGTTATACAATTCCCAAACATCTTTCGCAGAATCCCATTCGGCTAAACCTTTCTGAGCAGGAATCCACGGATATAAAGGTCCAAAAGTGCAGGCATACCAGCCATCTTTGTAAACTCCCCGGCTTCCGTTATTATCAAAAAACTGAACTTTGGATACTTCTTTTGCTTTGGCATCATTAAAAGTATATTTAAAACTTATTCCGTCTAATGGCATTTGCTCAAAACCATTGACCACTTTTGGGGCTTTGATATTTAGAATATCATAAATAGTCGGCACAACATCATTTATATGATGAAACTGACTTCGTGGCTTACTGTCTGGTTTTATGATTTTCGGCCAGCGAATTACCATTGCGTTTTGTGTTCCGCCAAAATGAGAAGCCACTAATTTAGTATGCTTAAAGGGCGTATTTCCAGCCCAAGCCCAGGCTGCATGATAATTATTTTCTAAAAGAGGTCCACCAATTGCGTCTAATCCGCCAAGTTTATCTAAAGCTTCTAATTGTTGTTGAATAGTATTTGAAACGCCGTTCTGAGCCAGTAACTCACTTATAGAGCCATTTTGCCCTTCGGCACTTGAACCATTGTCACCCCAAATAAAAAATACTATGGTATTGTCTTTTTGCCCATTTGCTTCAAGCGCATCCAAAACTCTTCCGACTTCGTGATCGGCATGTTCTACATAACCGGCAAATACTTCCATCATCCGAATTTGAAATGCCTTTTCAGATTTCGGAATACTTTCCCATGAAGCCATTGTTTTATCTCTGGCAGTCAGCATGGCGCTTTTAGGAATCCATGCCAGCTCTTTCTGACGTTTAAAAACTTTTTCACGGTAGGCATCCCAGCCTTCATCAAACTTTCCTTTGTATTTGTCTGCCCATTCTTTAAAAATATGATGCGGTGCATGGCCGGCGCCTGGAGCAAAATACAATAGAAATGGTTTGTCTGCCGCATACGATTTATGTCGTTTCATCCATTCTATTGCATGATCTGCCAAATCAGTTGTTAAGTGATACTTTTCATCTTTTGGTGGCTCAACGGGAGTAAAATCGTTTATTAATCTTGGTTCATACTGCGAAGTTTCTCCTGCCAGAAAGCCATAAAAATGCTGGAATCCATAATTGACCGGCCAGTAATCAAAAGGTCCCGCAACAGTAGTTTGATTGGCTGGCGTATTGTGCCATTTCCCAAAAGCTGATGTACTGTATCCATAATTTTTTAAAACTTCAGCAACCGTTGCGGCTTCTTTGGGTATAATTCCTGTGTAACCATCCCAGTCAACAGCTCTTTCTGCTATTGTTCCGTTTCCTACGTGCGTATGATTTCTGCCGGTTAATAAAGCCGCACGACTCGGAGAACAGATTGATGTAGTGTGAAATTCGTTATAGGCAATTCCTTCTTTAAATACTTTAGTTAATGTTGGCGTATTGACACCGCCGCCAAAAGTGGAAGGCGTACCAAAACCCAAATCATCCATTAAAATAATAATGATATTTGGTGCATCTTTTGGCAAATGGTTCGGCTCTTCTCTTCGTTTGTGTGTACTTTCTGCCAGCGTTTCATTCGCAACACTCGCACTTGGCACTGGGGGAAAAGGCAGTACATCCTGCGCATAAATTTTAAAATTGCTTCCTAAAACCAAAACAAGCAGTAAAAATATATTGAAATTATTTTGAAAAGAACCGTTAAATCTTAAACTAATCTTTTGTTTTAAACTATAAAATTCTTTCATGATTTTCTGATTTTAAAAGTTCTACTACAGTGTTATAAACTTAGACTTTGTTAGCTTTTCTTGGTATAAACAATTTTAGTTTTTCCTATTTTTCCATTAAATGAAAATGGAGCCTGATCAAAATAATCTAAAGAAACGGGAGAATCTAAATCGATTCCTATATCAAAAGTTGCATTTGATGTAAAATGAAGCGACATAGCCGTAGGAACAGTTCCTTGTCCAACTGTTGCGCCATTCACTTTTAATGTCACATTCATTGAACCGCCAATTTTATCGACCAATTTTGATTCGACTTCAATTTTTACTTTGCCTTTTGGCAGTTTATCTTTTGATTTGATTTTAGTTCGCTGTACTTCAAACAAATTAAACTCGTAATTTAAATAACCATCTTTTACATAACAGGTAACACCTCCCGAAAATCCTGCAAGCGCATACAGCACTCCGTTTGCATTTTCAGGAACTTCAACATCCATTGTTACAGTACTGCTTACCTTACCCAATTTTGGAGCTGCAGATTCTGGCATTCCTTTTATTGGCGAATCAAAAGTCCATTCTGACAAAGGAGAAGAAGGCGCATCTTCCGGATGATAAAGCGCTGTTGACCATAATCCGCCTCCAATTGGAAGATTTTTATTTTTTGCAGATTCGGTCAAAAATAAAGCTTTCATTTCTTCCAGTTTTTTAGGTTCTTTCGCTGCCAAATCAACTGCCTGCGACCAATCCTGATCGAGATTGTACAACTGCCATGTATCGGTAAGCGGTGACCATTGTTTAATACCTTTCGGAATTCCTCCTACCCAAGGTTCTCTTGGTCCTCTCGCACTTGCAAACCAACCATCCTGATAGATTCCTCGGCTTGCCATAATATCAAAAAACTGTGTGCGGCGGGTTCCTTTTGCTTTTGGATCAGTAAAAGTGTAGACCATACTTACTCCGTCTAATTCATCTTGAGCAAAACCATTTACCACTTTTGGCGCAGGAATTTTGTCGATTTCGTATATCGTAGGAGCAATATCAATTACATGATGAAACTGCGGTCTTGGCGTTTTATCATGTCGAATTCCTTTTGGCCATGAAATTGCCATTGGCTGACGGGTTCCTCCAAAATAAGCACCTTGTAATTTTGTTCCCTGGTAGGGAGTACTTGTTGCCCATGCCCAGCCAGCATTGAACATATTATCAGTTTTGGGTCCGCCTAAGACATCTAAGCCTCCTAATTCGTTTAAAGCAGCAATATGCTGTTCTATTTTTGTCGGAATTGCATTCTGGGCTAGTTGCTCGCTGATTGTACCATTTAAACCTTCTGCAGAGGAACCATTATCTCCCCAGATATAAATAATAATCGTATTATCAAGTTCTCCCAGTTTTTCAATTTCGTCAATAACCCTTCCTGCGTTAAAATCGGCATGCTCTGCAAAACCAGCCCAGATTTCCATAAGTCGGCGTTGAAAAGGCTTTTCTGCTTCCGGAATATTTGCCCATGATGTCATCGATTCTGCTCTTGGCGTAAGCAGTGTATTCTGTGGAATCCATCCGAGCTCTTTCTGGTGTTTAAATACTCGTTCGCGGTAAGCATCCCATCCGTCATCAAATTTACCTTTGTATTTGTCTGCCCATTCTTTCATTACGTGATGCGGACCATGAGCGGCTCCAGGCGCCCAATACACAAAAAAGGGCTTTTCGGGAGCATATGCTTTTTGTTCTGTAAGCCACAAAATGGCATCATCAGCCAAATCTTCTGATAAATGATAGTAATCATGTCCGCCTGACGTTTTTGGATGTTCTACATAACTTGTATTTCGCACCAAAGTGGGTTCATACTGCGAAGCTTCTCCTGCCAGGAAACCATAAAAATATTCAAATCCGTAACCTGTCGGCCAATAATCAAATGGCCCTTTTGAAGTAATTTGTTCTTCGGGCGTGTTGTGCCATTTTCCAAATGCTGCGGTATTATAACCGTAGTCTTTTAAAATTTCGGCTAATGTTGCAGAGCTTTTTGGAATGGTTCCGCTGAAACCGTCAAAATCATTTGCGATAGCTGCAATCTGACCGTTTCCTACACGAGTATGATTACGTCCTGTAAGCAAAGAAGCACGTGTAGGAGAACACATAGCCGTAGAATGAAAACGATTATATGAAATTCCTGTATTGGCTACTCTTGATAATGTTGGTGTGCTTATTTCCCCGCCATAAGTCGAAGGTGCTCCGGGACCGGCATCATCTATTAATATAATTAAAATGTTCGGTGCATCCGTCGGCAAATGTCTGGGCTCTGTTCTTTTTTTATAAGTTGATGTTTCAATGGTTACTCCTGCCTGAGAAGCAGACGGAGACGGCGGAAATGGCAAAACATCTTGTGCTTTAACAGAAAATGCGAATAAAGTTATATTCAAAAAGAAAAACAGCTTGACATATTTTTTAGTTTCCATAACAGTCAGTTTATTATTTGAATGTATGCTTTAGAAATTATTAATTATTAACTCTATTTCAAATCAATATTAACCTTATCAATTATTCCTTTAAAGGATTTCATATTACGAAATTTTGTGATTCTTACTAAATTACAAACATGGGCAGTACAAAATCTTTTAATGATGTTGCAAATTATAATTTGAAACAAAGTTTTATCTAGTTTCAGTTTTTCATCAAAGGGAATTTAATAATTCTTATACTATTCATATAAAAATATTTTAGACAAAATCGTATAAAAATCAGGTCTTCAGCATGTTTATAATTCTTTAAGACTATTTTTTTTACTAAAAATGAACTAATAAGGAAAACCGTCTTTGCTAAAATTTCGTTAATAAACTAATATACATTCTTGTGATGTTATTAACCTTAATAAAAACCTTGATTATGAAAAACGAAGTTAAAATTCATGAAGTTGACCCTTCACTGGATAGCAGAAGGAGCTTTCTTAAGCTCAGTGGACTAACATTAGTTACCGCAGGTTTGGTTTTAGCTGGATGCAGCGACAATGATAATGATGACAATATGGAGGACACTTCCCTACCCGGAATCAGAAATGGTGTTTTTGATTTAGGCTCAGGCGACTTTGGCGTGCTAACTTACGCTTACGCCTTAGAACAGCTGGAAGCCGATTTTTACACTAAAGTTGTAAATGCCTCTAATTTTAATACCGTATTTAACGATACAGAACGTCAGGTGCTGACAGATTTGTACCACCATGAAGTAGTTCATAGAGATTTTTTCAAAGCAGCATTAACTAAAGCTCTTCCCGATCCAGGCTCTCAACTGCTTCCTTCCCTGGCCTTTAGTTATGGCTCTCTAAATTTTAACAGCCGAACTGAAGTTTTAGCTACTGCAAAAGCCTTGGAAGATACTGGTGTAGCTGCCTATAATGGCGCAGGACGATTAATTAAAACCGCTGATTATTTATTATTAGCGGGAAAAATTGTTTCGGTTGAAGCCAGACATGCTGCTGCTATTCGAAGCCTGATCAATCCGAATTCCAAAGATTTTGCAGGAGATGATATCATAAGCACTTCAACCGGACTGGATGTTGCAAAAGATCCATCTAAAATTCTTCCTGTGGCTGCCGGATTTATTACTACAAAATTCACTGCCAAATACTTGCCTTAATCTTAACCAGCTAAAACTTAGAAATTATGAACATATTAAAATTTATAGAAACCTTTACTGATGACAATTTAATGAAAAGTACTGGTTCAAGAAGAGACAGCTTTACACAGTTTGGGAATATCGGGAAAAATCTGGCGCTGGCATCTATACCTTTTGGATTATCAGCCTTAGCCAATAAAGCATTTGCAAAAGACATCACAGCAACTCCTGCCACTCCAATTGGAGCTTTACAGTTTGCTCTGACTTTAGAATATCTGGAAAATGAATTTTATGCCATGGCTTTGGATTCCGGAGTAATTCCGGCTTCTGAAAACGGCGGACGCGATTTAAAAGTTTTCCAGCAGATAGCAGCTCACGAATCAGACCACGTTGCTTTCTTAATAGCCGGATTAGGCGGTACTGCAAGTGCCAATTTTGTACCAAAACCAACTTTCGATTTTACCGTTGGCGGAGCATTTAATCCTTTTAATGATTATCCAACCTTTTTAGCTTTAGCACAAGCTTTTGAAGACACTGGTGTTAGAGCCTACAAAGGTCAGGCGGCCAATTTAATAACTACTCCTGATTTGTTGACTGCGGCCTTACAAATTCATTCTGTTGAAGCCCGTCATGCTTCTGAAGTGAGGCGATTACGTGGCCTAAAAGGATGGATTTCTAATGCCGATAGAGGCGCAGGAATGCCAGCTGCAACACAAGCAGTTTATGATGGTGAAGGAGTAACCATGCAGGCAGGATTTAATACGGCGGCAGCATTTGGAGCTGCGGCAGGGTCAGAAGCTTACGATGAGCCTTTAACTACACAACAAGTAGTTGATATTGCCAATATATTTATTGTTTAAAAAACTAAACTAAATACTCATCCGCCGCCACATTTTGTGAGGGCGGATTTTTTTTATGAATTTAAAAAATAATTATTGTTAACATTTCATGCTTTTATATTCCTTTAAAACCTTTTGCCGCTATGTAAAAACACTTCACTAGATTTAAACCATAAATAAACTCAATTGAATTCAAAAAAAAACAAGAACCAAATGGCTCTTGTTTTAAATTGAGATAAAAACTCTTTTTTATATTTAGTAATAAACTGAAAGCATAATCTTAGAATCAGAACCTTCAATAAATTTATCAAGTCTTTTGAAAAAAGCTTCACTTACCATTGGACAACCGTGACTGTTGATAATATAATATTCTTTTTCATCATCCGGAACCTCTTTATAACAGTGCAATACAATTGCTCTTTTATTGGCATTATTATTAGTCTCGTCCATTCCGCTTAATCTGTAGGCTTTTCCGAAAACACCTTTATAAGGTTTCTCAACACCATAACGCCCTAATGAAGTACAGTTGGAATTCGGCATATTGGAGAACTGTAGAATATCTCCTTTTATACCAGTCTCAGAACCTGATCCATGAGCAACAAGCCCCTGATCAATAATTTTTTCATTCTCAAGATCGTAAACAAAAAAACGATTTCTTCCTGATTTGATTTTCATATCTACCAGAAAAGCAATTTTCTTGCTGTAGCCACGATTTGCATTTACAAATGTTTTTACTTCACTTACATGTTCTGTAAGTCTTGCGAATTCAATTTCATTTAATATTTCTTTTCTGTCCGTTAGGTTGTAGGTAGTAAACGAACTTAAAGAAAAAAGCAGCGCTACAAAAAATATTCTCATAAGCAGGGCTAAATTAAAGTTAACAACAGATTTGGGTACTATGTCAAAAATAATTTTTATGCTTCATCTTTGACTTTGCAAAATTATGCACAAATTTTACACAATTCCCATGTTTGAGATGTTAAATATATTATAAATATTTGATTCTATGAATTTTACACCATTTTTTTTTAGTTAAAAAATCAAGACTACTCTATTTATAAGGGATTAAAAAGAGAAAGAACCGTTATCTCCTTCTTATTCCAATCTCAATATTAATAATTAATCTATACTATTTTTAGAAAAACAAAACAGATTCTCAATTCACTTTCTCCTTAGGAATCACTTTTTACAACTAAAATCTTATTTGGAAGGAGACAGATTATAAGACATTCCTTTTTTAGTTTCAAATGATGCAGTATAACCTATCGATGATTTTTCACTTTTGATATTTAGTTTTTCAATTGTAAAAGGTTCTGAAGCTCTTACAGAACAAGTTCCTCCATTGTTAGATACGATTTTTGCCTGAGTTATTTTACCATTATTCCATTTTATATCTACCGTAAAATTTCCTTTTGCAGTAATCCCTTTAATTTCTCCGTCTGTCCATGAATCCGGAAGCGCTGGAAGTAAGTGTATTTCTTTATTCTGACTTTGCATTAACATTTCGATTACGCCCGCTGTTCCTGCAAAATTTCCATCGATTTGGAAAGGCGGATGCGCATCAAATAGATTCGGGTAACAACCTCCATGTCGTTTGTACTTAGGATCATTATCTTTTGTCAATCTTAATTGATTTTTGAATAATGTATAAGCGTGATTTCCGTCTAAAAGTCTCGCCCACATATTTACTTTCCAGGCCAAACTCCAGCCTGTTCCATCGTCGCCTCGCAATTCTAATGTTTTCTTTGCTGCTGCGGCTAATTCTGGTGTATTGAGTGGCGAAATTAAATTGGCCGGATGCAAAGCATACAAATGAGAAGTATGTCTGTGATGCGGATCTTCTTCTTCAAAATCTTTATACCATTCTAATAATTGTCCTTTACTTCCAATTTGAAAAGGTAGTAATTCAGTAGCTGCTTTGTTTACTTTTTCTCTGAATTCTGAATCGGTTCCTAAAATTTTAGAAGCTTCAACTGTATTTTCGAACAAATCTTTAATAATTCCAATATCCATTGTAGAAGCCGTGGTTACAACACCTTTCTTTTTGCCATCGTAATAAAACATATTTTCCGGCGAAGTTGAAGGCATTGTGACCAAATGACCATTTTTATCTTTCTGCAACCAATCTAAACTAAATTCTGCAGCACCTTTGATTATAGGATATACTTTTTTCAAGTAGGCTTTGTCGCCGGTATATTCATAATGTTCCCATAAATGTCTGCTCAGCCAGTTCGCTCCCATATACCAGTTGGCCCACATTGGATCGCCTTTTCCAAAATCGCCTACAGGATTTGTCATTGCCCAGATATCTGAATTATGATGCAAAACCCAGCCGTTGGCATGATAATAACTTTTGGCGGTTTCGGCTCCTGTTACAGAAGCATTTTTAATGTATTCGTCAAGCGGAAAAAATAATTCAGACAAACTTCCTGATTCAACCGGCCAGTAATTCATCTGTAAATTGATGTTTGTTGTGTAGTTACTGCTCCAAGGCGCACGAAGTTTATTATTCCAAATTCCTTGCAAATTGGCTGGCGCATTGTGTGTACGCGAAGAAGAAATCAACAAATAACGTCCAAACTGAAAAAACAAAGCTTCCAATCCGGCATCTTTTTCTCCTTTTGCGTATTCTTCCAATCTAGTATCTGTTGCAAGATTAGATTTATTGGTTTCTTTTTCATTCAACTTTAAGGAAACTCTGTTGAAGAGTTTTTGAAAATCTGCAATATGTTCTTTTAATAAACTATCATATTTCTTCGTAACAGCCTTTTTAATTGGTGCTTCAGCAAATTGATGTTCGTCTTTTCCTTCGCTGTCAGGGCATTTATCAAATCCGTTGAAACTAGTTGCCGCCGAAACGAAAAGCAAAATCTCCGAGGCATTTTTAATCACTAATTTATTTCCTTCTGAACTTATTTCTCCGTCTTTTATGACAGGTTTAATAATGAGTTCAAAACGCATTCCTCTGCATCCTGACGCATCTTCGTAAATGACTGGTTCTTTGTTGTAATCAATATAATTTGGATCAGAATGTGATGGTGCTTTTCCTTTTAAAACCAAGGTCTGATTTTGTACTGTTCTTTCATTTTTCAAAAGACTTGAAGCATCCAGTGTCACAGAAAGTTTTTTTAATTGATCTGCCGAAAGTTTAATCACAATACATTGTGCTGGTGCCGAAGCAAAAATTTCTCTTTTGTACTTTACACCGGCAACACTAAAATTGGTAACTGCCAATCCAGTTTGCAAATCTAGACTTCTATTATAATTCTCTGTTTTTTGTCCACCAAAATCTTGTTTTAAAATAAGATCTCCCAATGGCATAAAACTTTCGCTGTAGGGACCTTGCATGTTTTTAGTTAAAGCATAGGCTTTTTCAAAATCCTCATTCGTCAACGCTTCTCTAATTAAAGCTAGATTCTTAAAAGCATCTGGATTTACATTTTTCTGTACCGGCCCGCCGCTCCATAAAGTAGCTTCATTGAGCTGAATTAATTCAGAATCCACTCTCCCAAAAACCATTGCACCAAGAGTACCATTTCCTATTGGTAAAGCTTCTGTCCATTCTACAGCTGGCTGTTGGTATTGCAGTTTTAAATCTTGCGAGTAAACAGAAAATGCTGTCAACATTAGCAATACTAAAAGGCTTTTTTGAAAAGAATGGTTTGGCATATATTTTTATTTTAAATGATGATGTAAATCGAAAAGTCAATTCATCGTTTTTAAGAAACCTAACAGGTTTTAAAAACCTGTTAGGTTTAATCATATGAATACTAATTTTAGATCGTTTTCAATTTCAAAACAGTCACAGAATAAGCAGGAAGATTCAATTGCTGCTTTCCTTTTGTTATTTTGTATTCACTTTGTTTTGGAGTAATTTTTTTAGGTTCTGCAAACGTATTTTCATCTTGTAAATTTGCACTTACCAAACTAATTATACTTCCTTTTGATCCCAGTTTTGCTCCTTTTAAATCAAGACTCACTTCAGATGCCGTTGCTGCTGTATTTACCAGTTTCACAATAATTTCTTTACTGTTAGCATCTTTTACTGCCGATGCATATAAATTATTTTGACCGATTAAAGCTTTTCCATCCTGAGTAATATCCAACAAATCAGTTCCTTTATTGGTGGAGAATAATTGCTGCACATAATAATTGGCTGAACCATGAGAATCCAAATTGTTGAACCAAATCATATCTGGTGTCCATTGCCAGGCGTCTTCGTGCGCCATCAAAGGTGCGTAAGACGTTAAATGAACTACTGCTGCATTTCTTTCCAATCCAGTCATAAAAGCCGCTTCAGAAAAAGCACATTCCCAATTATTTCTGTTATTCGGATTGGCGCCTGAAACACTTTGCGCTGCATATTCTCCAGCAAATATTTTTGGGCCTTTTCGGTCATATTTATCATAGCGGCCGGCATTTTCCCTAAACCATTTTGGGCTTTGGTAATAATGTTCATCAACTAACTCTGCATTCAGTTTTTTAAGTTCTTCCATTGCAAAATCAAAGTGTTCACCATCTGGAGAAGGTCCGCTTCCTGAAACAATTATAATGTTTGGATATTTTGCTTTAATTGCTTTTTCAAAAATCTTATATCTATCAATATAATCTGGCCCCCATTGTTCGTTTCCAACTCCGATATATTTTAAATTAAATGGTTTTGGATGTCCCATATCAGAACGGATTTTACCCCAAGTTGTCGTCACTGCTCCATTGGCAAATTCAATTAAATCTAAAGCATCTTGTACATACGGATCTAGTTCGTCTAAAGGAGTCAACTCTCCTGTATTGTACTGACACGCCATACCACAGCTTAAAATTGGAAGCGGTTCTGCGCCAATGTCTTCTGAAAGCTGGAAATATTCAAAAAAACCTAATCCGAAACTTTGGAAATAATCTGGTGTTAATTTATGGTTGAACTCTACATTCCAACGGTTCATTTTTGTTTCTCTATCTTCTACATTTCCAATCGATTTTTTCCATTGGTAACGATCAGCCAAAGTTCTTCCCTCTACAATACAACCTCCTGGAAAACGTAAAAATCCGGGTTTCATATCATACAGAAGCTGTACAAGATCTTTACGAAGGCCATTTTTTCTGTTTTTCCAAGTATCTTCCGGAAACAGCGAAATCATATCTAAATCTATAGTTCCTGTTCCTTCAAAAGTGATCTTCAGCTTCGCTTTTGCCTCTGTTTGAGTAGCTGTAATTTGAGCTGTATAATTTGCCCATTGCTCCGATTTTGGTACAATACTCGTTTCTCCCAGTACTTTTTGGTCTTTACCAATTAACTGCACAATGATTTTTTTGATGGCTCCTTTAGGATTGGACGCTTTTAAAGAAAGATTGTATTTTGCATCTTTCTTTACTCCCATTCCTCTGAAACCTTCATTTATTAAAGCATAACCTTTATCGTTATTAATCTCAACTCTGCAAAAATTAGTATTATTTGCCGCTACGTTAATGGGCAACGCACTACCCGATTCTTTGTTTAAAGAAGATCTTTTGGTATTAGGCTGTTCCCATCCCATCAAAGGTTTTTCAAATTCGAAAGATCTGTTTTTAATCATTTCCGCGTAAAGTCCGCCATCTGCCGCAAAATTGATGTCTTCAAAAAACAAACCGAACATTGTTGGCTGAATTTTTGTTATCGTTTTGGAAGCATCAACTTCTAAAGTCGCTTTTTGAGCATTTCCATAAATACTACTAAATAGTAAACCACTTATGAATAATGTTGAAATTATATTTCTTTTCATTGTATTTTTTTATATTGAGAATATACTTGCAATATATTAATTAATCTTTTTAGAGCCTATGAAAAGTATCACGTCACAAAAGTTTATTGTTACTTTTACACTTATATTTTTTTCACAGGAATAAATTACTTCTTAACTGCTTCATACTTATTTGGGAAAGCCGCTTCTCCGTCTAAATTAACTACTTTTAAAACATCTACATTTTTACTTTCAACCGCATATTTAAAATAATCCGGTTTGTTTTTCCCCCATTGCACTGTGCAGTTCTGAACTTTGATACTTTCTGCAGTATCAAAATAAAATCCTGAAGTACTTCCTTTTACAAAACCTTCCACTTTTGCAGGACGTCTGTCGTATAATCCGCCAGGAAAAGAAGTTGTTTTGTCCATAAAAACGCTCACATTATTAAAAACAATATTCTTGATTTTATCTTTTGATTCCCCACTTACAAAAACACCATTCTCTCCTGTGCATTGAATATTAGTAAAATAAATATTTTTGATTTCTCCTACTTTTCCTTCTGTTGCGCCTTTTGGAAAACGCCAATTCGCATCTTTATGATTTCCTTTTGCTCTGCTGAAAGCGGTTACATAAATCGGTTCTGCTTTTCCCCACCAAGTATCGGTGTTTAATTTACTTTCGATGATAATGTTAGAGAAAATAACATCGCTTACTGTTCCTTCATCACGATTCTGAATTCCTAATGCACGATTGCTATTTTTGATGATACAATTATTGAAAACTACTTGTCGAATCGCATCCATATTTTCTGAACCAATTTTAATGGCACAGCTGCTGCTGGTCATCGTACAATTGGTTACCGTAATATTTTCGCAGGCTCCAAATTCTTCAAACTCCCTTCTGTTTTTCAAACAGATACAATCGTCGCCACTTTCGATATAACAATCACTGATTCTCACATTTTTTGAATGATCCAAATCGATTCCGTCACTGTTGCGGACTTTCAAACTGTTCAATAAAGTAATGCCACTGATTACAACATCATTACATCCAATCAAATGAACTGTCCAATACGCCGAATTTCCGATATGAACATCTTTAATTCTGATATTTTTTCCGCCAATAATTGTTAATACGTGAGGTCTTGGGTCTAATACATTAAACGGTTTTAAGACATAAGCATCCTCTTCTTCTGCTCCCATAAAAGAAATTCCGTTTCCATCTATTTTCCCGCTGCCGCTAATGGTAAAATCTTCTATATTTTCTCCGCCAAGCCAAATTGTTCCTTCTCCCGGATTGGTTCTGAAAGCGCTTTTGGTGTACAGCTTTTCATCTGGACTTGCTAATAATTTTGCTCCTGCTTCGATATGTAAATCTACTTTTGATTTTACATCAATTGGCCCGGCCAAAAAGGTAAATGGTGCCGGAATTAAAACTCTTCCGCCCGTTTTGCTGCAGGCATCAATTGCTTTTTGAATAGCTGCTGCATCATTGGTTTTTCCGTCTCCTTTTGCTCCGTATTTTTTGACGTCGTAGATTTTCTGTGCAGAAACAGTTAACGAAAGGCAGAAAATGATGATCGCGATTATAGATTTCTTTTTCATATTTTTTAATTTTTTTTATGCCACAAAGGCGCAAAGGCACTAAGTTTTTTTGTTTCACGCAGATTTAAAAAGATTTGAGTAGATTCTGCAGATTTTTTTTAAGAAATCAAATTAAATCTGCTAAAATCTTTTTAAATCTGCGTGAAACAAAATTTATAATCTGTGGCAAAAAACTTTGCGTCTTTGCGTCTTAGTGGCTAACTACTAATGTGCTGGTAATTCAAATTTATTTTGCTCTGGTTCGATTTTTCTTTTTAGAGATTCGCTGTCCAAATTGCTTGATGAAACATCTTTAAAAACAATTTGATTGATTTTATCTGACGGAACATCAATCCCTTTCATGGTCAGATTTTTTACATCATCAAAAACGAAAGCAGGACGAAAATCTTCTTTATCTAGAATTAGTTTGATGTTTTTCATTTCAATTCCGTTTACATGACGAACGTAAAATCCCCATGAAGGCAATTCGCCAAACATGGTAAATTCAGGATATCCGTTGCTATTTTCTTTTACATCTTTTAATCGGCTTAAAGGATGATACGCCATTCCTTTTGAAGCTCTTCCCGGATAAACGATTTCAATATTTTCTAAAGTCACATTTTCAATTAAATGCCCCGGAATTCCGGCAATTGAAGCTGGAAACGGATTGTGGAAATAATCGACTTCAGGCCCGCGCATATCGTAATCAATATCTGGACGGCCAAAAGGAACTTGTACTTTCACATTTTTAACCGATACATTTTTAATATAACCCGGTTTATCTCCATTTCTATGACCTAAACGGATCAAGATTGCATTACCAGTATTTACGGCAGTAATATCCGAAACTTTGATATTTTCAATCTCCGCACCATCAACAGATTCAATCGCAACCGCAGATCTGAACGTATCAAATACCTTGATATTTTCAATCGTTACGTTTTTGAAACTTCCGTAAGAACCAGTTCCAAATTTCACTGCATTGGCACTTGATCTAATGGTACAATTTCCAATGTAAATATTGTTATTGTGTAATCCCGGCACTTCCGATTTCAAACAGATTCCATCATCTGCAGCGTTTACATTACAATTGGTAATTCGGGCATTTTCACATCCGTCAAGGTCAATTCCGTCATTGTTCCAATACGCGCGGCTTTCCACTTTCATAAAATCAATGACAATGTTTTTGCATTCTCTAAAGCACATTGTCCAGCCCGGACTATTTTTCAAAGTAATTTGAGTCATGGTAATCGAATCACATTTTACAAACGAAATCAGTTTTCCTCTTCCGTCTTCAGGACGCATTCTTCTGTAATTGTATTTCGGGTCAATTCGCACTCCTGTATGGTGCAGAGAATCAATTGCTAAAGCCAGTTCTCTTCCCTGCCCGTCTATAATTCCCTTTCCGTTTACGGCAATATTTTTAGATTCATTTGCAATAATAAAAGCTCTGATTCCTTCGTATTTTGGATAGTCGTCCGGATTGGTGCTTCCTAATAAAATGGCACCTTCTTCAAAAAACAATTCCACATCATTTTTTAAAATAATACTTCCAGACAAAAAGGTTCCTTTCGAAAAAACAACTTTTCCGCCTTTACTTTTATTGGCTGCATCAATTGCTTTTTGGATTGCCTTTGTATTCAACGTTTTTCCGTCTCCAACGGCGCCGTATTTTTTAATGTCAAATACCTTTTGCGCCGAAACGGTTACGGAAATACAAAAAATAAAAAATACAATTACAAAATTTCTTTTCATTTCTATTTTTTTTATGCCACAAATACACTAAGTCACTAAGTGAAAATGAACCATATAAGTAATATAAGGTCAATTAAGACAAAACTTAAATTATCTTAAATTATCTTAAATTATCTTAAATTATCTTAAATTACTTATATGGTTTAAAAAAAACTTTGTGTCTCTGCGTCTTTGCGAGCAATTTTCAATTTAATTTTTTTAAATAAACTTTGAGCCTTTGTGCCTTCGTGGCAAAATAAAATTTACCAGAAAACAGTATACAAAGCCACTAATATCCCACTGATGATAAAAGAACCAACGATAAACTCTGATGACACTTTAAACATCGATTTATCTACTTCTATTTTATGAATTTCAGACTCTTCTTCAGATACTGGTTTTGCCAAACTAATTCCCACCATTATCAATACGATGATAAAGAAAACAATAGTCATACGATCTAAGAAAGGATAATCCGGGAAAGCACCTTCTGTCCACATTGGCAGGAATTTTAAAATCGCGGCAAGCGGAACTGTTAATAACGCACCTGCCAATCCAGCTGCCGGAGTTGTTTTTTTCCAGAACATTCCCAACAAGAAAATCGCTAAAACTCCAGGCGAAAAGAAACCTACATATTCCTGAATAAACTGATACGCCTGATCTAATGATTTTAATGCCGGAGCTACAAAAGCAGCAATGATCATACAAACTACAACACACCATCTTCCGGTACGAACCAGTTTTTTTTCTGATGCCTGAGAATTGAAATATTTTTTATAAATATCTAAAGAAAAAATAGTCGAAATACTATTCGCTTTTCCTGCTAAAGAAGCCACAATTGCTGCCGTTAAAGCTGCTAAAGCCACGCCTTTTAATCCTGCAGGCAATAAATTCATTAAAGTTGGATACGCATGATCTGGTTTTAAAACTCCTGCCGCATCCACCATTTCCTGCTGAAACATTCCATTTTCATGCATTACAAACATTGCGATACCTGGTAAAACAGCAATTATTGGAACTAATAATTTTAGGAAAGCAGCAAACAAGATTCCTTTTCTTGCAGTCTTCAAATCGGCACCTAAAGCTCTTTGAACAATATATTGATTACAGCCCCAATACGCCAAATTATTGATCAACATACCGCCAACTAAAACCGACATTCCCGGTAATTCAGTATAATGCGGATTGGATTCGTCTAAAATCATGTGCAAATGTCCTGGTGCTTCATCAGCAATAATGGCAAGTCCTTTTAGAATGTCTTTTCCAAAACCAAACTGATCTGAAAGTAAAGTCAATGCTAAATAAGTGGTAACTAATCCACCCAAAATTAGCACAATAACCTGAAACATATCCGTATAACCAATTACTTTCATGCCGCCTAAAGTCACAATTACAGAGAATAAACTCAGTGCAATAACACAAAACTGAAAACTAACTGGTGCGATAGACGAAATGGCTAAAGCACCTAAATAAATGATTGACGTAAGATTGACAAATACATAAATCAACAGCCAGATAATGGCCATAATTGTACTCACTGTCCCGCTGTATCTTTTGGCGAGAAACTGAGGCATGGTAAAGATCTTATTTTTAAGATAAACGGGTAAAATAAACATTGCCACAATAATTAATGTGGCCGCCGACATCCATTCGTAAGAAGCAATCGCAAGTCCGATGGCAAAGCCTGAACCGCTCATACCAATAAAATGTTCTGCCGAAATATTAGAAGCAATTAAAGAAGCTCCAATTGCCCACCAGGTAAGGGAACCTTCTGCTAAGAAATATTCGTTGGAACTGGTTGCAGCCGTTTTTTTGCTTCTGTAAATATACATTCCATAAGCCGTGACTATGACAAAGTAAATAAAGAAAACAATGTAATCTGCGGTTTGTAATACATTCATAATGTGTGGTTATTGTGTGGTTAGATAGTAAGAGTATTTTATATTGGTATCACATTACCAAAGACATTTTTTTAAAGGTTTTATGGTTTATAATTCGTTGTTCAATGCTGTCCGCCCTTTCAGGGCTTTTATACTATGGCTCTTTTTTATTTCATAGTGCTTTGCATTATGGTGGTGCTTTATCCCCTTCGGGGAATGTTATCAAATCTTGAGAAACCATTTCTTTTTATATAAAAAATAGAGTAACAAAAGCTGTACAACAGTTACAGACAAAGCTGTAAAAAAAGGCTGCCAAGCAATTGATGTATATTGTATAAGTCCGCCAAAAACATAATCTGCCGTATGTTTAAAATCTACCGAACCTTCGGCAGCGATATAAATCAAAATAGAATTAGAACCGATTAAAACCAATGGGAATGCCCATTTTTGAAACCCTAATAAGTCAATTATTACATAGAAAAAGACAAAAAATAAAATACTGAATCCACCGACAAAACAAACAAAAGAACTTGTCCATAAATGTTTATTGATTGGGAAATTAATATCCCAGATTAGTCCTGCAATAATCAGAACTACAGCGGTTAAAGTCATTAAAAGCAGTTTTACTTTTATCGAAAAAGTACACTTTGCTTTTAGAAACGTTCCAATAAAAACACCTAATAAAGCTGTCGAAATCGCCGGAAGAGTTGAAAATATTCCTTCCGGATCATAAACGGTGCTGTGCAATCTTCCCGGTAAAAACAAACGGTCAATATAACCTTCCAGCGAACCTTCTTTGGTTAAAACCCCTGCTCCAAAATTAGGAACCGGAATCCATTTCATTGCTACATAGTAGCCAATCAAAATTCCGAAAAACCAGATTAATTGTTTCTTGAAATCAAAATTTAAATAGATGATTCCGGCAAAAAACCAAGCCAAGCCGATTCGGCCTAAAACGCTTGCAAAACGAGTATGATCAAAACCATCAAAACGAAGCAATCCATTTACTATAAATCCTAAAACCAGTAAAATACAGGTTCTTCTTAACATTGATAAATAGATTTTACGCTTCTCGCTTGAAGGTAATTCCTGTGGTGTTTTTACTCCCGCCAAACTCATTTTCTTTTCGAAAGAGAAAGGCATCGAAACTCCGGCAACAAATAGAAAGACAGGAAAAATCATATCGTAAAATGTAATTCCATTCCATTCCGCATGATGCAGCTGTGAAGACATCCAGATAAAAATAGGAATTGGCGCTGCTTTGGCAAGAGCATGAATAATATGTTCGCCGCTCATAATCCAAAACATAACAAATCCGCGAAGCACATCTAAAGAGATTAGTCTTCCATTTGTAGGGTTACTCATTTTATTTAGTATTCAGTGGTCGGTTGATAGTTTTTTTTAGTTTTCTTTTAAGTATTCAGTCACAGTCGCAGTTTTCAGCGCTAATTGTGACTGAAAACTGAGACTGAAAACTGATTACTTTAAAAAATTGGTTTAATAACAAATCCGTAGTTATACTCACTTTTCGTTAATTGATATTGCTCATGAGGCGGTAATCCCCAGCTGTTGTCTCCTCCTAGACCACGCTGTGTTAAGTCGACACAAACTACGACTTCATTTCTTGGAGTGATGTCGCTGGAATGGATATTCTTTTTAGAAATTCCTCCGTCAAAATCACTCGGATAATTATTCAGAGTACTTATACCTAAAGGTTGCAGACCTTTTATTTCCAAGCCATTTCCTGAATTGCTTGACAATTTAAACCAGCGTATATCCGTCTTGTATCCATTTTCTTGTGGGCGTGTATAAGGCACATATTGGTCTGCAACTTTACTAGTATAAATTCCTTTGAAAGATGCTGTTTTTCTGTCTGGATAATTTTCTAATGGCCCTCTTCCATAATAATCCAGATTTTCTAAGCTATTTTTTAAAGTAAAAATCATTCCGAAACGCGGTAATTCCGGAACTGGATTCGCTCCTTTTTTATAAGCAACCTGTATCTCTAACTCTCCATTGTTTCCTAGTGCATATTTGATGGTATAATCAGAAGCAACATCATTTAGTTTTAATTTCGCAACGATATATTTTTTGCCGTTTTCTTCTGTCTGCTGGATGCTTTCCAGAGAAGTATTTTTTCCAGCCGTTCTCCAAACATTGGTTCTAATCTGCATTTTATTTCCAATGTCATTATCAGTTGGCGCTCTCCAGAAATTCGGTTCCGGATATTGTTTGAAATATTCTTCGCCTTTTAAACTGTAATACGAAATCAATCCAGTCGATTTACTGATTTTAACTGTAACATTATCTGAAGTCAGCACAAAATGGTCTTTGTCGTCCTGAACTTTTGCAGTACTTTCTTTTTCTGATTTTTCGAAATATTTACTGTCTTCAATTACAAATTGTTCTTTGGCAATTTCAAAGTTTTTAGGCAATAATTCTGAACCTTCTTTTGTGTTAGCAAAAACATTCAGTAAATATTCTGTTCCTTCTTTCGATTCTATTTTTGGTAAATCAAGCTTAAACTGTTTTTTTGACTTTGGATCCAAAGCAACATTGATTGTTCCTTCTTTGATCACTTTACCATTTTCTAAAACTTCGTATCTGAAATTGTATTTATTCAGGTTTGTAAATCCGAAATCATTATTAATTTCGATTACACCATTTTTAATATCAACTGCTTTGAATAAAATATTCTGATATACTTTTTTTACTTCAAAAGCTCCAACATGCGGTGTTCTGTCTGGATAAACTAATCCGTTATGGCAGAAATTTTCATCGTTTAGATAATTCTGGCTTCCCATATCACCACCGTAAGTCCAATATTTACGACCCGCTTCATCAACTCCATAAAATCCCTGATCTACCCAATCCCAGATAAAACCACCCTGCATATTTTTGCTTCCACGAATGATATCCCAATATTCCTGAAAATTTCCGCTGCTGTTTCCCATAGCATGCGAGTACTCACACATAATATACGGACGACTCACTTCTTTTCTTGCCGCATATTCTTTCATGTATTCAATTGTTGGATACATTGGACAAACGATATCTGTGTTTTCGTTTTCTTTCGCCTGCTCAAATTGAACCAAACGGGAATTATCTCTCTTTTTGATCCATTTGTAGGCTTCGTGGAAAACAGGCCCATTGGCACTTTCATTTCCTAACGACCAAATAATGACCGATGGCATATTTTTATCTCTTTCTACCAAACTATAAATTCGGTCTAAATGTGCTTCTCTCCATTCTGGAAGATGTCCTGGATTCGTTTTTGGATTCATCCAGATTAGAGGCTGTCCCTCTACTCCCATTCCATGGCTTTCAATATTGGCTTCATCCACCAAAAACAAACCGTATTTATTACATAGTTTTACCCATAAAATATTGTTCGGATAATGACTGCAGCGAACCGAATTTATATTCAGCTGTTTCATCATTTTGATGTCTTTCATCATCGTAGCCTCATCCTGATAATGTCCCGTTTCTGGATTATGCTCATGAATATTTACACCATGAACCATCAATCGGACTCCGTTTACCAGTAACTGCCCGCCTTTTAATTCTACTTTTCTAAATCCGATTTGAGTTCCAACCGTTTCTATAATTTCTCCTTTTACATTTTTTAAGGTCAGAACCAACGTATATAAATTCGGCGTTTCACTGCTCCACAATTTTGGACTTGAAACATTCTGAGAAAAATTAATATTCTGAATTTTTGAAGCTTCAAAATTGACATTAAACTCTTTACTGAAAACATTTTTACCAGAAGCATCTACCAATTTTGCAACCAGCTTTTGATTGTTTACTGTTTTTGAAGTCAGATTTTTTAAACTTACATCAACACTTAAACTTCCGTTTTTATATCTAGCGTCTAAATCCGGTTTTGCAAAGAAATCTGAAATACGAACATCTTCCGTACTATACAAATAAACATTTCTGTCAATTCCAGAAAGTCTCCACATGTCCTGATCTTCCAAATACGAACCGTCACTCCATCTGTACACTTCTACAGCCAGATTGTTTTTTCCAGGTTTTAAGTATTTAGAAATATCAAATTCTGCCGGACTTTTGGTATTTTCAGTATAACCAACTTTTTCGCCGTTTACCCAAATATACATAGCCGCTGTTCCTGCTTCGAAATGAAGAAAAACGTGTCGGTTTTTCCAGTTTTCAGGCAGTACAAAATCTTTTTTATAAGACCCAACCGGATTATCCCAATGATTGATAAACGGCGGATTTTTCTCAAACGGATATGTAATATTGGTATAAATTGGCACACCATATCCATTTAATTCCCAATTGGAAGGCACTTGAAGGTCTTTCCAATGCAGTGTACTGAAATCTGTTTTATAAAAATCTTTTGGGCGTTCATCCGGCGTTGGCGACCAGGAAAACTTCCATGTTCCGTTTAAAGAAAAATACCAGGGTGAATTTTCATATTTATCCATTATGGCAGAAGTTTCATCTGCATAAGGAAGAAAAGCAGCGCGGGCTGGTTCTCTGTTAATTTGAAATACCTCAGGGTTTTCCCAATCGTTACGTTCTTTTTCCTGAGCCGAAATACCCGCCGAGAAAAGCAGTAAAAGGCTTATAAAAAATATTTTGGTTTTCTGCATTATTTTGGTTTTAGATAGCTGGTAATTATTTTTTTTAAAACACATAGAAACATAGTTTTTCTTTATCTCAAAAGGCATTTCACTTAATAGAAAAACACATAGCTATGTGTGGAAACTAGTTTCTTCTAATTTGTTTTACGCTCAAAAGAAAAATCTATGTTTCTATGTGTTTATATAACCTTTTTTAAAACTTTAATTTTTCTGGCAAATACTTAGCAACTAATTCTTTATAATAAGGAAGCAATGCTTGTACGTCTGGTTTAACAGGAGCTTTAGTGTACAAATCATACGGATTGAACTTTCTTACCCAATCAAACATTTCGATATCTTTTTCATTCATTAAATGAGCATAAGCATTTTCTTTATGCTGAGAATAAAAAGAGTGGTAACGAATCATATACAAAGCTGGATCTGGCAGATAATCTTTCATAATCTGATACAGATATTCGTCATGACCCCAGCTCATTTTTACCTTATCTAATCCGCAGTTTTGGGTGTAGATTCCTAATTTGGTATTGAATCTCTCATCAGTATAATCCGGATTTTCTTTAAAGAATTCTGAATACACAATTTTATCTGAATACGCACATCCAACAGGAAATGTATCTCCAACCACAGCCCATTGCGGTTCTCCAAACAAGCATAAAACTTTACCCAAATCGTGAATAAAACCTGTCAGTACAAACCAATCCGGATGGCCATCGGCACGAATGGCTTCTGAAGTCTGTAAAAGGTGTTGTGTCTGATCTAAGTCAATATCTGGGTCGCTGTCGTCTACAAGTGTGTTCAAAAACTCAACAGCTTCCCAGATTGACATTTCTTTTCTATTAAATTGCAGAAATTCCTGTTCTTTACTGCATACAAAGTCATAAGTTTGATAGGTATGGTTAATTCTGTAAAACTCTTTAACCGTTTCTACTCTTTCTGAATCGACATAATTTCTAAATTCTTCTTTCTGCTTTTCTTTTACCTCTTCATTTTCTTCAGAAGGATCAGGATATCGCATTAACAAATCATCTTCCCACTCATCTAAATTTTTCAACGGATTGTCTGTGTCTATATGCTTTTTCATAATGGTTAATAGTTAAAAGTTACTAACACAAAAATAGAATTACATATTCCTTTCAAAATGGATTAATACATCAAAAACATGGATAATTCTGATTATTGTAGGATTTTTACAGGCAATTATTAAAAACAACATGAATATAAATTGGGCTAAAAGTCCAAAAGTACCAAAGTGGTGCATCGAACTACGCAGTAACATGAGAATGAATAACACCCTGAAAGGGCGAAAACACCAAAGTAGTGCACCGCACTACGTGTTAACATAAGGATGAATAGTACCCTAAAAGGGTGAAAGCACCAAAGTAGTGCACCGCACTACGCATTAACATGAGAATGAATATCACCCTGAAAGGGTGAAAGCACAAATATGCTCATACAAAAATACTCAGATCATGCTTTCGCCCTTTCAGGGCTGAATTGGATGTTGTGTATTATTCAACAGTGCGCTGCACTACTTTGATGCTTTAGCTCTTTCAGAGCTGGACTGTAAAATTTTGCGAATTGCTTTAATTGTAACCGATAAATACAGCCAGTAGTTTCAACCGCTGGAACATCATGAAAAAAAATAAATTATGTGTATATATTGTCGATATACGTTATGTTCCCGTGGTTGAAACCACGGGCTATGTTTTAATGCTGACTACAGAAACGATAAGATCACAAATTTGTATTTCAAATATAGCCTGTGGTTTCAACCAAAGGAACATTGCGATAAAAATTAGATTATGAATATGCATTGTAAATATACATTACGTTCCCGTGGTTGAAACCACGGGTTATGTTTTATCAAATTCGTGAAAATTGGTGTAATTAGTGGCGAAAAAAAATCTTTTAAATCCTCTTAATCTGTGGCGAAAAAACCTAATTAATAATTTTACTAGGAGGAAACCCAAACTGCTTTTTAAAACATCTACTAAAATAAAGCGGATCATTAAACCCCACCAAATTCGTCACTTCCGAAACATTATATTTCTTTGTTTTAAGCAGTTCTGCCGATTTTTTCAAACGAATGGTTCTAATAAATTCATTTGGTGCCAAATCCGTTAATTCTTTGATTTTTCTATATAATTTAGACGAACTCACACCCAGTTTATCACATAGAAAATCAGTTGAAAGATCTACTTCACTTAGATTATCATTGATTAAATTCGTTACTTTTTCCATAAATTCTTCATCAATTGGAGAATGTGTCAGCATACTTACTTTGCTTTCCACCTCGCCGGAGAATTTCTGTTTCAACTCTAATCTCGATTTAATCATGTTTTCAATAACCGTTTTCAGCAATAAAGGCTCAAAAGGTTTTACCAAATAACCGTCAGCTCCTGTGTCATAGCCTTTTACCTTGTCCATGTTTTCAGAAAGAGCCGTCAGCATTACAACCGGAATATGACTAATGAACTCATCATTTTTAAGTTCACGGCAGAATTCCAATCCGTCCATAATTGGCATCATGACATCTGTAACGCATAAAATTGGTTTTATTTGTCGGCAGATTTTTAAACCTTCCATTCCATTTTCGGCCTCATAAACTTTGTAGTAATCAGACAAATAATCCACCAGATATTTTCTAAGTTCGTTGTTGTCTTCAATTACTAATATTTTTTCTTTTAAATCGGTGTTTTGAATAATTTTCTTCGCCGCTTTTTCCGGAATAAGCATACTCAGGTTATCGTTTTTAAGAGCGTATTCGAATACTTCTTTATGCTCGTAAGAGTCACGGTCAATTGGAATTTCAACTCTAAAAGTACTTCCTTTTCCTGGAGTGCTTTCGACCGAAATAGTTCCTTTATGAATGGCAACTAAAGATTTTACCAAAGACAAACCAATCCCAGATCCAGTATTATTGGCTTTACTGTTGGTTGCCTGATAAAATCGTTTAAAAATTTTCTCTTGACTTTTTACGGGGATTCCAATTCCGTCATCCGTTACTTCAATCACTAAAATATCCTCAACCGTGTCTTTCAATCTTACATCCAAATCTACGTTTCCGTTTTTGTTGGTAAATTTTAAAGCATTCGATAAAAGGTTGTACAGAATCTTATCGTATTTATCATTGTCCAGCCAGCCGTTTATTTCATCATCTTCGGTAATAAAATTGAGCTTAATCTTTTTATTATAAGCCATTTCTTTGAAAGAATCGAAGATGTTTTTTGAGTACGCTAAAATATCCGTTTTAGTCACTTTCAGTTTCAATTCTCCTGATTGTGCTTTTCTAAAATCCAAAACCTGATTTACCAGATTCAATAATCTGCTGGCATTTTGATAAATTAAATTGTATCTGCTTTTTTCATAATCCGTTGCATTACTGCTTTCATCTAAAAGCTGTTTGGCAGGGCCTAAAATCAATGTTAACGGCGTTCTTAATTCATGCGAAATATTCGTAAAAAAACGGAGTTTTTCGTTATTCAGTTTGATGTCGTGTTCTCTGTTTACTTTCTCCGTAAGCAGTTCTTGTTTTAAACGAATTCGGTTTTTGATTTCTTTTCTAATAAAATAAAAAATCCCAAACAAAATCGCAAAAAACATCAAAAACGATGTTGGTGTCAGCCAGAACGGAGGCAGAATTTTTATTTTATACGAAACCGTTTTACTCCAATATCCATCACTGTTGCTCGATCTGATTTTAAAAGTATAATTTCCCGGATAAAGGTTGGTATATTGAACAATTCTCGAAGTACTGTTTGCTGTAATCCAATGTTTATCAAAACCTTCCAGCATGTACTGAAACTTATTCAGTTTTTCATTTGCAAAAGACGGAGCCGAAAACTGAAGAGAAAAATTTCGGTTTTTATGGCTTAATTCTATTTCTTTTCCATAATTCAGATCCTTTGAAAGCGGAATTTCTCCATTGATTTCCATTTCAGGAAAGACCTCTTCATTCTGAATTTTAAACTCAGAAATCACAGGCAATGGCGACCAATTGTTTCTTTTCATTGCCGGTGGCGAAAAAGAAATAATTCCGTTTTTACCTCCCAGAAAAATATTAGAATTATTAAAATAGAAGAAACCACTTGAACTAAAAACATCTAGTCTGTTACCGCTGTTTACATGATAAATACTGATATCTTTTAGATTAGATTTTACAAAAGCAATATTATTATTATTGATATTGAGCCAAAGATTTCCATTGGCATCAGATAAAATATCGGTAATCCATTTTCCTGAAAGTTCTTTTAAATTTTTTACAGGCTCAAATTCATTCTTTTTCGGATTAAACAGACATAATCCGAAACGCGTTGAAGCCCAGATTTTTCCTTTTACATCTACTAAAACATCACTAACATTTTCATCATGAGGTACTCCTTTTTCTTTGACAAAAAGTGATGAATACGTTTCTATTTTTCCTGAAGTAATATTGTACTTTACAACTCCGGTTTCAGTCGCAAACCATACATTGTTTTTAGCATCTCTCTCGATAGCATTAATCTGAAAATCAGGTAAAAGTTTACTCGAAGTTTCTACTTGGAGTGTTTTAGTATTTAGAATTACAGCTCCTTCTCCAAAAGACCCCACAATTATTTTATCCTCTGCAATTTTTCGAAAAGCAAAAACAGGCGATTTTTCAAATCCTGCCTTTATTTCCCTCGAAGAGTTATTCATGTAATTGTACACCAGAATGTTTCCGTCCCACAAACCGCAATAGAAAATTCTTCCGTCATCAGAATAAATACTGGCAATATCTTTTCCGGTATTGTGTAAGGGAGTTGAGCCTTTAATATTCGAAATATAAAGGCCGTTATGATAGGTCGCCACAATTACTTTTTCATCGTAAGTCTTGGCAAAACCACGAATTCTAGGTGCCTGATTGCCAATAGAACGTGAAATATCTTTGTTTAGAGTAAACTGATTTTCATACGGATCGTATTTGTCCAAACCATCTTCAGTTCCAATCCATAAGACTCCGGATTTATCAAAATACAGGGATGCAATTAAATTATCGACAAGCGAAGTATCATCAGACAAAATTGAATAATACCATTTGTAATTGCCACTTTGAATGTCTTCCAGCTGATCGCAGACCAATAATCCGCCCAAAGTTCCAACCCAGTATTTTCCGTCAGGGGCTTGTGCAACGGATAGAAAATAAGGCCCTAAAGCTCCTCTAACCTGTTTGTTATCAATATATAAATTAACAAATTGGTTTCTGGCTTTATCTAGTTTATACAATCCTTCGCGAGTACCAATAAAAATATCCGACTTGGCATCTTCGTAAATAAAGTTGATGTATGGATTTTTGATGCTCGAATTTGGAACAGAAAGTGTATACGTGTTAATCCGTACAATCGCGCCTTTTGTGTCCATTGTAATTTTGGCCACACCCGACTTTTCGTAGCTTCCCACCCAGACATTGCCTTTTTTATCTTCGAAAATTTCTTTAACGTAATCAAAACCTTTAAGCTTAATTTTATCAAATCGGTTTTCTTTCAGAGAAAATAAATAGGCTCCTTTGGTCTTAGTACCTACCCAAACTCTATTAAATTTATCTACATGAACTGATCTCACTTCATCATCTGGAAGGCTGTTTGGATCGCCTTTCTTATGAAAAAAAGTAGTAAAAACATGGGTATCCATCTGAAAAAGCGTCAATCCTTTTCGGGTTCCAATCCATAATTGATTGGCTTTTTCATCCAGTTCCAAAGCTGTGATGTCGTCATTGTATAATTTATTTTTTCCAGGCGTAGAACTCATGTAGTTTTTGAACTGATAACCGTCAAAACGATTTAATCCAGAGAACGTTCCAAACCACATGAAACCTTTTTTGTCCTGTACAATATGACGTACCGAATTATGAGACAACCCATTATTATCATTATAATGCGTAAATTTTATATTCTGTGAATAAGAATTATAAAAAAAGGCAATAAATAAAAATAATATAGGGTATTTTGGTTTCATGGAAATAAATTATAAATGCAATTTAATCTTTTTGATTTAATAAATATCAAAATTATTTAACAGATAAATTATCAATTTTGTTATTTTTCAAATCAATTTTAAAATGGTCTGAAGGCTCGCCATTCATGGTTTTGTAGAATATTTCTGCCCATAAAACCAGTTTTGGATCATCTGATTTTTTTAACTGCCTGCAGATCAATTCATATTCTTTTAATCTTTGCTTTCCAATTTTTGAAAAGGCCAGTTCATCGGCGCTTTTTAAGCGGTAAAAATCGAAAATCATATCAAAACCATTCCACGATTCAAAATCAGAAATAGTGAAAGAATTGGATTTCAAAACGGAATCAATATCTACAGCATTAGAATTCATCAGCAATAAATCTTTTCCTGAAAGATTCACAATCGATTTTAAAAAATCGGCTGGAAAATCTTCAGGCAGGAATCGTAAACGCACCAATTCTTTTAAATGCCAATTGGTAAATTCTTCATAATCTTTGGCATTCAGAATTTCTTTCTGCCAAATGTCTTTACTATTAATTTCTTTTAAATGAGCATATTCTTCTTCGTAAAAAGGAAACAAACTGTTGAATTTATTGACTTTGCTAATTACAATAGTTTCGACTTCCAAATCAGAATTAGAATGAATGGTCAATATTTTATAAGCTGGCATATACGCGGCAAGCGAAGGAGTCTGAATATTAAACAACGTATTTCCTTTTGCAGATGTTCTTACGCCAGTATCGTTAATATGCATGTGGCCTCCAAAATGAACCTGAATTCCGGCATCTGCAAATTGTTGTGCGACTTCTTCATCGGGAACTCTTTGCAATTGCATTTTATTGGCGCCGAAAAGCTGTTTTAATTCTGGCGAAGCATCATCATTGAAATCAATCATTGGATAATGACTGAAAGCAATCAGTATTTTCCCTTTTTGTTTCGCTTCCTCGGCAACTTTTTTCACCCAATTTAAAAGATGGTTTTTATAAATCAGAACGTTATTGTAACCCGTGTTCGCTCCCGAAAAATCATGTGGATCATTTGGTTTTCCAGATAATTTCTCATTCGGAACATACGCATTTGCATCTATTGCCAAAAGCCAAACTCCTTTAATTGGTTCCACCAAATAACTCGCATCGGGCAGATACAAATTAGTATTTTTTATTAGATACGTTCTTTTTTCTAAATCGGATTCTTTTTGAGCTTCTTCAAAATTGTAGTTTTCATACCTGTAATTAGAAAATGGAGTTTCCCAATATAAATCGGTTTTCTTTGGAAAGAAACCAAAATCACGCATTTCGTTTATAGTTTCTTTGTAACCCCAATTTTTTATATCAGCAGTAATTATCGGTTCTAGTTCGCTTTTATTTTTGCTGAAGTTGTTTACAGAACTGCTGATAATCTGTTCTTTTCCGTTTTTTCCTAAAAAATCAGTTTTAACAGCATCTTGAGAAAATGGTCGTACAACATCATGATTTCCTGTAGTCACATAAAAAGAAAGTCCGTGTTTTTGGGAATATTCATTGAGAATTTTTCGCAATCCACGAACATGAACAGGTTGTCCGTCATCGCTAAAATCGCCTGGAAGAACGACTTGTTTGATACCTTTTTTAACAATATCATTTAAAGCTTCTAAAAAAGCGAAATAATTTTCATTGAAAATTCTCGTAGAATGCAACTGTGAATTCATGGTTCGGATATTGGCATATTCGCCCGTTACGGGATTTGGAATTCCGCGATAGTTGCTGTCTTCAAATTGGGCAAAAATATCCTGTAAATGAGCATCAGCTATAAAAGCAATCTGAACTTCTTTTTTAGTGTTCTGCTGTGATTTGCAGGAATATAAAGAAAGTAATAGTACTAATATAGCCGATATTCTAAACATTTATTTTGTTTTTAATTTTATGATTATCCGTTATTTGTCCTATTTTTAAAAATAGAAAACCTGTAAAATCAGACGCGGATTAAACAGATTCGCTTACGCGAAAACGCGGATAAAAACGGATTTTTATTAATCTTTTTAAAAATATAAATAGATTATCCGTTTTTATCCGCGTCTTTATGAAGTAAATCTGTTTAATCCGCGTCCTTGCTTAAAGGATAATTCAATTATTTTTTAATGTATGCTTCCAATTTATCTAAAGTGTTTAGTTCTGTTTCTCTTGCACATGAAGATAAAATAGTTGTTTCTATGTTTTTTGCTGGTTTTGAAATCAACAAATACTGTGTTCCATCATCTGTATTTTTTTCAAAATCTTTTGGATTGTACTTAATTGCTCCTCCAACTTCAACAATTTCTGCGGCAACATCTTCTGGATGTTTTCCCCAAACTGCGATATAATTCGCTCCTTTTTTTGTTGCAGAATCTTTAAAGTAATTCACTCCCGTTGCAAATTGTACTTTTTCTCCAGTTAAAGAAACTGCTTCCACTTTTGCTTCTCTTTTACCAGAAAATACAGTTACACGAACTAGAATATCCACTTTTTTTCCTTTGTAAGGCACGCCTCTTGAAATCATTTCCATCCAAGAAGTGGTATCTGTTTTTCCAACTCTTGCCAAACGATTGGTAACCGGGTTTAAAGGCACTAATTTCTCTCCGTCCCAAAGTTTTACTCCTCCTAAACCAACAGTTGAAGCTACTTTATAATAATCGGCTCCCCAACCTTCTTTTTGCTGTTCTGGTGTTGGATACCAATTTGCTTTTCTTAATTCTAAACCTGGTTTTGCTTTAGAATAAACGTCGATTGCTACTTTATCGCTAAAGTAAATTCGCAACGCCATCCACTCGTTTTCAACCGCTGGCCCGTGATGTCCAATCGTTTTATATAAATCCCCTGAATCTGAGCCGATATCTGATAAATAAGTAATTTTGTCCGACTTCATATACAAACTGTTGTCTGTATTATTCTGTCCAAAACAAACGCAGCAAAAAAGTAAAGAGGTTACAATAGATAGTTTCATAATTTAAAATATTATAGTTTAAGTTGTAATTCCTGTAAATTTAAAAACAACTTTTAAAAATCTACTACGAATTTCAATCTAATCCTAAAATATTGTCATTTGATGACGAAAAGGCGTGAATCCAGTTATGTAAACATGCTCTCCATTGGTACGCAAACTTCCCTGATGATAAGTGTATTCTTCGCTTTCAAGGTTTTCGACATTTAAATGTTCACATTTTCCTGGCCCAAATTTTATGGTATCTCCTGCCATAGAAACTTCTCCATAACCGTTTTTAAGAAAATAATTCTTCTTTTCATCAGCCGTTGCTCCATTTACAGTACTTTTTTCGTTGAAACACATTTCGACTGTTACCTCGACATTTGGCGGACCATCTACTTTAAAATCCAAACTTAATGCTCCGTTATTCTCTGTAATTTCAATTACGGTAATTTGTTTTTTAACATTGCTTTTTGTTCTCGAATCAAAATCCATTTTGTTCCAAAATCTTCCATCCAATGATTCTGATAATTTATAATCTCCATCGGGTTTTCGATATTCAGGGGTAAGAGGCTGATAATAATCTGCTTCTTTGGTTTCGGTCAAAATATATTTATTTCCTTCTTTTACGATTCCGTCACTGCTGAAATAACCCATTCTAAAAAACGAAGTGGAAAGACGCATGTATTTTAAAATAGCCTCTCCTTTTCTGTACATTAAAAAATTAGGATTTGATGATCTTCCTGATACGATTTGAACCGGCTGATCATTTCCTCCAAATAAAGTAATAGACGTTTTTTCTCTTCTGATTCTAGCCAAATTAGAAAGAACAAAAAACTTTTCGAAATCATTTGGAACATTGCTTTCAGCTGGAACTTGCTTTTGAAGGTCTTCATTTTCCATAAAAAAAGCTAACGAATCGGATAAGATATCGCTTGTAAACTCAGGAAGTTTTTCAATCGTATTTACCATATAAACAAACATCGGATTTTGAGTACGAATAGCCATATATCGATATTGCCAGTAAAATTTCGTCACTTTCAAAGCCATAAACTGATCCTGTCTTTTGGAATCGACTGTAACCAGATCGCCGTTTTTTTCTGTATAATAAAAATAAGTAATGAGGTTTTTATTTACGATTTCCAGCAATTGCGGTCTTTTCAGCAATCTTGCCATCGTAATTAAAGCTTTATCAATTACTGCCGAATAAATACCACTTCGTTCTGAATAATGCCCGTCTTCGTTGAGATAAATTCCTTCTGCCAGCCATTCATCAATTCGGTTCACATATCTGGTATCTGGATAAAGCGCATTAATATTTGCTAAAGCGGCACAAATAACCCATCTATGGTTTGGTGTATGAACACCTCCAGTTATCATCGCTTCGCCTGCGTTTAAAATAAATTGTTTTACTTTTTCACGAACTATTGCCAGATCTTTCTGTTTATTTCTTTTCAATAGTACTGCGGCGGGACAAATATATTCTAAAATAAAAGCGGTGTCTGGCGGAGATTGTCTATTTCCGCCTGCATCTAAAGTTCCGTCGCTATATTGGTATTTTAACAAAATAGCTATCGCTTCATTCATCTTTTCAACTAAAAGAGGCGACTTGTAATATTCCGATCCCGAATTGCATAATGAAGCTGACATTACAGTTATGGTATTTACAATGCCTCGAAAATTATTTATTCTAATGGACGGAACTTGTGATGGCTGGTTCAGTAAACTTTTGACTTTGGCATCATTGTTCTGAACTAGTTTTTTCATTAATTGAAGATCTTCTTTTGAGGCTGTCCCATTTGCAAAAAAATCATTTGCAAAAAGAGTATTACTCATTAAAACACCTCCTAATGATAAACTGCTCAATCTGATAAATTCGCCACGGCTCATAGAATGTTTCATAATACTTTCTTTAATTAATGAAAAAACAGCTTTTACTTCAATTGTTTTAAACACATAGAGACATAGATTTTGATTACCTAAAAAGAAGACAAAAAAAACTAGGTTTCTAACACATAGACTATGTGCATTTATGTAAGTGAAACGCCTTTAACAAGCATTGAAATCTATGTCTCTATGTGTTTAAAAAAATCTCCCAGTTTTATTAATCCACTACTTTTACTAGTGTTGGATTAATTCCTAACGGGTTCTTAATTACTTTACAGATTAAAGGAAACTCTGGATTTTTGATAATCCACATTTCGGTTTCATCTATCTGTGCTTTTACATGTAATGCATCAACTGCTTTTCCATCAATAGAAATTTCATTTTTATCATCACTTTTATCCAAAACATAAGTCGTGTTATTGTAAACAAATGAACCTTTTTTAACCAAATCCTGATAAGCCGACTGTGAAATCATAAAAAACGTTTCGGTTGGTTTTAAGTTCAGAACCGGTGCATATTCTCCCTGATTGAAACTTAATTCAGTTCCGTTTTTTACGGCTTCAGGAAGCATTACTATTTTACTTTTTACTCCTCTGGTTTCCAGTTTAAAAGCCAATGCATTGTTGGAAGTTTCAGCCGTAAGCTGTAAAGTTCTCGTTTGCCCATGAAGCTTACAGACATAATGCAATTGGGTATTGTTTTTTAATGTTGGAATGTAATTCTGGGCTGTTCCTTTCTGATAAACAATGCAGAAAAGAATCATTAAAAATATATTTTTCATCTTGTTCATCATTTTATTTTGCAGGTGGTAAAATTGTTGTTCCCCAAGCTGAAGGTTTCGAATCCATTTCTAAAATTAATTCTCCTCCGTTATTAATATCCTCATGTAAAATCCATGCTTTGTTGTATGGTTTTCCGTTTAAGAAAGCGGTTTTAATGTATTTGTTTTTATCACTCATTTTTTTAGTAGTGATTTTAAAACTTTTACCGTTTTCTAATTTCATAACCGTTTCTTTTATCAAAGGCGTATTAATCAAATAATAAGGCTGTCCGGCATTTGGATATAATCCCATCATGTGGAAAGCCAGCCACGAAGACATCGCTCCTGAATCGTCGTTACCCGGAAGTCCTTCTCTTGACGTATTGAAATTATCCTTGATAATCGTTCTGATTCTGTCACTGCTCAAATAGGGTTTTCCAATCCAGTGATACAAACAAGGCGTTAGGAATGAAGGTTCGTTAGCAACATTGAATAAATTATTATCAAAGAAAATGTCCAATCGAGTTTCGAAAGCTTTTTCTCCACCTGCTTTTTTTACCAATTCCGGAATATCGTGTGGCAAACTAAATGAATATTCCCAAGAAGTTCCTTCGTAGAAAAACACACACCAATGGCAGACATACCAAGGAGATTCGATAATGACAGGCGTATATTTAAAAGTTGGTTTCTGGATTTTAGATTCTCCGAAAACGACATCATCCAGCCAGTTTCCGTCTTTGTCTTTTGGCATGATGAATCCTTTTGCACCGTTATTTTCATAATCTGCACGCCATAAATTCTGCCAGCTTTCGGCTTGTTTCATGTATTGATTGTACAAGTCCTTTTTGCCTAAACCTTTGGCTACTGTGGCAATGTTATAATCGTTGTATGAATAATCTATTGTTCGGTTTCCTGCTCGGTCTGTGCCGTAGGGAACGTAACCTAATTTCAGATAATCTAAAAGTCCGCCACGCCCTTCTCTTTCTTCATTTCCTCCCGGCGGTACTGTTGCGTCTTTGATCATTGCCTGCAAAGCCAATTCATAATCAATTCCTTTTAAGTTTTTTACAAAAGCATCTGCAATTACAACCTCAGCGTTAGAACCGCCCTGAGTTCTTCCGTTATCATTTCCGCTTCTTCCTTCGGGCATATAGCCTTCGCGTTTGTAAATATTCAGCATTGCGTTGATAATATCTACTTTACGTTTAGAATCTATTAAAGTAATTAACGGACTTGAAGTTCTGAAGGTATCCCAAATCGTATAAAAATCATCATAATACGGTTCGTCATTCGTCCATAACGGATTTTCTCCTGTTCTGTCAACTGGCATAATCATCGTGTGGTACAAACCCGTGTAGAACATTTTTCTGTATTCTACAGAAGTATCATCCGATAATTTGATTCGGCTTAATAAATCTTCCCATTTATTTTCTAAAGTGGCCAAAACGGTATTGAAATTCCAATGCGGGATTTCAATTTCTATATTATTTTTCGCTTTTAATTCACTTAAAAATGAAATTCCGATTTTGACATTCAATTCTTCTTTTCCTGAATTTCCGAAAGAAAGCAAAGCTCCTGTTTTCTTTCCTGAATCAAACTGTGCTTTTTGATTGTTGTAAAATTTACCGTCTTTAAAAGTGACATATTTAGCAATTGGCTGATCGAAAACGGCCCAGAAATAAACCGTATAAGCTCTTCCGTTATTCCATCCTCCTCGAATTCGGCTGTAACCTCTTACTTCTGTGTCTGAAACAATTTCGATTTGAGAACCTACAAACTGCTGGGCTTCTCTGGCATCAGGAATTTTTTCTTCTCCAAGGAAAAATCCTGGGTCAATCTTTAATTCTTTTGATTTATCTTTTGGATAAGTAATTCTATAAAATGAAACTTTTTCCCCAGTTGTAATTTCGGTTTTAATGTTGTTCTCTTTGAAAACGGTTTCATAATACCCCAGCTTTACATTTTCTTCTGTTCTAAAAGAAGTCTGATCAATTTTGTTCAAAGCACCAGAAAATGGCATAATCTGAATATTTCCATATTTTGGGCCACCTCCCGTTCCGCTCACGTGTACCTGACTGAATCCTGTGACTTCTTTAGGCATTGGAAGCCATCCACTGTTTGGACTCGAAGTACAGTCTGGACTTGGTTTTACCATTCCGTAAGGACAGGAAGGGCCAATAAAAACCCTGCCCACTCCCTCGGAACCGATCATTGGGTCAACGTATTGATGAACTTTTTGCTGTGCGCTACCTGTAATAGTAAGAAATGAAATTCCTAAAAAAAAGATAAACTTGGATGATATTTTCATTGTGGTTACTTCTTTGTTTTTTGTTGGCATGTATAATTATTTTTAATATTTCTCAAATAACTATAATTCTATTTTCCTTTACGTTAATAGGGCTTTAACCCAACGTTATATTAATGTTTTTGCTGATCTGACATTTGTAAAATCAATTCGCCTCCATTGGTAATCTCCTGATGCGAAAGTGTAAAATCTTTCACCGTATTAGTATTATATTTGATCTCTTTGATATACACATTTTCAGGACTGTTGTTCTGAGCATTAATCACGAATGTTTTGCCTGAATAATATTTAGGGTTTAATGTTATCGTGATTTTATTAAATATCGGACTTCCAATTTCGTAAACGGCATCTTTGTCTGTTCCTCCGTTTATTTGAAATAAACCTAATTTCAATAAGACATTCAGACTTCCCATTAATCCTTGATCTTCATCCCCGTTATAACCTGTTGATGGCGATAATCCGCTGAAGGTTTCTTTTACAACGTTTCTTGTCCAGTATTGTGTTAAATCAGGTCTTCCTAAAATGGTAAAAATATTAGAAGTCTGCATAGAAGGCTGATTTCCAAAATTTACTGGAATTCGACTGAATTCTGGGTGCAACTCTGCGTCGTGTGATGTACCAGAGGTATACTTTAGTTTTTTAGCTGCTTCAAATTGAGCAGTCAATTTTTCTACTGCTTTTTCTTTTCCGCCCATTAAATCAGCCAAACCTAAAATATCATGCGGAACAAACCAAGTTGATTGTGCGCCGTTGGATTCTATAAATCCGTTTTCATATTGATACGGATCGTAATTTTCACGCCATTTTCCATCCACATTTTTGGGACGCATCCATCCTATTTTAGCATCAAAAACATTTTTATAGTTTTCGGCTCTTTTCATGAAATATTGATAATCATCTTCATGATTCAACTTTTTAGCCAATTGTGCCAAAGTCCAATCCTGATACGCATATTCTAGAGTCTGGCTCGCACCGTCTTCGTGGCTTCCGAAATTTCCATCTGGAAGCGGATACGGTACATATCCTTTTTCTAAATAATATTTTAAGCCTCCTCCAATATTGGTGTTATGCTCATATCCGGCTTTTTCCATAATTCCGCCCGGCATATGATTCTTTTTGAGTGCAATGTAAATTTCCTCTAAATTTTCTTTTACAATTCCTTTTTGAATGGCGCTGACAATAAAAGGCGTTGCCGAAGCTCCCGTCATAACATACGTATCATTTCCTCCTGAAGGCCCACGCGGAATTATGCCGCCGTCTTTGTAATACTGCATTAATGAATACACAAATTCTTCCATAATCTCCGGATATACCAGTCCCCAAAGATTATTGATAGTCCATTGTGCTCCCCAAAAAGCATCTGAATTGTAGTGATTAAATTTTGGTTTTCCGTCTGTATTTAACGGCAAATGTCCCACCCTGAATTTGTCCCCTGTATTATCAGGATAGGCTCCATTTGCATCACTAACCATTTTTCTCCCTTGCAGGGCATGCCATAAATCAGTGTAAAATCTTCTTTGGTCGGTTTCAGTTCCGCCTTCTACTTTTATTCTTCCTAATAAACTGCTCCATACTTTTCTGGAATCTTCAACTGTTTTATTAAAATCCCAATGGGTTAATTCGGTCTGAATATTAGTATCGGCATTTTCAATTGAAGTATAAGAAATACCGACTTTCATTAACACTTGTTCTTTGGTTTTACCAAAATGAATCAAATAATTTCCCGTTGCATTATCTCTTTCAACAGAAGAAACTGGCTCATTTGTTTTCACTTTAAAAAATACCTTTAATGGTTTTGGACGTCTGAAATTGGTACTTAAAACCAAAGATCCGGATAGTTCAAAATCATTATTTTTTTCCAATGTTCCGTTGATATTATCGCAAGGGCCTAAAACAGTATTCAAATTAAAAAGAACTGCTTTTTGTGCTTTTACAGGAAAAGTATATTTATGAAAACCAACTCTTGGTGTGCTGGTTAATTCTGTTTTGATTTGATATCTATCTAATTTTAGCGAATGATATCCAGGTGTTATGATTTCGGTCTGATGGCTGAATTTAGAATAAAAATCTTTGAAAATAGTTTTTTTATTTTCTTCCGAAATAGTCACGGGCATTACGGAAACTCCCGACATCTGCCATTCGTGAACGTGGCTGAAACCTTTTACTGTATCTGTCGTATATTTATAACCGCCTCCCCAATCGCCATTGATTTCAGTATCCGGATTTAAATTAACCATTCCAAAAGGGCGACTCGCTGATGAAAAGAAAAACCATCTTGAATTTTCGGTGTCCAACAACGGATAAACCATGTCTGATAATTGTTTCTTCTTTAAAGAAACCGTTTTCTGAGCGTTGCACGACACTAAAAAAATAAGGGTTAGACTTATTGCGATACGTCCTATTTTATTGATTTGATTTAGTTCCATTTATTCTGTTTATTGATGAGGCACTATTGGTTTGTAGAGGATTCTTTGTACTGGCTTATTACGCTGAAGTGAAAAGAATGTTTACAAAGCTTAATCTTTCGTCGGGGTCTCAGGAATTACATTCGATTAAGCTTTGTATTCATTCAAAAAATGAAAATGAAACTAAACTGGCTATCATGAGCAACCAAAAAAGACCAGTTTTCTTTTAGTAAAAAAGGAGAAGAATTTTTACGCTCTTCTCCTTTCACAATTAAAATTGAATTACAATGCGTACTTAACTAAACTTTTATTCTTAATATCCATCATTCTGAGTCAGAGCTGGATTTAAAACCATTGCATTTGTTGGGATTGGGAATACACGACGGTAAGTGTCTGTATTGGTTTTGTATCCCCAAGATCCTTCATATTTTCCAAAACGGATCATATCGTTTCTATGCCAAGCTTCCCAAGCAAATTCACGGCTTCTTTCTCTGTAAAGATCTTCCAATGTAACACCGCTTAAAGCTGCAGATGTGGTACGATTAGAACGAACCATATTTACTAATGCATCTGCACTCTGTCCTAAAGTTACTGCTCCGCCACGTAAGATTGACTCTGCTTTCATTAAAAGCACATCTGAATAACGTAAGAAAGGAACATCATTCTTTTGGTTACGGTTTGTTGAAGTTGCATCCGGATAGAATTTGATATTTCTGTATCCCATGTTCCAGGCGATTTCATCGTTTCCAAGATCAAATAAAGGAACACTTTGACGAGGGATAATGTCTGGCGTTAGATTTACCTGATAAGTATAAGCTGCACCTCCATCTGCTCCTGTATAGAACTGATCGTATCCTTTTTTCGTTGTTGTAACCGTTACTGGAGTAACACCATCATTCATAAACTGAAGTCCTGTAAGCCATTGTCTGTTACGAATATCGTTTGCATCATTAAAATAAGCATAGAATTCCGGCAGCGTACTTCTTGGCGCACTTGGTGTGTAAGACAATCCGAACTTAGTTCTTTCAGAACGAGGCACATCATAACGTGCGTGATACATTTGTCCGTTAAAACCAACTGTTACTGCTGCAGGATCGTAAGGAACTGCAAAAATGAATTCTTTCATTGTTGGTCCATTGGTTGGATAAAACATTTGCAGATACGATGCTCTTGGCTCAACTGCATACAAACCCGAATTAATTACCTCATCGCAAGCTGCAATACACTCTGCATAACGTGCTGTTCCAGTATAAATATTTGCATTCAAATACAACTTCGCTAACATTGCATTAGCAGTCTGTTTATTTGGTCTTCCGTAAGTAGCAACTCCTGATGCCGGATTTAAATTTGGGATAGCGCTTTTTAATTCTTTTTCAATAAAATTAAAAACTTCTGCTCTTGGTGTTTTGGCATGAGAAGTAAAATCTCCGTATAACGTATCTAATGGTACAGCTCCATACCCATCCATTAACATAAAATAAGAAATGGCGCGCATCGTTTTTAGTTCAGAAATCAACGTCTTTTTTTCTGCTCCTTCTGGCATTGTCTGTCTTAAGATAGAAATTGCCTGATTGCTTGTTCCGATCACTTTAGATGACCAGTCCCAAAGACTTCCGATAATTCCGTTGTCAGCATTCCAATCGTGAAAATGCATGGCAATATAGTTTCTGTTGTCAAACCAGTTTCCTCCTCTTGCAGGAAGAATTGCTTCGTCTGTAGTTAAAGACTGAGACCACCACCAGGCAAATGAAAACTCACCACGGAAAGCTGCATAAACTGGTCCTGTTGTCTGAATATATTGTGTTGAATTTTGTGGAAATACTTCAGGTGTTAACTGCGTTGTAATAGGCACATCAAGGTCATCGCAAGACCATACTAAACCAGCCATCAATACTGGAAGTCCTAAATATTTTAATATCTTTTTCATAATTTTTAGCATTTAGTTTTTAGAAGATCACATTTAAACCAAACAAATACGTTCTGGTTTTTGGATAGAAATTATTTGAATCTACACCTGGAGCGGTTCCTCCTTGTTCAACTTCCGGATCAATTCCTTTGTACTTAGTAATAACAAATACATTATTTATCGTTTGATAAATGCGTACACTGCTGATATACCTTCCAACTTTACCGAAATTATAGCCTAAAGTCATGTTATCTAATCTTACATAACTACCGTCTTCGATAAAACGATCTGAATATCTGTAAGCATTAAGGTCGTTTGGAGATTCGTTCCCAGCATCGACCAGGATATTAGTTGTCATTGCAGTACTTGGTCTGAATAAATCGGCACGTGTTGCATTGAAAATTTTGTTTCCAAAAACTCCTCTAAAGAAAATACTTAAATCAAATTTTTTGTATTGAAAATTATTTGCCCATCCCACTAATAATTTTGGCTGTGCGCTTCCTGCGTAGTGATAATCTACTCCAATTTGAGGTGTAGTAGTCAAATCACCGTTTTTGTCATAATACTGAGAAACTCCATTAGCATTTTTCCCTGCGTATTTAAGTGTAAAGAATTGTCCCAATGGTTTTCCTTCTTTAAAAATCTGTAAAGTACTTCCGGTTTGTCCGCCTCCGTCTGGCTGTACACGACGGATAGAATCTCCACCAACAAAGAACGGACTAGTTAATTTCACGATTTCATTCTTGTTATGAGCCAGGTTCAGGTTAGTTGTCCAACTGAAATCTGCTGTTTTAACCGGAGTTGTGCTTAAACTTACCTCAATACCTTTGTTAGACATTGTTCCTCCGTTTGCTACAATTGATCCTACTGGTACCAATACCGGATTCACATTGTAGTTGAAAATCATGTCTGTTGTTTTCTTGTCGTAAACATCAACAGATCCAGTTACTTTTCCTTTTAAGATTGAGAAATCAAGACCAATATTTGCTGTAGCTGTTTTTTCCCATTTCAAATCAGGGTTTGCTGCCTGGTTTGGTCCGTAAGCTCCAATCTGTTGTCCGTTGTAATAAAAAGTACCTAAACTTCCAGAAATAAATTGTGCTGTGTAAGCATTAAATCCTGATGAGTTACCTGTTACCCCCCAGCTTCCGCGAAGTTTCAAATCGCTAAAGAAGTTTTGGTTCTTCATGAAGCTTTCTTTGTCTATTCTCCAAGCTCCACCTACAGAAGGGAAATATCCCCATTGGTTATTTTCTCCAAACATAGAACCACCATCTCGTCTGATTGATCCTTGTAAAAGATATTTGTCTTTATAATTATAATTTAAACGAGCAAAGTAAGCTATCAAACGTGTTTTTTGATAGGCTTTACTATCTCCAAAATTTACTACATAACCATTAACCGAAGTGTAATTACTTAAAGCAAGGTTATTATACCCAACATTATCTACAGGAAAGTTTGTTGTTGTTGCCTGAAATCCATCACCTAATGTATTTTCCTGCCAAGAGTAACCAGCAACAGCTTTTATTTTATGCTCTCCAAATGTTCTATCCCAAGTAAAGAAACTCTCAATAATATTGTTTCTAGTCTCATAAGAATTTCTCAATGCAGAACCGTTAACACCAAAATTTACTAAAGTTTTTGTCAAAGGTGGATCTGGATTGTTGTAGAAGTTTGCACTGTTGTATTGTGAATAATAGCTGTCATAAAACTCTCCATGAGATGAAGTAAGTCTTTGATGTGCTAAGTTTAAATTATAAGTGATTCCAAACGGTAATTTTACTTCTGCTGTTAAGTTTCCAATAAGGTTATCTGTTTTTGTTTCATCAGTACCATGCTGAATTAAAGCTACCGGGTTAAAATATCCTGTACTTACAAAATTTTCAAAATAACTTCCGTCAGCATTTTTTACCGGAGAAATCGGAAGGTAGCTTGCCGCTTGTAAAAGTACCGTATTACGTTGTGGTACATTTTGATATTTTGTTGTAGAGTTCGTAACATTTAAACCAAATTTAACCTTATCATCAAAAGCAAACTGCTCAACAGATAAACGTGCAATGATACGGGAGAAATCACTTTTCTGCATTACCCCTTCTTTATTGAACGAAGTAATACTTGCTGTATAGTTTCCATGATCTCCTCCTCCACTCATCGATAAGTTATGACTGCTTGATGCTGCACGTCCTGGTCTTAAAATTTCTTTCTGCCAGTTCGTGTTAGCGCCTTTATCATTTTCCGGAGTAAAATTCAAATTGTTTTTAACAGTAAAAGCTCTTAACTGATCTGCATTCATCATGTCCAGATTATTAGAAACTTCTTCCCAACCCACAAAACCGTTGTATGCAATCTGCGTTCTTCCTTTACTTCCTTTTTTTGTAGTTACCATGATAACCCCATTTGCTGCACGGTTACCGTAGATTGCTGTTGCTGCCGCATCTTTTAAAACGTCAATTGTAGCAATGTCATCCGGAGCAATTACAGAGATATCTACTCCCGGAATACCGTCAATTACATAAAATGGTCCTTGAGAACTATTTAACGTAGATGCTCCACGTAATACTACAGAAGCCGTTTTTGTAGGATCCCCACTTGATGAAATATTTAAACCAGAAACTTTACCTTGTAAAAGCTGCCCTACATCGCTGATGGCACCTCTGTTTAAATCTTCGGCCTTAACCGAAGTCACAGAAGTTGTTAAGTTTTTACGGTTTCCTTTTCCATAACCTACTACAACTACCTGCTCTAAACTTGTAGTGGTTGGCTGTAATCGAATTGAATAAGTTGTTTTTGTTCCATCTAATTTTACAGGCTGATCGTCAAATCCCATAAAAGAAAATATAAGTGTTGCATTTTTGTTTGAAGCCGAAATTTTAAATTTCCCATCAAAATCTGTAGATGCTGTATTCGTTGTACCTTTCTCTAGTACATTGGCTGCTGGCAGTGGAACGCCTTTGTCATCTAAAACTACACCGGACACTTCTGTTTTTTGTGCCCATGTATTCATTGAGAAGCCAAAGCAAAAGGCTAATAATAAAAGTTTAAGTTTTTCCATTGTGATATTGGTTAATTGGTTAAATAGTATTGACGAAATTAGTGCTAATGAAATGTTAACAAATGGACAAGTTATTCATAAACATGGATAATTTCAATAAAGTCAGTGATAATAAGGCTTAGCGAAGTTATTTTTCTATTTTTATATAATTAAATACTTACTAATAAATCGTTTTCGTGGAGATTTCATTTCATATTTTAGCTGTTATTTAGGTTTTGTTTATCAAGAATTAGTTAATTTTTTCTTTATATACGTATTAATCTTAATTAAGTATTGATTTAATTATTCTCCGTCCATTTTATTTCCCAATTTTTAATCGATTCTCTTTCTTTCGATTCGTTAAATTGAGTATTATTTACGGCCGAATTTTTTAAAGCTTCTAAAAACATTTTCCATCTTGGCCAATAGAATCCTTTGTACATTCCCTGCCACGATCTAGAAGCGTAATCATTCAAATGACCTTCACCTCCCCAAAGCGTAATTAAGGTTTTAGCATTTTTTGCATACAATTTAGAAACCGAAGGCGTGCTTCCATAATCTGAAGCCGATTTTACCCATTGCTCTACATTATTTAAGGGCTGTCCAGACATCATCTTATCTGTTTCTAGAACTTGTTTTTCAATCTGTTTAAACAATTGATCTCCTTTAACAATGTCTTTCTGCTGATATGCTTTTACGCATTCCATCAATTCCTCATCAATAGAAAGTGAATTGTAATGTCTTGAAACATCAATTAAATCGTATTGGATAAGATTCTTTTTATCGTACTTCTTTGCTTCTTTGCTTAAAATATCCAAAGCTTCTTTTAGTTTGATTTTATCTCCTGGATTTCCTTTAAAACCTGTAATGGTTACCGTAGGTCGTTTAAACAACAAATAAGCTCCAGCCCAATCGTTCCACCATCGTGTTTCCCAATATTTGACATTATAAACAGATTCCAACAATAATTCCCAAGCCTGAAAAACAGGTTTTGATGGTGCTTGTCCATATCTTGCATTTAGATATTTAGTCAGCCAATCGTTTACAGGCTGTTCTCCTTTTGTCCACGGAAGATCATAGATGTATTCGTAAACAACAGAATTATTATTTAATCCTTCCGGCATTGCGCCATAACCTACAACATTTCCTTTATGCGGATTTTTCAATAAACTCGTCAATTCATCTTTATAAAAATTCAGATCTCCATAAACTGGATTTGATCCTCCATAATTATGTACATATCCATACGTCCATTGTTTACCATAAAAAGCTTCCTGATTGTCCCATACCTTATATCTATCGTTGGCATAATCCTGAACCATCACTTTATCATTTGGAACTTTACTTAAAAATGCACTTGTCGCTTCTTTGGTCCAGAATTCTTTGTTGTCGCCAAAAAGCCATCCCTGCATAACCCAGGTTGCACCAGGAGCCGCTTCATTTATAGTTTCGTAAACAGCGCTTCCATAATTAGAAAGTTCTTCATATTTATTATGTTCGGTAACGGGCGGTTCAATTTCATTAAAAGAATCGGCTAAATAGAAATTAGATTTGCCGTACATTTTGGTGTAAATTTCAATAAAGCGTTTTCCAATTTGTTTGAATAACGGATCTTTAGAATCTAACAGAAAAGTACTTGCAAAACCTCCACCTGACCAGGATTTTAATTCGGTTATTTTGGCTTCCGGATGTTTTTCGGCGAAAGCCTTTGGCACATAACCACTAAAAGCCGGTACAACAGGATGCATGTCCAAAACTCTCATTCTTTCTAAAATTTTCTTTTGAAGTGCCTCTTTTTTAACAAACCATTCTTGTGGTAACGGACCTTCTAAACTATTAATGTTTCCCATACGCTGCCAAGGCAAATAAGCCGGTCCTGCAAAATGAGATTCTAACTGAGAATTACTTAAACCATATTCTTTCCATAATTCCTGCCACACGGCTTCCTGACCTTCCATTGCGGTTGGAAGATTAATTCCGTGTAATGCCATCCAGTCGATTTCCTGTTCCCAGCGTTTCCAGTCCCACCACGGAGTAGTGTAACCGAAAGTACAGGCATTTAAATATTCTCTGTATTCAAATGGCGTATCTCCCTTTTTGGAATATTTCGGCCAGGTTTTAGGCAGATTAACTCTGTTTCCTTCCCAGCTTACTAAAACGGCTCCGATATCTCTTAAAAAATTGTATGCCGCATAACAAACTGCAGTATTGTTTGATGCTTTTATTTTTACCTTATTATTAGCAGTTTCAATTTCAAACCAATCTGATTTGTTATTGGTTTGATTTTCGACAATGCTTAACTCAAACTCATTGGCGCGATTTCCTACTAGTCTTTCTATTACCCCCAAAGCACTTTTTGTTTTTTCGCTGCTTTGACAATGTGCTTTAAAAGAACCCAAAAACAGCAGCATAAAAACCATTACAGCCATTTTTAAGGAATCGTACTTTTCAATTTTAAAATTCTCACTTTTCATATAAATAACCTATTATTAAATTGTCTTAATTCATTTTAGCCTAACAAAAACAAGGGAGATTAAATTATTTATTAATCTCCCAACTCAAATAAAAACCTAACAAAAATTTATTACTAATAATTAACAATCTTACTCTATAAATTCAGAATGAAGAAATTGATTCCTGAATCGAAAATAAAATTATACATATTGTTTCTTCCAAAGATGGATTAATCAATCAAAAATATAGACAGATTCTTTTGTTGCAAATGTCTTTTACAAACTAACCAGATCAAGTAATCTGTCATTTAATGCGTTTAAAGGGGAATTTAAAGTATTTCGAACTTTTTGGACTCTTAAGAAATGTATATAAAAATAGCAGCCCGCCATCATTAATTAAAACTGGCGGGCTGCTTGAACAGATGGGGGCTGTTCTTTAAAATGTTACTCGATTTTGAAATCGTTAGTTTCCGGATTGCTTTCGCTAAAGGGAAACTTATTTTAATACTGAAAGTATTTTATTGAAAACTTCATTGTTTTCATACACTCCCTGAAAATCCTGTGAATGCGGTCCATAAGAAAAAACAGGAACCATTGTAGCGGTGTGATCAATTGTGATAAAATCACCTTCAATTTTATGCTGTTTTACATTTCCCTGTGGAATAGCAAAACCAGACGTTTCATGATCAGCCGTAACGATAACCAATGTACCTTCATTTTTATCTGCAAATAGTAAAGCCTGAGTAATGGCTGTATCAAAATCTATGGTTTCAGCTACGATTCCTGCGGCATTATTCACATGACCAAAACTGTCGATCTGTGCGCCTTCTACCATTAGAAAGAAAGGTTTGTTCTTTTTGTTTAAAAATTCCAAACTGTATTTTACGGCATCGGCCAATACTTCTCCTCTTCCTTCTAAAACTGACGGAACTCTATGCTGCGAAATGAAAACACCTACTGCATCATTATTCTCTGCCTGCATTTCCTGCACCGTATTCAATAATTTGAATTTAGGAGCCAATGCTATATTTTTAAAAGTAGAAGCGCCACCTCCAACAAACAAATTCAATTTGCTTTTTAATAAATCCTGCGCTATTATTTCTGTGTTTGATCTTTCTTCTGTATGGGCGTAAAAAGCAGCTGGAGTTGCTCCTGTAACTTCATCTGTTGTAATAATTCCTGTAGAGAAATTTCGCTTTTGCAATACTTCTAAAATATTTGGAATAGACTTTCTTAAACTATCTGTTCCAATGGCTCTGTTGTTTGTTTTCTGACCGGTTGCCAATGCCGTTCCCGCAGCAGCTGAATCGGTGGTGAAATCATCTGCCGACTGTGTTTTTATAAATCCGATGCTTTTCATTTGTGTAACCGACAAAGCACCATTATTAGTCAAAACAGCTGAAGAAATTTGTGATAAACCATTTCCGTCTCCAATTAAAAGAATCACATTTTTTACAGGAGTCTCTTTTTGATCTGTTTTATAAGTTGGAACATACACTTTTGAAGAGTTTGTTGCTGTAACCAATCTCTTCGGTAAAGACTGCAGATACTGAACGCAATTATAAGGAGAATCGGTATTAATGATATCAACTCCTAGTTCTAAAAAGGCTTTCCATGCGGTTTTGGTATCCGGACAGCCCCAAAAACGAAACGGTTTGTTTAAGTTTTTTCCTTTAGTAATAACTGAACTTACACGATTACTATCATCATGCGTTAACCTTCCTAAACCATTCCAAACCGAATATTTTTTGAAATCAACACTAATCATAGCCACTTTTTCCCAATTTTCTTTTGAAATCGTTTTGTCTATTTCCTGAAAATCAAACCAGATAAAATCAGGATACTTTTTGTACGTTTCTGCATCCGGTCTATTTCCTGATATAACGATTTTAATATCCTTGTTTTTTGTTATGCTTTCATATTTTTTCAGAACAGCAATAAGCTTATTCAAAGTAGCTTCGGCTTCTGTTTTAATGTCGATCAGTAAAACTAATTTGTGCTCTTTTTTATAATTCATTTTTAGAGCCGTTTCTAACGGTTTTAAATACAAATCTTCTAAAGTTCTTGATGCAGAAATTTCTTTTTGATCGTGAGAAACATATAACATATTATCTTTCAAAAAAATATCGGCTTCTATAGAGGAAGCTCCATTTGCATAAGCGTTCCAAAAAGGAATTGCCTGATTGTAATCGTTATGAGAATGTACTGTAACGGAATTCTGAGAATATAACTGATCACCTGCTCCCCAGAAAAACAGGGATAGCCAGATGAATAAAAATGATGTTTTCATTTGGAATAAATTGATGGATTTTGAATGAACAAAATAGCAGGTTGGCAGTGGGGCAAAAAAGGGCTGTTGGCTAAGATTATCAGCCAAAAAAAAATGCTTAAAAATAAATTTGGGATTAAAAAAAAACAGGGTGTTTTCTTAAAAGGTTCAAAAACTACCCTGTTTTCAACAACTAACACAAAAAGACTGCCTATTTTACAATAGCGTACGATAGAAAATCGGCAGTCTTAAATTCAACGTATAAAAAAACAAACTTAAACTAGTATCCTTTATTTTGTACTAAATATCCAGGCGTATTAGAAGCTCCATCAATTGCTTTTTGAGGAATTGGAAACAATCTATGGTTTACATCTGTATCTGTTTTTTCAGTCCATTTATCTTCAAAATGGCTAAAACGGATTTGAGTGTTTCTTCTTAAACCTTCCCAGTAAAATTCGAAACCATATTCTCTGTACAAAATATCTAAATTGATTGCAGGAAGCGCAGCAGGAATTGGGGCACGAGCTGTCCTTGATGTTCTAACTGCATTCATATCAGCTAAAGCGCCTGCACTATCTCCTTTTCTTAATTTAGCTTCGGCTCTCATCATAAAAATTTCAGCGTATCTTAAAAGCACCATATCTACACTACTGAAGTAGTTTCCATCTGGAGAAGTATGGCTAAACTGATATTTAGATACTCTGTATCCAGAATAGTGCATACTTCCTTCTCTTGTAAAATCAACTTTCTCAGTCAAATTAACATAACCTACGTTCTTGTCAGGTCCGTTTCCTTTAATTTGTTTTACTGGGTAAATTCTATATCCTCCGTCACATTTGTAAAATGCTCCGTTAGCATCTTTTCTGGCTGCCCAAGGAATACCTCTCATAATTCCTCTATCAATTTCAAACTCCTCCGCTTTTACACAGTAGTAATGGTTTTCATCATTTAAAGGAGAAAATCCAGTAAGATCTTTTAAATGAGCTGGCACTTTTGCATTGTTCTTATAAAATCTAGAATCAGCTTCTGCAGGATCTACAGATCCGTAAGCCTGCACCCATGTTTGATAAAAATCTGAAGTAATTGCCGGTCCGTCTGTACCATCTGCATTAATATATTCAGGTCTAGGAAACATTGATCCCGGGATAGACCAATAAGCCCAACGGTTATTTTCGTCTCTTAAAACTCCACGCTGATCCATTGCAAAAATTACTTCTTTGTTTGAATTGTTATTGTCGTCAAACAAATCAAAGTATTCAGGAGAAAAACTGAATTTACCTGAGTTAATAATGTTATTTGTGTATTTAATAACATTATCCATATCTGCTGCTGTAAATGATGGTGTTCCATAAGGATCACGATAAACTGCTGCGTTCAAATACAATCTGGAAAGAAGTCCCCAAACTGCAGCCTGCGTCATTCTACCTGGACCTTTATCTTTATTAATCACATCAGCTACAGATAACAATTCGCTTTCTATATAAGAAACAGCTTCTTGTCCGCGAATTATCTGAGAGTTTATTGTCGATGATTCTTTTTTAAACACAAGTCCCCAGCTGTCCAAGGTCATCATGTGTAAATAAGCTCTTAAGGCTTTCATTTCATAAAGCGCCCCTTGTGCTTCTGTATTTCCAGCTTCTGCAAGAGGAGTTAATACTTCAATTGCTGTTAATGTTCTGGAAAGGTTTATTGTTAGTTCATTCCAAGTACTGGTAACCAAGTCATTTGTTGGTGTTGTTGTATGGGCATGAACTGCTAAATATTTACCTCCGTCATACCAATCTGTTCCTCCTCTGTAAGGTAAAATACCTTCGTCACTAGCAATTAACTGAAGACCAAAATTGTTGGTGTGAATCCAAGTTGCTTTTAGCTGTCCATAAGCTGGAGCGATTGCTCCGGCAACCGCCTCTGCTTGTCCAATTCCGTTTAAGGATTCATCTAATACTTTCTCTTCTAAGTCTGTACAACTCCAAGCAAAGAATAAACTGAATGCCAGCGCTCCTATTATTATTTTATTTTTCATGTTATATTTTTTTTGATTAGAATGCTACGTTTAAGCCAAATACGACAGTTCTGCTTTTTGGATAACTGAAGTAGTCAATTCCAAAAGACTGAATTTCTCCAATTGAAGTTCCCATATTTAACTCAGGATCATAACCACTGTATTTCGTGATTACAAATAAGTTTTGTCCTGTTACAGAAAGACGAATATTATCCATCACATCGCCAAGTCCGATCAATTTTGGACTTAAATTATAACCCAGTGTAGCATTATTTAATCTTAAGAAACTTCCGTCTTCTAAATATCTTGTTGAAACCGTATTAGAGTTTGTAGAAGCTTCATTTAAATATTGTGAAGCTCTGTCGGTTGTATTAAATGAATTCGCAAGCTGACCTTTATTGAATGAAGTCATAGCAACGTGGTTGTAAATTTTGTTTCCACTAACTCCATTAAAATTAGCTCCAAAATCAAAATTCTTATATCTTAAATTCAGGTAAAAAGCATAGATATAATCTGGTAATGCACTTCCTGCAACAATACGGTCATCATCAAGAATTTGTCCGTCTCCGTTTGTATCTGCAAACTGATTTAAACCATCAGCACCAATTCCTGTAAAATCAAGCATGTAAAAAGAACCAATTGGCTGATTGTTGATAATTCCGTTTATGGTTGCTCCAGATTGCCCGCCACCTTGCGCACCTCCAGTTGTTAATATTTTGTAAGCCGAATTTTCTACTCTGTTTTTTGTAAAAGATACGTTACCACCAATACTGTATGAGAAATCACGACTTTTGTCACTGCTGTAATCTAAAGCAACTTCAATACCGTTGTTTTTAATTTCCATATTTGGAATGTTTGTATAATACATTGGTACAGGCTGAATAGGATCTGTTGGAGCTATTTGCAGTAATAGTTTGCTTGAAACTTTGTTAAAATAATCAACAGTTCCAGATAATCTATTATTAAATAAACTAAAATCTAAACCTATATTGGTCTGTGTAGAAACCTCCCATTGAATATCCGGACTAGCCAAACGTGTAAATATTGTTCCGTATGGATAACCTCCCAAATCTATTGCAGATGGATCTAACGGATAAGTATTATTTCCTGTGTTACTTTCTGTATAACTAGCTTTTGTAATTTTAGAAGGAATCTCCTGAGAACCTGTTTGTCCCCAGCTTGCTCTTAATTTAAGATTATTCAAAGTTTCAGATTCTTTTAAGAAATCCTCTTTTGTAATATTCCATCCTAAAGCTACAGAAGGGAAATATCCATATCTATTATTCTCACCAAATTTAGAAGAACCATCGGCACGCATCGTTGCAGTAAGAAGGTATTTATTATCATACCCATAATTTACTCTACCAAAGAAAGACTGAAGTTCATTTTCTATAGCAGATGAAGATTGTGTCGTACGCTCGCTTGCTGCTCCAATTTGATTTTTTGGTTCAACTCCATTATCAGGGAATCCAGATAAATTAAAAGTTTTTTGATTTACTTGAATTTTTTGGTAAGACTGACCTCCAAGAATTGTGAAGCTATGAGCTCCTTTATTAAAATTATACGTTAATGTATTTTCGTATAAAATATTGTTATTGTTCGTTACAATATTATTCAAAGAACCTAAAGTCGTGTTGGTGGCTGATGCATACGGCAAAACCTGAATATCTCTTTGTGACATTGAATAATCAACACCAAGATTGAACTTATAAGTTAATCCTTTTACAAACTCGTATGATGGAGAAATATTAGCTAAAATACGGTTGTTGATTGTTTCGTCAGAATATAATCTCTGACTAATCATAGGATTTAAAACATCGTTGCTTAAATTAAGATTTGGTTCTCCATTTACATACACTGCATCCGTAGGATTCATTGTAAGCATGTTGCCTACTACAGTTCTAGCATCTGGTCTTGAATTATCAAGTTTTGTAGCCGTCAAATTAAAAGCAACATTAAACTTATCATTAAGCGCTTTTTGATTTAAGTTTAAACGCCCTGAGTAGCGTTTCAAATCACTATTTTGCAAAACACCTTGTTGATTATCTACCCCTAATGATGCTGCATAAGTTGATTTATCTGTTCCACCGCTCATTGACAAATTAAGGTTTTGAGAAATACCAGTTCTAGTTAATTCATCCTGCCAGTCTGTATTTGCTCCTCCATCTTGTAAAGTTCCATTTACCGCTGTTACTTGTCTTCTAAATTCATCAGCGCTAAAAACATCCACTTTATTCGTTAATGTTGAAATTCCAGTAGTCATGGAAAGATTTATTTTAGTCTGTCCTTTAGATCCTTTTTTAGTTGTAATTACAATTACACCATTAGCAGCTCTTGAACCATAAATTGCTGAAGCAGATGCATCTTTAAGCACCTCAATACTTTCGATATCCTGTGGATTAATAAAGTTCATTGGGTTTGATGCAACACCAGTTCCAGAATTGTCTAATGCAAATCCGTCTACTACATAAAGTGGTGTTGTTCCAGAACGCAAACTCCCTGCTCCACGAATAATAATGTCTTGATTTGCCCCAGGCTCACCACTTGATGCCGTTACATTAACTCCGGCAACTTTACCTTGAATTAACTGACCTGCATTGGCAACAACTCCCTTATTAAAATTTTCGCTTTTTACAGAACCAATAGCTCCGGTTACGTCCGATTTCTTTTGAGTACCGTAACCAACCACTACTACTTCATTTAAAGTACTAACTTCTTCTGCTAAAGAAACAGTCAGTTTTTGAGTACCTGAGAAAGAAACTTCTTTTGTTTGAAACCCAACATAAGAAAAAACCAAAACACCTTCTTTTTGTTGTGCTTTAATTACGAAATTCCCGTCGAAATCTGTTGTAACAGCTCCTTTTGGTTCTCCTTTAATATAAACAGAGACACCAGGAACCGGTACTTTTTCTACATCAGAAACCACAACTCCTGATACACTTCCCTGCGCAAAGGAGTATGACATACATCCGAAGGCAAGAATTAGCAATGCATAAATTTTTTTCATTTAAATTACTTTTTTTGTTTTGCCAAAAGTATTTTAACGGTTCCTCCAAAAGGAGGATTTTTGTTTTTCAAAGGAGGACTTTTAATGCAATTTAGGAGAGAATTAATACCGAAAAAGGGTGAAATTCGTTCATTAACATTAGGCTAACTTTCTGCAAATACAGGGCTAACAGAAAACCTAAAGTGAATATTCTTTATATTCTTTCGGACTTTTGCCAAAATACTTCTTAAAAGAACGTCCAAAATATTTTGGATCATTATAACCGCACTCAAAACTGATTTCGGAGATGTTTAATTTTTTGGTTTTTAATAATAATTCTGCTTTTTGTAAGCGTAGCGAGGTTAAAATATCTGAAGGAGACTGATTTAAAGTCTCCTTAAATAAACGATAGCATTTTACTCTGGAAATGCCTAATTGTTCTCCCATCATTTCAACATTAAATGCCGGATTCTGCAATTCTTCTTTAATGATTTCTAAAGCTCTTTTTAAAAGCTTTTCGTTTGGTGTAATATTTTCATTATTCTCTGTCAGGATTTCAAAGATTTTCTGCTGGATTTTATATTCTTTTACAGGCTCGCTGTTTTGATTGATCAATCGGTCAATCTTTTTACTAATGAATGATAAACTTGCAGGGAGTTTAATATGTGTGTCAATATCCAGTTCCAGTAATTGCTCTTCCTGTTCGTAGTTACTATTTTCAGAGATATAAATAAGCGGGATTTTTACCGTGCTGTTTTCTTTAATTTGTTTTAGAAAATTAATGAGCTCACGGGAGAATTCTGCCTGATAAAAAACTAAAGCAGCAATTTCAATCTGTTTAATTATGGCATTTAGATTCGAAACAGAACTTTCAAAAATTAAATTATAGTTTTCGTTTTCTAAAATCTGATTCGCAGCCGGACCGTTATAGGCATCTCCAAAAACCAAAAGACATTTTTTATCAGCAGCAAGCTGATCCTGATAATTAAAATTTTTCCACGAAATGGTTTCTTTGAAGTTAACATTCGAATCCACAATTTCTATTGGAATCCGCAGTTTAGCTTCAAACTGTTCATTAGATGAAGAAATAATTTCTCCATTCAAATCCTGCAGTAAAATTTGTAAGGCTCTAAAATAAGGACTGTAATGTAAAATGGTTTCCCAGTTATTTTTTAAAATAATACTATCCGAAATTGTTTTGATTTCTATACAATTACTTTCATACACAATTGCAATATTGAGCGTACTGTCTTTGTCGGAGTATTTATTTAAATCATTAAAAAAATATTGCAGCGAAAGTTTTAAACGCAATACATCTACGGCAGCAAAACAATCCGTATTGTCTATTTCGCAGTTAAAGTTTACTTCATTAAGCTGAGAATCTTTTTTTAGTTTCTCTACATTATTTTTTAAAACAGGAAATAAATTCACCGCTGTTTTCTTTACCGGTCCAAGATCTTTTACATGTTCCAGATAATTCCATTCTGAAATAAGATTGACCAATTTCCCGGATTCAGATAATAGAGCGCGCTGCGTTTCTGTGTCTTTTTTTAAAGAACCTGAAGCTTTAATAATTCTCGATATCGGTTCCTGAAACTCAGCCAGCATGAATGTTTTGAACTTTTCAATTTCAAAATTTCCATTTTTTGAATTACTGTGAAGAATTAAAAGTTTTTCCTTCTGTTCAATTATCTGTTTATTTTTTTGATCCAGTTCTGCATTAATTTCTTCCAGGTTTTTCTTCTGATTTTCGATAACAGCGGTACGTGCTTTTACCAGCTCTTCCAGATATTTCTGCTGTGCAAGAGCGGTTTTATTTTTAGCATAAATCACCATTATACATCCAAATAATATCAAACCCGATAACAGAATATAAAACAAAATCGATTCGTAAAAAGCTTCTGTAATATGAAGTGTAAAGAAAGCAGGCTCAGCAATGCCATCATTTCCTTCTTTTACTAAAAAACTGTAATCTCCGGAAGATAATCCGCTGTATTCTATTTTATTGTCTTCAGGAAGCAGAGTCCAATCTTCATCACTTCCTTCCAGTTTGTAATAAATATTGTTTTTTTTACTGCCCGGAAATAAAATCGGAATTACTTCAATTTTTAATTCATTATCGCTGAAACCTTTTTCAAAAGCAGTTTGATAATTTTCATTTCCATCAATTTTCAATTTAATTTTTGCTTTTGAATTGTTGATTTGAAGCGTGTTTGGATTAAAATAATTAAGTCCGTTTACACCTCCAAAGAATAAATTCCCTTTTGAATCCTGATAATAAGCCCCTTCTGAAAATTCGAGTGCCTGCCATCCGTAATCGGGATTATAAGAAGTAACCGAATAGTTTTTTTTGTCAATCGAAGCAATTCCTTTTGTAGTGCTGATCCAGACTTTATCTCCGTTATCTATCAAACCATAAACCATGTGGCTTGGCAGTCCGTCAGATTCTGCAATATTTTTAACGACACCTTTTCTTTTATTGTAGATAGTAACGCCACCCAAAGAGGCAATCCAGTAATTATCAGATTCATGATCCATAAAAACAGAATAAATACTGTTGCCTAAAATTCCCTCTTTGGTTGTTATTTTTTTTAAAGTCCCATTCGTTAAATTAAAGACCACAACACCACTGTTTTCGGTTGCCAGTATCAGATTCTGATTGCTCTTTTTTACACATCTTATATGAAATTTACTGAGTAATTCCTGTCCTTTAAACTTTTCGAAATTTCCCGTTATCATATTAAATTTTGCCATTCCGTTCCAGCATCCCATCCAGAGCTGTTTGTTTTGGTCTTCGCAGATAGAATAACATCTTTCAATAGGCATTCCTGCGGTGCCGCTATCATAACTTGTACTTTTTTGATCTGAAATATGCAGAATTCCTTTGTAAGTTCCTGCCCAAATACTGCCATCACTAGCCGTAAATAAAGATCTAATGCGTTCCCAATCCGGGCTTGAAGCTGCTTTATCAATTTTAAACTTTTGAAAAGAATGACTCCCATCATTATAATAGTAAAGCCCTCTTGTATAATAACCGAGCCATATTTTTCCTTTGCTGTCTTTGGTTACAGCCCTGATGGTTTCATTTGGAAGATTTGGTTCTTTAAGCGGATGTGGCATAACTGAATTTATTTTTTCAGAACCGCCAAAAGCCATACTCAATCCTCCGTCTTTCTGCCCCAACCAAATATTTCCGAAATAGTCTTCGTGGATTACTTCTATTTCATTGTTTTTAAGGGAATAAGGCGAATATAAATCGGCTGTAAAATGCTGTATATTATTTTCATCAGATTCATTTGTAATGATGTACAATCCGTTTTCTCGGGTTGCAAACCAAATGTTTCCTGCTTTATCTTTTAAAATATCATTGATGATTAACGTTGGATACTTTCTTAGTAAAATATTTTTGAGGTTTTTATAATCTGTTGCTTTAACATTATTGCTGGCAGTCTCCACAAAAGATTTGTCTTTAAACTCAAAATATTTTTTACCCGTTTCTACAACAATATTACCTTTTTGCGATAAATAAATATCCGTTGGAAGGCTTTTGAATTTAAACTCCTGAAACTCATCATTACCGAGATATTTATTAATATGCCCTTCTTTTGTAATGAGCCAGATTTTTCCTTCTGAATCTTTTTCTAACTTAGTTATGTAGTTGCTGGAAATGGTTTTTGGATCCTCAAAACTCTTTTTGAAAATTTTGAAATGATAACCGTCAAAGTAATTCAGACCGTCCCAGGTAGCAATCCATAATCCTCCGTCTTTATCATTTTCTATATCGACTACCGAATTATTGGATAATCCCTGATTGGTAGTAAAATTTTCAAATTTTACCTGTTGTCCAAATGAATATATTGTGAAAAAGTAAAAAAATAGTAATATCCTGGTCATCGTTTTTATTTTAACTGACAAGGATACAATTGGAAGTTTATTTAATTACAAACTGTATGTTAAGTTAAAAACAAAAACCAATTAAAATCGGTTATTAAAGAGAACCTGTAAGTTTTTTACGGGAGATTTATCATTTTTTTTGAATAACTATTATTTAGTATTAAGCTATAAAGGAAGTTTGACAGGATTTAAAAAATTCATAAGCTCTTTTCTCTGCATAAGAATAAGTGGAGTTACGCAACGGAAAAGCACAATGACCTCCATATTTTGGAGTTTCAAGATAAACGTATTCGCTGTCCTTTGCTATAGCTCTTGGATAACATCTTTCACCTAAAAAAGGATCGTCAAGTGAGTTTATAATTAAAACGGGAGTAGTTATATCTTTAAGTGAAAATTCAGGGGAAACGCGCTGATAATAGTCATCACGGCTCGCAAAACCATGAAGCGGCGCAGTAAAATACTGATCGACTTCATCAAAAGTAGAAATTTTTTCTATTTGATCACGGTTTATAAAATCCGGAAACTGAATTGCTTTATATCTCAGCTTTTTTTTAATATCAATTGTAAAGTTTTTTAAATAGACTTTGTTAAAACCTTGTTTGAGTACTTCGGCACTTGTTGCAATATGTGTTGGCACAGAAATCGAAACAGCAGCCTTGATACGAGAATCAATTTTGGTCCATCCTAAATAATTCAAAAGCTGAACACCACCCATCGAATATCCGATAAGATAAACCTCTTCAAATCCTTTTTGCAATGTAAACTGAACTACTTCATTAAGATCATCTACTGCTCCATGATGATAAAGTCTGGGCAATCGGTTCATTTCTCCGCCACAAGTCCGGTTATTCCAGGCAAAAACTGAAAAACCCTGTTCCAGAAAATAAGCCGCACAACTGTTATTATAAGTCCTGCGCGAATCTCCTTCTAAACCATGGCATAAGATAACAGCCTTCTTAGAATTGTTTAGAACAAAATCGACAGTAATGAAATCACCATCTTTTAACTCCAGTTTTTCCCTGATGTAACCAGGAGCTTCAAACTTTTTAATCAAAGCAGCATAAATGGTAGAAACATGCCTGTTGCGATGAATAATAGAAGGAAAGTTATATTCTGATTGTTCAATTATCGGCATAATAAAAGATTTTTACGGTGCGTATTACAAAGCTAAGAAAATACATCGATACATCATTTTAGAACTTTCGTATTTATTTCATTTTTATGAAATTAAAAAAACGGAAGTACAGAAAATGACAGATTTGAATTTACGCAAATACTAAAGTATATAATTGTCATAAATAGTTACCTTTATAACTTGTCTGTAAAGAATAAATAATGACAGAAATTTTCAAAATATTTCGCATAACTGCATCAGAATCTGAAAAAATAATGCAGTCTGTAAATGAACCTCATTCGCATAATTTTGAAGAACTTATTATTGGTAACAAAGGCCAGCTGGAACATTTTATAGATTTCAAATCCAAATTAATCGATGCCCCTTTTATCAGTTTTGTAACCCAGGGAAAAATTCATCGTGCCAAACCTCTTATAAAAGATGGAGAATGCGATATGTGGGTTTTACGATTTAAAAGCGAATTTATTGCCGAAACCACTTTTAGTCTTTATGCCTCTTTTCATGACAAGGCAAACATCAGTATGCAGAGTAATCAGTGTTTCGAGAAGCTGGACATTCTCTGCAAAATGATTCATGATGAACATACTCAGGAAGCACCTGATCTTGCTGTTGTAAGACAGTTATTAAGTGCCTTATTTACAATTATAGAATCGGAAAGGCGCAAACTCAACCTTAATAATGACGAATCTAACAAAATCCAGAGTTCCACTTTTAAAAACTTTCTAAGATTATTAGAAGAACACTATAAGGACTCTAAAGACGTTAATTTCTACGCAGAAAAACTCTTTATGACTTCCCGCAATTTAAACCTCATCTGTCAGAATATTTTACAACAGAGCGTCTCTGAAATAATAGAAACCCGAAAACTTACCGAGGCCAAAAACCTTTTAATGACTACAGATAAAAATATCGCGGAGATTGGTTATGAATTAGGGTTTAACGAAAAAACCTATTTTACACATGCTTTTAAACGTAAATCCGGTATGACTCCTACTGAATTTAGAGAAGAAATGAAGAAACTCCTTTCTTAAAAACACAACCTTTCTTCCGAAAATCGTTACCACATTCTTTCTTATTAATCTGAACTTTGTAATTACAAAAAAAAGATACTCTTAAAAGAACGAATTACAATATAAAATGGATCGAAAAGATTTTCTAAAAACTATGGCAATACTACCAATTGGAGCTGCTGCAATGAAATTGAGCTCTCTTAAAACTGTTTCAGATTCTTTCGCCGCAACAGAAAGAATGCCCGTGCTGTTTCTTGGACACGGAAATCCGATGAATGCTCTTGCTGATAATAGCTTTACGCAGGGTTTTCAAAACATAGCCAAAACGCTTCCGAAACCAAAAGCGATTTTGTGTATCTCAGCACATTGGGAAACCAAAGGAACTTTTGTAACTGCTATGGAAAAACCCGAAACTATACATGATTTTGGCGGTTTTCCACAGGCTCTTTTTGACGTTCAGTATCCTGCTCCCGGAAGTCCCGAACTGGCTTTGGAAACACAAAAACTGATTACTTCAGCTTCTGTTGGATTAAGTAATGACTGGGGTCTTGATCACGGCTGCTGGACAGTGGTAAAATTCCTTTATCCAAATGCTGATATTCCGATTATTCAAATGAGCATCGATTATACCAAACCAGCCTCTTATCATTACGAATTAGGAAAAGAACTGGCTGCTTTAAGACGTAAAGGAATTTTGATTGTGGGAAGCGGAAACTCCGTTCATAATTTACGACTTGCTGCATGGGACAAAATGACGGTTCCGGGTTACGCTTTTGAATGGGCTCATATTGCCAATGAAAAAATGAAAAAGATGATTTTGGAAAACGATCATCAATCTCTGGTAAACTTTGATAAACAAGGAAAAGAGTTTCAACTGGCCGTACCTACTCCGGAACATTATATGCCCTTGCTATACACTTTATCTCTTAGAGAAAAAGATGAAAAAGCCACTATTTTTAACGATGCCATTTTAGCAGGATCATTGAACATGATGTCAGTTAAAATAGATAAAGCATGAGTTTAAACAAATGGTTTTGGATTTCATTTGGAATCCTTATTTCAATTACAATCTTCAGTTTTACACTTATGAATTCAGATATAAAAAATACAAAGCTGCACTATTTAATCAGACAGCCTAAAATTAGAACAGAAAACCCTCCACTACTGATTTTATTGCACGGTGTTGGCGGAAACGAACAAAATCTTTTTTCGTTTGCTCCCGATTTACTTGAAAAATTCGTAGTAGTTTCAGCACGTGGCCCGCTTACTTTTGGAGCAAACAGTTTTGCCTGGTTTCAGGTTGATTTTTCTTCAGGAAAACCTCAAATAAATGAGCAACAAGCCGAAAATGCCCGAAAAATGCTAATCGATTTTATTGAAGACCTGAAAACCGAAATCACTTTTGATGCTAAAGAAGTTTATTTAATGGGATTTAGTCAGGGTGGTATAATGAGTTACAGCGTTGCCCTTACAGCTCCTGAAAAAGTAAAAGGAATTGCTGTTATGAGCGGAAGACTTCTGCCGGAAATCAAACCTTTAATTGCAGATGAAAAACGTCTGGAAAAGCTTAAAATCTTTATTTCGCATGGAAAACAAGATCCGGTTTTAAATTACCAATATGCTACAGATGCTTTAGAATTTCTTAAAACCAAAAACCTAAATCCTGAGTTTCACTCTTACGAAGAAGGACATACTGTAAACAAACAAATGTTTGATGATGTGAATCATTGGCTGAATACCAATATTACTTTATAAAATGCAAAGCAAATTCTGATTTAACGAACACTCTATATACAAAATAGCCCTAATTTTCATTAGGGCTATTTTTATATTCAGGGCTTTACTTTATAAATTGTATAATAAATCCTCCTTTAGGCGCTAAACTATACTTCCAGTTTGAAGTTACAGGATAAGTTTCTACTTTAAAATCCATTAAAGGATCTTTTCCTTCAGAGATAATTCTGAATTTTGAAAAACCTTTGCCGTATTTTTTCAGATCAATTGTTATAGACTGATTTGTATTAGTCCCATTGATACCAACAACATAAGAAAGATTATCTTTTTGACGCGACAACACTAATGCCTTACCTGGTTCACCAATAATACATTCTGTTTTATCCCAGGTCGCAGGCATTTCTTTAAAAAGATTTTTAAGATCGTCTGAAAGCGAAGCAAAAACCTCTTCTGAATCGGCAAAATGGATAATTCCTGAAGTATAAATCATGGTCATAGCCAATTCATGTGCCGCTGTGTTTAAACGTTTATATTTTCTAAAAGTCAAAGCAAAAGGCGTATAATCGGCTGGCCCTGCAACGTTTCTTGTAAATGGCAGTACAGTATTTTGTTCTGCCGCTTTTTCCGGGAATCTTGGCTCATAAAAATAGCTTTCGGTTCCTAAAATAGCCTCTGCTGTTACAAAATTTGGCCATGTTCTATGCCAGCCTCTTGGCATGGTCGTACCGTGAAGGTTTACCAAAAGATGTTCTTTAGCCGCATCTTCAAAAACCGATTGAAGGGTTGCCATTACTTCTTGTCTGTCTGAACACCAAAAATCGATTTTAACCCCTTTTACGCCCATATCAGCCAATTCTTTGAACCTTTTCTTTCTTTTTTCAGGATCGAAATATTCTGAAGAATACCCCCAAACTAAAGGTTTAACTCCTTTAGATAAAGCGTGATCGATAATTTTTCCTTCTTTGTTTGCCTTTTCCCATCCAGCGTCAAAAAGCGTGTATTTAAATCCGAATGAAGCCGAAACATCAGTAAACTTTTTATACATTTCCGGTGTAAAATCTTCAGGATGCGACCACCATGACCAGGCCGCTTTTCCTGTTTCAATCCATGAAGTATCCGTAATTTTAGAAGCCGGAGCTAAATCGGTAATCATCGTTGATAACAAAATATCTCCTGCTTTATCGCCAATCATGATTACTCTCCATGGCATTGTCCAAGGCGAGCTTGATTCAGGATAAGCAATTCCTTTATCGGCTAAAGGCAGTGTGAATTTTTCATCATTTTTAGCAAAAGCAATGCTGTAAATTCCGTCTTTATAATCCGGATTTAAATGACAGCCCGGAAACGAACCGTCTGTTCCTGATTCTGCAATTAAAACCCAATTTTGAGTATTATTTACATTAAAAAGCGCCGGCATACACCAACCTACAGATTCACCTCTTGCACCATTTATAGGATCTCCAGGCTTTACATTAATATAAAAATCCTCATAACCTGGCGTATAATCTCCTGCTTTGTTATAAGGCTGTAACCATCCTTTTGCGTTCTGAGCTATATGAAAACCTGTCAATTCATTCTTAAGTATTCTAGTTTGTTTTTCCTGCTCTGGAAACCTATATCTAAAAGCAACACCTTCTTGGCCTGCAATTAAATCTATTGTCATTAAAGCGCCTTTGCTATTTTTGAACGTAATGCTTTTGCTTTTAAAAACATGATCTGCAACTTTGTTATTCGCAACTTTAAGTTCGTATTTTTCGCGCTTTTCTTCAATTGGCGAAACTTTTACAACAGATAGTCCTGAAGTAAAATCATTATTTTCGAAATTTAATCCAAGAGGCGAATCTAAAATTATCGCCTGGTCTTTGCGGGTAACTTTATAAGACAATTTCCCGTCTTGGCTTAAAGACAGCTCAATCTTATTTTGATTGTCCTTAGACTTAAGAGAAAGTTCTTCGTTTTGTGCTACGCAGCTCGTCAGCATCAAAAATACGGCGGGTATCAGCACGCTTAAAGATCGGTTAAGAAACATTTTTTTCATTTATATAATTATTAGAGGTGATAGTTCTTTTTTTTATTGGATTACATCAAAAGCATAAACAATAGTTTCGTTGTAAACTTGTCCCGATTGGAATATCGTATTCGGAAAATGTTCATGATTTGGGCTATCAGGATAGTACTGGCATTCTAAACAAAGTCCATCAAAAGGGCTGTATAATTTATTATGTTCTCCGATACTATCACAATTCAAATAATCTCCCGTGTATAATTGCACTCCAGGATAAGAAGTATAAACCCGCATTATTCTTCCCGATTTTTCATCGTACAACTCACAGACAGGATTTTCATTTTTAGTATTTCTATCAAAAATATAATAGAGATTAAGTCCGCCATTTTGCATTACATCTTTTAGCTTATCCTTCAAAAACAAATATTCGTCGGCAAGTAAAATTTTTCCGGTCGGAATATAATCGGCTGTACTTTCCAGAATTTTAGATCCCTGAATACTAAGCTGATGATGTTGTATTTTTTCTTTACAAGCAGATAAATTAAAATAAGCATGATTGGTAAAGTTTAGTGGAGTTGGTTCATCGGCTTCCGCCAAAAATTCAATTTTGAGTTCGTTTTGATCCGTCCATTTATAGGTCACTTTTGTTTTTAAATTCCCCGGAAAACCGCCTTCTTCATTTTTACTTTCAAGAGAAAAAATTACGGCATCTTCTTCTACAATAAAATCAAATACTTTGTTATTAAATCCAGCCGAACCACTATGATTATTGTTTTTACCATCGTTTTTATCGAGATGATAGATTTTATTTTCGATAGAAAATGCCGCATTATGAATTCTGTTGGCAAAACGCCCAACAGTTGCTCCTATATAAGATTGATCTTTTAGATATCCTTCTAAAGTTGGGAATCCTAAAACCACATTTTCTTTGTTTCCCATTTTATCCGGCACCACTATGGATTTTACTATGGCACCATAATTAATAAGTTCGACATAGTTGCCGTGACTATTTGTGATCTGAAATTTGAAGATTTCTTTTTCACCATGCCAGCCAAAAGACTCACAAACAATATTATTTGTAGGATTCATATAGTTTTACAAAAAGGTTAAAATCTGTAGTGTTAGTATAGAATTTCAAATTTAGTTTTGATTATTGTTCTCAAAATGGACATTTTTTGTGAAAGCATGGATTAAATTACGATATTTGAAAAACCAGATTCAGGAAAAATGAAAAATGCATCTCAAAAGGAAAAAACAAAAGTCAAAGAAGGTTTTCTGGGACAACGAATGATTGTAATTCCAAAAAACATCCTTTCTATCATAAAAAAGAATCCGCTGATTGCTGGTTTGTATTTTACGGATATTGGTGTGTTTCCTAATGCAAGCCATCATTCCATGAAACGAAAACATGGGAGCAAGCAATACATTTTAATTTATTGTTATAAAGGAGAAGGTATCATAAGCAAAGAAAATAAAACGATAACATTAAAAGCCAATACCTTTTATATAATACCTCCTGAAGTGGCACATGATTATTATGCTTTAAAACAAAATCCGTGGAGTATTTACTGGATTCATTTTACAGGAATTCAGGCACCTTTTTTCTATGATAAATTCATTGCCGAACATCCTGACACTGCACCTCAATTATCACTTGAAGAAAGACGAATTGAACTTTTTGAAAACATTCTTGATGTTATGGAAGACGGTTATAGCGCCAGTAATCTCGAATTTGCCAATCTATCGTTATGGCAGTTATTAAATACCTTTTTGTATGAAAAATTCTTCATTCAAAAGAACCGAAAATTTTCAGAGGATAATACTATAGAATCGGCTATTGACTATATGAAAAAACATCTTGATCTTTCCTTAAAAATTAATGATGTTGCCGCTTATTTTAACTATTCTCCTTCTCATTTTTTTACACTATTTAAGAAGCAGACCGGCTACTCTCCTATACATTATTTCAATTATCTAAAAATGCAGAAAGCCTGTCAATATCTCAGTTTTACGACTATGAGCATAAAAGAAATCAGTTTTAATTTAGGGTTTAATGACCCTTTGTATTTCTCTCGTTTGTTCAAAAAAATCATGAGTACTTCGCCTATACAATATCGAACCGAATACAAGCAGTAACGCAATTGTTTTCGTATTTAAGCATTCAATACCCAAAAATCAGATTATAATCCATCTATTCAAAAAAAATATCCATAAATCAAAGGTTCCTATTCCGCTAATTTTACAAAAGCTATAAAACCTTTTTATGAAAAACTATAATTATACCTTTTTACTATCAATTAGCCTTGTTGCGGCATTGGGCGGATTACTCTTTGGTTACGACTGGGTTGTAATCGGCGGTGCAAAACCATTTTACGAACTTTATTTTGGCATTACAAATTCTCCGGCTTTACAAGGCTGGGCAATGAGCAGTGCGCTTGTAGGCTGCGTTGCGGGAGCAGCCGTTGCCGGAAAATTAGCCGACAGTTACGGAAGACGTCCTATTCTAATCGTTGCTGCCGTATTATTCTCCTTATGTGCTCTTGGAACAGGAGCCTCTGAAACCTTTACCGTATTTATTATCTGGCGAATTATAGGCGGAGTCGGAATTGGAATCGCTTCTACTATTTCTCCTTTATACATTGCAGAAATTGCGCCTCAGGAAACCCGAGGATTATTTGTTTCTATCAATCAGTTAACGGTTGTGATTGGAATTCTTGCTGCGCAGATCACCAATATGTTAATTACTGATGTTATTCCGCCCAATTATTCGCATGAGCAGATTTTAGCTTCATGGAATGGTCAAACAGGCTGGAGATGGATGTTTTGGGCAGGATTTTTTCCGGCAGTACTTTTCTTTATTCTAATGTTTTTGATTCCTGAAAGCCCTCGTTACCTTGCAAAAAAAGGCGGTCATGACAAAGCAGAAAATACTTTAACCAAAATTGGAGGATTGGCTTACGCCAAAGAAGCGATTGCTACCATCAAAGAAACTTTTACAGAAGAAACCGAAAAAACTGATTTTAAAATGCTCCTTGATAAAAGAGCTTTACCCATTCTATTAATCGGAATTGTATTAGCTGCTTTCCAGCAATGGTGCGGTATCAATATCATTTTTAACTATGCTCAGGAAATCTTTGTTTCAGCAGGTTATAGCATTAACGATTTGTTTATGAATATCGTAATTACAGGAAGTATCAATCTTGTTTTTACATTGGTTGCCATGGGAACTGTAGATAAATTGGGACGTAAAAAACTAATGCTTTTTGGTTCTGCTGGACTTGCTATAATTTACGCCTTACTTGGGTATTTTTACTATACCAATGTTACTGGTTTCCCTTTATTATTACTGGTATTATTAGCTATTGCTATTTACGCCATGTCCCTTGCTCCTATTACCTGGGTTATTTTATCTGAAATTTTCCCTAACCGAATCAGAGGTGTTGCAATGTCTGTTGCCACATTTGCACTCTGGATTGCATCTGCACTTTTGGTACAAACATTTCCAATCTTCAACGAATACTTAGGCACATCCGGAACTTTCTGGATCTACGGAATTATCTGTGCTTTAGGATTTTGGTTTGTACTCAAAAAACTTCCTGAAACCAAAAACAAAAGTCTCGAAGAGATTGAAAAACTGATGGTTTCTGATAAAGAATCAAAGAATATTCAATAATTTAAATTTCATTACATCATGCAAAAAGTAAATGTTTGGAAGGAAAAAATAATCCTGCCAACTTATGAGGTGGGCAAACCTGAAAAAAATCCTGTATTTATTGAGAAAAGAGTTTATCAGGGAAGTAACGGATCTGTATATCCTTATCCGGTTATTGAAAAAATCGCTGACGAAAAAACCAATAAAGAATACCAAGCCGTTTATCTTGAAAATGAGTTTGTCAAAATAATGATTCTTCCAGAACTTGGCGGGCGTGTTCATATGGCTTATGACAAAACCAAAGAACGTCATTTTGTATATTACAATCAAGTGGTAAAACCTGCGTTAGTTGGGCTTACTGGACCTTGGATTTCTGGCGGAATCGAGTTTAACTGGCCTCAGCACCATAGACCAACCACTTTTGATCCTGTTGATTTTACTATAGAACAACATGAAGACGGCAGTGCAACTGTTTGGTGCAGTGAGGTAGAACGTATGTTTAGAACCAAAGGTATGGCCGGTTTCCGACTGTATCCAGATAAGGCTTATCTAGAAATTAGAGCGCAATTATATAACAGAACCTCTTTCCCGCAGACTTTTTTATGGTGGGCCAATCCTGCTGTAAAAGTAAATGATGATTATCAATCGGTTTTTCCGCCAGATGTAAATGCTGTTTTTGATCATGGTAAACGTGATGTTTCGTCTTTTCCAATTGCAAAAGGAACGTATTATAAAGTAGATTATTCGCCAGGAACTGATATTTCTCGTTACAAAAATATTCCCGTTCCAACTTCTTATATGGCGATTGCTTCCAAATATAATTTTGTTGGCGGTTACGAAAATGATTCAAAAGGCGGTTTATTGCACGTTGCCAATCATCATGTTTCTCCTGGAAAAAAACAATGGACTTGGGGACACGGCGATTTCGGTCGTGCTTGGGATCGCAATCTTACCGATGAAGACGGTCCTTATATCGAATTGATGTGTGGTGTTTATACCGATAATCAGCCTGACTTTACCTGGATTATGCCGGGTGAACAAAAAGAATTTACACAATATTTTATGCCATATCGTGATTTAGGAGTTGTAAAAAATGCTACTAAAAACGCGATGGTTAATCTGGAAAGTATTGACAACAAACTTGTTATTAAAGCTTACACAACAGGTGTTTATCCAAAAACAACCGTTACTTTAAAAAACAGCGATATTGTTTTATTTCAAAAACAGTATGATGCATCTCCATATAATTCATTTGAAGAAACTATCGATTTTGATCATAACACTTCTTTAGAAGGTTTATCAATTTCTGTGACCGATGCAGATGATAAAGTTCTAGTTGATTGGAATTACGAAGCACAAAACGAAGACGAAATTCCGGAAGCAGCAAAACCTGCACTTGCTCCGGAAGACATCGAAAATAACGAGCAATTATTCCTGACGGCTCAGCATTTAGAACAATACAGACACGCTACTTACAGTCCGATTCCGTATTACGAAGAAGCAATTAGACGTGATTCTGGCGATGTTCGTTCCAACAATGCAATGGGATTATGGCTGATGCGAAGAGCAAAATTCACAGAAAGTGAGCCGTATTTCAGAGCAGCTATAAAAACATTGACACAGCGAAATCCAAATCCGTATGATGGTGAAGCTTATTTCAATTTGGGATTATGTCTTAAATATCAAAACAAAAACAAAGAAGCTTACGATGCTTTTTACAAATCGACCTGGAATGCAGCCTGGCAAAATCAGGGTTATTTCTACGTAGCACAGCTTGATGCATTAAACGGTGATTTTGAACTGGCTTTGGAACACATTCAAAAAGCTATTTCTAAAAATACCGAAGATCATAAAGCACTGCATTTGCAAGTGGCATTTCTTAGAAAATTAAATCAAAAAGAAAAAGCGCTTCAGCTTGCAGGCCATTATTTACAGAATGATTCGTTTAATTTTGGATTGCTATACGAAAAGTATCTTTTAAGTACTGATAAAAAAGATTTGACGTACCTAAATGCATTGATCCGAAATAATATTCATACTTATATTGAATATGCTTTAGATTACAATGCGGCTGGTTTATATGAAGAAGCTGCAGGATTACTAAATGAAGGCCTTAAAGATGAAAATACCTATCCGATGGCGTGGTATTTTGCAGGTTCATTTTATGAAAAATTAAATGATTTCGGTCAAGCCGAAAAATGTTTCCAAATGGCTTCTCATGCAAAACCGGATTATTGTTTTCCAAATCAGATTGAGGCCGCTTTAGTGCTTTCTGAAGTAATTGAAAAACAAACTAATGATGCAAAAGCGTTGTATTATTTAGGAAACTTTTGGTATGCTTCTAAATTCTATGATGATGCTATTTCCTGCTGGGAAAAATCGGTGGCAATAGATGATACGTTTCCAACAGTTCATAGAAACTTGTCATTGGCTTATTATAATAAATTGAATGATGAACAAAAAGCACTGGCTAGTTTGGAAAAAGCATTTTCTCTGGATACAGAAGATTCCAGAATTTTAATGGAATTAGACCAATTGTACAAGCGTTTGAACAGAGATTTAGTCTTTAGACTTGCTTTCTTAGAAAAGCATTTGGAGTTGGTTATTCAAAGAGATGATGTGTATTTAGAGAGAGCGGCTTTATACAATTTATTGGGCAAGCACGATAAAGCACTGACTTTAATAGAAAATAGAATTTTCCATCCTTGGGAAGGCGGCGAAGGAAAAGTAAGCGGTCAATACCTGATTTCTTTGACTGAAATTGCTAAACAGCACATTACTGAAGGCAACTATGATAAAGCCATAGCACTTTTAGAGCAGGCACAAACATATCCTGAAAACTTAGGTGAAGGAAAACTACCGGGCGCACAGGAAAATGATATCCATTATTGGCTTGGAGTAGCTTTCGAAAAGAAAAACAATCTGGAAGAAGCTAAAAACTGGTGGCAAAAAGCAACTCAGGGATTAGAAGAACCTACAGCAGCGATTTTTTATAATGATCAGCAGCCGGACAAAATTTTCTATCAAGGATTGGCTTTCTTAAAATTAAACAATATTGCAGAAGCCAATAAACGTTTTGAAAAGTTCGTTGCTTATGCAGAAAAACATGTAAACGATCATGTTACGATTGATTATTTTGCAGTTTCACTTCCAGATCTTATGATTTGGGAAGATGATTTAGATAAGCGAAACAAAATTCACTGCTTGTACATGAAAGGATTAGGTCTTCTAGGTCTTGATAAAAAAGCCGAAGCTGAGCAGTCATTTAATAGTGTTCTGTCTGAAGAAAAAAGCCATTCAGGCGTTACGATACACCTTTCATTATTAAAAAATAAGGAATCGGTTTCAGTTTAAGTTAGTATTTTAAATAGGAACTAAAGATTAGCTTCGGAGAAGCGAAATATTTATAGTAATTGTATTTATTATTGAGGACAAAGCTCCAGCGGAGCGACATCTTTTTACAATGCTGGTTATTTCGTTCCTCTGGAGCTTATTTGCTTTTACTAATCTTGAAATAGTACACAGATGATACGGATTCGCTAACGCGAAGACGCGGATTAAAACGGATTTTCAATTAATCTTTCTAAATAATTTAAGTAGAAATCCGTTTTAATCCGCGTCTTTACGAAGTAAATCAGTGTCATCAGTGTACTTTTTTAGTTCACTTTTTTCTAATTAATCGGTTTATCGTCTCGTTTAACTCCCCAATTTTTATTTGGTTTCGATCCCATTACAAATTCTAAAACACCGCCATTATCAATATCAGATTGGTGAATAAAAGTCTTTGTATAGCTTTTACCATTTAATTTAGCACTTTGAATATAAATGTTTTCATCTGAAACATTTTTAGCAGTGACTTTAAAAGTCTTTCCATTTTTCAATTCAATAGAAGCTTCTTTCAACAGCGGAGAGCCTATAACATAAGTACTGCTTGCTGGGTTAACAGGATAAAACCCCATTGCGCCGAAAATATACCAAGCCGAAAGTTCACCGCAATCATCATTACCGGAATAGCCTGAAGAAGTTGTATTGTACATTTTATTTAGTATTTCTGCAGTGTATTTTTGCGTTTTCCAAGGCTGACCTGCATAATTGTATAAATAAGCAATATGATGACTTGGCTCATTTCCGTGCGCATATTGACCAATAAAACCCGAAGCATTATCATTTACTTCTTCTGGTTTGTCTTCTAGTGTGAAAAAAGTGTCTAGTTTTTTGGTAAAAGCATGATCTCCTCCAACCAAATTTATAAGTCCTTTTACATCTTGCGGAACATACCAAAAGTACTGCCATCCATTTCCTTCAGTAAACGGATAACCGCCATTGGCTCCATATTTCAGCGGGTCAAAAGGACCAATCCAATTGCCTTTGTCATCTTTTGCCCTGAAAAAACTTATTTCTTTATCGTACAGATTTTTATAAAACTGACAACGTTTTGTAAAATGATTGAAATCATCTATTTTAACCAATTTCTTTGCCAATTCAGCTACACACCAGTCGTCATAAGCCATTTCTAAAGTCAATGAAACTGACTGTGATTTTAAGTTTTCCGGAATATATCCGTACTTTTCCCAAATATTGAATGGCGATCCGGGATGTTCTCGCAACGATGAATTCTTTACGGCTTCAAAGGCTTCTTCGGCATCGATTCCCGGGATTTTTTTCAGTACAGCATCCACAATAACCGGAATCGCGTGATTGCCAATCATACAGTAATTTTCCTGTCCCCATAACTGCCAGATTGGTAAATAGCCAAAAACTTTGTAATATGCCAGCATGCTATTTACAAAATCAGCGGTTCTTTCGGGCTGAATCAAAGTGTACAACGGATGTGCGCCACGATAAGTATCCCACAAAGAAAATGTCGTATAATAAGGCTTGGATGAATTTCTAACTGTAAAATCGGCTGTTGGATAATCTCCACTCAAATCTGATAATGTATTTGGCTGAATGAATGTATGGTACAAAGCGGTATAAAAAATCTGCTTTTGTTCTTCTGTGCCGTCAATTTTTATCTTGCTTAATTCTTTTTCCCAAACGGCATCGGCATTGTTAATTGTTCCGTCAAAATCCCAAGCTGGAATTTCAGTTTGTACATTCAAACGTGCATTTTCGATACTTGTGGCAGAAATTCCCACTTTTACCAAAACTTCCTGCTGTTTTGAAGTATCAAAATCTAATATTGCCCTAATTGCATTGCCATTAACCACTTTTGCATTATCATAAACATTATTCCCGTCTGTAATATGATTACGAATTATAGGCTGTGAAAATTCGGCATGAAAATAAACTTTTCGCATAGGCGCCCAACCCGTAATAATTCGAAATCCTTCAATAGTATGATCATTTGGAAATGATAATTGAGACGCAATAATTCGAGTATTCCAATCCGATTTTTTCATCGAATGCTCTAAATCAACAATGATGTGCGCTTCTTTATTTTTAGGAAAACTGTATTTATGAAAACCCGCATGCGTTGTTGCAGTCAATTCAGCTTTAATCTGATAATCTAAAAGTTCCACGCTGTAATAACCCGGTTTTGCAGATTCCTTATCATGCGTAAACTTAGATTGATAAGCATTCTGCCCTGTTTCTTCCTTTACAATAGCACCACTGAAAGGCATTAGCATAACATCAAATAATTCGGCTACTCCCGTTCCGCTTAAATGCGTGTGGCTAAAACCTGCTATTGTTGTATCGTTATAATTATAGCCACAGGCAACGCTCCAATCTGGTGTGTTTCGGGTGTCCGGACTTAGCTGTACCATTCCGAATGGCACTGTAGCACCAGGATAATTATTTCCTGAAAGCGGCGAACCGTGTGCTGCTCCCGTTCCAATAAACGGATTTACATGAGACGTTGTTTTTTCTGCAGTTTGTGCTCCTAAACTTAATGAGCTTATTATGGCACAAGAGTATAGTATTTGTTTGAATTTCATTTTAGAATAAAGATTTATGAAACATGATTTCATTATTTTTTGAATTGCCTACAGCTTTAGCTGTAGGTTGTTGAGATTGGATTCTAGAAGGGCTTTAGCCAAAATCGCGATGTTTTGGCTAAAGCCCTTTGTGATAGACTTCTTTGACCTCCAGCTAAAGCTGGAGGCAATTCATATTATTATTTTACTCCTGCAAGGTTTTCAAAACTTTGTAGGTGTTATATTTAGAAATGATATAAAAAATTAAACCTACAAGGTTTTGAAAACCTTGCAGGAGTAATGCTCGAACTTATAATTTAGATGAAATGATTTCTTTTAATTCACTATTTACTTTGATTTTCACTTTAACAGGAACTTGAGATTTTATTTCGTACTGAATTACTTTTCCATCTTTCCATTTCATGTTTACAGTAAAATTTCCTTCGGCTTTAAGCCCTTTTACTTCGCCTTCTTTTAGCCAAACATCTGGCATAGCAGGCAGTAATTCGATAAAACCGGCATGACTTTGAATTAACATTTCACCAATTCCTGCAGATGCACCAAAGTTTCCATCAATTTGAAATGGCGGCCCTGCAGAAAGTAAATTTGGATACACTCCTCCTCCTGCTCCATAATTGATATTGGTTGCTAATGTTGGTCTTAATATTGTTTTTAATAATTTATAAGCTCTATTACCCTCTTTTAAACGAGACCAAAAAAGCATCTTATAGGCGATTGACCAGCTTGGACCGTCGTCTCCGCGAACTTCAAGTGTTTTTTTAGCTGCTTCCGCAAGTTCCGGTGTGCTTTCTGGTGTGATTAAAGGCGCTGGATAAAGTCCGTATAAATGGGAAACATGACGATGCTGTGCGTCTGGCTCTTTATAAGGTTTTAACCATTCCTGAATTCTTCCGTCGGGAGAAACTACTCCGGGAGGAGGCAGTAATTTAAGTCGTTTTTCAAGCTCGATTTTTAAAGTATTATCCAATCCTAATTTGGATGAGGCTGTAATTACATTATTGAATAATTCACGAACAATCTGATTATCTATTGTTGGGCCCATACAAACATGTGCATCCTGACCGTTAGGCAGAAAAAATGAATTTTCCGGCGACACAGACGGAGAAGTTACGAGCCAACCCGTTTCCGGATCTTTTACCAGCATGCTATTATAAAACTGCGCAGCGCCTTTTATAATGGGATAAATTTCTGCTAAATAAGCTTGATCGTTCGTGTACAAATAATGATTCCATAGATTGTTGCAAAGCCATCCGGAGCCTGCTTTTGCAATTCCCCAAGAGGCGCTTTCTCCCGGTTCTGTAAATCCCCAAATATTGGTTATAACGTGAGCTACCCAACCCTCAGCATTGTAATAGGCTTTGGCTGTTTTTTCGCCGTAAGGCACCATTTCTTTAACCAAATCTTTTAGAGGAAGATTTAATTCAGACAGATTTCCCGTTTCCAAAGCCCAATGATTCATCTGAACATTGACATCCAAATGATAATCTCCGTTCCAGGGAGTTTGTACCTGATGCGCCCATAAACCTTGCAAATTTGGAGGAAGCAAACCGACTCTTGTACTGCTGATACTTAAATATCGTCCATATTGATAAAACAAAACCGGAAGCCCTGTATCTGAATCCGGATTTTTCATAAAAGCATCTAAACGCTCATTTGTAGGCAATGTGTTTTTTGCTGTTTTTCCAAAATTCAAAGCTACTCGATTAAATAACTTTTGATAGTTTTGGATATGGATTTTCTTCTGATCTGCATATTTTTTCTGCAGAGCAGTTTCCAAAGTTTTATCTACAACAGTTTCAAAATTCTGATTTTTAAAATCTGTTCCTGCCGAAACATAAAGCACCACTTCTGTTGCGTTTTTTACTTCGATTGTATTGTTAGTATATAAAACACTTCCATCTGCTGTTTTGGCTTTTACTTTGGCTTTATATTTCATTCCTTTTCCGTCAATTCCGTTGTTTAACTGACCTGTCATCACTAAGGAATTATCACTGCCGTTGATAGTTTTAAAATGTTCCGGTCTGTCCAGCTGAACTGTAAAATTGAGTTTTCCTTTTTTGCTTGAACTCAGTTTTATAAATAAAACATCATCTCCAAAACCTGCAAAATATTCTCGTTTATAGATTACGTCGTCAATGGTAAATTGAGTTGATGCAAGTGCAGTTTGAATATTTAAGTTTCTACTATAATTTATAGCTTTTGATTTGGTTTTATAATCAAACTTTAAAGTCATATCTCCCAAAACCTGATAACATCCAAATTGTACGTTTGCTCCGTCCCCGCTTCCTGAACCCGGACCTGTACAAACAAAATTTTGATTAATAAGCTGTTCTGCTTCGCTGTTTTTATTGGCTAATAACAATTCTCTAATTTGAGGTAAAAAAGTATAGGCTTTATAATTATTAGCATCTTGCGGAGATCCGCTCCAAAGCGTGATATCATTTAGGACTAATTTTTCGGTTTCAATTCCACCATCGGGCATAATTCCTAAACGTCCGTTTCCTAAGGGCAATGTTTCTTCCCATTGAGACGCGGGTTTAGTGTACCACAGTTCCAGCTGATTATTTTGTGAATAACCTAAAATGGGTATTAGTAGTACTAGTAATAATTTGTATTTCTTGATATTCATGGTATTTTGTTTTTTGCCACAGATTAAAAAGATTATCTGTGGTAACTTATATCTTTTTCTCCGTTACGATTGAACCTGACAGGTTTGTTTATGATAAAAATCTTTAAAATAAATTTACCTACAAGGTTTTAGAAACCTTGCAGGATTTTAAACTGATTATTTATTATAGGGAATCGCTTTTACAATTGGTTTTTCACCATTTTTTAAAAGTGTTTCATCAAATTCAATTGTCACTTCTTTGCTTTCGCCTTTTAGTAAAGTGAAATAACTGTCGCTTATGATTGCCGGTAATATTTGAGTTCCAGATTTTTCATTCAACGCTTGAATCTGAATTCCAAAAGCGATTCCCGACGGACTTGAAATTTTAGCCTTTATCAAGTACTTCCCGTTTTGTTTTATGACTTTACTGGAAACATTTACGTTTGCTTTTGGCAGTTTATTCAGTTCTGTAAAATCTTTCATATTGGTGCCTCTCCAATAAAAATTCTCACTGATTAATTTATCCGAAGCATCTTTTAGTTTTAATCGGATAAAATGCACTGGACTTAAATCGGAAGTATCAACATTGGTTTCTGCACCAAAAATTTTGAAATCGTATAATGAATACCCCCAACCAGAACCACGTTTTATTCCTAACATTCGAACGTAACGGCCTTTTGTTTCATCAAATGAAATAGTTTGAAGTCCTTGTTTTCCGTCTTTAATAATACTGACATCTGTCCAGTTTTGTGCATCGGAACTGATTTGGATTTTGTATTCTTTGCCATAAGCATTTTCCCAATTTAAAACGACACGATTGATAATATAGTCCTTTTCAAGATCTACATAAATCCATTCCTTATCCGTCGAATTACTTGCCCAGCGTGTATTTGAATCTCCGTCTGCAACATCTCTTGTGTTTCCGCCATCAGTAGAGGATGCAGTAACATTTTTTTGAAAAGCCAAATCTTTCTGATTGGAATAAAACGGAATTACAAAGCTTTCTACTGCTGTATTAGAATAAGAATCTACTGCTGCATTTTGTTTGTACTTTGCTACCGATTTTCCATCTAAATTATACACAACGACTTCGGCTTTCAGATTTTTAAAATCGGTTCCGGTTGTATTGATTACTTTTACCGAATTGTCTACAGGACTCCACTGAATGTGCATAGGCTCACAAGCCGATTTTACACCCCAATACGCTCCCGTTAAATCATAATAGTAATCGTAAGTCTGCCAAACCATACTTGGATACGAAGATTGGCTCATCCAGATCATAATTCCAGAAGCGTCTTCCCACATATGATCCAACCAGCCTTCGTACATGGCTTTGTTGGTTTCTATGTTTAACAGCTGTGCTTTTCTAGTGTATTCTTCCAGATTATTTGGTTTACCGTAACGTTCTGTAATGCTTTTATCATAATTGTCCGGAGTTGCATTAAAGGCTTTTTGTCCAAAGAAATGTTTGTCCCACATATCGTTTCTTGGCCACCAGTCTTTTTCCGGAATAAACTTTTTAAAGCTTTCAATGTTAGGAAAAACAGCTGTACCAATTTCAGATCTTAAACCCCAGCTTGGCCCGTCGCCAGTTCCGGCGTATGGTTCCGGATATTTTGTAAAATAAAACCTCGGATCTTTATTCCCCCAAAGTCCACTTCCGCTTAAGTTTCCAGTATTGGAACAAGGCTGATAATAACGGTCGTTGTTGTCAAAAGTTTTGATGTTTTCGGCAATCCAGCCATTTAATGGTGGCTGCGGAAGACCTTCATTATTCCCACACCAAATGGCAATACTGGCGTGATTTCTAACGCGTTTTATTTTTTCGATTACATTATTATTAAAAACATGAATATCCAATGGCAAATTCGGATTGGCATTGAGCCAAAAATCATCCCAAACCATAATACCGTATTTATCGCAGGCTTCGTAAAACTCTTCATCTGTTGTTGAACCCAGCCAGTTGCGAATAATATTGTAATTCATTTCTTTGTGAAGTTTTACTTTAAGATCATATTCTTCACCTCTGCAACGAAGCATATATTCGCTCATTCCCCAGTTTCCTCCTTTTAAGAAAACACGTTTTCCGTTTATGGCAATATGTAAAACGCCACCTTCTGTATCGTAAGTATATTTTTTAATTCCGAAAGTTATTTTTTGACTATCTGAAACTACATTTCCAATTTTGAAAGTAAACTGGCAGGTATATAAATTAGGATCGCCATAACCATTTGGCCACCATAATTTAGGATTCTGGATAGAAAGTTCCGGAAACTGTTCTTTGGTCAGTTTTACAGTTGTAATTCCGTCAGCATCCAGATTTATTTTTTTTGAAAACGTTATGTTTCCAGGCATTATCACTCCGGTTAGAACTCCTTCCTGATTTTGTGAAGAGGTATTTTTCAAATCTACTTTTACTTCTAAATCTGCTCGTGCATTGGTTGGTAGATTGGTATGAATCCAAGGATCTGCAATGGTGACTTTATCTGTATTGGTTAAAAAAACATCATCGGTAATTCCTGAATTTAATCCCGGAACATAAGGCATCCAGTCCCATCCGGCGCTTGAAATGTAAGTTGGACTTCCGTAGTTATTTAATGGCTGTTTGGGAATGCTTACTAAAATGTTTAAGACATTTTTTGCTTTACGATTTACAAGCTTTGTAATATCAAATTTACCGCGCTGCATCATCCCGCTTAAAACGGCTATTTTTTTTCCATTAAGATAAATTTCTCCTTCGCGGTTTATTCCTTCAAAATTGAGCCAGATGATTTCTTTGGTGAAGTTCTCCGGAATACTAAATTCCGAACGATACCAAAAACTTCGATCGTATTTTGATTTATCGACCTGATATATATTGTCGCCAAAATTGGGGTCTTTTTCTAATCCGCTAACAACATAAGAGTTGAAGATTGTGCCTGGAACAACTGCTTTTACCCAGTCGGTATCGGCATAATTTGGAGTAAACATTTTAAGGCTGTCTCTTCCTATTTCTGCTTGTGGTTTTACCTTCCAAACAATATCAGAAGAGTTAAGACTTACTTTATTCTGAGCATAAAAATTGAATGAAATGGCATTTAAAACAAATAAATAGATATAAACCTGATACGTATAAAATTTCATACTGTTATTTGAATGATTAAAAAATTGAATTATAAAAAATAAGAATGCCATTTTGGAATAAGTTTTTTTCGAACAGAAGATCTCAGTACTGTTACTACCTATACCCAAAATGGCATTACAAATCAAAATGTGACATTAACCAGATCACATGAACCAAAAAAATAAAAAATTACATTATAGTATTATTGAGAATATTAATACCCGGGATTTTGATCTTCGGGATTAATCTCATCATTAAGCTTGATCTCTCCAATAGGAATAGGATAACGGTTATGAAATGCTGCAATTGTACCGTTTTGTTTAGCCCATTTGTTACGTGCCCCAACTAATTCTACCAATTTTCCTGTACGAATAAGATCCATTCTTCTCCAGCCTTCAAAAGCTAATTCACGCATACGCTCATCCAAAATTTGAACTCTAAACTGAGCTTGAGAAAGTCCGCTCCATTTCATCGCGTCAGGTAATGTTCCTCCAAAAGCTCTTGTACGAACCTGATTAACAAAACCTTCCGCTTCTGTGGTACTTCCTAATTCATTTAAGCATTCTGCGTAGTTAAGTAATACATCAGAGTATCTGATATAGGCTTTATTTTTACCTGAATTCCAGAATGACTGTCTTCCATCCACACGAATATCTTCATATTTTTTAATGTGTGGATCCAGCTCATCACCTCCAAAACCGGCAGGAAGTGTTGGTTTAACGCCCTTATAAGTAAAATCATAACGGATACTCGCATTTTTACGTACATCACCAGCTTCCCATAATCCTCCGTCAGCTTTATCTTTATAGCAATATTGAGTAGGAAGAATAAGATCATAACCTCCAAAATAAGCATATTGATCTATGTTTGCTAAAACTCTTGAACCTGTCTGCCATTGTATCTGGTTGTTATCCGGCCAGTTATTATTATACTGCCATTCATATAATGACTCTGAAGAATTAGCGCGATCTGGATTAAAAACATCTGCGTAATTAGGTAGTAAACTATATTTTCCAGAGCTGATAACTTCTCCAAACCATTGTTTTGCTTTAGTATAATCACGGTATCCTGACGCTTCCGGAGCGTATAAATATACTTTTCCTAAAAGAGCCTGAGCCACACCTTTTGCAGGAAATGCAGGATTGCTCTGAGTTGCTGGCAGTTTTTCAATTGCTCTCTCTAAATCGGCCACTATATAAGAATAAACCAAATCCAAAGGCTGACGCTTTAAACCGAATTCTGCCGATTTTGCTTTATCATTAATCGGTATTTCTCCCCAATATTGCGTAAGCTCAAACATTAATGTTGCTCTTAAAAAACTAGCTTCGCCCATTAAAAGATCACGTTTTGCACTATCTTCTTCAGTATTAATTCCTAATGCTCTAATAGATTGTGCCGCTACTTCAATTACTGGCCATCTGTCATTCCACAATTGTCCAATTGCCTGATTCTCCTGGCTTAAGAAACCATTGTACAAATCAAGTCCTGCCTGGTTTGCATCTCCTGTTACCTGCAAAGCACCTTGTTGTGCTTCGTCTGTGCCGAGAGAAGTGTAAAGTCCAGCACGGTCTTTTTGCATGTTTCTCCAATTTGTTATGGCTCCCAAAAGCACAGGCTCTATTTTACCTAAACTACCATATGCCTGAGCAGCAGTTAATGAACTTTTAGGCTCTTCATCCAAAAAATCTGATGAACAGGAAGCTGATAATATTGCTACGGCCATAAAGGCTATAATTTTTGCTTTCATAAAAATAATTTTTAAAATTAATTTGATTAAAGAGATACATTTAATCCCATAACTATAGCTCTGGATATAGGGTAAGAATCTCCTCCCTCAGGATCATATCCTTTATATTTAGTTATAATGAACAAATTTGATCCCGTTACATAAAATCTCGCATTTTTAAGAAAAACACTTTCTGCAACTTTATCTTTCAATGTGTAAGATAATGTAAGTGCATTTAATCTAAGGAATGAAGCATCCTGGATCGCTTTATCTGTCTCACCTAAAGTGTATCTTCCTCCTCCATAATAGGCTCTTGGCACATCTGTATCAGTATTGGTTGGAGTCCAACGATCCAAAAGGTCTGTATGTGCTGCACTCATCCCTCCTGAGTTCATATAACTTTCGTAGGTTCCGCTTGGTCTCTTACCTCCTATTGAATACGCAAATACTGCATTTAATCCAAAACCTTTATAGTTAAGATCTGTAGAAAAACCACCATAATAATCCGGATTCAAATCGCCAACTACATACCTGTCCTGATCGTTTATTACACCGTCGCCATTACGATCTTTAATTTTAATATCACCAGCCTGAACTGTACGGCTTCCATAATTTACTTTACTAAGGTCTTCACCTTGCTGCGCTATACCATCATATTGAAATACATAAACTGTGTTTACCGATTGCCCTAAGAAAAAGTTTCCGGTACGCTGGATTTCATTATTGCTATAACCACCTAGACTGTATATTTCTGTAGCATCTCCATACAATTTTGTAACCTTATTTTTGGCTGACGAGATATTGGCAGCAACATTCCATTTAAAGTCTTTGTTTTTAATAATGTCTCCACTAAGTTCTAATTCTATACCTTTATTTGTTGTAGCTCCAATATTATCCAGCTTATATTTATATCCTGAAGAAACCGGCATGTTACGCAACATTAAAAGATCGTCATTATTTATATGAAAATAATTAGCACTTGCTGTCAGCCTGTTTTGAAAGAAACCTAAATCTAGTCCAACATTAAATTGTTTTTGTTTTTCCCATCTTAAATCAAAATTGTCAATATAATTATCAGACACATAAGTTCCTGAGTTATTACTAACCTGTGCATTGTATAATGCGAAGTATCTGTAAGCATCTACGTTTTGATTCCCCACAACACCATAACCTACACGAAATTTAAGCTGACTTAATTTTTCAAATCCAGTAAGGAAATTTTCTTTGGCAACATCCCAACTTCCGGCTATTGAAGGAAAGGTTCCCCATTTATTGTTAGGGCCAAATTTAGACGAACCATCTCTTCTAATTGTTCCAGTTATGTTATACTTCCCATCAAAAGTATAGTTTGCTCTTGCAAAAAACGATTCGTTTGAATAATCTGTAAAATTCGAACCTAACTGTGCATTATCTTTTTGATATGCACCTGATAAAGCCATGTATGTCAAATCATCACTAACAAATCCGCGAGCTCTTACATCGGTACTATTACCTGAATTACTCATTACAGAAAATCCTCCCATTACACTTACGTCATGCTTTTCAGCAAAAACTTTACTGTAAGTTACGGTATTATCCCACTGATAATTGAACTGTGAATATCTATAATGATGCGCCTCCCCATTCATAGAATTTCTAAGTGACTGTCCCGTATAACTTGGCACATAATCAAAATTTGCCTGATCTGTAACATCTACAGAAAAAGTAGTTCTGACATCAAGTCCCTTTATTGGTTTAGCACTTAAAAAGTTACTGCTTGTAAGTCTGTTACGCGTGCTTGAATTTATGATATCAAGACTTTTTATCGGGTTATAAAGATTTTGGTCAAATACTTCGCCATATCGAAGATAAGTTGCCTTAGAATCTATAGGCAAAAGTGGATTTGCTCCCAATGCTACTCCAAAAGCACTACCTTCCTGATAATTGCTTTCACTTCTTGAAAAAGTAGTATTGGTACCAAACTGCAGCCATGATTTTAAATCCTGCGTAAGGTTAATTTTTCCATTATATCTTTTAAAATCAGAGTTTTTTAGAAGTCCCTTCTGATCAACATAATTAAAACTCACAAAATAAGTTCCTTTTTCTCCTCCTCCGCTAAAACTTAAATTATGATTGGTTTGAAAACCAGAACGCGTTACCTGATCTAGCCAATTGTAACTTTTACCGGTTCTGTAAGATTCTAATTCATAAGGCGCAAATACAGTCGAACCATCTGACTTAATCTGATTAATATAAGCAGCACGATCAGCCCCTGGATTCTCATCCATATAACGGTTTGCATACGCATCAACTCTTAAATCAAATAATTGCTGACCATTCATCAAAGGGATGTTTCTTGCAAACTCAGATACACCTGTCCAGGTATCATACTGTATTTTTGCTTCTCCTGATCTTGAACCTTTTTTGGTTGTAATTACGATTACTCCATTAGCAGCTCTTGAACCATATAATGCAGTAGCAGAAGCATCTTTAAGCACTTCCATACTTGCAATATCATCAGGATTGATGTTTTCAAAATTGCTGTCTGTAACCAAACCATCGATTACAAATATTGGGTTACCGCCAAAGTTTAGTGAATTATTCCCTCTAATTCTTATCGACCCCGTTTGCCCCGGTACAGCACTTTGTTGAATATATACCCCAGAAGCACGCCCTTGCAAGGCCTGTACCACGTTTGGAGTAGGAACCTCTCTAAGCTTATCCCCGGAAACACTGCTTACAGCACCCGTTAAATCTCCTTTTTTCATTGTAGCTCCAACAATTACAACTTCAGTCAGTTCCTGAGTATTTGGAGTCATTGAAACATTAATTTCGGATTTATTTGCAATTGCAGTCTGAGTATCAAATCCTATAAAACTAAATTCCAGTGTGGAGCCAGATTTTACGTTTAATAATTTGTAACTACCATCAATGTCCGTTACTGTAGAGTTCTGAGTACCTTTTACCAGAATGGTTGCCCCTGGTAAAGGTAAATTTTGATTATCCTTCACTTTACCGGTAATGGTTTGGGAGTAAAGTGTACCGGCAGACAACATAACTACTAAGAAGCATAAGTATCTTATTGCAATTCTCATAATAATTTGGTTTTTTAGTTAATAAATTAGTGAGTTAGTTTTTTGTTATTTATTGAGCATGAAAATAGGAGAAAACAAATTGACTTATACTATCCTATACTATAACATTACAAACATACAAATATTTTCATTACATCCAAATTTATGTTTTAAGAATTTGCTATTTTTTTTAATGATTTATTTCGGGTTTCCTATAAATACAGCGGGTAAAAAAGGAAAAAGAAAATAAAAGTTGTGACAAATTGAAGAAATCTCAGACAAAATCGATCCTCATTTTGATTTAAAACAAAGAAAATCAGTATAAAATCAATCTCTCCAAAAACAAAAAAACAAACAATTGATTCTGTTGGTTTATTTATTAAATTACAATCAATTAAACCTGAGAGGTTTCTACTAAACGCAAAAAAGACGCACAGCGTACGTCTCTAATAGTACTTTTAAATCTTTGAACCTCTGAACCTTTGCGCCTTTAAACCTTAGAACCTCAGCATCTCAGTACCTCAGTACCTTCAAAACTAAGCTATCCCCCATTTAGAGAATAGCACAAAAATGCTAATCATACCAATTATTAAAGCTCCAAAATACCAATAACGATTTTTCCAGGGAGATAATTCAACTGATTCCAACTTGATTTCAGCATAGTTATAGGTCGGATAAAACCTTGAAACCAACAGCATACATATTGAAGTAAATACAAAAAGAAGAGCCAGCATGTGCAGATAATGCAGTTTAATATCTAATACGTAATTAAAAATAATGTAGCTCAGAATAAAAAAGATCATACCTATTTTGGCTGCCTGAGGCGGTACTTTCTTAAACACAAATCCTATCAGAATAATGGTAAAAATAGGCACACAAAACATACCCCCTAATTGCTGTAAATAAGTATAAAAACCTGCTTTACTAAAAATGATAAATGGTGCCGAAAACATAGCTAAAGCCGAAACGATAATTTCAAATTTACGACCAGTGTAAACCAAATGTTTTTCAGTGACTTCCTTATTTCTTTTCTCCAGATAAGGTTTGTAAAGATTTAAAACAAACAAAGTACTGCTGCTGTTAAGTCCAGCATTAAAAGTACTTATTGCCGCTCCAAGAACTACGGCTGCCGTAAGACCAATCATAATACCAGGAAGTGTATCTTTTATAACAAGAGGAAAAACTTCTGCTGTATTTTCTAATTTTTCATAAAGATGTACGCCAACTAATCCCGGAATATTAATTATAAAAGGACATAACAATTTTCCTAAACAAGCCAATCCCATTCCTTTCTGACTATGAGATAAACTTTTTGCCGAAAGTGCCTGCTGCACAATAAACTGTTCCATTCCCCAATAATACAGATTCATAATAAACATTCCTGTAAAAATGGTGCTTAACGGAATTTCATCGTGCGGACCTCCAATTGAATTTAAGTGTTCTTTGTGTTCTGAAAGTAAAATATGAAGGCCTTTAAACCAATCTCCGTTACCTAGAAATTTAAAACCGAAATAAGGAAAAGCAATACCAATAGTCAATAAACCCACACTCAAAACGGTATCACTAATCGATATGGCTCGTAAACCACCTAAAACGGAATATGCACAACCTGTAAGACCAATCAGCCAGACCATAATCCAGATATTCTGCCAATACGTTAATTGCAACGGACCTAAAAAATTAAACATTCCAGTCAGCGCTACTGCACCGCCGTATAATACAGCAGGAAGCAGATTAACGATATAACTACATAAAAATATGATTGACACGAGTCTTTTTGTCGATTGATCGTAACGTTTTCCCAAATAATCAGGAATTGTCATTGCACCGGTTCGAAAATAAATAGGAAGAAAAAATTCAGCAACCAAAAGCATTGCCAGCACAGAACTCACGCCCCATGCCATAACGCTCATGTTGTTGGTGTAAATAGATTCGTTTTCGCCTATAAACTGATTGGCGCTTATATTACTAAGAAGCAAAGCACCTCCAACTATAAAAAAGTTATTGTTATGATCTGCAAAAAAAAGTCCGCTTGTGGTTTGTACCTTTTTTTTTCGAGTTTTTATTGCTGAAATAACGGCAACTAAACCCGTAATCAGTAAGAAACTAACAATGGATAAAACATTCATAAATTACAGCGAATTTCTATCAATAAGAACTGTTGGAATAATTTCCTGTGTTTTTTTTCTGTTCAACACAAAATCGGCTGCTCTTCTTCCCATTTCTGAGAAATCTGTCGAAAATGTGGTTACTCCATCAAAAATGATCTCTTTTACGATATCATCATTGTGCGAAATAAAACCAATGTCTTTACCGATCTTAAGTCCTTTGATTTTAGAATCTTTCAGCATTTCCCAAAGTTCCAGATTGTGAATGGTAAAATACACCTTTCCTTTTTCCAGAGAACCCGATGTATATTCTTCTTTGATTACACCTTTGATGTCATGATCTTTCATAAATCTCTTAAAAGAATTCAAGATTTCATTAGGTTCTGCAGACGATGGCTTGAAGAAGAAAACAAGTTCATCATACTTTTTAATTTTATCTTTAAGCTGCACAAAAGCATTGTAAGACGAATCTCCAAACTCTTGTGCAACATAATTATAATCTTCATCTGTTTCTATAAAACGATCCACCAACAAAACTCTGTTTGTTGGCAATTGTTTTAAGACAGCAGGTGTTTTTTTGTTCGGAATTGGAGCGATAACAAACATTCCGTATTTACCTTTTATACTTTGAATAATATTCTCGAAAGTATCAAAATTATTATGATGGAAGAAAATGTCCAATTGCACATTTTTACCAAGTCCTTTTCTAAAATTCTCGTAAAACATTTCCTGAAAAATATCAAAAGCAAATATCAGCAATGCCACTTTTAATTCTTGCTTTACATCATTGGTCGCCACAAAATAACCCAATCGGTTTTTTGATTCGATAATTCCTCTGTGTACGAGTTCTTTGTAAGCCTTTGCGATGGTTTCTCTTGCAAAACCCAATTCACTAATAAAAGTATTTACAGAAGGCAGTAAATCGCCCTTTACGACTACCTTTTCATCAATTGCATTAATTATTCCCTGAACCAATTGCTCATGTTTAGATAAGGAATTTATAGATTCAAGATTTTTGATCTGCTGAATAATTTGCTTCATAAACGGTTTTAATAGGTATTTATTTAGAAAATATTGTATTACAAATATATACTAATGTTTGAAATTTAGTTTAGGCCTTAGTAATTTTTAAAACTACACTGCTGTTTGATGCAGTAACATTCGGATTAATCCCAACCTGCATTAAAAAATCGCCCGAATATACAGCAGTTTCTACCACTGGTTTTTTATCCGGATATACATTGATTTCTTCTACTTTATAATTTTGTCCTGCCTGCAGTCCTTTTAATTTAATTGGAAGATGTGTTCCTGCTTCATATCTAGAATTAATTGAATAACTGAAAACTACTGCTTCATTACCATTTTTATTAACAAACATCACCGAAGCCGCATCATTACCCCACGGATTTTGTAAACGATATTGATCTCCCTGCCAGATTGTATTACTTAATTCGTTATAGTTTTTTATTGCTTTTTGAGTGAACGCTAAATCTTTGTCATTTAAATCTTTTACTACAATATCAAAACCTAATCTTCCCATCATAGCTACGTCTGTACGGTATTTTAAAGGCTGTTTTCCCCAGTCTGTAACGTGTGCCGCGATAGTAAGCGCAGGATAAAAATACGAGTATTCCCATTGCATGTATACACGCTCTAAAGGATCTGTATTATCACTTGGCCAGAATTCAGTAAAATATTTCAAAGCACCGTAATCTACTCTTCCTCCTCCGCCAGAGCAAAGCATCATTGGCACTTTTGGGTATTTTACGCGAATACGCTCCAAGACCTTGTACAATCCGTTTACGTAATCGGTGTAAAAATTATTTTGTTTGTCTTTTAAATAATTAGAATAAGCGTTATAAATCACAGCATTACAATCCCATTTAATATAAGCCAATTCTGGATTTTCAGTAAAAAGATTATCTACAACTCCATAAACAAAATCCTGAACTTTTGGATTTGCTAAATCTAAAACCAATTGATTACGGAAATAGTGTTCTGCTCTTCCCGGCTGTTTGATAACCCAATCAGGATGTTTTTTATACAAATCACTTGCCGGACTTACCATTTCCGGTTCAATCCAGATTCCAAATTTCACTTGATTATCTTTAGCAGTTTTTACTAAAGTTCCGATACCGTTTGGCAATTTCTTTTTGTTGACATCCCAATCTCCTAAAGCAGCATCATCGTTGTTACGAGGATACGTATTTCCGAACCAACCATCGTCTAACAAAAACATATCAACTCCTAGTTTTTTACTATCGGCGATTAAAACTTTCAATTTCTCTTCATCAAAATTAAAATAGGTTGCTTCCCAATTGTTTAATAATGTCAAACGATCTTCTTTTCCGTCTAAGATTTTGTAATTTCTTGACCAATCGTGCAGATTACGACTTGCCGTTCCTTTTCCTTTTGATGATAAAGTGTACCAAAATTTAGGCGTTGTAAAAACTTCGCTTTTAGCCAATTTATAAGCCGCTGCCGCATTGTTGATTCCCGAAATAATACGAAGATTATTCAATGGATCTAATTCTAAATCGGTTCTAAAATTACCTGACCATTCTAAACCTGCAAATAAAACTTTTCCTTCGTCTTCAGTTGCCGGTTTATCCAATGAAACCATAAATACTGAAGGCTGGAATAAATTGGTACGTGAACCTAATTTAGTATCTAAAACTCTGATTCCGTGAGTTAATTTAGATTCTTCCGGTTGCATTTCTTTTGCCCAGTCACCATGATATTGGTTTAAATAGAAATTATTATATCCTTTCAAATACAAATTAGCCGAAGCGTATTTGTTTAAAGTGATGCTTCCTTTTTCATTATGCTGAATAGTTGTCCATTGCTCGATAACATCTGTATCGAAATAAGCCTGAATAAACAAATGAACTTCAACAGGATATACAGGATCTTTAAGCGTAATTTCTGTTTGAGAAATTCCTGTACCAACAGTATTCGTTTTATGACTTACATATAACAAATCCAAAGAAGTATTTCCGTCAACATGGGTTACTGTGATGGCAGGTTCTAATAAATTTTTTGATCCAGAAGCAGTGTAAGCCGCATTGTAAATTCCTGAATAATCTGTTCCCTGACGAAACTGACCTTGTATTTTAGAATAATCTGAATCGTTTGCTAGTTTTTCACCCAAATAAATGGTGTTAACTTCTTTTCCTGGTGTTACTTGTAAAACTAATGCGTTAGATTTTGTTTTTACAGCAATAATCTGCTGCGCTGTTACTGAACTGCAATAACTCGTGAGAATAAAAATTGCTATCGCAAAAGACTGCCTTAAATTGATACTTTGTTTTTTCATTTTATTATGTATTATTTCTTTATTTTTTTCCTTCTGTAATTCCTTTCCAATTATCTGTTCTAAATGATGAAGCTGGTAATCCTGACGCATTGATTAAATTTCCTTCTGGATTGTCTGCCCAATTGTATCTTACAGCCACAGGATTTGAAACTTCCTGAGCATAAACCACTACTTTTCCATCCACTACTTTTCCATCCACTATTTTTGCTTCTGCCCAATAAAACTTCTGGTCAGATCCTGCAATTGAAAATCCTTTCAGCACACCTTCTTTAGCTTTAATTCCTGTATTAAAATCAAAATCCAGAATAATGCTGTTTTGTTCAATTTTATATGATTTATAAAGAGGTCCTGAATAATCAATTTTGGTATTATACACTTTCGCCAGAGCAATATTCGCCAAGCGTCCTCCCACATCTTGTTTATTTTTCGGATGAATATCTTCTCCATTTCCAATATCGGTTGTAACGGCCATTCCTGTGTTTGGAACTTTTAAAGTCAGAAATTGTACTTCTCTCAATTCTGCCCAATCTGAATCTCCTGGCTGTTTTTTCTTCTCTTTATAATTAGCTAACTGTACAAAGAAAAATGGAAGATTTTTATCTTTGAATTTATCTCGCCAATCATTTATCAAGAGAGGCATTAATTTTTGATATTGATGCGCTCTTTCGGCATTACTCTCACCCTGGTACCAGATTATTCCTTTTATTTTATAATCTAACAAAGGCGCAATCATGGCATTGTATATCGCGCTTGGTCGATTTTGGCCTTGAGCCAAATACGGTTTTGCAGGCAAATCTTTGCTGTCGGCACCAATGCTGTATCTCCAGTCTCCAGATAATGCAATCGTTTCTTTTTCTGATTTTAAAGCAATATTTTCATCTCCGTAAATTCCTCCATTTCCTGATCCGTCAAAAACTCTAATGGCAATTACGTTTTCACCTTTTTTCAAATATTTGGCCGGAATAATATAATGACGTTCTACATTATAACCTTTGGTTTCTCCAATATAATTTCCGTTAACCCAAATTATATCGTCATCATCAGCAAAATAACTCAGATTAAAATCTTTACTTGTATCTGAAATATTTACTTTTTTTCTAAACCAAACTACGCCATCAAAATTTCCTAATCCGTTGCTGTCAAAAAAAGAAGGTACTTTCATTGTTTTCCATGAAGTATCGTCAAAATCAACTGAAGCCCAAATTGCTTTTTCGTTCTGATATCCTTTATCTGCATTAGTAAGATGTTTTTGCCAAACTGCTAAATCAGCATTGTATTTTTTCTCTAAAGTTTCTCTGCTTCCTTCTGATTTCATGGCTTCAATCTGAGCATCAAAATCATGAATGGTACTTAACGCTCCAGAACTTGTCCATGCTTCTATTAATGTTCCTCCCCAAGAAGAATGAATCAATCCGATTGGAATCTTTTTTTCCTGATAAATTTTTCTGGCAAAAAAATAAGCTGTTGCACTAAAATCGGCAATAGTTTTAGGACTGCAGACATTCCAGCCATCGTGTTGTACTTTTAGTGTATTTAATGGTAAAGTACTTTCGATATGTTCGGCTTGTAATAATCGTATTTGAGGATAATCGGCATTTGCAATTTCTTCTTTATAATTATCGATTTTCCCCCAGCCTTCTAAAGGCATTTCCATATTACTTTGTCCGGAACACAGCCAAACTTCTCCAATTAAAATGTTTTGAAGTGTCTTTAAATCTCCATCGTTTATTGCAATACTATAAGGACCACCGTAAACAGGAGTTTTCAAAACCACATTCCATTTACCGTTTACAACATTTGTTTTATATGTTTTTTTATCCCAAGAAGTTGTTACAGTTATTGATTTACCATTACTTTCTCCCCAAAACGGAACTGCACTTTTTTGCTGCAATACCATATTATCTGTAAAGAAAGATGGTAATGAAACTGCAGCACTTATTGCATTTGATGAAAGAATAAATAAGGTAAACACTAAAGCCGTTTTCTTAAAAAAATGTTTTCTCATAAATCTTTAAATTAACGTTTTACTATTTTAAATAAGCCCGCATCTTTGGAACCCAAACTTAAAATTATGATATTGTTTTTCACCTCTGTATTCTTAGCAGTAAAAAGATTTTGAAGTTTGTAATTTCCTTTCTTAACCCCTAACCTTTCTAATGGAAGTGCATAGTTTTTAGGGGTAGATCCGTAGTTCAAAATCGCTACATACCAATCGTTTCCTATTTTTTGTTCGAAAACTTCAGTTGTTTGTTTTCCTGTATTTCCTTCAACAGGACGAAAAGCCACTCCATTGGCAACAATTTTAAGCAATTCCTGATTCTGAAGCCACTCTTTTGCACGCTTGCTCCAGATTCCATCTTTGCTATAATCGTCTCCTGTGATTAATGTTCCTGTAATAACTGACGAAATTAATCTTGCGCGGTTCTCTCCTTCTGTAACATCTGCAAAAACGACATGATCTGCATCTATATAATCGTACGAATAAGTTTGCCACCAGCCATAATTCACACTATTTAAGGTGTATTGTGTCTGTTCAATTGTTTTCCAGGCATCGCAGGCAATTCGGCGAACGTGAGCATAACGTGCTGTGGCCATATTAGGAGAAATTGCAGCATAAATAAGCATTTGCCCATCTAGTGCTTTTACTAAATGTTCCATTCCCATTTTATAAGCCTGCATTCCTGTAGTAACATTTTTATCATAAAATGAAGTCGATTCGGCTGCAGCGTGACCTAAAAAGTCAATTTTTATCATCTTAAAACCACAAGCTTTCAGTTTATTGATTACATAATCAACGCGTTTAAGAGTTCCCGGATGCGTAGGATCAATTGCGCGGGCACCGTCAAAATCAAAATAAGTATCTCCGGTTTTCGTCCACATTTCTCCAAAAGTATAATCACTTCCTTCTGCTTTTCGGTTTGGACCGTCTTTCCAACCCCAATCTGTAAAAGGTGCCCAATAGGCTCCAGGTTCTAAACCTCTGCTTTTGCAGTAGTCTACAAATTCTTTTAATTTACTGAAATCTCCTGAAAAACCGCCTTTTACCATATTGTCCCAAAAAGAATCTAAGTCAATAAAAGCTGTATTCCCTACTCTAAACTGCGGAATTTCTTTTGCAAAAAAATCGGCAACTTTAGTCGCGTTTTCAAAATTGATTTTTTCCATTAAAACACCCCAGCTGTTCCAGCCAACGGGAGTTGGTTTATCCCATTCAAAAACAAAAGGCTTTTCTATAATACGATTTGTTTTTCCATATTCTTCCATTCCTTCTCTCCAATCAGAGTAATATCCAACGAAGAATTTAGGAGACAAAACTTTTTCTCCTTTTATTATTCCGTGCGCAATTTCGTCACGAGTTATTTCTTTTTCTGAAAATCCGGCCCAGGCAGAAAATTGTGCTTCTTTATTTTTATTGATTGTTTTAACAGCGCTTTTCCAAACTGTATGTTCTAGCGAACCTACAATAAAGCCATTTCGTGAATTGTTATTGAATATAATTCCAACCTCTGCACTTGTATTTTGAGAAATCGTATCTAGTTTTTTAGAATTGTAACTTATAAAAGCATCGTTATCATAAGGAACAAATACGGTATGCAGATTTTCAGTTTTATCGAAAGCAAGTTTACCTAAATCTAATGGTGAAATATAATTGGTTTCAATTTGAGTTCCGTTGCTTACTATTTCTATTTGAGTTATAAAGTAAGGCTTGTTATTATATGTATAAAAACTCTGGATTAATGTTGGGTTATTTTTCTCTTTATAAGTCAGGGTATATTTTAAACCGTTTCCTAAATCATCTTTAATAGTTTGTTTTGCGAAAACAGCATCAGGATATGAATCTGCAGTTATCGCTTTTCCGTTAACAATAGCAGAAGCTTTTGCTCCGCTAAATACAGTTTTTCCAGATTGGCTAACCTCAATTGTTTTTTGTTTTGAATTGTAAATTATAATTCCGTTTTTACCAAATTCCATTTTAAAGCTCTTTTGTGCGAAAGCCGAAATGCAGAAAAAAGTCATTGTAAAAATGGATAAAAACAGTTTTTTTATAGAAAAAGGATAGTGTTTCATTAAATATGTTTTTCGGTTATTATACTATTCTATACTACAATGATACAAATTATAATTTATTTCGCAAGCACTTCAAAAAAATTTTAATGAAATATTTGAGTAATAAGCCTTTAAAAAAAATTAAATTCAGAATTTAAAAAAGGATTAGAACATAGTTTTATATCTAATAATAAAGCATTTAGTTCAAATTTATTCTGTTCAAAACTAAAGAATCAGAGGGAAATTTTTATTTCTGAATTAATTGTGAATTTTACAATTTATTCTAATAATTTCAAAAAATACAGCAGTCAGTCTCGATTAATTATTCCTGTTCTTCTTTCCAAAAACAATCTAACCTTTATAATTCATTAAATTTTTAGCCTAATATTTTCTTTAATGAATTCTTCTTTTTTACAGATTATTTAAAAATGAAAAGTGGAATTATAATATTCTAAGAAATAAAAAGATTCATTTTTTTAACAATATATTGCTATTTTTCTTATCATTGTAGCACAGTATAGTATAGTACTGCATTTTAACTATCTAAACCTAAATTATTATGCAAGAAAAAATTACAAAAGAAAAATTATCAATTAAACGGATCTTTACTGCTCTGCTCCTCTTAATGACAGTTTATGGTTCGGCTCAAACTTACGAATTTGAAAACGGCACCCGTACCAACAATGCCGACATTCAAAACTGCGATTCCTGTTCCGGAAAAATTGTTGGTAATCTGGGCGGTAACAGCAGTGTATCTGTCAATGCTACCGTAGCTTCTTCAGGCTGGTACAATCTTCAATTATTTTATTGCACCGGAGACCCAAGAACAATTCGTTTAACTGCGGGTTCAGCCACACCAATAGCCATTCCTTGTGATCCCAGTGGTGGCTGGAGTACCGCAGCTTCAAAAAATTTAAGCGTATATTTAAATAGCGGTACCACTACGCTACTTTGGGATAATCCTAATTCATGGGCACCCAATTTAGATAAGTTTATTTTAAGCCCTATAAGTTCTTCTAATCTTCAAACTATTCCTTTTGGTACCAACAATAGTATAGTTTATAATTTAGGTACTAAAACTTACAGCATTAAATTCAACGGAAATACTGTAATTGCCAATGCGTCTGCTTATGCCAATAGTGACCAGCAATATATTAGCAGTAATTTTGCAACAGCGGTTTATACTTCAGAATCCTTTACAGATAATATCGGAAGCGGTACTAAACATATTTTTACTCTTAGCGGCAATTATAGTCTTGGAATGCAGCAGATATTTTACACTTATAATGCTAAAAACTCTCTCGCCGTACAAGTTGCGCTTACAGGAAATGGATCCAATTGTTATAAAATGTCTCCTTTAACCAGTTATGAAGTAACTCCAAATTTTGGAAGCGGTGATTCCCGGGCATTATTTGTGCCTTATGACAATGACGCCTGGGTTCGTTACAATGCGTATCCGCTTAGTTCTGCAGATTTTACGGCTTCAGAAGTAACCAGCATTTATAACAATACCAACCGTAAAGGTTTGGCTATTGGTTCTGTTGAACATACCAAATGGAAAACCGGTATTATAGTTAATGGCGGAGGTTCTTCATCTGCTTATGTTTCTGTTATTGCGGGATGGACCAAAAAAGAAGTTACCAGAGACACTCGTGGTCATGGCTGGGTAAACGTTGGACAAACCAGCTGCCCGTCTCCTAAAATATTGATTAGTTCTAATGACGACTGGCGAACTGGCCTTGAGGAATTTGCGCAGGCAAATGCCGCTATGCAGCCAAAATATATTTTTGACTGGACTGCTCCAAAACCTATTGGTTGGAACAGTTGGGGTGCCATGCAAACGAGTATCAACTTAACTAAAGCCAAAGCAGTAGTAGACTTTTTTCATGATGATTGTCCGGCATACAAAACAGAAGACAATACATTATTTATCGATTTAGATTCTTATTGGGATAATATGACAGATGCGCAGCTGGCACAATTTGTTACTTACGCAAAAAGCAAAGGTTTTAAAGCCGGAATTTACTGGGCTCCTTTTGTAGATTGGGGCAAATACAATCGTCAGGTTGAAGGAAGTTCGTACCAATACAATCAGTGTTGGACTATGGTTAATGGAAGTCCTTTTGAACTTGATGGTGCTTATGCTATGGATCCAACAAGTCCGGGAACTAAGGCTAGAATAAACTACTTTATAAACCGTTTCAAAACTGCTGGATTTGAAATGGTAAAAATTGATTTTCTAACACATGCCAGTATCGAAGCAGACAGTTTTGTAAATTATCAAGTGCATACGGGAATGGAGGCTTATCAGGAAGGGATGAAATATTTAATAGATCAAATCAACGGAACCATGCTGGTACAGGCTGCTATTTCTCCAAATCTCTCAACAGGTCCTTTTGTACACGTTCGTCGTATTGCCTGTGATGCCTATGCAACTATCAGCGATACTGATTATACTTTGAACAGTACAACTTACGGTTGGTGGCAGAATCAGATTTATGATTATCTGGATGCTGATCATGTTGTTTTTGGCAATGCTTCAATAGGCGAAAATCGTGCAAGATTATTAAGCAGCGTAGTAACAGGAACAGTTACCAGTGGTGATGATTTCTCTGTAGCAGGCGCGTGGAAAGCAAAAGCACAGACTCTTTTACAAAATAATGATGTCATGGATGCCGCACGTAATGATGTACATTTTCTTCCTGCTGATGGAAATACAGGATACAATGCTGCTAACGTTTTTTCGGCAACACACGACAATATTACCTATGTCGCTGTATTTAATTACAGTAATGCCGCAGTAGTTAATAATATCAATCTAAGTCGTTTAGGCTTAGGTTCCGGAAATTACAATGTTAAAGAATTATTCTCCGGTACTACAAGTACGACGCAAGGAACACTAAATGTACAATTACCACAGGCTGATGCTGCCTTATATGCAATATATGACGGTTCAGTATTAAGTACTCCAAATTTCAATTGGAGAACAGCTTCAACCAACTATATTTTTCCTAATCCGGCTTCAACAGCTTTCAGGATTAAATTTGAAAATCCAATCAATGGTTCGGCTACGGTTTCAATATTTGATGCGGGCGGTAAAGAACTGTCGAAAAAATCTATTGTGGTAGAAGACATGATTAGTTCAGAAATACCAATCAACGGACTGGCAAATGGAGTTTACATGATCAAAGTAACAGCAACAGGAAAACCTGTACAAAACTTCAAGTTTGTTAAACAATAAAAAATAATTAATTTAAAAATCCCTGATCTTTCATCAAATGAAAAATCAGGGATTTTTTTAAATATTACTTTACCACTGTTGCTTCCAGTTCCACCTGTAAAGTTTCAAAAAGACTTTTTACTTCCAAAACAGTACTGGATTGTTTTATATCATTATTTTGAATCCAATTTTGCACAACATCAAAATTTTCAAATAATGCTACGCTGTTTGTCGTGTAAATATTCAATCGAACAATGTTTTTGAGTTCGTAATTTGCCTCAAAAATTACTTTTTCCAGATTTTTCAAGGTTTGTTCCAATTGACTTCTCATAGGTGCATCGCTCGAAATTCCATTTTCATCAATCGCAGTTTGTCCGGAAACATACAACGTGCCCTGAACATTTGTAACTTCAACGGCCTGAACATAATTTCTGGCATCCTGCCATTTCCACGGATTTATTACTCTTTTTTCCATCTTTACATTTTTAAAATTAACAGAGGCAAAAATCAGCAGGATAATTATTTTAATGGCGTGATAAATATCACAACTTTAAAAAAGACGGCTCAGCGTTTCTCTGGAAACTCCCAAATAAGAGGCTAAATAACTTTTAGGAACACGCTGTAATAAAGATGGATTTCTCAGAAGCAACTGTTCGTATCTTTCTTTTGCATTTGAAGTTAAAAAGGATAATATTCTGGTTTGTGAACCAATATGTCCTGCAATGGATTTTCTAAGAAAAAATCGCTCCATTTTCTGTAAATCATTACAAAGCTTTTCGAAGTTTTCAAATGAAATACTATATACAATCGTATCTTCAATGCATTCTAATGACAGTGTGGCTTTACTTTGCATGTAAAAAGCCTGAAAATCAGTTTCCCACCAATCTTCCATCGCAAATGAAACGATGTGTTTTTTAGCGTCTCTATCTTCATAAACTAATTTGACAAGTCCTGATGTTAGAAAATATACATTGTGAACTTCATTACCCTCTTCAATAATAAGTTGGCCTTTACTAAAATTCTCCAAAACAAAATGAGCTATTACAAAAGCAGCTTCTTCATCTGTCAGAGGAACTACTTTTTCTATATGCGTTCTTAAAAATTGTTCTGGATTATTCATAAAATGGTTTTGATTGTAAAATTAAATCAATGTGGCTTTAAAAACAAAAAATCCAAATCCCGGAAAACCTGGAATTTGGATTTTTAAATATTGGAATTTTATATTCGTTTAGTCTAAAACAAAACTTACACTAACATTTGCAGTAATTTCAATTTCTCCAATTGCCAGAGTTTCATTTGAAGCTCCCATGGAATCTGCTTCTTTCATTCTCATAGCAGCATACATTGGCTGTGGGTGATAAACTTGTGAATTGTCTGAAATAGTAAACGCTTTACCTACTTTTTGCCCTAAAACAGAAACGTATTCTTCTGCTTTTACTTTCGCATCTTTCATCGCTAGTTTTCTGGCTTCAGATTGGTATTGTGCTAATTTAGAAGACTCAAAAGAAACTCTGTCAATTCGGTTAATTCCTTGTTGAACCAAACCTTCCATTAATTCATCGTATTTAGACAAATCTTTTACCACAATTTCTACCGTTTGTGTAGCGTTGTAAGACGTTTTCTTTTTCTCATAATCATATTGCGGATTTAGAGAAACTTGTTTTGTTTTGAAATCTGCTGTTGGTACATTCATTTTTTTGATGAATTTTAAAACAGCATCCATCTTTTCGTCATTTTGTTTTTTAACGTCTTTAGCATTATTCCCTTTTGTTTCAACCGTAGCTGAAATACAAACCTGATCAGGTGCTACTTTTACTTTTCCTTCCCCGTTCACATTGATTAGAGGTATTTGTTTGATTTCCTGGCCGTAAGACATAGTCATAAACATGATTGTTAAAAATAATACTAGTTTTTTCATTTTTGTTAAATTTTAATATTTACTAAAGGCTTTTCAAAAGTTATGCCAGCATTACAATTTTCCCAATTTTGCCATTCCAAAAAGAATCACAATCGGAATTGCAAGCAGAATTACCATCATAGTTTGGTCTGCAAATAAGGAAGGTTGTTTTATTAAAGTAATGACATAACCGCCTATAGCGCCACCAAAGTGAGCTGTATGACCAATATTATCATTTTTAGCTTTCATTCCGTAAATAGAATACAATAAATATAAAATTCCGAAAATATAGGCCGGCATCGGAATTACAAAAAATATTCCAAGCATCATGTCAGGTCTTAATAATATCGCAGAATACAAAACTCCTGTTACAGCTCCGGAAGCACCAACAGCACGATAACTATAATCGTTTTTATGAAAAAGCATCGTAAGAAGACTTCCAAAAATCAAACTTCCAAAATAAATAAGGACAAAAGAAAAAATTCCAAGCCACTCCAGCACAACTGGAGCAAAAAAGTAAAGTGTCAGCATATTGAAGATCAAATGCATCATATCGACATGCAGAAAACCGGAAGAAAGCATTCTAAATTGCTCTCCCGAACGAATACTTCCTACATGAAATTCGTACTTTCTAAAAAAAGAAAGATCATTAAAACCTTTGTAACTAATAATAGCGTTGGCAACGATAATACCGACTAAAATGATATTCATAAATCAAAATTATTGTGAATTGTAAATATAATCATTCTTAAAGATAAGTTAGCACGAAAGCAAATTATCAATCGTTAATCATTTTTAATTTATCTTTGTAAAAAAAATTTACATGCAGTTTCTTGTTTATATTTTGGCCTACCCCTTACTTTGGCTAATCTCTATATTACCTTTCCCGATATTTTACTTATTCTCAGATTTTGTATATTTTCTGATTTACAGAGTTATTGGATATCGTAAAAAAGTAGTCCGCGAAAATCTGGCACTTACTTTACCGCATTTAAGTGAAGCTGAAAGAAAAGACATTGAAAAAAAATTCTACAAACATATGTGTGATATGTTTTTGGAAATGGTTAAAACAATGAGCATGTCTCCTGCAGAAATGGAAAGAAGATTCCACGTAACCAACATTGATTTGGTATTGGATTATGCTAAAAAAGGCAAAAGCGTTATTCTTGTAGCTTCTCATTATGCCAGTTATGAATGGCTTTTAACTATAAATCCTAAACTTGGATTTCAGGGAGTTGCGGTTTATAAGAAATTAGCGAATCCTTATTTTGATAAATTGGTTCGAAAAATCCGTTCAAAATACAATACCGAAATGATCGAAACCAGAAAAGCAATTCCAACCATGGCTCAAAACCAGCGTAACGGAGTTTTAAGTATGTATGGTCTGGCAAGTGATCAATCACCAAAATTGGATAGAATTTTTCACTCAATGAAATTTATGGGAGTTGAAGTTCCTGTACACACGGGAGCAGAAATGCTGGCAAAAAAATATGATCTGGCAGTCATAATGGTCAAAGTCGAAAAAGTTAAGAGAGGTTTTTATGAAGCAACCTTTTTATCTCTTGCTGATAATCCAAAGGATTTTGAAGATTTCGAGATTACAGAAATGTATTTAAAAGAAGTAGAAAAACAAATTCTTGCCAAACCGGAGTTCTATTTATGGACGCATAAAAGATGGAAACATCGTATTGCGTAATAATTTTTAGAATACTAAAAACTAAAAAAGCCTCTTTAGAAATCAATCTAAAAAGGCTTTTCTTATTTAAACACCAGAATCTTAGATTCCGGCAATTACTTTAATTTCGTCAATAATACGAAGTGCCAATTTATCTGCCGCATCCTGAGAAGGAGCTTCTGTATAAATACGGATAATTGGTTCTGTATTTGATTTTCTTAAATGAACCCATTCTGTCGCAAAATCAATTTTTACACCATCAATGGTAGAAATATCTTCATTTTTATATTTCTCTGTCATTTGAGTTAAAATAGCATCAACATCAATTTGTGGTGTCAATTCGATTTTATTTTTACTCATATAATATTCCGGGTAAGAAGCTCTCAATGCAGCAACTGACATTTTTTTGTTTGCCAAATGTGTTAAAAACAAAGCAACTCCAACCAAACTATCACGTCCGTAGTGTAATTCAGGATAGATAATTCCACCGTTTCCTTCACCTCCAATTACAGCGTTGTTTTTCTTCATTAATTCAACCACATTTACCTCTCCTACTGCACTTGCTTCGTAGTTTCCGTTGTGGGCTTTTGTAACATCTCTCAATGCACGGGAAGATGACATGTTCGAAACTGTATTTCCAGGAGTTTTACTTAAAACATAATCTGCTACAGCAACCAGTGTATATTCTTCACCAAACATTTCTCCATCTTCGCTGATAAAAGCCAAACGATCCACATCCGGATCTACTACGATTCCGAAATCCGCTTTTTCTTTTACAACCAATTCAGAAATATCAGTTAAATGTTCTTTTAAAGGTTCTGGATTGTGAGGAAAATGTCCGTTTGGTTCGCAATATAATTCTACTACTTCCACGCCCATTTGTTTCAGAAGTTTTGGAATAATAATTCCTCCTGATGAATTTACTCCATCAACAACCACTTTAAATTTAGCTTCTTTAACAACTTCAATATCAACCAAAGGCAAGTTCAAAACTTCGTCAATATGAATATCCATATAAGCATCATTCGAAATAATTTCTCCTAAACTATCAACGTCAGAAAAATCGAATGCTTCTGCTTCAGCAATTTCTAAAATTTTAGCGCCATCAGCACCGCTTAAGAATTCTCCTTTAGCATTTAATAATTTTAAGGCATTCCATTGTTTTGGATTATGAGAAGCTGTTAAGATAATTCCGCCATCTGCTTTTTCTAACGGAACAGCCACTTCAACTGTTGGGGTTGTAGAAAGACCAAGATCAATCACATTGATTCCTAAACCAATTAAAGTATTTACAACCAAATTATGAATCATTGGCCCTGAAATTCTGGCATCACGCCCAATTACAACGGTCAATTTATCTTTAGCAATATTATTTTTTAAGAAAGTTCCGTATGCCGATGCAAACTTCACTGCATCAACAGGAGTCAAATTATCTCCTACTTTTCCTCCGATCGTCCCACGGATTCCAGAAATAGATTTTATTAGAGTCATTTTTGTGAGTTAGGGTTATTTTTTACAAATATAAAAAAGTTACCGGGTTACTAAGGTACTAAGTTTCTAAGATTTCAATTTTAACTTATAAGAAAGCACTTTCATTGCGTGTTTTTATAACAAAATGATTTAAAAAAGTTTTTATACATTTACTAAAATAACTTAGAAACTTAGCCACTAGGATTCTCAGCAACTCTATACGAAAATGAATTTCTTAGCCCATATATATCTTTCTGGAGAAAATGATTTGATTAAAATCGGGAATTTTATGGCCGATGGAATTCGCGGAAAACAATTTGAACATTTTCCCGAAGATGTTCAAAGAGGAATTTTACTGCATCGATTCATTGACACTTATACCGATTCTCACGATATTTTCAGAAAAAGCACCAAAAGACTACACGACAGATACCATCATTATTCAGGAGTTATTGTGGATATTGTTTACGATCATTTTCTGGCGAAAAACTGGACCAACTATTCTGATGAAAAGTTAGAAAGTTTTATTAATCGTTTCTACAATTCATTACATGATAATTACGATATTCTAACGGAAAAAACCCAGGGACTAATGCCGTACATGATTGAAAGAAACTGGCTTTTAAGTTATCGTACAACCGAAGGAATCCATCAAATTCTGACTCAAATGGACCGCAGATCTAAAAATATTTCTAAAATGCAATTTGCGGTAGAAGAGCTAAATGAGTTTTATGAAGATTTTGAAGAAGAATTCACCTCCTTTTTTGAAGAAATAAAAATACAAGCCAAAGCAAAATTGATTACGCTTTAACAACTTTGTTTTCCATTATAAATTCGTTACACATGAAAAAAATTACGCTCCTAGTAGCTCTTATTTATATTAATGCTAATGCTCAGCAGGCAAATCCCACAGGATTAGTTGTAACCAAAGCAATGGTCGTTTCAGCTCGTGAAGAAGCTTCAAAAGTTGGTTCAGACATTATGAAACGAGGTGGTAATGCTTTTGATGCTATGGTTGGAACAGAATTAGCATTGGCAGTTGCTTTTCCCTTTGCAGGAAATATTGGCGGCGGCGGTTTTATGGTGTACCGAAAAGCAAATGGCGAAGTCGGTTCTCTGGATTATCGTGAAAAAGCGCCATTGGCTGCAACAAAAGATATGTTTTTAGACAGTGAAGGAAATGTTATAAAAGGAAAAAGCACCGAAACAGCGCTTGCGATTGGAGTTCCCGGAACTATCGCCGGAGTTTTTGCTGTTCATAAAAAGTACGGAACCATGCCTATTGCTAAAATTTTAGAACCTGTAATTGCTTTGGCGGAAAGAGGTGTCGTAGTGACGAAAAAACAAGAAAAAAGTCTAAATGATTATCATGATAAAATTGTAAAGATTAATGGCGAAAATTCTCTTTTATCAGGAACTTTCAAAGAAAATGATACGATCAAATATCTGGCACTGGCTAAGACTTTAAGAAGAATTCAAAAGAAAGGAAGAAACGAATTTTATAAAGGAGAAACAGCAAAAATTCTGGTAGATTATCTTCAGAAAAAAGGGGGTATTATAACGATGCAGGATTTAGCCAAATATGAAGCAAAATGGCGAAAACCACTACAGTTTACTTATAAGAATTTAAAAATTACATCAATGTCTCCACCAAGCAGCGGCGGAATCTGTCTGGCACAAATTCTAAAAATGCTTGAACCTTACGATTTAGCCAAAATGGGACATAATTCTCCCGATGCCATTCAGGTTATTGTGGAAGCTGAAAGAAGAGCTTATGCAGATAGGAGTTACTTTTTGGGAGATCCTGATTTTGTAAAAATTCCGATTAAGGAATTATTTGATCAAAATTATTTAAAAGACAGAATGTCCAGTTTTAATCCTGAAAAAGCCACTTTATCTACAGAAATAAAAGAAGGAAAAGTCAATTACGCCGAAAGTACAGAAACCACACACTATTCTATTGTCGATCAATTTGGAAATGCCATTGCAGCAACAACAACTTTAAATGACGGTTACGGTTCAAAATATTATTGTGACGAATTAGGTTTCTTTTTGAACAACGAAATGGACGATTTTAGCGCTAAACCGGGTTCTCCCAATATGTTTGGTTTGGTTGGAAATGAAGCCAACAGCATTGCACCGCAAAAACGTATGTTAAGTTCGATGACACCAACCATTGTAGAAAAAGACGGAAAATTATTTATGGTTGTGGGAACTCCTGGAGGTTCTACCATTATTACTTCGGTTTTGCAAACTATTTTAAATGTTTACGAATATAATCTGAGCATGCAGGAAGCCGTAAATGCACCTCGTTTTCATCATCAGTGGTTACCTGATTTAATCACTTTTGAACCTAATACTTTTGAGTCAAAAACAATTGATCAGCTTAAAGCTAAAAATTATTTAATCAATGAAAAACCAACTCCAATTATTGGAAAAGTCGATGCTATTTTAGTTTTACCAGACAACAAATTAGAAGGAGGAGCCGACTTTAGAGGAGATGACAAAGCTGTAGGTTTCTAACAGAACTGAGTTTTTATTTTTTTAATCTAAGATTATAGTCTAATTTTGTAAGAACGATAATTTTAAAACAGAATGCTCAAAAAATATTTTAGACGACTAGAAAGCATCATTGCTTTGGCACAATCCTTACTGACACCAAAGCAGTTTCTCTTTTTATCGAGCGTTCTTATCGGAATATCTTGTTCTTTTGCTGTTATTGTACTTAAAACTTTCGCACACAGCGTTTTTTCTTTTGCAACTTATATTAACGGAATCCTTAAACTGAGTTTCATCAATAGTATTTTGCCTATTGTCGGAATTCTGTTAACCGTTTTTGTGGTTAAAAAAGTCTTAAACGGAACCATTCAAAAAGGTACTTCCCAAATCCTTTATGCTGTAGCAAAAAAAGCAAGTATAATTCCCAGAAAACAAATGTATGCTCAAATTGTAACGAGTTCGTTGACGGTTGGTTTAGGAGGTTCCGCAGGTCTTGAGAGCCCGATTGTAATTACAGGAGCTGCATTTGGTTCCAATTATGCTCAAAATTATAAGATGCAGTATAAAGACCGAACTTTATTGATCGGTTGCGGAGTTGCTGCCGGAATCGCTGCTGCTTTTAACGCTCCTATTGCCGGTGTTCTTTTTGCTATTGAAGTTTTATTGGTTGATGTCAGTATTTCTGCTTTTACTCCTATAATGATTTCTGCTGCAACCGGTGCATTAGTTTCTGCTATTGTTCTGGATGAAAGCATCCTTTTAAGTTTTAAAAAACAAGAAACTTTCGATTATCACAATATTCCTTTTTACGTAATATTAGGAGTACTTACAGGACTTACAGCGATTTATTATTCCCGAAATTTCCAAAGAGTTGAGCATTATTTCTCCAAACAACAAATCAATCCTTATAAAAAAGCCTTAATTGGTTCGTCACTTTTAGCATTACTGATTTTTGTTTTTCCAACTCTATTTGGTGAAGGTTACGAAAGTATTCGAACTTTATCTGAAACCGATCCCGGAAAATTATTAGACAATACCCTTTTCGCAGATTTTAGAAACAATCAGTGGGTTTTACTGCTTTTTGTTGGTGCCACTATGATGATGAAAGTTTTTGCTTCAGGACTAACTCTTGGAAGCGGTGGAAATGGAGGAAACTTTGCTCCTTCTCTATTTTTGGGTTCTTATTTAGGATACTTCTTTTCTAAATTTATCACTATGATTGGTTTATCTAAACTTCCGATTACCAATTTTACAATGGTTGGAATGGCCGGGATTCTAAGTGGTTTATTTCATGCTCCATTAACTGCGATATTCTTAATTGCTGAAATTACAGGAGGTTACGGATTAATGATTCCGCTTATGATTGTTTCTTCTATCAGTTTTGCGATTTCTAAACGCTATGAGAAATATTCGCTTGACGTAAAAGGACTGGCAAAAAAAGGTCATGCATTTACCAGTAACAAAGACTCCAATATCTTATCGACTTTAGATATTGATACTATTATTCAGTGCGATTATCTGACGGTTCATCCTGAAGAAAATCTAAGCAAACTGGTTGATCTTATTTCACATTCCAATCAAGTCGTTTTTGCAGTTGTTGACAATGAAAAAGAACTGGTTGGCGTAGTCCATTTTAATGATATCAGAGAGATTATCTTTAATTCTTACAGAGTAAAATATACGCTGATAAAAGATGTGATGAAAACACCTCTTGCTACCATTTCTTCTTTTGACAGCATGGAAATTGTAATGAGTAAATTCGAAAAATCTAAATCGGCATTTCTTCCGGTTTTAAGAAATGGAAAATATTATGGTTTCATTTCCAAATCTATAGCGCTTGAGGCTTATCGAACCAAACTTAGAGCTATGACGATTGAATAAGACTTAATTTAATAACCCCAAATCAATAATTTCTTTTCTTTCCAAAAACAATAAACCAAATACCACCAAAGTCTATTATGAAAATTAAAGCCATTATTGTTGATGATGAATCAGGCGGTCGTCGTTTGTTAAAAAAATTATGCAATCGTTATTTATCAGATAAAATCGAAATCGTTGATGAGTGTAATTCTGTTGCTTCGGCTTTAATTTCGATAAAAGAGAAAAATCCACATCTTGTTTTTCTGGATATTCAAATGCCGGATGAAAACGGTTTCGAATTGCTTTCTCAATTTGAGAACATTCCTTTTGAAATCATTTTTACGACAGCTCATAAAGAATTTGCAATTGAAGCAATTCGCAAAAGTGCTTTAGATTATCTTTTAAAACCAATTAATTTTCAAGATCTTAAAACAGCTATTAACAGGCTTGAATCTGTTTTAGAAAAAAAGCTCAACACAAACCGATATCAGTTATTGGCTGAAAATTTAAGTCAGCCTACTTCCGGGAAACAAAGAATTGCATTTCCTAACAAAACTGGTTTTGAAATAATTCATATAAATCAAATTATCTTCTGTAAATCTGATGGCTCTTACACTTTCATTCAAACCACAGAACAACAACACTATACCTCAAAATCCTTTAAAGAAGTAGGTGAATTATTAGAATCTGAAATCAATTTTCTAAAAGTACACAGAAGCTATTTGATTAATACCGAATATGTAAAGAATTTCAAGTCTGATGTTTATGTTTTAGAAATGACTTCCGGCGACGAAATTCCTGTTTCAGACAAATCATTTAATAAAAAAGAGCTTATTGATGCCATCACCAAATAAGATTCTTTTTCAGCTCTTTTTTCTTTTTAGTACATTATTTACTTTTGGTCAATATTTTCCATCTACAAATTTCACAACTTCAGATGGCTTGCCTAATAATGCGGTTCGTTCTCTGTTTTTGGATTCAAAAAACATTTTATGGATCGGCACCGAAAATGGTGTTTCCAGAATGGAAAACGGAACTTTTACCACCATTGATGAAAGCAACGGTTTGGGACATAATAGTTGTTGGGATATTAGTGAAGATTCTGATGGAAATATGTGGTTCGCCAGTTATGGCGGAGGCGTAAGTAAATTTGATGGTAAAAAGTTTACGGTTTTTACAACCAAACATGGACTTCTTGCAAATAAAACAAGAAAAGTTTTCCCTTTTAAAGGCAAAGTTTATGTTGGTACAGAACAAGGCGTATCTATAATTGACATCAAAACAAACAAACTTATAACTCCAAAAGTTCCGCCGCATAAAGAAGATTTTATTTCTATAGCCTTTGTTGAATATAATGGTATCGTATATTTTACTTCAACCTTTGAAGGTTTATTTAAAATTGATGAATCAACTTCCGTTCCTCGTATTGTACCTGTCATTTTGCATAAAAACTCGTATTCGTTAGGTCTCTTTGGTTCCACACTTTATAGCGGAAACGAAGGTCATATTAACAAATTTGACTTTGAAAAAATTTCAAAAGGTGACAAATCGGCTGTAAATTTTGGAAAATCTTTTGTGTGGCAATTTGCAAAAGATAAAAGAGATACCATTTTTGCAGCAGCTTGGGGCGTATATACACCTGACGGAGGACTTTATACTATTGGAGAAAATAAAATGACGGATGTTTCTGTCGCATACGGAATTGATTCTAAAGTATTATTAAATGTTGTCTACGATCAATTTAACGATATACTTTATGTTGGTTCTAACAATAATGGAATTTATCAGGTAAGACTGAATAGAATTATCAACTACAACTCTTTTGAAAGTTCAGCCATTATAGATTTTGAAAGTTTCAACGATGCTAAATTAGTTTTAGAAACCCGAGGTATAAAAGTTCTAAACTCAAAACAACAGATTATAAAATCAATTTCACTTGAAGATTTTAAGAAAACTGAAATGAGTTTTTATAAAAAAGGAAAAAATATTTTTAGTAAACAATCACCAGAATCAAGAGATTTTGAATTGAATTTTAATATTCCGGCAAATGAAATTGAATTTTACGAAATTGTAAAAAATCAAAACTCTTTTTGGATTAACAGCAATATTGGAATTTTTGAAATTGATAAAAACTATAAACTAATTAATTATTTACCTAAACACAGTTTAAAAATTGGTTTTACATACGATAATAAACTAATCGAAACTATTACCTATGCAGGAACCCGAGTTTATGAAAACTTAAAAACACTAGAAAACACTCATTATTCAAAGTTCGAAAAAAACACTCCGCAATACATCGTAAAAATCCTGACGAACAATAACAAAACGTATCTATTATCTGTTTTTAATGGCTTATACGTCTATAGAAATGGTGAATTCCAATCGTATTTAGCTGACGGAATCTGGAAAGAAAAAAAGTTTAAGCACATTACAAAAAACAATAAAGGTCAACTTATTTTAGCGGCTGAATTTGGTGATGTTTTTGTCGTTGACGATTCCAAATCTTTTAAAGTCTTAAAAACGATTTCGAAAAAACAGATTATCGGAAGTACCATTTTGTTTCTCGAATCTTATAAAGATTTTATTCTGATAGGAACCGAAAAAGGAATCAATATTTATAAAGATGGTATTATCAGACTAATTGATAAAGAGCAAGGTTTAAAAGATTGCAGCATTACAACGTCTCAAATTTTTGACAATACCTTATGGCTTGGAACAAAAAAAGGTTATTATACCATAGATTTAAACCGTTTGATTGCCGCTCAATTGACCGTTTCTGAAATCGGAATCAGCAAAATAGCAATCAATAACATTCCATTAAAACCTTCAGCATATAAATGGTTTAGATACAATCCAAAGCAGTTAATTTCAGATTACAAACACAATTCTTTTTCAATAGATTTTGTTCCCAAAGGGCATTCATTTCCTAACAAATTAAAATTTAGGTATCGATTAAATGAAAATAATCGCTGGAGCCCTTATAGCGAAAAGACCAATTTATTTTTACCGTATCTTCCTTCCGGAAACTACAATTTAGATATTGAAGTTTTTGATATGAATGCCGGAAAATCAAGATTTTTCAGCATCCTGCAAATAAAAATTCAGCCTCCATTCTGGTTAAGCTGGTGGTTTATCACCATAGTAATTATTGTTTTATCCGGAGTATTGATTTATATCTTTATTCGGATAAAAAGGAAATCGAATGAAAAAATCATCATTCAGCGTCGTATTGCAGAAACGAAACTTGAAGCATTATTGAGCCAAATGAATCCGCATTTTACTTTTAATGCTATGAATGCCATTCAGGATTTTATTGTAAGCAGCGATATTGACAACTCGTTACTCTATATAAGTGAATTTTCAAAATTAATTAGAAAAACACTGGAAAATTCATCCAAACAACTCATTACGATCGACGAAGAAATAGAATATCTGGAAGCCTACATCACGATCGAAAACATGCGTTTTGACAATAGGATAGATTTTGAAATTAAAATCTCGGAAGAAGTTGATACTTGTTTTACAAAAATCCCAACAATGCTTTTACAGCCTTTTGTTGAAAATGTTTTTGTACACGCTTTCAACGAATCCAGTATCGCTCCGAAATTGATCATTTCGTTTCAAATGATTTCAGAAACTATTCTGGAATGTAAAATAATAGACAACGGAATGAGTTTAAATGCTTCCAAAAAAAACAAACTCCATCAATCAAAAGGAATTCAGTTAACCAAAGAGCGGCTTTCTCTTTTGCAGGATTCTAAGAACAATTCTATAGAAATTTCCTTTACAGAAAATCAGGGAACAATTGTAACTATTTTGTTACTGGTTTAATATTTTTTAATCTTCATTGAAAAGCACTTGTTATTTGACAGGTGCTTTTTTTGTTTATAAACTAAAAAGGTATTTTGGTTTTAAATAAAGATGCCTTTATAAGTTAAAATATCAAAAATCGATGGTTATTTTATTTTTGAATTTTAATTATAAAAATTTAAAGTATGTCAAATTTTTATTGCGATTGCTTTTATAAAAGTAACACAAAATCGACCAACTAAAAATGAATTCTATAAAAAAATATAGTATGTCTATAAATAATTCAATACTGACAACAATTGTCAGTTTAAAAAGATAATTTGCAACAATTATTAACATTTTAAAATAAAATATAAATGGAAACAGAGTTCGATCAGCAAGGTTATGAAGATGCATTCAAAAAATCATTTGATGAAAAACATGCAGAATTTGAAAAAATTACCAATCAAAAATTAATTATCAGCCTTATTGGTAGCGTAAATGCTGGAAAATCAAAAACAATAAATGTTTTAACTGGAATTGACTACACAGAAGTAAAAGCACATGCAGGCTGGACTAAAGAAGTTTCGCTTTATGAATTAAATAAAGGCGTATATATAGCTGACACTCCCGGATTATTTGACATTAATACTGATGTAAGTAAAAAAGCTTCTGATTTTGTAGCGAATAGTGCCGACATAGTTTTATACTTTTTAAACGCAGGTGTTGGAGCTACTCAGCACGATAAAAAAGCTTTCGAAGAGATTTCCTCCTTAGGAAAACAATCATTAATTGTTTTAAATAAAATTGATTCTTTAGAGAAAAATGAAGTTACCGACGTAATTAACCAAGTAAAAAAAGAGTTTGGTATTTTTCCAATTCCAATTTCATCAAAAACTGGAGAAGGTATTGAAAATCTAAATAATGAAATAGTCAAAATCCTTGAAACAAATGGAAAAGATTTAATGTTCTTAAAAATTTCTAAATTTAAAGAGCAATCTGTAAAAAAGTGGATTAATGCTGCAACTGCTACAGCTTTTGGAATTGGAGCATTACCAATTCCAGGTTCTGACATAGTAGCACTGTCAGCATTACAAACAGGTCTAGCCTTTAAAATAGCATATATTTATGACATTAAGCCTACAAAAGAAGATATAATGACTCTTGTTGCAGCAACAGTTACCGGTAGCATTGGAAAACAAATTGTTAGATGGGGAATAACTGCCTTAAAATTAGCCGGTTGGATTCCAGGCGCTCAGCTTTTAGAAGTTGCAATTTCAGCAATTGCTGCAACAATTGCTGCCTCATTGACATATGCTTTTGGCTGGGCATCTAATGCTTATTACAAAAGTGGAATGGTCCTCGATCTAGGAGAAGTTGGTAAAATATTTAAAGAAAAATATGAAATGTATAAAAGAGAAAATGAGGAGGCAAAAGCATAACATTTTTAACAACAGCTTTCAATAATATTGTAAGTTCACCAAGAGAATAAAGACTTACATAAATAAAGTCTTTATTCTTTTATAACTAATTCAGTAATTCTCAAACCCATTTCTCAACTCCTCCTTAATCTGATCTGCAAGCCATTTTGGTTCTATCACTTTAACCAGACTACCATATTTTAAGATTTGTTGGTTAAACTCAAAATTAGGATGAATACGTAACTCAATATCAAAAGTATCTAAACAATCCTTATTGATTTCTTTTTGAGAATTATGTATAGGAAGTGAAAGCACGTAAGGTTTTTGCGAGATATGAAATGAAAGTTTTATTGTTTGTAATTTATGATCCGCATAATTTAGACCAACGACATTTCTAAATTTCTCTTTTGCTTCTTGAGTTTTCTCTTTGAACTTCTTAGTTCCTAACTTGATATTTTCAATTCTGTCAATTCCAAAAGTTCGATATCCTTTTTTTGTTTCACCAACCACATACCATCTGTTCTGATACTGTTTCAGGAAATAGGGGTTAAGTAAATATTCTTCTTTTTTAAGATGATAAAAACTTTCATGAATGAAACTTATAGGCAAGTTTTTTTGAATAGCTTCTAAAACAATTTTAAAATTGCGAATAGATCCTGTTATAGCTTTTGTTTCAAATTCAACTAATGAGAGTGGATTTACTTTATCTTCAAAATTAGACGTAAAAAGCTCAGCTGATGCTAATATTTCAATATGATTTAAAAAAGATTCCGTATTACTACTTTCTCTTTCGTCAATAAAATAACCCCCAATTTTATGATCAAATGTAATTTTTATCCCATAAATAATAAATAATTTATCAATAAGTCTATAAAAAGTGCGCTCACTAATTTCAGGTTTTGTAATACCTAACTTGATAACTAATTGTCCTATTTTTTGATAAGGCCTCTTCGTTAAGGTATCAATCAAAATACTAGTTTGTGCTACCTGTGTTGAATTAAGAGGTTTCTGCTCTTTGTTTTCTTTTTTCATACTTCAAAAATAGAAAAACAAACTGACAATTACTGTCGTTGTGGCCTTATTTAGTACTGACACAATTTGACAGTACTGAATTATATTTTTACAGCCTAAATTTAAAATAAGTAGTATGAAAAATCTTTTCAAAAAACAAAACACAGAAATGGATTTCAGCAATTTAACTCCCATTATAACTTCAGGAGCCACTGCCGGAATAGCTATTGCAAATCATCTTGGTAAAAACCCGCAAACCGGAGGCCTTATTGGTGTTGGTCTTTCGCTATTAGTAACAGGATTAATAACCGCTTTAGATGAAGAAACTTTGGTGGAGAATTCAAAAAACTAATGTAATCATCATTTATCAAAAAGTAAAAAATAACCGGACGCAAGTCTTAAAATCCTTTAAAATATGTTATTTCAATTATTATTAAATTTTATCGTTTTTATCATAAAATGTGTTGTTTGGATACTTTTTGTGTTAGCCGCAATACCATTCGGTATTTATATGTTTTTAAACGAATACTTTCCCGTTTTTACACATGAGGGAGGTTTCTTGTTCTGGTTTGTCTTTTCAACTTCATCTTTAATTGGTTTTATTGTATTATGGAAACCTATCACGTGGATTGTCGGGATATTACAAGTATTAGGAATTGGAATGGAAGACTAAAAAACTTTAATATTGAAAAAACGCTGGCCAATCTAAGTCAGCGTTTTTTTGTTACTAATTGTAACATAAAGTTTTGCTATCGAGCACTAAAAGAACAAATCAAAGTGGTAACTTTGCGTTTTGCTCAAAATTATGTTAGAAAAAGACAATACTATTGAAGTTCTTGGTGCAAGAGTTCATAATCTTAAAAATATAGACATCTCTATTCCGCGTGAAAAACTGGTTGTAATTACCGGTTTATCAGGTTCAGGAAAATCATCTTTGGCATTTGACACCATTTATGCTGAAGGCCAGCGTCGTTATGTTGAAACTTTTTCGGCATACGCCAGACAATTCCTTGGTGGATTGGAACGTCCTGATGTTGATAAAATTGACGGACTTTCGCCAGTAATTGCGATTGAACAAAAAACAACCAGCAAAAGTCCGCGTTCGACTGTTGGAACGATTACTGAAATTTACGATTTCCTTAGGCTTTTGTACGCTCGTGGAGCAGACGCTTACAGTTACAATACTGGAGAAAAAATGGTTTCCTATTCTGATGAGCAGATTAAAGATCTGATTATTCAGGATTATATAGGAAAACGAATCAATATTTTGGCTCCGGTTATTAAAGCGAGAAAAGGACATTATGCCGAATTATTCCAGCAAATTACCAAACAAGGATTTTTAAAAGTCCGTGTAAATGGCGAAGTTCAGGATTTGGTTTCCGGAATGAAATTAGACCGTTACAAAACACACGATATAGAAATTGTGGTGGACAGAATGCAGATTGAAGATACACCTGACAATCAGAAAAGATTGGCTGAAAGTATCAATACTGCGATGCATCATGGTGAAAATGTCCTGATGATTTTAGACCAGGATTCTAATGAAGTTCGTTATTTCAGCCGAAATTTGATGTGTCCTTCAACTGGAATTTCTTATCAAAATCCGGAACCGAATTTATTTTCTTTTAACTCTCCAAAAGGAGCTTGTCCGCATTGCAACGGATTGGGAACTGTGCATGAAATCAATGTTAAAAAGATTATCCCAAACCCGAAATTATCAATAAAAAGTGGTGGTTTTGCTCCGCTTGGTGAATATAAATCTTCCTGGATTTTCAAGCAATTAGAAACTATTGGAGAAAAATTCGGATTTAAAATTACCGATCCAATCGAGAAGATTCCTGAAGAAGCCATGACTATGATTTTGTATGGCGGAAAAGATAAATTTGCCGTCAACTCAAAAGATCTTGGTGTAACCAGAGAATACAAAATTGATTTTGAAGGAATTTCTAATTTCATCAAAAATCAATATGATGAAAGTGCTACAACCAGTATCAAACGATGGGCAAAAGATTTTATGGATGAAATTCCTTGCCCGGTTTGTGAAGGTTCCCGTCTTAAAAAAGAAGCTTTATTTTTTAGGGTTAATGAAAAAAATATCACTGAATTGTGTGATATGGATATTTCAGACCTGACAACCTGGTTTTTAGATTTAAACAATCATTTAACCGACAAACAGCTTTTAATTGCTTCTGAGGTTGTAAAAGAAATCAAAGACCGTTTGAACTTTTTAATGAATGTTGGGTTGAATTATCTGGCTTTAAGCCGAAGTTCAAAATCACTTTCCGGCGGTGAAGCACAGCGTATCAGATTAGCAACACAAATTGGTTCTCAACTGGTTGGCGTTTTATATATTTTGGATGAACCGAGTATTGGTTTACATCAAAGGGATAATGAAAAACTGATTCAGTCATTAGAACAATTACGTGATATTGGAAACTCAGTTATTGTTGTTGAGCACGATAAAGACATGATCGAAACAGCCGATTATGTAATTGATATTGGTCCGAAAGCCGGAAAATATGGAGGCGAAATTATCAGTATAGGAACTCCAAAAGAAACTTTAAAATCAAACACAATTACCGCTCAATATCTGAATGGTAAAATGAAATTTGACATTCCGAAAGAAAGACGTAAAGGAAACGGAAAATTCTTAAAACTAACTGGAGCAACAGGAAATAACTTAAAAAATGTCTCCATTGAGATTCCGTTAGGACAAATGACCTGTGTAACGGGAGTCTCGGGAAGTGGAAAATCGACATTGATTAATGAAACACTTTATCCTATTTTAAATGCTTATTATTTTAATGGCGTAAAGAAACCACAGCCTTATAAAAAGATTGAAGGTTTAGAAAATATTGATAAAGTTATCGATATTGACCAAAGTCCGATTGGGCGTACACCGCGTTCTAATCCGGCAACTTATACTGAAGTTTTCTCGGAAATTAGAAATCTTTTTACGATGACTTCAGAGAGTATGATTCGAGGTTATAAAGCAGGACGTTTCAGTTTTAACGTAAAAGGCGGACGATGTGAAACTTGTGAAGGTTCTGGAGTAAGAACCATCGAAATGAACTTTTTACCGGACGTTTATGTAGAATGCGAAACCTGTCAAGGGAAACGTTTTAACAGAGAAACATTGGAAATTAGATACAAAGGAAAATCTATTTCGGATGTTTTGGATATGACAGTTGATGAGGCAGTTCCATTTTTTGAGAACATTCCAAAGATTCACCGAAAAATCAAAACGATTCAGGATGTTGGTTTGGGCTATATTACGCTTGGACAACAAAGTACAACACTTTCCGGAGGTGAAGCACAGCGTATTAAACTGGCCGGAGAATTATCAAAAAAAGATACCGGAAATACATTTTACATTCTGGACGAACCTACAACAGGTTTACACTTTGAAGACATTCGCGTTTTGATGGAAGTCATCAATAAACTGGTGGATAAAGGAAATACAATTTTGATAATCGAACATAATATGGACGTCATCAAACTTGCCGATTATATTATTGATATTGGTCCGGAAGGCGGAAAAGGCGGCGGACAATTAGTAGCTAAGGGAACTCCTGAAGAAATCGCTAAGAATAAAAAAAGTTATACGGCGAAGTTTTTGAAAAAAGAACTAGAGTAGAAACAACATCTTTGTCAAAGTTTTAAACTTTGACAAAGATTTACACATTTCAATAATTTAACAGTAATTATTTTATATTTTAGCTTCAAAAAAGCGAAATATGAAAACCACCGTATTATTTATTATAATATCGATATTCTCACTTAACTCCTATTCTCAGTCTCAAAAAGACAGCCTCAATAAAGTTGTCCGAGAACGAATTAAAAACATAAAGGAAGATCAATCTGATAATCCTTATTACAGCCAGCAAGAACTCGAAGACAATTATAAAAACGAAATCAATACCTTCCTGGCTTTGGCTCAGCCAAGTGAAAACAGTGATTTAGCAAATCATTTTAAGATTTATCTGGAGAAAAAACTTCTCAAAAAAATAGACTTTTCTACAATTAAATGGTCTACTTTTTATAAAGAAATTTCAAAGAATAAAACTACTCTTAGCGTTCGATTAACTTTTGAATTAAGTAAAACGGGGAAAGCAACAAACTGCCATATCAATGCGAAGGACAAAGAATTAGAGAAAAAAATTATTGAAGTTTTCAAAAAGTTTCCATTAGAAAAACTGGGATTGAAAGAGAGTGATAAATCAGGGAAAATCAGTGTGCAGTTATTTACTAAAGAAGATAATGAAGTTGTTGTAAAAGCAAGCCAATTTGCTGTAGTTGATGTACCTCCAACACTAAAAGGATGTGAAGATGCGTCGTTATACTGGCAACTTAACAAATGTCTTTATGATAAATTATATGATTACATCCTAAAAAACATTTCATTAAAAACACTAAACAATCAAGAATTAAGAGGCGAAATCATATTCAGACCACGATTTACAATTAATAATAAAGGAAAAATTGTAAACGTAAATTCTATCGCACCAAACAAAGTCATTAAAGACGAAATTGATCGTGTTATATTATCTTTTAATGAAATAATAGAACCTGGTAAAAGAAATAATGTTCCTAAAAATACCTATTGCGATACGTTCCGTACTATTACAATAGAAAACTTGAAATAGTAAATTTTCTTTATAAAAGGCCGACAATCAAATCATTTATTGAAATTACGGAACATCCTATTTCAAATTCATAATTAATGTCGAATCTAATTTAATTCATTGATAATGAAACGAAAAACTCAAATTCGTCATTATCGTAACATTAGATTTAGATTATAATTACTGTTTTCCATAACAATTCTGGAAAAAAGAGTTAATTTAGTGTCCGCTTTTTTTGAAAAATTCAAGGTTAAAAGAGAGATCTTTCAATTAAACCAATTATTTATTTGAAACCAACTGCCCTAGCCCTGATGGAAGCGGCATCCTTTTGTTTTGGGGTTCAAAACAAAAGATATAGCGGACAGCAGGAACGAGCTCCTCATTTCAAATACGATAAAAAAATATAGAATAACATAATAAATTAAAATACCTAAAATGAGATTAGAAGATTTTGATAATGATGAAGATAAAGTAATTCAGGACCGTTTAAAACAAAAAACGTGGAATGAAATTAGAACCAATGACAGCTGGGCAATTTTTAAAATTATGTCTGAATTTGTAAACGGCTACGAAGCGATGGGACGTATTGGTCCATGTGTTTCTATTTTTGGTTCTGCAAGAACAAAACCAGATGATAAATACTATCAATTGGCTGAAAAAATTGCTTATAAAATTAGCAAAGCGGGTTACGGCGTAATTACAGGCGGTGGTCCCGGAATTATGGAAGCCGGAAACAAAGGCGCTCATTTAGGAGGCGGAACTTCGGTTGGTCTGAATATTGAACTGCCTTTTGAACAGCATTTTAATCCTTATATCGATCACGATAAAAACCTGAATTTCGATTATTTCTTTGTGAGAAAAGTAATGTTCGTCAAATATTCTCAAGGTTTTGTGGTTATGCCTGGTGGTTTTGGAACTTTGGACGAAATGTTTGAAGCCATCACTTTGATTCAGACTAAGAAAATTGGAAAATTCCCAATTATTCTGGTTGGTGTTGAATTTTGGTCTGGTTTGATCGAATGGGTAAAAAATGTTTTAGTAGAAAAAATGCATACTGTGAGTCCGGAAGATTTAGATTTATTCAAGATTGTGGATACAGAAGATGAAGTAGTAGATGTTTTGGATAAATTCTACAAGAAATACGATTTAAGTCCGAATTTCTAAATATTCTTAAACCATATAAGCGATATAAGAAATTGTAAGTTTGCTCTTGAAGTATCGTAATTCAAATACACTTACATAACTTATATGGTTAAATTTTATTAAATATCGTAAAAATTGAAAGCTGTTTTTTTAAACAGCTTTTTTTATGCTATTTTTACAAAAATCCGAAGTAACTTTATGTACGTAACTTAAGTATATCTGATAAATTTTGCGCCATTCTTGAAATTGTTTTTTAAAATTATCTGCACGGTTTTAGTTTTATTCAGTTCAATAAAACTTTCAGCACAACATCTTTCTAAGATGGAGGTGGCGATAAATCTCGAACTAAAAACACTGAATGTAAAACAGGATTTAACGTATCATAATATTTCAAACGACACTTTAACTTCTGTTGTTCTAAACGACTGGAATCATGCTTTTGTAGATAAAAACACCCCGTTGGCGAGACGTTTTTCAGATGAATTCTATAGAGGTTTTCATTTAGCGAAAGCAGTCGACAGAGGAAAAACAACTATTTTAAGCCTTACTGACAACAATACAACTACATTTGAATGGGAAAGAACCAGTGAAAATCCAGATTATATTATTGTCAGATTAAATCAAAAATTGCTCCCAGGCGAAAAAATTGATCTCCATCTTACTTATATTGCTAAAATTCCTAATGACAAATTCACTCATTTTGGCTTTGATCAAAATGGTGGTATGGCTTTAAAAAACTGGTTTTTAAGTCCCGCACGTTTCGAAAATCATGAGTTTATAAAATACAATAACTTTAACCTGGATGATATTGCCAATGCAACGGCAGATTATGAAGTTGAAATCAAAATTCCGAATCAATATGCTATTACAACCGATTTAAATTCGGTTTCCAAAGATATTTCTCCTAACGATTACAGCATTTATTCCTTTTCTGGAAAAAACAGAACTGATTTCAGCCTTTATATCGAAAAACAAAACTCTTTCAGGACTTATGACAATGGTTTAACAGAAGTTGAAACCAATTTAAAAAATAAGAAGATTGACGAAATTCAGAAAGCAATAATTATTGATCGTGTAGTTTCTTTTGCTACAAATTTTATTGGTAAATATCCGCACGAAAAAATAACTGTTTCTCAGGCAGATTATGACCGAAATCCTTTTTATGGACTAAATCAGCTACCGTCATTTATAAGTCCGTTTTCAGATGATTTTATGTTTGAAATTCAGTTTTTAAAAACATTTTTAAACAATTATCTCAAGAACAGTTTACGCATGGATTCCCGAAAAGACAATTGGGTTTATGACGGAATTCAGATTTATGCCATGATGAAATATATGGAAGAAAATCATCTGGATAAAAAAATGCTGGGAAGACTTTCGGACATGAAACTTTTTAAAAGTTATAATATTACCAATCTGACTTTTAACGAGCAGTACAGCTATTATTATATGCTTATGGCACGTAAAAATCTGGATCAGCCATTAGGAGATCCAAAAAATACTTTGATCAAATTTAATGAGCAAATTGCAAGTAAGTATCGTGCCGGTTTAAGTCTGAGCTATTTAGATGATTATTTAAATCATGATATTGTTCCGGAAAGCGTAAAAGAATTTTACAATCTGAACAAAATACAGCAGACGAATCGTTATGACCTGGAAAAAATATTAATAAAAAAAACTCCGAAAAATTTAGATTGGTTTTTTAATACCGTAATCGATTCCCGAGAAATTATTGATTATAAATTCACGCATGTTTTCAGAACTACAGATAGTGTTAGTTTTTCAATTAAAAACAAAACTGGAAATTACGCTCCAATTCCGGTTTACGGACTTAAAAAAAACAAAGTCGTTTTTAAAGAATGGATTGAACCTAAAAACAAAGATTCTGTTTATGAATTTGAGAGAAAAAATGCAGATAAAATTGTTTTAAACTATGACAATGAAGTTCCGGAATACAATCAAAGAAACAACTGGAAATCATTAAAAAGCCTCGTTATTACCAATCGTCCGATTAAATTTAATTTTGCGAAAGATTTAGAAGATCCATTTTACAATCAGATTTTATACATTCCGACGCTTACTTACAATTATTACGATGGTTTTACACCAGGAATGCGTTTTCACAATAAAACCATTCTGGACAAACCTTTTAATTTTGATATAAATCCAGCTTATTCTATCAAGGCAGGAACACTCTCCGGTTCCTCAGCTTTTTCTTGGAACGAATATTACAGAAACAGCACTTTATACAATGTCCGCTATTCTATTAGTCAAAATTATTTTCACTACGCTCCTGATGCAACTTATTTAAGACTAAATCCAATGGTCCAGTTTCGTATCCGTGAAAAAGATTTTAGAGACAATCGCAAACAATTGTTTTTATTCCGTCAGGTTATTGTAAATCGGGAAGCAAGTACTTACATTACAGACAATTCAAAACCAAATTATTCGATTTTTAACGCTCGATATTCCAATACCAAAACAGAATTAATCGATCATTTTAATTTCATGACCGACATACAATTTTCGAGTGGATTTGGAAAAGTATCCGGAGAAATTGAATACAGAAGATTATTTCAAAATAACCGAAAACTAAACTTAAGGTTATTTGCCGGAAGTTTCGTTTATAATAAAACAAATTCAGATTATTTTAGTTTTGGTTTAGACCGTCCTACTGATTATTTATTTGATTATAATCTTTTTGGAAGATCAGAGAGCACAGGTTTTTTCAGTCAGCAATATGTAATTGCAGAAGGAGGTTTTAAGTCTCAATTGGAACCTTCCTACGCCAATCAATGGATGACGACTTTAAATGCCAGTTATGCTGTTTGGAATTGGGTAGAATTATATGGAGACATTGGTTTTATGAAAAATAAACATCAAAGCGAGTACTTTGCTTACGATACCGGAGTACGTCTAAACTTAGTTCCGGACTACTTTGAACTTTATTTCCCTGTTTATTCTAATAACGGATGGGAAATTTCACAGCCGAAATACAATGAAAAAATACGATTTATAATCACTTTCTCACCAAAAACATTAGTCACTCTTTTTACCCGAAAATGGTTTTAATCAAATAAATTTTAAACAAAAACTTGCGAAATTATCAATAAAGTTAAATTTTACATAAAAATCACTTAAAAAAAATACGTAGTTTTTTGATTTTAAATACAAATAATTAAATTATATTTAGTTTAAAGAATTATGATTATTGATTGTTTTTAAGTAATTTCGCGACATAAACATGACCCTTCAAGATTATGATAAAAGAAATAAACAATACTACACTGACATTTGAAGATTTCAAAACTGAGGTATTGAATGACTACAGAACTGCTGTAATCAGTCGTGAATGTAGTCTTTTAGGTCGAAAAGAAGTATTAACAGGAAAAGCTAAATTTGGAATTTTTGGCGACGGAAAAGAAGTTCCGCAGCTGGCAATGGCTAAAGCTTTTAAAAATGGGGATTTCCGTTCTGGATACTATCGCGATCAGACTTTTATGATGGCTATTGGCGAATTAGACGCTAAACAGTTCTTTGCAGGTTTATATGGTCATACCGATTTAGATTATGATCCAATGTCTGCAGGAAGACAAATGGGCGGACACTTTGTAACGCACAGTTTAAACGAAGACGGTTCCTGGAAAGATTTAACGAAACAAAAAAACTCAAGCTCAGATATATCGCCAACTGCAGGACAAATGCCAAGATTATTGGGATTAGCACAGGCTTCTAAAATTTATAGAAATGTTGACGGAATTACAAGCAAAGACAAGTTTTCTGTAAATGGGAACGAAGTGGCTTGGGGAACAATTGGTAACGCAAGTACTTCTGAAGGTTTGTTTTTTGAAACAATAAACGCTGCAGGAGTTTTACAAGTGCCAATGGTAATGAGTGTTTGGGATGATGAATACGGAATTTCTGTTCACGCTAAACACCAAACTACAAAAGAAAATATCTCTGAGATCTTAAAAGGATATCAACGCGATGAAGATGCTAAAGGTTATGAAATCTTTAGAGTAAAAGGCTGGGATTATGCCGAATTGGTTTCGACTTATGAAAGAGCCGGAGCAATTGCACGCGAAGAACATATACCGGTTTTAATTCACGTGAACGAGTTAACTCAACCACAAGGACACTCTACTTCTGGTTCTCACGAACGTTACAAAAGTGCTGAGAGACTTGCTTGGGAAAAAGATTTTGACTGTATCCGTCAAATGCGTTTATGGATGATCGCTATTAACATTGCATCTCCTGAAGAACTGGCAGAACTTGATTTTGAATTGAAGAAAGAGGTTTTGGAAGCTAAAAAAGAGGCCTGGAATTCGTTCATTAATCCAATTATTGAGGAGCAAAAAAATCTTTTAGAATTATTAGGGCAAATTGCAGAAGCAAGCGTTAATCACAAAGACAGAATTAAGAAATTAATTTCTGAACTAAGTGCAATCAAAGCGCCTTTAAAGAAAGAATTATTAGTTTACGCCAGAAAAATTCTTCGTTTTATTGAAGTTCCAAACAGCAAGGTTATTTTGTCGAACTGGATTAAAACATTCTTAAGTGAAACTCAGGAAAAATTCAGCAGTAACTTACATTCTGAATCTCCTCAAAATGTATTTTCTGTAGAAAAAGTACTTCCTGAATATGGTGAAAATGCAAAACCAGATCTAGACGGAAGAATGATTCTTCGCGATAATTTTGATGCCATATTTGCCAAATATCCGGAAACTTTAATTTTTGGGGAAGATGTTGGAAACATCGGAGACGTAAATCAAGGTTTGGAAGGAATGCAGGAAAAATACGGAGAACTTCGCGTTGCTGACGTTGGAATTCGTGAAGCTACCATAATAGGCCAAGGAATTGGAATGGCATTGAGAGGCTTGCGTCCAATTGCTGAAATTCAATACTTAGATTATTTATTGTATGCTATTCAGATCATGAGTGATGATTTAGCTACATTACAATATAGAACTGTTGGTAAACAAAAAGCACCATTAATTATCAGAACCCGTGGACACCGTTTAGAAGGTATCTGGCATTCTGGCTCCCCAATGGGAATGATTATCAACGCTATCCGCGGAATCCATGTTTTGGTTCCGAGAGATATGACACAAGCGGCCGGTTTTTATAACACTTTGTTAGAATGTGACGAACCTGCTTTAGTCATTGAATGTTTGAATGGATACCGTTTAAAAGAAAAAACACCTTTGAATTTTGGTGAATTTAAAACACCTATTGGAGTTGTAGAAACTTTAAAAGAAGGTGCTGATATCACTTTAGTTTCTTACGGATCAACTTTAAGACTTGTACAACAAGCGGCTAATGAATTAGCCGAAAAAGGAATTGATTGTGAAGTTATTGATATTCAATCTTTGCTTCCGTTTGACATTAACAAGGATATTGTAAAAAGTATCGCTAAAACAAACCGTCTTTTAGTAATTGACGAAGATGTTCCTGGCGGTGCTTCTGCTTTCATTTTACAGCAGATTTTAGAAGAACAGGACGCTTACAAATATTTAGACAGTAAACCACAGACTCTTGCTGCAAAAGCACACAGACCTGCATATGGAACTGATGGTGATTATTTCTCAAAACCTTCTGCTGAAGATATCTACGAGAAAGTTTACGAGATGATGCACGAAGTTAACCCTTCTAAATATCCTGCTTTATACCAGTAATTTAGAATGTTTTATATAATAAAAAAAGCTCCAAAATTTTGGAGCTTTTTTTTGTTTTCTATGTTTGTCAACTTTGTCAAAGTTTGAAACTTTGACAAAGTTCTTTACGTAATCTTTGTCGAGTTTCTTGCGGAGATCCCTCGTTCCTCGGGATGACAAGATTGTGGATAATGGTTATCAATTAATCAAATATCTTTCAACATCGCTCTCGCTCTTTCCAAATCTTCAGCCGTATCAATTCCAATTCCAACATGAGTTGTTTCGACCATTTTAATTTTTTTTCCGAACTCTAAATAACGTAATTGTTCCAGCTTTTCCGAAGCTTCCAAAGATTTCATTGGAAGACTGTAAAAGTCTAATAAAGCTTGTTTTCTAAAAGCATAGATTCCGATGTGCTGAAAATATCGCACCCCAACATTTTGCTCTCTCGGATACGGAATTACAGAACGGGAAAAGTACAAAGCAAACTGTGACTGATCTACGACCACTTTAACATTATTCGGGTTATTGATTTCGTCTTCATTTTTAATTTCACGCATTAACGAAGCCAAATCAACTTTTTTATCGGGATCATTTTTAAAAACCGATAAGACCTGTGCTAAAGGTTCAGCTTCTGTAAAAGGTTCGTCTCCCTGAACATTTACTACAATATCTACATCAAGATCTGCAATAGCTTCAGCAATTCGGTCGCTTCCGGATTCGTGTTCCTTGATGCTCATTATCGCTTTTCCGCCGTTGGAAACAATTTCATCAAAAATCAAATCAGAATCGGTTACTACAAAAACATCTTCAAATAGTTTTGTCGAAACTGCCGCTTCGTACGTTCTTAAAATTATTGTTTTACCTCCTAAATCCTGCATTAACTTTGCAGGAAAACGTGTGGAAGCATATCGTGCCGGAATTACCGCTATTATTTTCATTTTATTCTTTTATTTATTCTCAAAAATCAAATATAAGTCGTTGCGCTATTATTGCAAAACATTTTCTTTCGCCACGAATTTCACGAATTAGCACAAATTTTTATAAAAGCCTTGAATTAGTGTAATTCGTGAAATTCGTGGCTAAAAAAACTATTCTTCAAAACTCTCGTCTTTGAAGCCTATCAAATATAGTTTATTTTTAGCACGCGTCATTGCTGTATAAAGCCATCTGATGTAATCTCGGTCGATTCCGTCTGGTAGATACGGCTGTTCTACAAAAACGGTGTTCCATTGTCCACCCTGCGATTTATGACAAGTGATTGCGTAAGAGAATTTAACCTGCAATCCGTTAAAATATTCGTTTTCTTTTACCTTTTGAAATCTCTTGTATTTTGTAGTTTCATCTTCATAATCCTTCATTACTTCTTCATACAAACGATTTGATTCTTCGTAAGTTAAAGAAGGAGATTCGCTTTTTAAAGTATCTAAAATCAAGACGGTTTCAAAAGGTTTTTGGTTGGGATAATCCACCATTCTGATTTTTACTTTAGCAAAAGTAAATCCGTACAATTCTCTGATTCCGAATAATTCTAAAACTTCAATAATATCTCCGTTGGCAATAAATCCGGCTTCATCGGTTTCTTTGAGCCAGAAATAATTATTCTTTACAACCATTAAAAAATCACCGACAGAAAGTTCACTTTCTTTAAATAAAATTCGGCTTCGAATCTGTTCATTGTATTGATTCGCTCTTTTGTTGGAACGAACAATAAATGCTGTGTCTTCAATACTATAATTGCTGTACGCCATATTGATAGCATCCTGAATATCGTAACCATCCGTTAATCGAACAATATCTTTAAATTTCTTTACATTAAATCGGAACTCCGTAATAAAACTTTCTTTTAATAATTCACGTAATTCTGTAGCATTATACAAAATCCCGGAACTTTCTTCCTGACGCATTACCTCATCGAGTTCGATATGTTCGATTTCTTTACTGTAATGAAAACCAAGAGTATCAATATCCAAAGCCGGACTAACATCTAAATTCACAGGAGGTAACTGCGCTGTATCTCCCAAAAGAATCATTTTACAGTTTTGTCCAGAATACACATAATTGATTAAATCGTCTAAAAGCGAACCGCTGTCCAGAGTACTATCTGAAATCATCGAAGCCTCATCGACTATAAAAATAGTGTTTTTGTGTTTGTTGACTTGTTTCGTAAAAGCCACTCCTCCACCCGATGATTTTTTAGGGAAATATATTTTTTTATGAATTGTAAAAGCAGCTGTATTCGAATAATTAGAAATTACTTTGGCCGCACGTCCTGTTGGCGCCAGCAAAACATATTTCTTATTGATGTCTCCTAAATTATTTACAATTGTGGAGATCACTGTCGTTTTTCCTGTTCCGGCATATCCTTTCAAAACGAAAATAGTGTCGTTTTGTGGTTCGGTTAAAAAAATAGCGATTTTTTGAAAAAAGATATCCTGTTTGAGTGTTGGTGCAAAAGGAAATCGTTTTTGTAAAATACTATAAAAGAGTGCTGAATTCATAAGGAAAATTTGAGGCGCAAAGGTCGCTTTTTTAAATGGCAAATTCAAATTTCAAAAATCAATAGCAATAGCAAAAATCAATTTCAATAGGAAGTGCAAAATTCAATGGCAATGGCAAAAAACAATTTTAATCTCAAAATTAGAAGTGATTTCTAAAACTTAAATTTATTTACAATCTTAAACAGCTCATAATAAACAAAATGATAATATTCTGCTAACTTTCTTGTAATATTAAATTTTGAAATTGCATCTCAATTAAGTCTTTTTCATTGATATTGAAATTGACATTGTTATTTTTTTTATTTGTAAGTTTGTGGTCGCTTAAATTCTTTCTTGATTTAAAACAGGTAACGAATTGTAAATCAACTATGTCATTACAAAACACTAACATTACTTCAAAAAATTACAAAAAACTTTCTATTCAGGTTTCCCTGAGTGGATTTTCATATTGCTGTTTTGATACTTTAAATAACTTTATTACTTCGTTTAAAGAAATTCAGTTTGATACTTCAGGCAAAACAGCTAAAATTGAAGATCTGTTCAGCAATGCTTTCAAAAACAATCCTGAATTAAAAGAGAGTTATGATGATGTAATGGTTATTCACACCAACAATCTTTCGACTTTTGTACCAACGGCTTTGTTTGACGAAAATTACTTAGGAAGTTATTTGCAATACACTACAAAAGTGTTTGAAACCGACTTTTTTACTTTCGACCGAATTCCAAATTATCAAATGAATACCGTTTATATTCCATATGTGAATATAAACAATTTCCTAATTGATAATGTGGGGTCTTTTAACTACAAACACGCCAACAGTATTCTAGTCGAAAAAATTCTGGACAACTCCCGTAATAATGACGATAAAAAAATGGTTGTTAATTTTAATTCCGGGAATTTCGAAATTATTGTAGTTCAAAATCAGAAGTTACTTTTATTCAATTCTTTTGAATATCAGACACCGGAAGATTTTATTTATTACATTTTGTTTACCGCAGAACAATTGAGTATGAATCCTGAAAGTTTTAAATTAGAATTATTAGGAACTATTACAGAAAGTGACCCGTTTTACGAAATTGCATATAAATATATTCGTCATATTTCCTTTCTGGACGTTACCACGGTTAAGGAAAAAAACAGCTTTACAACCGCTCAAAATCAAAAACATTATATCTTATTTCAATCATGAGAATCATTTCAGGAAAATACAAAGGGCGCCGAATTAATCCGCCAAAAAATCTGCCTGTAAGACCAACGACTGATATGAGTAAAGAAGCATTGTTTAATGTTTTGAATAATCATTTCAATTTTGACAGCTTAAAGGTTTTGGATTTATTTTCAGGAACCGGTAATATCAGTTTTGAATTCGCTTCACGCGGAAGCGCCCCAATTACGTCTGTAGACGGCGATTTTGGATGCGTAAAATTCATTAAACAAGTTTCATCAGAATTTGATTTTGATATTGCAGCCACTAAAAGTGACGTTTTCAAGTTTTTAGATAATGCTAAAACGACTTACGATATCATTTTTGCAGATCCACCATACGGATTGGATCAGGCCACTTTTGAAAAGATTGTTTTAACTGTCTTTGAAAAAGGCTTGTTAGAAGAAGATGGAATGATGATTATCGAACATTCGAAGTATACTAAAATGGAACATTTAAGTAATTTTTCATTTCAAAAAAGTTATGGAGGTTCGTTTTTTAGCTTCTTTGAACTGCATTCTACAGACGACGATGAAGAACTTCCGGGTGAATCTCCATTAAAAATTGTTGAAGAAGACGAAGGATAGTCTGAATTAATATTTAAATATTTAAAGTCCCAAATTCCAATTTGACAATTGGAATTTGGGACTTTTTTTTGGAATTTATATTCTTTATCTGATTCGACTTTCATTCTCATTCACGCTCTTTTCTTTAAATTCACTTTCTTTTATTTTCCCAAAAGAATAACGGAGCGTAATCGAAAATTCGTTGGCATCAACCAAATATCTGGCTCTTGAACTTATATTATTGATTGTAAAACGTTCTGAATAAATAGTATTCCTAAAAATATCATTGTAATTTAGAGTACAAGTCCAGTTTTTACCAAAAGCTTTAGCCAACGACAGATCAAAAATCAGTTTTGCATTTCGTTCAAAAACACCTTCTCTTTGTTTGGTCGCACCCCAAAAAGACAAAACAAAAGTAAAATCTTTTGGCAGCTTGAATGTATTGTTGGAATAGTAATACAAATAGGTTTTCGAAGAATTAAATACGGCCGATTCATCTTCAATTTTATTAGTTGCAAAAATTAAAGAATTCATATTTGTCCAAAATTTATAAGTAAAAGGCAATGTAAATTCGATATTATAACCGGATTCTTTTTGAAAGTTTTTCTCCGTAAAAGTCAAAACATTGTTCTGATCATCAAATGCAAAATCCTGGTAAGTAGGATTTTTGTTTTGATACAAAGTTAGCTTTACTGATTTGTCATGATATTGAAAAACAGTCGAAACCACATCTGTAAAAGTCGGTCCCAAATTGATATTGCTTCCATAAATAAAATACGGATTGATATAAGTCGCAATCATACTCAAAGAAGAATAATTAGGTCTTGAAATACTTTTAGCATAATCTACGCTTAAATTTTTAGTACTGTCGATTGCGAATGAAAACTGAGCTTTCGGAAAAAGATTAGTATAGTTTTTATCAATTAGAAAAGCATTATCTGTACTGTATTTTCCGCTGACATTCGTGTTTTCAAGTCTGAGTCCAACTGAGAAATTAATTTTTTTAATTTTTCCTGAAAGCTGCGTATATAAAGCAGAATTAGCTTCTTTAAAATTATAATCGAAAGTTGTATTTTCATTTTTATCATAATCCAAAACATCATAATCCGATTTCGATTTGGCACTTGAATATAATCCTCCGTATTCCCAGTTCCATTCATTTTTAAACTTTTTTTCTAAATCAATTCTTCCGGAAAAAACATCGACATTAAACTTTTGATTGCGATTTTGCGACAATTCCAGTTCTGTTTCATTGAAATTATTCTGCACTAGACTCCACAAATGCTGATTGAAATTGGAACCCTGAAAACCAACAAACAACTTGGTATCGATAGCTTTTATTTTCTTTGAATAATTGACAAACGAATTAATAAAATTCTTTGAACTCGAATTATCGCTGAAAGTATAAACGTTATTTTCTTCGTTTTGATTTTTGTTAAAAGTAAAAGTGTTGATATCGAAAGTATCACTGCGTCTCTTACCGTTTATATTGACAGAGAAATAATCTTCTTCATTAATTTTATAAAACATTCCTCCTCCAAAAACATATTCCTTTCTGTAAGTAACAGCCGTAACATCATAATCTGAAACAATTTTGGCTTGCGGAATCTGATACGCAATGCTGTGATTTTCCCAAGGATTTAATTTATTGAAATTAAAATTGGCTTTCCATTCCAGTTTATTCTTTTTAAAACTTGAATTAAAACCTAAATAATTATTGTAATTCTTTTTGAAAGAAGCGGTTTCAGAAACATTAGTTTTAAATCCGTCTTTTCTGCTTAATTTTCGTGTAATCAAAATCACCGCACGACCTTCAGCTTCATATTTTGAAGACGGATTCTGAATAATCTCTATTGTTTTAATATCATCAACAGACAGCGCATTCAAATCGTTCATTCCCACCTTCTGATTATCGATGTAAATAAGCGGATTTCCCTTGCCTACAATCGAAATACTTTCACGATCTGCACTAACTTGTACATTAGGAAGTTTCGAAAGCAAATCGACCGGATTTGGAATTGAATTGTAAACCGAGTTAGCAACATCTACTTTTATATTTCCATTCGTATTGGTAAAAGTCTTTTTGTTTTGAGCGATGACAACTTCTTTTAATTCCTCATTAGAAATAGAGTCTTTTGATGTTTCATTTTGCGCATTAGCAACAAATGAAAGACAGAAAAGCAATAATGCAATTAAAAGTTTTAACGGCAAATAGATATTCATTTTATAGGATTTTGGTTTATAACGTTGCAAAAATGCTCTGAAAAACCTATTGCGAAAGTTAATTGAAGGTTAATGCTGAGTTAACGGGCTTTTTATGCATTAAAAGCATTATTTTTGAAACAGAAAATTAGCATGCTGATTTACGTATTAAACTGATTTTAAAAAGCTCCTGCAGATTTAGCTGATTTTGGAGATAAAAAAATCTGCTCAATTTGCTAAATCTGCGAGAAAAAAAATATCTGCGTAATATATTTTCAAACAAAAATGAAACAAAGAAAAAGCTCCCGCAGATTGAGCTGATTTTGGAGATAAAAAAAATCTGCCAAATTTGCTAAATCTGCGAGAGAGAAATTATCTGTGTATCATAATTTCAAATAAAAAATGAAACAAAGAATCAATTTACTAATTACGTTTTCTGTAATCGCACTTATTGTGCTTATGACAGTGCAATGTTATTTGGTAAAAACGGCTTACGAATACAAAGTGGCGCAGTTTCATACACAGATTAAAAATGAAATTGGCAAGATCACAAATAATTACAGTGATATTGATTCAGAATTAGTGGCTAAAAAAGAAGCACTTTACAAAAGCTTATCTGAAAATTACATCAAAGGAAAAAACACCAAACAGGATATTAAAATTGGTGTTTTGAAAAATGAATATCAAAGTGCCGTAACACAACAAATTCAGCGAAAGTTTGAAAAAGATTTACCTTATTTCAAAATTGATTTTGCTATTGTTCTGAACAAATTTATCCTGTATCAAAACGCCAAAAAAAACGATACCATTTTTTCTGAAAAACCATTCATTGAAAACAAACTTTATGGAAATCTGAATTCTTTACATCAGGCTTTTTTGGTTAGAAGTTATGTCGGCATTACAAACGGGACTTTTGAAAATCAGAATTATAAATTACTGACAGAAGATTCTATGTACGTCTCGGTTATCGATTGGGAAATGATTATTTTACAAAGAATGACTTTTATTCTGATCCTTTCTTTATTATCGATTCTCACTTTAATAACGCTTTTTGTCATTGCTTTAAAAGCTTTGATTAAGCAAAAGAAAGTGAGCGATGTTAAAACCGATTTCATCAATAATATCACACACGAACTGAAAACGCCTTTAGCTACTTTAGGAATTTCAACAAAGATTTTAGAGCAAAAAAACATTCGTGATAACGACGAAAATTTCAATGCGATAGTTAATACGATTTCACGTCAGAATAATCGTTTACAGAATTTAATTGATCAGGTTATGGCCAATTCACTGGCAGAAAATGAACTGGAATTACAGAAAGAAAAAATCGAAACCGAAGATTTCCTGCTTTCTATTATCAATGATTTTAAAATTACGTTTCCGAAAATCAATCTTAAAACCGATTTTCAAACACAGAAAACAATTTTAGTTTTAGATAAATTTCATCTTACGACCGCTTTTTTAAATGTTTTGGAAAATGCCGTAAAATATGGATCCCGCATCATCACAATCAAAACAAAAATTGTCGAAAACCAGTTTTCTATAAGTATTGAAGATGATGGAATTGGCATCGCAAAAAACAAACAATCACTACTTTTTGACAAATTTTACCGTGTTGAACAAGGCAACCTGCACAACACAAAAGGCTTAGGTTTAGGCTTGTATTACGTCGCTCAAATTGTAAAAGCGCATCAGGGTTCTGTTAGCGTTATGAGCGATTTAGGAAAAGGAACTGAGTTTATTATTTTATTAAAAGTTTAAATCCTTTATTTTGAAAAAATTACTTTTAGCCGAAGACGATTTTGATTTCGCTACGATTCTAAAACAGTATTTAGAATTGCACCAATTTGAAGTAACCTGGGCAGAAAATGGCGAAATCGCTTTGGATTATTTTAAAAAACAGACTTTTGATATTTGCGTTTTTGATGTCATGATGCCAATATTGGACGGATTTTCCTTGGCAGAAAAAATCATCACAATCAATCCCGAAATTCCGTTTATTTTCCTGACGGCAAGAAAGTTAAAAGAAGACAAACTTATTGGCTTAAAATTGGGTGCGGATGACTATATCGCAAAACCTTTTGAGGTAGATGAACTGGTACTGCGTTTGCAGAATATTCTAAAAAGAATTGAACAAAAGAGAAGTCTGGACGGAAACAACATAATTGAAATTGGCTCGTATGTTTTTGATAACGAAAGGTTAACTCTTAACAATAAAAATCATGTGCAGCAACTTACAGAAATGGAAGCTTCTCTGATTGAATATTTATATTTAAATCATAACCAGCTTTTAAAAAGAGATCAAATTCTAATGTCTGTCTGGAAAAAAGACGATTATTTCTCAGGCCGAAGCATGGATGTTTTTATTAGCCGACTTAGAAAATATTTCAATTCAGATCCAAAAATCAAAATTGAAAGTGTCCGCAATATTGGCTTAGAATTTAAAATAGAAAAACCTTGATTTGTCAAGGTTTTTCTATTTTATACTGAGATTTATTTTCCAATAACCCAGCCTATTGTAAAGTTTCCTATTGGAAGCACTTCCGTTTCATTTCGATCCGTAGCGACTCCTAAACCTACATTTAAATCAATATTAAATCTTTTTTTATAAGTTCTTTGCAGTCCCCAAACTGGTCCCACTGTAAAAGAAGGGCAATATTCGCTAAACAGTTTGTTAGTAGAAATAGATTCAAAGCTATAATCGGCATACAATGCGAAGAAGTTTCCAGAATTATGAGCTGTTCTTTTTCCTTTTGAAGCTCTTTTCTCCAAATTATAATAATGCCTGAATTGTTCTGTAATTCTTGGAACAAAATACCAAGTCGATTCGTCATAAAAACTATTGTGTCGATATCCAATTATCAGACTAGCTTCTGAATAAAGTGTATTTTTTGCAGAAAATCCATGCTCATAAACAAAACCTGGAGAAAGTAAAGGATTGATTTTAAATTGATGTTTTTCTACAGAGACCGGAGTATCATCTTGTGCCTGAACAGCATTAATAAAAAGAATAGAAAGAAATACAAATAGGTAGTTTTTTATCATAATTGGTTAGCTAAATTGATTGCGACAAAAATAGTATTTAAAATATATTGGACTATTAAACTTTAAATTATTTTCTTACAATAAACTTTCAATATTTCAATCACTGCAAATCATATAATTTTACCAAACAATTGTATAACAGCAATTAGACTTTGTGATTATAAATTTGATGTAAACTTTAAAAATCTAACATCATGAACCTAAAAAGATTTTTCGGTGGATTGCTGACAATCCTCGGAATTGTAGGACTTATTTATACCGCAGTGATTTTCTCCAATACTTCCGGAGAAACAAGAGACATAAAATCATTAATTATTTACGGCATTTTGGGAATTGTTTTCTTTATGTCGGGAATTAGTTTAGTGCGAACGACTAAAGACGAATCATAGCTTTTTTTGCCACAAAGACACCAAGTCTCAAAGTTTTTTTATCTCGCAAAGCCGCAGAGTCGCAAAGTTTTAAAAAATTAAAATAATCTTTGCGACTCTGCGAGCAATTCTAAGCTCATAGAAAAATAAAAACTTTGTGGCCTAGCGCCTTTGTGGCAAAACTACTCCGAAACAGGATCAAGATTCAGCTCTGTGAAATCTCTTTCTGTTTTCGAAATAATAATTGTTGCTACAGTATTTCCAATCAAGTTTGTAATAGCTCTGGCTTCGCTCATAAATTTATCAACTCCTAATAAAAAAGCCAGACCTTCAACTGGAATTTTATGTAACGCTGTTAAGGTTGATGCCAAAACAATAAACCCGCTTCCCGTAACTCCTGCAGCGCCTTTTGAGGTAATCATTAAAATTCCTATTACAGTTAAAATTTCGAAGAAACTCAAATGCACATCATATAATTGCGCCAGAAATATCACCGACATCGAAAGATAAATCGACGTTCCGTCCAAATTAAAAGAATATCCAGTTGGAATTACCAAACCTACAACCGATTTACTGCATCCCATTTGTTCTAATTTTACCATAATACTTGGCAGGGCTGCTTCTGAAGATGACGTTCCTAAAACCAGTAAAAGTTCCTCTTTAATGTATTTTAAAATTGAAAGGATACTTATTTTATAATATCTCAGAATACTTCCTAAAATTAGAAACACAAAAAGTGCCATTGTTAAATACACACAAAGCATCAACTTTCCAAGCGGAATTAAAGTCTGTAATCCGAATTTTCCAATTGTAAATGCCATACCTCCAAAAGCACCAATTGGGGCAAGATACATTACGTATTTTAAACAGGTAAAAACCACTTTTGAAAATCGTTCTAAAACTAAAATAGTCTGTTCTCTTTTTTGATAAAAATTCAAGCAATTCCGCAGATTATAGCGGCTAGTAGAACCTGTAGAGTAAAATTAGAAAAGAAGAATTGCAACCAGGAAAAATCCTTTGCACTCCCATTTGTATATTGACTGGCATCTCCTAAAGTCAAACTGGATTTATCTATTTTTCCAGGCTGAAATAAATAGGCGACCGCCACTCCAATAGCCAATGCGACAGTGGAAACCACTTCAAAATAGGTTAATGCTTTAATACCAATTCTTCCAACTTTCTTCAAATTCCCCATTCCGGAAATTCCTAAAACGATGGTCAAAAAAATAATTGGTCCAATAAAAAGTTTGATTAAATCAACAAATCTTTTTCCTAAAACCTCCATTTTCACTCCATTTTCAGGAGAAAAATGTCCAAGTAAAACTCCGGCAATAATAGATATCAGAACCCAAAAGGTCAGGTTGGTTAATATGATTTTAAGAATACTCTTTTTATTTCCCGAAGAAGGATTTGGAGTAGTAATATTCATGAAAAGTGGTTAAGATAGTTTCACAAATATATAAAAAATGCAGACCTGTAAGCCGGATTCTGTTCTTGTCTCATTTTACAACAAAACAATACCTTATCATTTATCTAGATCCCGAATTACTTCGGGACTCAATCTACCTACCCTTCGGCAACGAACGAGAAGCCCTTAAATGCCGATATACTTGGTATTTCACCGCATAGAGTTTACCTGGTTTCACTACAGCATTACCTGTACATACTTTCTGCTGCACTTGTCCTAATCCTCTCGTTCCAAAAAACGAGAGAACCGACGGGCGTTACCCGCTATGCTTCTCTATGGTGTCCGGACTTTCCTCCCTCCGCCGTGGCGGACGACGATAAGGCGGTCTGCGGGGCAAAAGTACAATTTTATCCCTTAACTATATTGGTTTTAAATTTCAGTTTTTACAGCATTTATTCTAACTTTTTAATTTTAAAATAGTTATCTTTAAAATTCCATTAATTTTTAAATTCAGTTATCATGAGAAGAATGTATCATTACGCAACTGTTTCAAAAGCTTTAGATCAATTGAATGAAAAAGGATTTACATGTGATTTTAATCGAAATGCTGACCTGATTAAAAAAAATCCTGAGAAATTTGAAATTGTTCATGTGTATCGATACGAAGGGGAATCGGACCCGGCGGATGAAGCAGTTGTATACGGAATTAAGTCCGTTAACGGCAAAAAAGGAGTGTATGTAGCTGGTTTTTCTGCAGATTCAGATCAGGAAACGGCACAATTTTTATTTCAGTTAAGTATTAAGGGAAGATAGTTTTATACTATTTCAATTCTATCATTTCGACGAAAATGATAATTAGTATTTTCGTCGAAATGATAAAATTAAAATTTACTTTTCAAATCCATTCTTCCGTGAAGAATTCTAATGATTTCAATTTCATCTTCCGAAATGATTCGATAAAAAAGAATATGCTCATTCGATTTATAACCTAATAATTTTTCGGAAACATTTTCATATTTCTTTCCAAGATTTGGATTCCCAGCAACTTCCTGGCACGAATCTAAAAGCAAAAAATAATACTTATCCGCCTGTCTTTCTGACCATTCATCGAAAGTATAATTCCAAATATGAGTTAAATCTTCGACAGCTTTTTTTGTCAAATGATATTTAGCCATTTTTTCTTTTTGCTTTTATACTTTCAAGATATTTTTTAGGGTCAAAGTTTTCTGCGCGTCCACTTTGCATGCCTAATTGAATTTCCTGTTTCAAAACAAGCAATTTACTTTCTTCTTCTTCCAAAAGACGCAATCCAGCTCTCACCACTTCACTGGCGTTCTTGTACCTTCCTTCTGAAAGACTATTTTCAATGAAATTTTCAAAATGAGATCCAAGTGATATTGAAGTATTTCTTCCCATTATATGTTTTTTAATATTACAATATTACCAAAAATTGGTAACTTATATTCTTAAACTATTGATAATTTTCGTGGCATAAAAAAAAGCCCGTCATAAAGAGGGCTTTCAAAACAGTAAAAACTATAACACTGTTGGTATTTTCAATTTCCAGCCAGGCTGAATTAAGTCAGGGTTTGAAATCACATCTTTATTAGCTTCGAAGATGGTCTGCCACGAAACACCGAATTCTTTTCCGATCTTCGAAAGCGAATCACCGCTTTTAACGATATATTCTTTTGAAGCCCCTTCTGCAACTTTAATATCCATTACAACATCAGCAGATCTGTAATCAGGATCAATTGTTCCATACGCATTCCAAAGTTTTTCTTTGTCTTCTGCCGACTTTACGATTCCATCGATATACAACACATTATCTTGTTCTCTGACTTCTAAATTTGTTGCTCCCAGTTGAGAAGCCAAATCTGTCAATTCTTTGTATTTATCTTGTAAACTCATAACAACTTATTTTATGATTAATTTGTTATCCACTTTTTTCGGTTTCAATTCCTGAATGCTTTGCATGAGAGGTTGTAGTTTATCTCTTTTTATTTCGCCCGAAAGGGTTACTACGCCTCCAACAACTGTTGCACTTACACCATCATAAGCATCTACCACTTTATGAACAGATTGATCTAATTCATTATCCGGATTAATAACAACAGCCGCTGCTGCAGGTTCCTGATTGGCTCTTGCCAATTCACAGGTATTTACAACAGATTTTACACCTTTTACTGATCGTACACTTTTTTCGATATTTTTCTTGAAAATTTCGTCTTCACAAGTACCCGTAATAGTTGCTACACCATCATGAACTGTAACCTGAATTTCCGGACTATCATTTAATTTTTCGCTGATTACTTTTTCAATATCTGCGTCATTGGGTTTACAGGATACCAAAGCGACACACAGAGTCATTCCTAATAAGATTGATTTGAATTTCATAACGTTTCCTTTTAAATAATTAAGTATCTAAAATTAAACAGTTTATATTCCAAAACATTATAGGATATACGAGTGGTTTTATAACTTTCCCAGTAAAATTAATCTGGCTTCAGGTATTGTGTTTCTTTTTTACTGAAATCAGAAAGCATATGTTTATCCGTTTTATAGTAGAATACTTTGTCATCAAAATAGTTTGCAATCCATAACCCTTTTTCTACGTTTTCCAGTTTCTTCAAAATGTTTTGCAAAGCATTGTAAAATTTAGCAATCTGCTTATCTGGATTTTTACTAATAATTCTTAGTTTAATTATTTCAAGATTATCCTGATCTTCCCTTCCTCCTTTACCTTCAATACAATAATCAAAAAGTTCGTCATCGTAAAAACTAATTCTGTTTTTTTTACTGCTTTTGCCTAAAACTAAATTTCCATCTTTTACTTCTACAACTTTAGAAGAAAAGAAAAAACCGCGATAATCCTTTTCAGATAAAAAGTTTATGTTTTCGCTTTTCGGGTCAATAAGTTCGTAGTAAAATCCCTTCTTATCATTCAAATATTCTGCATAAAGCTTAACCGAATTTTTATCGATAATATCTTTCAATTCAGAAATAAACTTTTCAAACGGGATTATAATATTGAAATATACTGCCATAATGATTATAATTGTACTAAAATCTAATTTATGAAATTAAAATGTATATTATTTTTATTAAGCATTTTCTTTTTAAACAATTCGTTTGCTTGTGAATGTCCTCCACATAAAAAAGAAACATTAGTAAAAAAGGGACTTAGATATGCTGATATTGTATTTTATGGAGAGTTGATAAAAATTGATACTATTCAAAACACATACGATTTCAGAATAATTGAACTTTTCAAAGGAGAATATCAATCTAAAATAATACATGGAAAAAGACGAGAAAATAATTGTGAAATTAATCCTTTCAAAAAAGATTTATGGATTGTCTATGCTAAATTAAACAGAAACAAAACCATAAACCTTAGTTATTGTTCTCCTTCACAAACAATGGAAATACCTCCAGGATTTTTGCCTCCTGTCCCTATTGTAAAAAATTATTACGAAAAAATTACAAAGATAGACTCACTGGAAAATGATATACTAAATTTAAAGATCAAAAATGAAACTCTTACTACATTTTTTTATCAATTAGAACAATTAAGAGCATATAAAAAAGATGAAATTGAAATTATTGAAAAAGAAAAAACTAATGATAAACTAGAAACTTGCGACCAATATATCATCATTTCTCTGGTTGTCAACATTGTATTATTGCTAAGTTTAATCTTTATTATTTTTAAGAAAAAGAATTTCTCCAAATAACTAAAATCGGTTTTAAACAACGAAACAAAAGTCATATATTTGCTATCGAATAAAAAAGAATATGGAACAATTTGTAGTATCGGCGCGTAAATATCGTCCTCAGACATTTAAAGATGTTGTGGGCCAGAAAGCCATTACCAACACTTTGTTGAATGCTATTGAAACCAACCATTTGGCTTCTGCTCTTTTATTCACAGGACCACGTGGAGTTGGTAAAACAACCTGCGCCCGTATTTTGGCCCGAAAAATAAATCAGCCGGGATATGATGATCCTACTGAAGATTTTGCTTTTAATGTTTTTGAGCTGGATGCTGCATCAAACAACTCTGTTGATGACATTCGTAACCTGATTGATCAGGTTCGAATCCCGCCACAAACCGGACAATACAAAGTATATATCATTGACGAGGTTCATATGTTGTCTTCGGCCGCTTTTAATGCTTTTCTTAAAACATTAGAAGAACCGCCGAAACATGCTATTTTTATTTTAGCTACTACAGAAAAACATAAGATCCTTCCAACGATTTTATCTCGCTGTCAGATCTTTGATTTTAAAAGGATAACAGTAAAAGACGCTAAAGAACACTTAGCAGATGTTGCTGAAAGTCAGGGAATCAATTTTGAAGATGACGCGTTACACATTATCGCTCAAAAAGCAGATGGTGCGATGCGTGATGCTTTGTCTATTTTTGACCGCGTAGTTTCCTACTGTGGTACTAATTTAACGCGTCAGGCTGTAACCGAAAACCTTAACGTTTTAGATTACGAAACTTATATTTCGATTACCGATTTACTTTTAGAAAATGAAATTCCGAAGCTTTTACTAGCTTACAATGACATTCTGGCTAAAGGTTTTGACGGACATCATTTTATTGCGGGACTAGCTTCTCACTTTAGAGATTTGTTAGTAAGCAAAACACCTTCGACTATTGCATTATTGGAAGTTGGTGAACAGGCACAACAAATGTATGCCGCGCAGTCTCAAAAATGTTCTCAGGAATTTTTATTAAAAGGAATTGATATTGCAAACGACTGTGATTTGAAATACAAATTAAGTCAAAATCAACGTCTTTTAGTTGAATTATGCTTGATGCAATTGGCCTCTATCAACTTTGATGGAGAAAAAAAAAAGTTGAGCAATTCATAATTCCACCCGTTTACTTTAAAAACGGAGGTTATTCTATTGTTGAAATTCCTAGTGTAAAATCCCAAAATCCAAGTTCGGAAGAAAAAACAAACAGCAATGTCAATGTCAATCAAAATGGCAATGATAATCCTGTTGCTGTAAATATTTCAAATACAGCTCAAACTCCTCCTGTGGAAACTCCAAAAGTTCAGGCTCCGGAATCTCCAAAGACAGAAACAGATAATACGCCTAAGGTTTCTGCTTTTTCTCTTGCCAGTATTCGCAAGAAAAAAGAAATGGAGGCTAGCAGTAAATCGTACGTTAAACCTACTACTGCTTTTTTAACGGAAGAATTTAACGAAACTGATATGCGTCTCCATTGGAACAAATATGCAGAACGTTTAGGCCAAAAGGGGCTTAAGATTATGGAATCAATTCTATTGATCAGTGATCCGGTATTAAATGGGACAACAATTAGTTATGAACTTCCAAATGAAGGTTCTAAATTAGATTTTGAAAACCAAATGAATGGATTATTAGGGTATTTAAAAGGACATTTACACAACCATAATATCACCATTGAAATAATTGTAAACGAAGAAATTCAAACAATAAGAGCTTTTAATGATCAAGATCGATATAATCGCTTCTTAGAAATTAATCCAAACATTGAGCTTTTACGTTCTACATTTGGATTAGATTTTACATGATTACTATTCTATTTATTCTGCAGTCCGAAGTTGTAGACTTTCTCCAGCCATTTTTTTCTTTGTGAGTCATTAGAACCTTTTATAATTCCGATATAGCTAACTTTTACTGGTTTTATTCCACAAAATTCTAAAGTTGATTTCTTTAATTGATTGACACTTGGTCTTCCGAAAAGCAATCTGTAATACCAACCCGGCTGATCTAAAGTTGTCATAATATGCGCTGTTTTCCCTTTCAATAATTTATCCCACCAAACGGAATTTTCTCTGTACTGAAAAGTCATTCCCGGCAGAAATAAACGATCTATAAAACCTTTTGTAATCGCGGGAAGTCCACCCCACCAAACGGGATGTATCCAGACTAAATGATCGGCTCTTTTTATTTTTTCCCAGGATTCGAGTAAATCCGATTCTAATTCGGTTCTCTTTTGGTAGCCAAACTGTAAATTTGGATTGAATTTCAAATCTGCTATTGTGATTGTTTCGACTTGCGCTCCGGAAGCAACTGCACCCTTTTTATACGATTCGGCAATTCCGAAATTAAAGCTTTCAGAATTTGGATGCCCGTTTATAATTAGTATTTTTTTCATCTTTATGTTTTTTTTCAAAAATACTTTTTGCCGTTTTTATTTTACTGGACAAATGTCCTGAAAAACACTGAAATTAATCCTCTCGCAGATTTTGCAGATTCGGCAGATTATTTTTAAAAATTTCCCTCCAAATCAGCTAAACCTGCTGAATCTGCGGGAAAAAAAAATCACAAAATTGCTTTTCGGATTCGGCTTAAATGTCTTGGAGTTACGCCTAAGTAAGATGCTAAATATTGCAGCGGAATTAACTGTAAATACTTTTGGTGATTTTTATATAATTCTTCGTAACGCTGTGTTCCTGATAACTTCTGAAAAGAAACCATTCTTTTGTGCAGATTTACAAATTCTAATTCCGTTAATTTTCGGCCTGTTTCCTGCCAGTTAAAACCTGATTGATACAGTTTTTCCAAGGCTTTACGATTTAAAATTTGCAATTCGGTATCAGCAAGAGCTTGAATGTTTTCTTCTGCCTTTTCTTCCGTTATAAAACTGGCAAAAGAAGCCATAAATTCATTTTCAAAGGCAAAGCAATTGGTAATTTCATCACCTTTATGATTAAAAAAAAAGGAACGCAAAATTCCTTTTCTTATAAATACAATTTCATTGCAAACCTGACTTTCAGTCAATAAAAGTTCTCCTTTTTTCAACGTACGAAAAGTTATTAAATCATCTAAAAGATCTAATTCTTCTTTTGAAAAATTCTGGATTGACTGAAAAATTGATTTCATAAAAAAGTTTGCCACCAATTACACGAATTTACACTAATTTTTATTCGCAAAGTTTGAAAAACAATTCGTGTAAATTCGTGTAATTCGTGGCTAAAAAAAAATTAAATTTTCCCGTAATACATTGCTTTCACGATACCATCAGAAAGTCCAATTTTAGGAACATAAATCTGGCGAGCACCACTCCATTTCATCGCATTAAGATAAATTCTTGTTGCATGAATGATTACGTCGGCACGGTCAGAGTTTAATCCTAATTCGGCAATTCTTTGCTCGTAAGTCAATGAATTTAAGAAAGCATATTGCGAATTAATATAAATGTACGAAAGCGGTTTTTCCTGTTGTTTTCCAGACATTTTAAACAACTTATTGATGTTTCCGCCAGATCCGATAAGTGTAACCTCTTCGTAATCTGCTGTATTGGTTTTAATCCATTTTTCAATTTCGTCCCAAACCACATCATGAACCATATTATTCAACAAACGAACCGTTCCGGCTTTGAAAGATCTTGAAGTAATCATTTTTCCGGAAGAGAAAAGAGTAAACTCCGTGCTTCCACCTCCAACATCCACAAAAAGATACGTTTCGTCAGATTTAATTAAATGATGTAAATCAGTAGAAGCAATAATTGCCGCTTCTTTTTTTCCGTCAATGATTTCGATTTTTATATCGGCTTTTTTCTTAATTAAAGCGACAACTTCTTTTGCATTATAAGCTTCACGCATTGCAGAAGTTGCAAAAGCCATATATCGTTCTACTTTATGTACTTTCATCAAAAGGTTAAATGCTTTCATGGCATCAACCATTCGATCTATATTTTCTGGTGAAATTTCCCCAACGGTGAAGGCATCCTGTCCTAAACGAATTGGTACACGAACAAGGGAACTTTTATTAAATTGCGGTTCTTTTCCATCTTGTTCTACAACGTTAGCTATCAGAAGCCTCATGGCATTTGATCCGATATCTATTGCTGCAAACTTCCTAATATTAATCATGCTCACTATATGATTTTGAAATTGGTATTTATTATTAATTTACTTTTTGAGGAACCTCATCGATTGCTGCGATTTTGTTCTGATAATACTTATAAGTTTCAAATTGCGCTCTAAATGGGGCATGATGATTTTTAGGTTTATATTTATTATCTAGTTTATAAGAATGGTATCTTACTTTTACATTTCCTTTCCAGGCAATGTTGAAATTATCTATTAGTTCTTTTTTAATTTCAAGGTCATAAATCGGACAGGTCACTTCAACTCTTCCGTCAAGGTTTCTGGTCATAAAATCGGCCGAAGAAATATATACTTCTGTAAGTCCTGCATTTCCAAAAATATAAACTCTCGAATGCTCCAAATAATTATCGACGATACTAATCGCTTCAATATTTTCACTCATTCCCGGAATTCCAGGAATTAAAGAGCAAATTCCTCTTACCTGAAGTTGAATTTTAACTCCTGCATTACTTGCTTCATATAATTTATCGATCATTTTAAAATCGGATAAACTATTCATTTTTAACTTTATGTGTGTTTTTCTGCCTGCCAAAGCATGTAGAATTTCACGATCAATTAGTTTTATAAACTTTGTTCTGGTGTAATGTGGAGACACAATTAAATGTTTGTATCGGTGAACTCTGTAATTGATATCGAAAAATTCAAATATTTTTGAAGTATCTTTTAATATTCCCTGATGACAGGTTAAAAGTGTTACATCAGTATAAATTTTAGCGGTCGATTCGTTGAAATTCCCTGTAGAAATAAATCCGTAACGGCGGTTTTTACCTTCTTCGGTTCTTTCAATAACACAAATTTTGCTATGGACTTTAAGACCTTTTATTCCGAAAATCAATTCTATTCCTTCTGTTTGCATCTGCTCCGCATAAGAAATATTCGAAGCTTCGTCAAAACGGGCCTGAAGCTCAATTTGTACTACTACTCTTTTACCGTTTTTAGCAGCATTAATCAACGAACTGATAATCTGGGAATTTTTTGCTAAACGATATAATGTTATTTTAATGCTTGTTACTTTGGGATCTAAGGCCGCTTCACGTAAAAACTTAGTCAAATAAGAAAATGACTGATACGGAGCATGTACCAAATAATCTTTTTTACTGATTTTTTCCAAAATACTTCCGTCCAGACTTAAGCCCGGCACTGGCAGAGGCTCATTTGGTTTATACAGCAAATCATAACGTCCTAAGTTTGGAAAACTCATATAATCACGACGATTATGATATCTTCCTCCTGGAATTATACTATCTGTTTCTACAATTTTCATTTTATCCAAAAAGAAATGTAGTGTATCGTCTTCGATTAAACTGTCATAAATAAAGCGAACGGGTTCTCCGATACGACGGTCTTTTACCGAGGAAGCAATTTTTTCGAGCATACTTTTACTCAAATCACTGTCAATATCTAACTGTGCATCACGTGTAATTTTGATCATATGGGCCGAAACGGTCTTATAATCGAATATATTAAAGATATTTTTCAGCTTAAAACGAATAACGTCATCAATCAAAATAACATATTGTTTATCATCTTCAGAAGGCAATACTACAAAACGGTTTATGTTTTTCGGAATTTCAATTAAAGCATAACGAACTTCATCATTGTTTAATTCCAAACGAACTGCCAAGTACCCTAAAGTATCTTTTAATACCGGAAAAACGGCTAAATCATTCAAAATGATGGTTACCAGTTCCGGACTTAATTTTTGATTATAAAAATCTTTCAAAAAACATTCCTGCTTAGGCGTAATCTGATGTTCATTTATAATAAAAATATTTTCGTTTTCCAGCTCTGCTTCAATATTTCCAAGAATACGTAAACTTTCAGACTGCTGCTGAATTACGATTTCGGTAATATCTTTAATTAATTGATGAGCAGAAATACCGCCTAAATACTTTTCGCCAGAAATGCCTGAGAGACTTAATCTTCGAATGGCTGCGTACCGAACTCTAAAGAATTCATCTAAATTGTTTGAAAAAATTCCAACAAAACGCAGTCTGTCTAAAAGTGGAACCGTATTATCTCCAGCTTCCTGAAGTACTCTTGCATTAAACGCTAACCAACTTTTTTCTCTATCGATATATTTCTGTTCGTACACTGTTATTTATTATTTTAAATCTTTGGGGAAAATGGTTTTATGTGTTTTGCCTTTATCTATAGTGCTCCAGCTGTCGGCATCAAATTGTAAAGAGACAAAGCCGGATGTTGGAACATTTTCGATGAAAACATCTCCAAATTTATTAACAAAATTTGTAATAGCCTCGTTATGTCCAAAAAGAATAACGCTTTCTAAACTATTATCACACGATTTAATAACTTTTTCCAGCTGTCTTTCATCGAAAGTGTATAAATCATCCCTAAAAATGATGCTTTCCAGAGGATATGAAATATTTTGAGCAAAAATTAAAGCAGTTTCTGAGGCTCTGGCGGCAGTACTGCTCCAAATTATATAAGTCTTAGGAAGGTATTCGGATATATTTAATGAAACATCATGCGCATCCAGGATTCCTCTTTTCATTAGTGGACGATCAAAATCTTTTAAAGGTGCTTCCCAACTTGATTTAGCATGACGTATTAAAATAAGATTTTTCATAAGCAGTAAATTTAAAACCCAAAAAGCAGGCTTATATTTTTATTTAACTTCTAATGTACAAAAGATATTTTAAACCTTTTCTATTTTTTAATTCTGTTAACATTAAATGAAAATTTTAACAAGAAAGAATGTTTTCTAAAAGGTTAACGTTTACATAAAATATAATTCCTTCTTTTTTTTGATTTTATGCTCTTCATCTATGAAATTAGTATTTTATCGATATTATCCAATTCTGCAATATTTTAACTAAATATTTGATTTTTAGTAATTTACAATATTTCAAATGAAGCTATTTTCGCTAAAAAAGCAAAAAAATTGCATTAAAAAAATGCTTTTTTAGGTTAAAAAAAATGCTTTTTAACGCTATTTTTTGTTAAAAAACATCATTTCAACGAGTTTTTAGGTTAGTTGCAGAGAAAAAAAATCAAAAATAAACGGACTATATAACTTTGATTCTGTTAAAATACTTTAAATACATTAAAACAAAATCCTTAAGTTATGAGAACTAAATCTCCTCTTGAAAAAGCAGTAAAATTTGTTAATAATTGTAAGTTTATTTTTTCCTTTAAAAAGAACATCTTTCAAAAAAACATTTTTTTAATGCTGTTTTTTTTGACAACAACTTTTTCATTTTCTCAAAGTGAAAATGTGGATTCGTACTTAACAAACTTAGAAAACTCGGCACAGGATTCTAAGCTTAGCCATCTTAAACATCTCCTGTACGATTTGCAATCTGCAGTTTATGCTTCTTCAGGTGAAATAAATGTTTATGGGGATCAGCCAACAGCTTTATTCACCGATAATAGTTCTGTCAACAATCTTAATACTCTGGTTTCATTAAAAAACGATATTGAAATTGCAACCATCAGGATCGAAAAAATAACGGATTTAAATAATTCAATTGATCTGAATTCTTTTACCGGCTTTGAAAAATTAAAATACATTTTCATCACTTCTGAAATTGACACCAATCCTTCTGTTATCAATAGTCTTATAAAAAATGACACTTCAAAATACGTTCTTCTTTATAAAATTGCTATAGGCCAATAATTAAAAAAGCTATTATTATGAAAAAAATCTACTCTCAAAATTTTGCGATTTTTTACTTCTTTTTATTGCTAATTATGGGTATTAGTAAAGGAAATGCGCAAGTGATAAAACCGTTTAAAGAACGAACTTCTTCTTATTCTCCTGCTAAAACAATTTATAAAATTAAAGGAGATTTTACGATGATAGGAAATACCAATCTGACTTTACAGAATTACGCACCTAACAGAACCAATGGGACAAATGCGATGATTTATGTGGACAAGGACAATGATTCTCAAACTTTTAACTCTTCTTCTGCAACTTTAGATTTACGAGATGACAGTGGGGTAAAATTAACCAACTGCTACAACATCATCTATGCAGGATTGTACTGGACCGGAAGAGTTTCTGATGCAAGTACTAGTCCAAACTCTTTTTCTGCAACTAAAAATGGAGCAACCAAAACTTTAGATAAAAGAAAAATCTTGTTTAAAGGTCCAAATAGTGGGTCTTATAATCAATTTACTGCAACAGACATTTACTTCCCTGAAAATGCGGACAATAATATGTTTACTGCTTACACTGAAGTAACTGACTATGTTCGAACAAATGGTGTTGGAGAATATTTTGCAGCTGATATTGCGGCAACTGAAGGTTCGAATGGCGGATCAATAGGAAAATATGCCGGATGGGGACTTGTAGTGATTTATGAAAATTCTAATATGAAAAACAGAGATATTACCGTTTTTGACGGTCATGCCTTTGTAAAAAATCAGGTTAATGTTACTTATGGTTTTCTTGTTTCCGGTTTTAATTCTGTGCCTTCAGGACCAGTTGGAATTAAACTTGGCGTTATGGCTGGTGAAGGAGACGTTAATTATGACGGAGATTATTTTCAGATTCAAAAATTAGATTCTAACCAGTTTTTAAGTTTAAGCCATCCTGGAAACACTATTACCAATTTCTTTAATTCATCTATCAGTACGGGGGGAAATGCCCGAAATCCTAATTTGGTTAACAATACAGGAATTGATATTAGTATGTTTAATCTGCCCAATGAAAATAAAGATATCATTGGAAACAATCAGACTTCTACCGTTTTCAGATATGGGTCTTCAATTGACAGCTATACAATTTTTTCTATTGTAATGGCCGTTGATGCTTATGTTCCGGAGATTGAGGGTGTTCTTACAGCCACTACCATTAACGGTAATCCGGCTGGAGCAGGGCCATATACTGTCTTACCTGGTCAGGAACTTGGCTACAAAGTGCAAATAAAAAATAAAGGATCTGAACCTATACAAAATAGCAAGCTGGTTATTCCAATTCCTTACAATGCTACATTTGTAGATGGAAGTTTAGCAAAAACAGTAAGTTTTAGTCCGCTTCCTTCTCCAAATGCTTTGACGTACGAACCTACAATGGGTGCAAACGGATCGATTGTTTGGGATCTTGGTACTTTACCATTACCTTCTGACCCAAGTATTGTTTTAGCAGAATTAACATTCAAATTGAAATCAACTGAAAACTGTGCCCTGCTTAAAAATACGAACTGTAGCAATGTCATTCAGGTCAATGGTTCACTAACTGGAAAAGGTGCTAATTCCGGCGTATCAATAAGTGATAAATCTTTAATCTTAGGATATAATTTATCCGGAAGCTGTACAGGAACGGCCATTTCTGCACCGCTTCAGACAACAATAAATTCAACTAATTATACGAACACGAATTGTACAGCTACTTCTCCTACGATTGCTTTTACTTTTTGTAACGGATCATCTTCAATTCCCGTTACAGATGTAACCGGTTCATTCCCTACAGGATCTACATTTTATAATGCTTATCCGGTAGTAGCAGGAACAACAACTGAATATTCAATTAACAATCCATTCCCTGCTACAGAAGGAACATCTACTTATTACGCAATTCCTCCCGGAGCAACCGGTGGATGTTATTTTCAATTTACCATAACTATTGAAAGTATTGCCAGTACTCCTTCGGTTACAAGTCCTTTAAATTATTGTGTAGGCGAAACTGCACTTGCTTTAACAGCCGTACCAACTAAACCGGAATACACATTGTATTACTACCAAACAATGACTTCAACAGCGCAACAATCTATAATTCCTTCCACTGCAACAGCTGGACAATTTACTTATTATGTAGCTGAAGGAAAAACAAACGCGTGTATTGGTCCTAAAAAAGCAATTGTAGTAAATGTAAACTCAAAACCAACACTTACAATAACTAATCCTCTTCCTATTTGTGCACCGGCAACCTCAGTAGATTTAAGTGCTTCAGGCATTACTGACGGAAGTGCAACGGGATTAACTTATACTTATTGGACAGATGCGGCTGCAACAAGTCCATATCCAAATTTTAACACTGCCATTCCTGGTACGTATTACATCAAAGGAACAAATGTTTCTAATTGCTATGATATAAAACCTGTAGTTGTGACGAAAAGTACAATTACAATAACTGAATTAACAGATTCACATGTAGATGTAAAATGCTTCAATCAGTCTACAGGATCAATTACTGTAAATAATGCCTCCGGAGGAATTGCACCTTATACTTATTCATGGAAAAAGAATGGTACTGTTTACGCTGGTACTTCTCAAACATTAAATGATTTAGGTTTTGGAAACTATGAGGTCACTGCAACAGATGCAAATGGCTGCCAGGGAACATTAACTATTAGTGTTTTACAGCCAAGTGCACCTTTAACTCTGACAGATTCTTCTAAAACAGATGTTTCCTGCTTTGGTACAAGTACCGGTTCTGTAACAGCAGGAATGGTAACTAATGCTGTAGGAACATTAACTTATTCATGGAAAAACAATACTAATGTAGAAGTTGGAAACACAGCAACAGTTTCAGATCTTCCTGCCGGAACTTATACTTTGACAGTGACAGATTCCTGCTCTTCTGTATCTAATTCTGTAACAATAACACAACCAAACGCAGCTTTAGCTCTTACGGATTCTTCTAAAACAGATGTTTTCTGTTTTGGTACAAGTACCGGTTCTGTAACAGCAGGAACGGTAACTAATGCTGTAGGAACACTAACCTATTCATGGAAAAACAATGCTGATGTAGAAGTTGGAAACACAGCAACAGTTTCAGATCTTCCTGCCGGAACTTATACTTTGACAGTGACAGATTCCTGCTCTTCTGTATCTAATTCTGTAACAATAACTCAACCAAACGCAGCTCTAGCTCTTGCGGATTCTTCTAAAACAGATGTTTCCTGCTTTGGTACAAGTACTGGTTCTGTAACAGCAGGAACGGTAACTAATGCTGTAGGAACATTAACTTATTCATGGAAAAACAATGCTAATGTAGAAGTTGGAAACACAGCAACAGTTTCAGATCTTCCTGC
>NZ_JBHUOT010000008.1:219723-348092 GCF_042686225.1 Flavobacterium notoginsengisoli
TGCCGGAACTTATACTTTGACAGTGACAGATTCTTGTTCCTCTGTATCTAATTCTGTAACAATAACACAACCAAACGCTGTATTAAGCTGTTCTGTTATTCAAAATAAAGCCGTTTCTTCAAATGGTTTAAGTAATGGAGAAGCAACGGTAACCCCAATTGGAGGCAATGGAGATTATACTTACTTATGGGACAATAATGAAAACACACAAACAGCTTCAGCATTAAGTGCAGGATTACATTCTGTAACGGTAACTGATTCTAAAGGATGCACAACAACCTGTACAGTAAACATAACTGAACCAAATGTACTTTCTTGCAGTATTTCTCAAGATAGTCCTGTAAAATGTTTTGGAGAAAACACAGGCAAAGCCACAGTAACAGCTTTAGGAGGTAATGGTGATTACACCTATTTATGGGATAATGGTGAAACTACAGCTCAGGCTATTACTTTGATTGCAGGTGTACATTCAGTGACTGTAACTGATAAATTAAATTACACTACTACCTGTACTGTAACAATTTCACAACCACAGAATACCTTAAGTGCAGTAAAAAATCAAACAGATGCTACCTGTGGCGGTGGAAATAATGGTTCTGCAACGGTAACTGTTTCTGGAGGAACAGCCGGATATACTTATAACTGGAACACAACTCCAGTTCAAACAACAGCGACAGCAAGTAATCTTGCTTCGGGTAATTACTCTGTTTTAATTACAGATACAAACGGATGTACAATTTCTGAATCATTTACAATTCTTGATGGAGATGCGATTAAACCAATTGTAAGTCCTTTACCGGAAATATCAACCATCAATTGTCCTGCTGAACCTGTCTTTGCACAAGCAACAGCTACCGACAATAATGGAGCAATCTCATCTTTAACATATACAGACAGTGTTACTCAGGGAAACTGTACCGGATCTTATACAAAAACAAGAACCTGGACTGCAGTCGATACTTGCGGAAATATATCTCTTCCTGTTAGTCAAACCATTATTGTACAAGATAATACTGCACCAACCTGGACAACTTTAGCAGGATCTTTAGACAGAACAATAGAATGCAGCAATGCAACAGCTTTAGCAAATGCTCAGGCTTTACTTCCAATTGCTTCTGATTCTTGTGATAATGATGTAACGAATATTGTAAAAGTAAGCGGTCAGTTCGTGGCTTCTGCCAATTGTAGCAATGCCGGAACTTATACGAATACATGGACTGTAACTGATGACTGTGGAAATATTTCTGATACATTTACTCAGATAATAACCATTCAGGATACTACAGCTCCAAAGTTTAGCGGAAATCTTCCTTCTGACATTGAAGTATCTTGCGATGCCGTTCCTGAACCTGCTGAAATGATAGCTTCAGATGATTGTAATGGAAATTTACCAATTGTATTTACAGAAACAAAATCGGATATCGTAAACGGCTGCACTTCTAATTATACATTGACGCGTACCTGGAAAACCAGTGATTGTAGCGGAAACACCACTTCACATACTCAAATCATTAAGGTAAAAGATACAACTCCTCCAACAGGGATTGCTCCTGCCAATGTTATTAATTTAGCCAGTATTGATTTGATTCCGGTTGGAAGTCCTTCGGATATTAAAGATGCTGCCGATAATTGCAGTCCGACAGTAAATATTACAGTAACAGATACCAATAGCGGATGCGACGGAAACGTTTACATCTTAACAAGAACATATACTTTAACAGATTGTGCCGGAAATAAAACGGAATTGGTTCAGACCTTTAGTGTTAACTGTAAAGTTAAAAAAGTTATTGTAGCCAATGATGATAATGCCGGACCAATTGCCGGAGTAAATCATACTACAACAAATGTTTTAAATATATTTTCAAATGATACGCTTGACGGAACTAAAATAAGTCCTTCTGATGTTATCCTGACCACTGTAACGCCAAATGATTATTTACATTTAAATCCTGACGGTTCTGTAGATGTACTGCCAAATGCTCCTGTTGGAACATTAACTTTAGTATACCAAATCTGTGAAGCAGCTCAAACTGATAACTGCGATACAGCAACAGTTACTATTACAATCGAAGCACCAAAAATGACAGTTACAGCAACTTCAATTTGTGTTGATGACGTTCCGTATATCGATTATGTTATAACTCCACTAAACTTTACTCCGGTAAATGGTGTAAAAATCTCCTGGGCAGACAGCAGCAACAATATTATTACAACCTCTTCAGATTTACCTTTAAGAGGCAGAATTTTATGGCCCGGAGCAGTTGTAGACGGAAATGGAAAAGGAATTGACTGGCCAGGATGGATTTTTGAAAACAACAAATGGGTTCAAGGAGCTGACGGATTCGAAAAATTACGTCCAACAGCTAATTTGATAATCTCTCTAAATCCAACGGAAACCATTACAGTTAACTATCCTCCTGCTGATCCTTATTGTACGGCAAGACCAACGTTTACAATTGTAGCAAATGATGATAGTCCTGCTGCAATTTCAGTTCCTGGAACAGCTACAAATATTATTAATGTTTTTACTAATGATACCCTGAATAATACTGCTGTAAATTCTTCAGACGTTACATTAACAACTGTGACACCAGATCCAAAAGGAGTATTAACTCTAAATGCTGACGGTTCAGTAACTGTTGCTGCTAACGCTCCGGTAGGAACTTATACTTTAACTTATCAAATTTGCGAAAAAGCAGATGTTGGAAACTGTGACACAGCTATTGTAACTGTTATTATTAAGGATGCTCCGGCTCCGCCAACTCCGGTTGTGGCTAATGATGATAATTACAACAATATAGGATGCAACACTTTTGGTGTTGTGGGGAATGTATTAAGTAATGATGTAAAAGGAGCTGTTCCGGCTACATTACAATTAGTTGACTTTACACTTATTACTCAAAACAACGATAAAACAAATCCAAATATTATTATTGATGCTTCCGGGAATGTAACAGTTTCAAGTTTAACTCCCGCAGGAACTTATACTTATAGTTATAGAATCTGCGATAAATTAAGTTCTGAAAATTGTGATACTGCAACAATAACTATTACTGTAGTTCCAAATGGTGTTACCGAAATCAGAAGTACAGCTTGTACAGATGATTCAACATTGATCAACCTGACAACATTACTGCCTGAAGGCAGTCCGATAACAGGAAACTGGGTAGACAAAAACAATACAAATGCGCTTCAGGGAGGTGTACTAAATCCTTTTGGTCTGGCACTTGGAAATTATGCTTTTGAATATTTGATAGCCGATGAAAAATGTCCAAGAAGTATTCTCCTTACGATGGAAGTAAACGATGATTGTAAAGTATTAGCCTGCGGAAAAGTTTTACCACGCAATGCATTTTCGCCAAATGGTGATACGTTCAACGAAACATTCAAAATTGATAACATTGACGATACAACCTGTTATCCTGGTAATACTGTTGAGATATATAATCGCTGGGGGATCTTAGTTTTTGAAACCGTAAATTACAACAATACAACAAATGCTTTTGATGGAACTTCAAGAGGAAGAACAACTATCAAACAGTCTGACGGATTACCTACTGGTACTTATTTTTATATCATTAACTATAAGTCTTTAGATGGAAACAATAATATCCAGGAAAACAAACTTGACGGATATTTATATCTGTCAAGATAACAACTTAAGCAAATACGCTGTAAAAAACTCTTTTACAGCGTATTAAAACAATACAATAAATTTTTTGCTTAATTTTAAACAAACAACTAATTGGTTATCAATACCTTAAACAATCAATAGTTATAATTAAAATAATATATCTGTTATGAGAACAAAATTATTTTTCTTCGTCATTCTGTTAGTTACATATGGCGGGTATGCACAACAAGATGCGCAGTTTACCCAGTATATGTACAACACAATCAACATAAATCCGGCTTATGCTGGTTCTCGTGGTACCTTAAGTATTTTCGCCTTACATCGTGATCAATGGGTTGGATTGGATGGAGCTCCAAAAACCAATACAATTTCCATTAACACACCTATAAATAATAGTAACATTGGACTTGGAGTTTCATTGGTTAATGATAAAATTGGACCTACCAATGAAAATCAATTTTCTGTAGATCTTTCATACACTGTTCCTACATCTGAAACATGGAAACTTTCTTTTGGAATAAAAGGTACAGCTGACATCTTTAATCTTGATATAGATAAATTAAACCCTGAAACTGCCGGAGATCCACAGTTTCAAAACTTAAATAATGTTTTCTCTCCAAATATCGGTGCCGGACTTTACTGGCATTCAGACAAGGCATACATTGGTTTATCGGTTCCCAATTTCATTCAGACTAATCGCTATGATGATAATGATGTAGCTATTTACAAAGACAAAATAAATTATTATTTAATGGCGGGTTATGTTTTCAATTTCTCTCAGGAAATCAAATTTAAACCGGCAGTTTTAACAAAAATGGTTGAAGGAGCACCACTTCAGGTTGATGTATCTGCCAACTTTATGTTTTTTGAAAAACTAACTCTTGGTGTTGCTTACAGATGGGATGCAGCAGTGAGTGCAATGGCAGGTTTTCAGGTTACAGACGGACTCTATATTGGTTATGGATATGACAATGAAACGACCAATTTAAAAAACTATAATTCAGGCTCACATGAAATTTTTCTTCGCTATGAATTATTCAAAAACAATGGTAAAATGACAACTCCTCGTTTCTTCTAAAACAAATGTATCATGAAAAACTATACTCTACTTTTCCTTACAATTATAAGTTCTTTTTCATTTAGTACTTATGCACAGCAGGCAAAAATAAATTCCGGTGATAAGAAATATGATAGTTATGCCTATGTTGATGCCATTAAAACCTATGAAAAAGTAGCGAATAAAGGTTACAAATCTGAAGATATGTTTAAAAAACTAGGTAACGCCTATTACTTTAATTCTGATTTTAAAGGAGCAGCAAAATGGTATAAAGAATTATTTGCCATGAATCCAACTGTTGAACCGGAGTACTATTACAGATATGCTCAATCTCTTAAATCAACAGGAGATATTAGCAAGGCAAATAAAATGTTCGATGAATTTAATACAAGATCCAAAAACGATTCAAGAGCAAAATTCTATAAAGAAGACGTTAATTATCTGGATCAGATTAAAGCAAATTCAGGTAGGTATAAAATTGAAGATGCAGGTATAAATAGTAAATATTCTGACTACGGATCATATGTTTACAACAACAAGATTTATTTTGCATCAGCACGAGATACTGGAAATTTTACGCAACGAAAACACAAATGGACCGGTGAATATTTTACGAATATTTACAATGCCGATATAAATCCGGAAACCGGAAGTGCAGGAAAAGTAAATAAATTCAAATCTTCTATTAACACAAAATTTCATGAAGCCGCTCCTGTTTTTACTAAAGATGGAAAAGCAGTTTACTTTACCAGAAACAATTACATTGACGGAAAAAAAGGAAAAGACGATCATAAAATCACTTTGATCAAAATTTATAAAGCTACTTTAGACGAGAAAAACAAATGGAACAACATTACAGAACTTCCTTTTAATAGTGACAACTACAGCGTTGGACATCCGGCATTAAGTCCCGATGAGAAAACTTTATACTTTTCTTCTGATATGCCGGGATCAATTGGACAATCTGATTTATACAAAGTCAGTATTAATCCGAATGGTGGATATGGAACTCCTGAAAATCTGGGAAATACAGTTAATACAGAAGGAAAAGAAACCTATCCCTTTGTAACCAATGAAAATGAAATCTACTTTTCATCTGATGGTCATCCCGGATTAGGAGGTTTAGATGTATTTGTTGCCAATATTGAAAATGATGGAAAAATAGATAACATTCAGAATGTTGGCGGAGATATAAATTCGCCTAAAGATGATTTTGCCTATATCATAGATACAGCAACCCGAAAAGGATTTTTTAGTTCCAATAAAGATGGCGGACAAGGCTCTGATGATATTTACAAATTTTTGGAAACAAGAAAACTGCAATGCATTCAGGAATTGGAAGGCGTTATAACCGATCTTGAAACAGGAACAATTCTGCCTGGAGCAAAAGTTACGTTATTTGACAATCAAATGAATGTCAAAAACTCAACAATTTCTGATAATTACGGAAAATATTTATTTCCTGTAGATTGCGGCAAAGCTTATCTTGTAAGAGCAGAAAAACCAGAATATACCACAAAAGAATTAAGCGTAAACATCTCAAAAACAACAGGTAAAACGACCTTACCAATTGCATTGGAAAAATCGACCTGCAAAGTTACTGTTGGAGATGATTTAGGTAAATGTTTCGGAATTAAAATGATTTATTTTGATTTGGATAAATCAAATATTAGAACTGAAGCAGCTTTAGACTTAGAAAAAATATTAGTAGTTTTAAATGAGAACCCAACTATGAAACTTGATATTCGTTCGCATACAGACAGCAGAGCTTCTCATCAATACAATGAAGCTTTATCTGACCGCAGAGCAAAATCAACAATTAAATGGCTGATTAAAAACGGAATTGCTCCAAACCGATTAAGCGGAAAAGGGTACGGAGAGACTCAATTAGTCAATAAATGTTCAGATGGAGTTAAATGTACCGAAGAAGAGCATCAGGCCAACAGAAGAAGTGAATTCATAATCACTGCTTTGTAAACTTAAAATATCACTATCTAACCTCAAAAAAGCTGTCTGTAAAGGCAGCTTTTTAATTAAAAAGTCGTTGCAATTCTATGAATTACAACGACCTCTAAAAAACCAACCTGTTCAATATTCGTTTAAAGCTTAGCAAAAATATTAGTATAATATTTTTTGCCGGTAGCAGCATCTGTCTTTACAGATATTCCGAAATGCGTAAAATCGCCCTCGATATTCTCTTTGTGGCCTGGACTCTCCAGCCAGGCTCTCAAAGCCGCTTCAGGAGTTTTATAGTTGTAGGCAACGTTCTCACCAACTTTTTTAGCTCCTAAAACATTTGTAATATTTTGAGATCTTGCAACAAAATCGTTGTGATCTACCACATTATTCTCAATCATATAAAGATTATGTTCTTCACATTTGAAAGAGATATGATTGATTCTTTCCAAAGCATGTAAACCAACACTCAAACGGTATTCGTTTATAAGCTTCATAGTTTGCACTTCGTTATCATTATAAGTGTAATTTGTAACAAGGACTGTTACTGGAGTATTATCCACGCTTCCTTCGGCGCTATCTGCAGAACATGCGTTCATTGCGACTAAAATCGCAATGAACAACATGGTGCGCTTAATCTTTTCCATAATCAACAGCATTTTAGCAGTTTAAAGTAGATGTTGGGGCAAATCCTTTAAATTTATTTTTGAATAATTTCTCGTCTAATTTTCTATATCAAACATATTCAATTTACCGTTAAACTACAAAAAAAATCGATGAAATACACAGTAATTTTTAATGTAAATATAATTTTCTTACAAACTAAGAAGAAAGTCGCTCAATTCTCCATGAAAAATCAGACTGACTGGTATAACGCATTCTGTCATGCAGTCTGTTCGCACGTCCCTGCCAGAATTCTACTTGTAACGGAGTGACAATATATCCTCCCCAATTTTCCGGTCTTGGAATAGGTTTTCCTTCAAATTCAGCTTCTAGTTTTTTCAAATTTTCTTCTAAAAAATCTCTGGATGGAATCACTTCACTTTGATGAGAAACAACTGCTCCAAGTTTGCTTCCCTCAGGACGAGAATCAAAATAATTATCTGAAATAATCTCAGATGTTTTCTGAGCAATTCCTTTTACAATGACCTGACGCTCCATTTCCTGCCAGAAAAAAGACAAACAAACATTCGGGTTCGCCTCTATCGCTTTTCCTTTTTCAGAATTATAATTAGTATAAAATATAAAACCCTCTTCTGAGAATTTCTTCAATAATACTACACGAGATTTTGGAAAACCATCCAAACCAATCGTTGAAACGGTCATCGCATTGACTTCTCCGCTTCCGCCAAAATCTTCTACTTCATGAAACCAGCGGTTAAAAAGATTAATAGGATCTTCCGGAATATTCGTTTCCAGTAATTCACTTTTCTCGTAAGATTTTCTATAATTACTTAAATCACTCATGATTTGTTATTTTAGATTGTTGATTTTAGAATTTTTGTTTCAGGTTTCAGGTTTGTCAGGCTGAGCGAAGTTGAAACCCCTTGTTTACGCAACATGTCTCAATAAAAAGCCCCTTCGACTTCGCTCAGAATAACATTCGTTGTTCACGTTCTAAAACTTAGCATCTCAGTATCTCAGTCCCGATAGCTATTGGGATAGTATCTTTAAAATTAAAACTCAAATGAAATTCCATCATCTCCTAAAAGGACATTTGGAAAAACAGTTTCGGCTTCTTCTTTAAAACGTTCAATTCCGTCGTAACGGGTAGAATAATGTCCTAATATCAATTGTTTTACGTTGGCTTTTAATGCAATAGTTGCCGCTTCTTTTGAAGTCGAATGCAATGTTTTTTCAGCCAATCTGGCTTCAGAATCTAAAAAGGTAGATTCGTGATACAAAACATCAACATTTTCGATAATAGGTATTACCTCTTCATTGTAAACCGTATCTGAACAAAAGGCATAACTTTTTGCCGGTTCCGGATCAAAAGTCAGCTTTTCATTTTCAATTACAGTTCCGTCATCCAAAGTGACATTGCCGCCGTTTTTTATTTTTTGATAATAGGCAACATGAATATCATAATGCTGAACAGCTTCCACATTTAGTTTTCGTTCAGCAGGTTTTTCCTGAAATAAAAATCCATTCGTATAAACCCGGTGTTTCAACGGAATTGTTTTTACAATGACTTTGTTATCTTCAAAAATCACTTCACTTTCTTTTGAATCTAATTCATGGAAAAACAGACTATAAGTTGTCCATGATTCTGTCAATTTTAATTGAAGAAGAATAAGTTCCTTAATTCCTTTTGGACCATAAATATGTAAATCTGTTGTTCTTCCTAAAAGAGAAAAAGTTGAAATCGTTCCAATCAATCCGTAAAGATGATCTCCGTGAAGATGTGAAATAAAAATATGATTGATCTTCGAGAATTTAATTTTGTTCTTTCGAAGCTGCACCTGAGTTCCTTCACCACAGTCAATTAAAAATAATCTGTTTCTAATTTCTAAGACTTGTGAAGTCGGATTAGTAAGTGTTCTGGGAGTTGCTGCATAACAGCCAAGTATAGTTAACTTCATTTTGGATTGTTGATTTTAGATTTTAGATTGATGAAAATATTTTAGAATTGCTGAAAACATTTTAGATTCAGTTGTAATCTAAAATCTAAAGTCTAAAATCTAAAATCCTAAGTCTCTCTCAATTTCTTCCATTTCGATAATATCGTGAGCTTCCAAAAGAGAAGGAACTACAGCTAATTTATCAGAAATAGCATTAAAATCAAGATCTGTAGCCACAATTACAAATGACTTTTTTGCTTTTTTATGAAGCTTAGAAAGCGGTAAAAAAGCTTTTAAATCTTTTTCTGTAATCGCAGTATCAGCTGACAAATCGATTATAATATTTTGTTTTTCAAAGGTTTTAAATTGTTGCGTTACTTTTTCCAAGAAAGCATTTACATCTCCTTGTGTATCTTTAATTGTAACGGTATGTCCTTTTTGATCTACTTTCATTTTTTAATTTATGGGGCTTATATAAAAATTGATTTTCTGAGAGCTAAGGTACGAAGATTTTTTATTTTTTGGTTTCAGGTTTAAAGTTTCAGGTTCCAAGTTTGTCAGGCTGAGCGAAGTCGAAGCCACGTTTGAAAAGCAAGTTTCATTTTTTTAAGCACTTCGACTTCGCTCAGTGTGACAGTTGCAAAAAACTAACCTCTATTTTAATAAAAACTAGAATATTAGTTAATCTGTTTATTTCAATAATAAATTTGTTCTATTATTAAAAATTCGAATAAATTCATCTAGTTTTCCTGCACCAGAACAAGTAAAACAAAAATTCAAAATCGTTACCTTTTTTTCCTTTATTATTTCTGTATAAATATTACCATTTGGGCATCCTTCGTAACCGCCAACTTTTCGAATTAAGATTGGCTTTTCTTCTAAATAAAAAGCCAAAGCAATTTGATCAATTTGTTTGTTGAGCCAGTCAATTTCTGCCGCATTAAATTTAAGTTCCTCCTGAAACTGATAAAGACTTCTCAATCCTCCAATGCTATTCAAATCCAATGTAAAAAATCTATTATTTGGTTTTGAAATTTCGTCTACTTTAAAATTTTTAGGTGTTCGGCTGTATAAATTATTATAGATCGTATCTATTTTTATTTCATCAACATCCTGAGCTTTACATACAAAACCAATTAGCAGAAATAATATTTTTAATGTATTTCTCAAATACTTTATACCTATTGAATCTTAGAAGCCAAAAGATAAATAACTGCCATTCTAATCGCAACACCATTCTCCACCTGATTCAAGATTACAGAATGATCAGAATCTGCCACTTCAGAAGTAATCTCTACTCCTCTGTTGATTGGTCCCGGGTGCATGATTACGATTTCTTTTCCTAGCGAATCCAAAAGCGGTTTGTCGACTCCGTATTGTTGTGCATATTCTCGTGTCGATGGGAAGAAATTCACGTCCATACGTTCGTTTTGCACACGAAGCATATTGGCAACGTCGCACCATTCTAAAGCTTTTCGTAAATTCGGTTCAACTGTAACTCCAAGCGATTCAATATATCTCGGAATCAATGTTTTTGGCCCGCAGACTTTTACTTCAGCGCCTTGCATCTGCAAAGCATATATGTTGGACAAAGCCACTCTCGAATGCAAAATATCGCCTACAATAACTACTTTTTTTCCGGCTACATCACCCAGTTTTTCTCTAATTGAATAACTGTCTAACAAAGCCTGAGTTGGATGTTCGTGTGCTCCGTCTCCCGCATTTACGATACTAGCTTTGACATTTTTAGATAAAAAATAAGCCGCTCCGGGATTGGAGTGGCGCATTACAACCATATCCACTTTCATCGAAAGGATATTATTTACAGTATCAATAAGGGTTTCTCCTTTTTTAACGGATGATTGAGCTGCAGAAAAACTGATAACATCAGCAGATAAACGTTTCTGTGCTAATTCAAACGAAAGTTTGGTTCTGGTACTGTTTTCAAAGAAAATATTGGCAATGGTGATATCTCGTAATGAAGGAACTTTTTTAATCGGTCGGTTAATGACTTCTTTAAAATGATCTGCCGTTTCAAAAATCAGGTTAATATCATTTTCGTTAATGTATTTTATTCCTAATAAATGATTTACGCTTAATTCTTTCATTGTTGTTTCTTTAATATTATTGGTCAAATTCCGAATGAAAAACGGGTTTCATTCCATGCTTCTTTAAAGAGCAGCTACTCTATTCAATCATTCTCTCTACAACTTCTCCATAATCCTGAAGGTCTCTCGAATCTTCATTATAAATCTGCTGCCATCTGAAATTTGGAATTTCAATTTTTCGAGAGGCAGTTTCTTCCCATTTTACCTCAAAACCATTATTTCTCAGAACTTCGGCAACTTTCTTTCCAACTTCAATTGTGACTGCCGAATCAGAATTATCTACTTTTTGGAAAGCGATATACAAACTTGGATTTTCAGGATCAATGGCTGCGGCTAAATCTTGTTCGTGGTAAAAACAGTAGCCATCAGATGTAACTCCATTTTCACGAAGCTCTCTTTCGACTTCAACTACTTCATATTCGCCATCACTTGTAGTGTAACCTGCGTTGTGAAGCGCCACGATATTCTGATCGCATAATTCATCAAACGCGTTTATTAGTCTTTCAGTATCAGTCGGGCTTTTCCAATGTTTACTTTCTGTAAGTAACTTTTGGTATTCATTGTCAATTTTTTCAAAAGCCCATTCTTCTGAAATTTCCTCTTCAAATTCATTGTCTTCAATTTCTTCCATGATGTTATCTTTAATATCATCAATAGAAAGAAATCCCATTCTTACCTGGTTAAAAATTGATTCATAAATAAACTCTTCGTCCTCTGTCATGATTGCATTTTCAATTTTTAACGATTCCTTTAATTGGTAACCAAATGAACAACATCTTCATCATCATTTTCTTTCCAGCTTACAATTACCTTCTCTCCATTAATAGCATCTACCTGACGACCGCGATAATCTGGCTGAATAGGTAAATGACGACTGAAACGTCTGTCAATTAAAACCAACAATTCAATTTCTGAAGGTCTTCCAAATGATTGAATTGCCGTCAAAGCAGAGCGAATGCTTCTTCCGGTAAACAAAACGTCATCGATAAAAATGACTTTTTTGTCTTCGACTATAAAATTAATTTGCGTTTTATTGGCTTCAAGCGGTTTATCAGTACGGCGAAAATCATCTCTAAAAAAAGTGATGTCCAGATAACCTAAAGTGATTTCAGGAACCTTGTATTCGTTCTCTAATAATTGTTTTAAACGTTCCGCTAAATAAACACCTCTTGGCTGAATTCCCACCAAAATTGTATTAGAGAAATCAAGATGTTTTTCGATTAACTGACAAGCCAAACGATGGAGTATGATAGTAACTTCTTTCGAATTAAGTAATACTTTTTGACTCATAAGTGATTGTAATGTTTGGTTGCGCAAATATACGGAATATGATTTTATTTGTTGGGGTGTTGAGCTTGGAAATATTCTTTAATGAATATTCATTGTTTAGTATTAAGAAAATCTATTCAAAAGTTATATTTTAGCGTAAAGAGATAAATTCCTAAAACCAATTAAAAAATATTTTAATCGATTGTAAATGAGAATAACATTAAAAGACAAATATAAATCTTTAAATCCTTTCATAAGTGACGATTTATCAGATCTCACTGTAATTATTGGTAAAAATGGAAGTGGAAAATCACAATTATTAAATTTAATTTCAAATAAATTTCAAAAAAGAGAAGAAGAAAAAAATGTACAAATATTTATTATTCCAGAACCAACAATTATTCAATTTGAAGGAATTATTAAAGATAATCTACAAAGCATATCTTACGACAATTGGAAATCAACGTTACAACAGTCACTTTTACAATTTAAAAGATTAAGCAAAAACAACTTAAAGATTTTAAAATATATAATTGATAAAAAACTAGATAAAAATATTTTTTCTATAACCAGAAGAGATTTATTGTCAAATGAAGATGAATACATCAAACTTCTTAAAATCAATATTTCTGAGAAACAAAAAATTAATATTGATTCTCTTCCTAATATAGATCCTCAAAGGGAAAAAAATTTCCTTCAAGATATTTATAATTACCACATACTTTCGCTTTTTAAAATACTAAATCATTTAAGTGACAAATTAGGAAAACCTATTGAAGAAATTGTTGAACTGGACTTTTATAATTCACCGATTGATGATAGTCTAATTGATGTGAATAATTTATTCAGTTCACAAATTGAATATATTTTCTACAATTATGCAAAGAGAAGAGATATAAATAGAAAAAATTGGTTTTATAAAAAGGAGGATAAAAAAGAAAATGACTCGATTTCAGACGATGATTTCATTAATAACTTTCCCCCACCATGGAATACTGTCAACGATATTTTAGAAGCAAATAATCTTGATTTTTATTTTAAAGAAATTGAAAAAGAAGAATTTAGCACTGATATCACAATAGATATCGCAATTATAAAAAAATCGACTGGCGAAAAAATTCCTTTTATTGACTTATCATCAGGTGAAAAAGTAATTTTTGGTTTGATTTTAAAACTTTTTACATCTGAATATTATCTAACAAATTTAGACTTTCCTGATTTAATTATACTTGATGAGCCAGATGCACATTTACACCCAGAAATGTCCTACCTCCTTATTAATGTCCTACAAAATACATTTGTTACAAAATTTGGCATAAAAATAATTTTAACAACACACAGTCCTTCCACTATAGCTTTATTAAATGAGGACAATATTTATCAAATTTCCAATGGTGAAAATACTTTTTTAAAAAAGATTTCCAAAGATGATGCATTGAAGTTATTAACGAGTTTTATTCCAACATTAAGTATTGATTATAAAAATCATAAACAAGTTTTTGTTGAAAGTCCAACAGACAGATTCTACTACCAAACAATATTTGATAAATTATCACAATACAAAAATTATCCATTTCAACTTTATTTTATTTCAAACGGATATGGAAAGGGAAGTAGTTCACAAGTAAAAGAAACTATTACAGCCATAAGGAATTCAGAAAACAAATCCTTTTTTGGAATAATTGATTGGGACAAAAATAATAAGGACTCAGATTATGAATATGTAAAAGTTCATGGGGAAAATCAGAGATATAGTATAGAAAACTATGTTTACGATCCTATTTATTTAATTATACAATTAATGGAACTAAAAGCCTATAGTATTCTTTCAGAAATTAGTCTAGATGAAACATACAATCAATATCAAATTGGAAATGACACAAAGCTAATCGAAAAATCAATCAATTGGTTTTTTGAAAAATACTATTTAAAATTTCCAATGTCTAATGATTTAAAGAATGCTAAAAGAAAGGTCAAGTTTTTTAATGGAATAGAATATGAAATTCCTATTTGGTATTTAGAATCTCAGGGACATGATTTAGAGACAAAGCTCAAAATGGTTTTTAAACCACTTGAAAAGTTCAAAAATGAAGGTGAATTACAAAAAAGTTTAAGTATTATATCTTCAAAATGTTTTCCTTTTATACATTTGGATACTGTTAACGTATTTGAAAAAATAATTAATTTCGAAGCCGAGTCAAAATCCTAAAACATTTCCCAAAAATTCTATAACACATTTCGCTGATTCGTGAAGTAATTTTAAGTATCAATTTAAAATATCTGAATCATGCAAAATAAAATACTAAGATTGTTAATGGTATTCGTAATACTGTTTTCATTTACAAGCTGTGAACTAGTTGGAGACATTTTTAAAGCCGGAATGGGATTCGGGATTTTTATCGTAATTTTTGTGGTTGCGATTATTATCTGGATTTTCGCTAAAATGTTCGGAAGCAAATAAGACATAAAAAAATCCTCGTTATTTACATAGCGGGGATTTTTTTTAAACACATAGAAACATTCCCGATAGCTATCGGGATTGAAACTGCTTAGAGGCGTTTCACTTTTTTACAAAAAACATAGCTATGTGAAAGAAATATATTTCTCTTTTGTAGTTCTTTATTCTCACTAAATTCGACACTAAAACTATGTTTCTATGTGTTTAAAATTAGACTCCAATAAAAAATCCCAAACTCCAATTTTAATTTGGGATTTGGGATTTTTTTATTGTAATTTATAGATTAAAGATTGTACATCTTTTTTCTTTGTTCCTGAATCTTTTCATCATCAAGATATTCGTCAAATGTCATGTAACGGTCAATTACTCCGTTTGGTGTCAATTCTACGATTCTGTTACCAACAGTTTGCGCAAACTCGTGGTCATGTGTAGTGAAAATTACAGAACCTTTAAAGTTTTTCAATGAGTTGTTGAAAGCTGTAATAGACTCCAAATCTAAGTGATTTGTTGGTTCGTCTAACATTAAAACGTTTGCACGCTCCATCATCATTCTAGACAACATACAACGTACTTTTTCTCCTCCAGATAAAACTCTAGATGTTTTTAAAGCTTCTTCTCCAGAGAAAATCATTTTTCCTAAGAAACCTCTAATGAATACCTCATCACGTTCTTCTTCCGTTTTAGCATACTGACGTAACCAGTCTACTAAACTTAAATCGTTTTCGAAATATTTGTGGTTTTCAGCTGGTAAATAGGCTTGGTTTGTTGTAATTCCCCAATCAAAAGTTCCAGCATCTGCTTTTTGTTCGTTGTTTAAGATTTCGTAGAAAGCCGTTGTAGCACGTGAATCTTTAGAGAAAAGAACGATTTTGTCGCCTTTCGCCATATTCAAATGAACATCTTTAAACAAAACTTCTCCGTCTACAGATGCAGACAAATGTTCTACATTTAAAATCTGATCTCCCGCTTCACGATCCTGATCGAAAATAATCGCTGGATAACGACGGCTTGAAGGTTTGATTTCAGAAATATTCAATTTCGAAATCATTTTTTTACGAGAAGTTGCTTGTTTTGATTTCGCCACGTTTGCACTAAAACGACGAATAAATTCTTCCAACTCTTGTTTCTTCTCTTCTGCTTTTTTGTTTTGCTGTGCACGCTGTTTTGCCGCTAATTGGCTAGACTCGTACCAAAACGTATAGTTTCCTGAATAGTGATTAATTTTTCCGAAATCAATATCAGAAATATGTGTACAAACCGCATCTAAAAAGTGACGGTCGTGAGATACAACGATTACAGTATTTTCGTAGTTTGCCAGGAAGTTCTCTAACCAGGCGATTGTCTCAAAATCCAAATCGTTGGTAGGCTCATCCATAATCAATACATCAGGATTTCCGAAAAGTGCCTGCGCCAAAAGCACACGTACTTTCATTTTCCCTTCCATATCAGCCATTAAAGTATAATGATCTGCTTCTGTGATTCCTAAGTTAGATAACATTGACGCAGCGTCAGAATCAGCATTCCATCCGTTCATTTCTTCAAACTGAACCTGAAGCTCCCCTATTCGGTCTGCATTGGCATCATTATAATCTAAATAAAGCTCATCCATTTCTTTTTTAACAGCATACAGTACCTTATTTCCCATTAAAACGGTTTCCAACACAGTATGCTCGTCGAACATGTTGTGGTTCTGGTTTAAAACCGACATACGTTTTCCCGGCTCCAAATGGATATGCCCGGAAGTTGGGTCCATATCGCCCGAAATAATTTTTAGAAATGTAGATTTTCCAGCACCATTGGCTCCAATAACGCCGTAAATATTTCCGTGAGTGAATGTGGTATTTACTTCGTCAAACAAAATTCGTTTGCCAAACTGAACTGATAAATTATTGACTGTTAACATGAATGTCTTTTTAATTAATTTGGTGCAAAAGTAGTGAAAAAGGTTCAGAGTTGCAAAGAGGCAAAGGGACTAAGTTTTTTATACGAAACAAGATTTCTCACGGAGTCTCAAAGACGCAAAGAAAAAACTTTGCGCAGAAAATAAAACCATGTAAGTGATATAAACTCATTTAAATCAAAACTTATAATTTCTTATATAACTTATATGGTATAAATTACAATTTAGTTTATCTTCACTTTTTATTTCTTGAATTTATGCAGGCACCCATTTTATTATATCAAACTTCTGAGGCCAACATTAATATTGAGGTTACTTTTTTAGAGGAAAATTTCTGGCTTTCTCAAAAAGCAATGGCTCAGTTATTTGGAGTAGAATCCCATACAATAACATATCACTTAAAAGAAATCTACAAAAGCTTAGAATTAGATTCGATTCCAACTACTCGAAAAATTCGAGCAGTTCAAACTGAAGGAAAAAGAGCGGTTAGCAGAGATATTGATTTTTATAATCTTGATGCCATTATAGCAGTAGGTTACAGAGTCAATTCTAAACAAGCGACACAATTCAGGATTTGGGCAACAAAAACCTTAAAAGAATTCATTATAAAAGGATTTGTTTTAAATGATGAAATGCTTAAAAACGGGAAAGCTTTTGGTAAAGATTATTTTGAGGAATTACTGGAGCGCATTCGTGAAATTCGTTCTTCTGAAAGACGCTTTTATCAAAAAATTACCGATATCTATGCTCTTTCAGCCAATTATGAAAAAGATAGTACAGCAACCAAAGCTTTTTTTGCAACCGTACAAAATAAACTTCATTGGGCAATAACAGGCAAAACTGAGGCCGAAATTATTTATACAGAAGCAGATGCCACAAAAATATATATGGGGCTTTCGACATGGAAAGATGCTCCCGATGGAAAGATTCAGAAAAGTGATGTAAGTGTTGCCAAAAATTATTTAAACAACGCACATCTTCAAGAACTTAACAGAATTGTTTCTGCTTATTTAGATTTGGCCGAAAATTATGCTAAGAGACAAATTATTATGCAAATGGAAGATTGGACCGTTTTTCTGAATAACTTTCTACAACTTTCTAGTTATCCTATTTTGACTGACAAAGGGAAAGTTTCGCATTTAGAAGCAAAAATCAAAGCCGAAATGGAATTTGATAAATTTCGAATTATTCAGGACAGAGAATATTTATCTGATTTTGATAAGGAAATAATGAAATTGAAAAAAGAATAATTTCCACAATATAAGTAATATAAGTTCATTTAAACTAAACTTATAATTTCTTACATGAGCTTATATGGTTAAAAAAATTACAATTTACTTTCTTTCTCCAAAGCCACTTCAAGGCTTTCGTAATTAGAAACTACTTTTTTGATTTTTCCTTCTTTGTCCAAAATAAAATGAGTTGGAAAAGCATTCAAATCAAGCGTGTCATTCATATACTCTTTCATGTTAGGAATAACAGCGTAAGAAAGTGGTTTTCTCGCTAAAAATGTTTTCAATTGTTCTGGTGTATCTTCGGCAAGACTTAGAAACTCAATATCTTTTCGATCTTTGTATTCCGCTACTAGTTTATTAACTTGCGGAAATTCTTTGATACAAGCCGCACAATGAATGTACCAGCATTTTATCACAATGATTTTTCCTTTCATGGATTCGTTTGAAACCAAGTTTCCATCTAAATCTTTAAATGAAAATGAAGGAAAAACGGTTCCTTCCATTTTGTAGTTTTTATAAGCATCAAAACCAATTTGATTAATGGTCGCTTTTATGCTGGTATCTGTTTTTGGCTGAATTTTGAAGAGTTTATAATAATATACCGAAGCATCTGATTTTAATCGAATTGGAATAAAATCTCCGTTTACCAATTGATCTAGAAATAATTCTTTTGAAATTTCTTTGGAAGAAGCATCCAAAGCCGTAAAATCTCTTGAAAGCATTATTTTTTTATTGTAAACCGACCATATTTCATAACTTTTTTGAATTTGAACAGGATCAACTTCGGGATTTTCGAATTTATTTTGAGCTGTACTTAAATTAAAGATGAAAAGGAATATAATAAGACTGAAAAATCTTGGCATGAATTCTAAAAAATATATTGGATTTCAAAAGTAGTCAAAATTTAGCAGGCTAATTTTTGTTGATTCAATTTTAACTCAAAAGTCCGCTATTGTTTTTTAAGTTGAAACAATAACGAACTTCTATCTGATTTAATTCATCTTCTAATTCTTAAGAGTTGGTAAAAAAGAAAGATCCATAACATATTTCTTAGGATTTTCCGGATCTATAAAAACTCTCATTGTGTCTGTCTTTACAAATTCCGTTGGATCAAACCAGATATTATCGCTCTTAAAAACATATAATTCATTGGTTTTAGGATCCTGCCATTGACTGTAAATCTGAAAAGGATTTCTTCCGTTTGAAGTGTAACTTGTATTTAATTGTACTTGGGTAAATTTTGCTGAAACCGGTTTTCCTGTTTCACGTAAATTTTGTTTTCTCTTATTTTTCAGATAACCAAACAAATAGGACAATGCACCAATCAAAAAGAAAATGGTTCCAAGAATTCCCAGTATTAATGGCACTAACCATAAAGAAGCAAACCCATTAATATTAGCCTCTTTTGGATCTGCAGGATCATATAAAATCTCAACTGTTTCGTCTACACTATAACTTGGCGGGTTACTACTCACAGAAGAGGTAAAAGTAATTTCCTGTCCTGTTTTTGCTTTAAAACGCACTACCGGACAATATGTTGTCGAATTATCTGATCTTCTGGCGATCATTTCGATAACAGTTCCCTGCGCACTTTCTGCTTTTTCTAAAAATGCTTTTTTATCAGCATACGAATAAACAGCTCCAGCCAAAAGACCTGCGCCAACAATCGAAAATACAATTTTAAAAATGGTGAATCCTTTCATTATTTTAAGTTTAATTAGTTGTCATAAAAATAGCGTTAAAAGATTTATCTCCTAATACTTTAAATACTTTTTTAAACAAAAAAACCTGACAACGAATTGCCAGGTTTATAAATGTCCTCATTTAGGTAAAAACCAAATAACAAATTACCCAAACTCGGTACATTGTTTTGAAATAAAATTTAGATTAAAAAATAAATAACCAAACTCAATTTTAACCCACCAAAAATTTTACCTCGCTTAATTTTCATGAACTTTGTTATTAACTCTTGAAAATATATCTATATCCAGTCCTAATCGACTAGAAAAATATCTTTTGTAAATATCTCTGCCAGAGTATTTCCGGCAGAGATAAATCATTTTAAATTAATAAAAGCAATAAATACTAAACACTAATTCAAACTAATTTTACAATAATTTTTTCAAGCTTGTATAAACAGCCAGTTCAACATCTGCATGATCTTTTGTATTACAATCTTCCACTAACTTTTTCAAATCACCTGCTTTCAAAGCCGATTTATTATCCAAAACCAATAATAATTCCTGTGAAGCATCATTTAGTTTTTTTGACAATGGCAATATTGGCTGTACCAAAGGAGCATTTGTACTTAATTCCGTTAATTCTTTATGCACGCCAATCCATTTATTAAAAAATCCTGCTACTTTGGCTTTATTCTCAGGAGATTTATTTGATAAATACTGGCTTACGGCAGCATCAAATGCTAAAGCATCTTTTGCATCCGGACCGCAGGCATCTGCGAATAAAGTAAACGGAGAATACATTTGATATTCTGTTCCGCCTTTGTTACGAGTGTAACCTTTTAACGGTTCGCTTACTAACGAAAATTCTTCCAGTGCTTTAATATTTTGATTGTTTGCGATATTTCTAAGAATCACATCTTTGTTACGAATGTGTGTAATTCCTAATTCTTCTAATCTAAAAGAAATTGATTCTAAACGTTTACGCATATTTTCAACATCTGTAATATCTTCTGCAGACCAAAGTCTTTCTGCAATTGCAGCTGTTCTTGGCCAAAGTCTTGAATCTATTGTTTCTGATGTTACTAATTCAGTCCACATTGTGGCTTCACCACCCAAAATCCTTGCTTTTTCTTCTGCAGTTAAAGCAACTTTTGGCATTGGGTCATTTAAGTAATGGCTTGCAATTGGATACATCAAATCAATGTAATATCCGTTTGACAAAACTGTTTTATATCCTTTTTTAACAGCATCCACTAAAGATTGTCCCGCAGTCATACCTTCATTTGGACCTCTCCACGAATGTACAATGGCTTCTTTAGACAAATCTTTCGTTAAGATTTCTTCCCAACCCATTAACTGTTTTCCATGTTTTTTTAACATTGGAGCTAACTGCATGGTAAAATAAGTCTGTAATTCGTGATTGGTTTTTAAGTTGTGTTTCTTTTTAAATTCCTGAATTTTCGGATTTGCATCCCAGTCTTTCCCTTCGTTTTCATCTCCTCCAATGTGGAAATAAGCTCCTGGAAATAAAGGACAAACCTCATCAAAAACGCCACTTAAAATTTGGTATGTTTTAGGATTTGAAGGATCTAATGTTGGCGAAAAAATACCCGCATTTCTTTCAATTCCATAGGTCGCAATTGCGGTTCCCTGAATATTTTTTTCTGAAGTTCCACCAGTCAGCGTGATCACTTTGCTTCCTATTTCAGGATAAGCTGTAAGTATTGCCGATCCGTGACCCGGAACATCTATTTCCGGAACAATTAAAATACCACGCTCATCGGCATATTTTACGATATTTTTAATTTCTTCCTGTGTATAATAAAGTCCATCCGAAGCTAATTCGATAAACTTTGTGTATTTTTTCATTTCAATCCTCCAGCCCTGATCATCAACCAAATGCCAGTGAAAAACATTCATTTTCATTGCTGCCAGTGCATCGATATTTCTTTTAATTACATCAACTGGCTGAAAATGTCTTGAAGCATCAATCATTAAGCCTCTCCAGGTAAATCTTGGAAAATCAGAAATCTTTGAAGCCGGAAAATAAAAAGAAGTTGCATTGTTCTGAAGCATTTGTAATAAGGTTTCCAAACCATGCAAAGCACCTAAATCACTTGATGCGTTAAGCATAATTTTATTCGAAGTAATATCTAAATGATAACTTTCGTCCTCATACAAACCAATTTTACCACTTTTAGTACAATTGATTTGCAATTCTGCATTTGGAAGTTCATTTAACTTTTCAATAAATCCTTGTTGAAAAAACATACCAGTTCTACCATCTAAGCGGCGCAAGAAACGCGTTACACCTCCAAAAATTCTTGGATTCGGATTACCGGTAATATTTACTTTAAAACTTTTAGTTAAGGCAAAATTACCGTCATTAACAACAACACTCTGAGGCCAGGGCATAAGATTGAGCTGCTCTTTTTTAATCTGAGCACTTGTAGATAAGCCCGCAAACAATAGTACAAATAGATATTTCATTTTTCTTTTTTTTGGTTTGGATAGTTTTTAAGTATCCTAAATTTATTAAAAAAACAAAACTCAGACCAATTTCTGCTTTACCTCACTTTCGCAATGAGATCAATCTGAATTTTGTTACTCAATTCATTATCAAACGAATCGTAAAAAATAGTTAGTAATCAAAACGTTTAAAAGCTTCTATAGCTTCATATTCAGCCAAACCTAATTCATCGTATAAAATGGCTGTATTTTTATTGCGATCTTCTGCTCTTACCCAGAATTCTCTAGAATCATTACCCTGAAACATAACCCTGTCTTTTTGAGACTGATGGTATAAAATAGCATGACGTTTCAATAAAACTTCTGATGGACTTAATGGAACAGCCATGTCAATTTCATGAATATCCCACTCGTGCCAGGCACCTCTGTAAAGCCACAACCAACAGTCATTCATATACGGTTCCGGTTTAAGTTCTTTTAGTGCGGCAAATATCGCATTTAAGCAAACCTCATGTGTTCCGTGCGGATCTGCAAGATCTCCGGCAGCAAATACCTGATGTGGTTTTATTTTGGCAATAATATCTTTTACAATGGCAATATCTTCAGGCCCTAACGGATTCTTTTTCACTTGTCCTGTCTCATAGAAAGGAAGATCTAAAAAGTGTGTGTTCTGATCTTTTAAACCAATATATCTTGTTGCTCCATAGGACTCTCTTCTTCTAATAAGTCCTTTTAATTTTCGAACTTCCAAAGAATCAATTTGGTTTTCTGATTTATTGTTTAGAAATTTAATTACTTCTTTAAAATTAATATCCGCACCATCATGTCCTGTAAAATCACTGGCTACTTCTGCAAATTTTAAAGCTTCTTCGTCTGAAACCGCAATATTTCCGGAGGTTTGATACACTACATGTACATCATGACCTTGTTTGATTAATTTTGAGAAAGTTCCTCCCATAGAAATTACATCATCATCCGGATGCGGACTAAAAAGAATGACTCTTTTTTTTGCCGGATTTGCTCTTTCAGGACGATGCGAATCATCTGTGTTCGGTTTTCCTCCCGGCCAACCGGTAATGGTATGCTGTAAAATATTGAACATATTAATATTCATATCATAAGCAGAACCTTCCTGCGCCAGAAGATCAGACATTCCGTTGTTATTGTAATCACGATCGGTCAGTTTTAAAATAGACTGTTTCGTTTTTTGGCACAACCAAACAATTGCTTTGCTTTTTAATTCAGGTGTCCAAAGACATTCACCAACTAGCCAAGGCGTTTTAAAGCGGGTTAATTCTGAAGCCGCAGACTGATCTAAAACAAAAGTTGCATTAGGATGATTTTGTAAAAATGTTGCCGGAACCTCTGAACTAATATCGCCCTGAATGGTTCTTTTAATGATATCGGCTTTATTTTGTCCCCATGCCATCAAAACAATTCGCTTTGATCTCATGATTGTTGAAACTCCCATGGTAATGGCACGTTTCGGGACATTATCAATCCCATTAAAAGCTGACGAAGCATCAACTCTTGTGATATGATCTAATGTAATAATCCGGGTTCCTGAATTGATGTGTGAACCTGGTTCGTTAAAACCAACATGTCCTGTGCGTCCAATTCCTAATAATTGAAAATCAAGACCACCTGCGTTTTTAATATTCATTTCATAATCAATACAATATTGATTAATTTCCTCAATCGCAACTGTACCATCAGGAATATTAATATTTTCCGGCCTGATATCAATATGATTAAAAAGATGCTGATGCATGAAATAATGATAGCTCTGATTGTTCTCTTTGGTCATTGGATAATATTCATCCAGATTAAAAGTGATTACATTGCTAAAACTTAGTCCTTCTTCCCTGTGCATTCGCACCAGTTCTTCGTAAACTTTTATAGGAGACGAACCTGTAGCCAGACCTAAAACACAAGATTTATTTTTCTCTTGTTTTGATCGAATTAGCTGCGCAATTTCCTGTGCTACAATTACAGAAGCTTCTATAGAATTTTTGAAGATTTCATTATGGATTTTTTCAAATCGGGTTTCTTCAAATTTTCCAGCACTTTTGTAACTGATATCAGGTTTTATATCTAAAGCACCTTTCATTTCTTTTCTTTTTTTGTAAGTAATTACCATTCTGATTTTAAGAAATAGTATAGACAGGTTTAACCGCCTATACTATTTACTACTAACCAAACTTAAAACCTTATGATTTTTATTTTTTTGATGTTTGTTTCAGCCAGCCATGTTAAAATCTTCAAATTAGCTGACTATTTTTTAATTGCCACAAAGACCTGTAGTTTTGACTTTTAGAGAAGTATATTTTTTATGAATCACTTCCAACAAAGAATATTCATCAAAAGAATCTTGTGACAATTCCCAAATCATAATTCCTCCTGTATTTTGAGCAGCATATTCTACTTTTTGTGCAATAGTTGGTCTACCATTATAGTATATTTTACCCATTTCATCTAGTTCTATAAACTGCTTTCCTGCTGCGACAATATCACTAAATTTTGAACTTGTAACTTCTGGGAAAGTAAAATTGTAACCATAAAAAGGAACCCCAAGAGTTAATTTTTCACTTGGAACATTTTGCAGTTTATGCCAAAACTCAATCCCTTCTTTAGCAAAAACAAAAGAACTATGCTGTCCAGGTTTATTTGGTGCCCAAGGCCCGGTGCTGTCATAAGCCATAACATTAATAAAATCGAAGGCATTTAAAGCCTCAGCGCTTATATTTTCGAAACGGGAATTATTTGGTAGTGCAGCTGTTAAAAGCTTTTTATGTTCCGTCATACTCTTTTTCAATTCCAGAACAAAGCCACTATAGCCAACTGTTACGGCATCCCATTCTAAATCTACATCAACACCATCCAGCTTATGAAACTCTACAAAATTTATAATGTTTTGAATTAAGGCCGGCCTGTTTTCAGGTTTATCAATTAACCAGGACCAATTTGATGCCTGTTCTGCCGAAATTACTCCTCCGGCTAAAGAAATACTAATTATGATTTTCGGGTTAACAGATTTCGCATATTTAATAAGTGCATCAATATCTCCTGAAAAAACAATATTTCCGTTTTTATCAGGATTTGCAAATGCCACATTTAGATGTGTCAATTTACAAAACTGAATTGATGTCATTTTATCAAAATTATCCGAAGATAAATATCCTACAACTCTGGCATTTTTTTGTTTAACATCATCATTTTCTGAATCTTTTTGAGAAGTACAGCTATAAACAGAAATAAGCGAACTTATAAAAAAGAGGATGCCTAACAAGGCTTTATTTTTACTCATAATCTTGATCTTAATTAGACTTAAATAATACCTTATTAGGCATAACTCTGGTTTGTTTTTAGTTTACATCCCACCAAACTTTGTTCAGCCAGTCGTTTGTTCCTCCCATTCTGGATAAAGCTTCTGTATAGTTAGCTCCATTCTTTTGCATTTCATCATTTGGATAGTATAAACGTGTTGGTGTAACACCATTTGTTTCAGAATCCGGATTTGTAATTGGAAGCAACTTAGGAAATCCTGTTCTTCTCCAGTTTGAATATGCTTCGATACTGTTGAATAAATAAGTAACCCAAAGCTGTGTTGCAATTTGCTCTTTTTCAGATCCTGCAACTAAAGGCTTAGCAGTCAAATAAGTATTGATTGCTGCCGGAGTTGCTGGTGCAGCACCATAAATTTCTAATTGTCTGATACCCGCTTCAACACCTTTTTTATAATAATCAGCTGCTGAACCTGTAACCCATCCTCTAAATGCAGCTTCAGCTAATAACAATTGTGATTCTGAATAGCTTACATGTAAAAATGGTGTAGTCCTTAATTTTAAATAAGGCTGAATTCCAGATATAGCGTTTGAACCACCCTTCATTTCCCATTGAAAAAGCCCTGGAGTATTTCCTATGTACAAATCTTCTCCCGGAACAGGAGTTCCACCTGCTTCACCACCAGTTTTTGGAGTTGCAAGCATTGTTAATCTAGGGTCTCCATTATTTTTTAAGAAATTAATCATTACAGTACTAAAATGGTCTCCGTTTTCATTTCCAATAAGTGCATAAGAAAGACCGTTTCCTCTAAAATCAAGTGCTCCGGGAGTATCATTGAAAGGATAATCTAAATGTTTCATGATACAGTTATCCAGATTACTTTCGAAAACGCCATTTTGAAATGCCGCTTTAGCTTGTTTTTCTGCTTCAGCCGGTTTTACTTCTGAAATTCTCATTGCTAAACGCAAACGAATTGTATTGGCTAACTTCTTCCATTTAGAAACATCTCCATTGTAGAATAAATCTCCTTTAATATCACCGCCACCAGCATTTAATTGTACAAAAGCCTCTTCTAATTCGGCAAAGAACTGATTGTAAATATCCTCTTGTTTATCATATTTTGGTGTAACAATTCCTTTAGAAAAACCCTGACCAGCTTCTGAATAAGGACAATCGCCATATAAATCTGTAATACGCTGTGCAATCATTACTCTCATGATTTTTGCTACAGCATTCATATTTACCATGTCGGCTTTTCCGCTTGTTTTTTCAATAACGTCTACGATGCTTTTTAATTCATTAGCATACCCATTTCTCCATATTGCTGTCGCGTAGTCATCGTTTTTCTTAAACTTACTTCCAAATTCTGTTACATTCCATGCTCCTGCGTAGTGTTGCACGAATCCTCCGGAATAGATAAGATTGGCTCTCCATTGGTAGTATCCGTCACCAGACATACACAATTGAGTAAATGAAAGCTGTCCTGCAGGGTTTGCAGATAACGCAACCGGATCTTTTTCCAGTTCGTCAAAATTGTCTGTACAGCTTACCGTAGCAAAAGTTACAAGTGCAGCTAATATTATATTTTTAAATTTCATAATTTCTATTTTTTAGAATGTAACTTTAAGATTAAAACCATACGATCTTCTAAATGGTAAAGAACCATACTCAAAACCTTGTCCATTACCTGAAGTATACATAGATTCAGGATCAACGTTTGGTAAATCTTTATTAAAAGTCAATAAATTTCTGGCAAATGCCGAAACATAGATTGAGCTAATTTTTGATCCTGCGAAAACACTTCCAGGAATTGTGTATCCTAAACTTACCTCTCTAAGTTTTACGTAAGAAGCATCATAAACAAACGGTGCCGGTGTGTTGTTGAAAACAGTGCTCCAATAATCCTGAGGATTTACAGGTTTTGTATTTGCCACATAATTTGGATTATCTGCTGTACCTGTATTAACAACTCCTTGTACTACGTAACCAGCAGTAGGAACCCAAGTTGACTGGCTAAAGTTTGGATCATTTGCAACTGCCTGAGCTCTTGCTTCGTTGTAAGCATCTCTTCCTTCAGTTGTAATATCCAAAAGACCTTTTTGAGCTGCAAGTGCATTTGTCATAGAATATACATCCATTCCAAATTTCATATCAATTAAGAATTGAAGTGTAATTCCTTTATAAGAAAAACGGTTTGTTAAACCTGCTGCCCAATCAGGAAGACCTTTTCCTAAAGCAACTTTATTGTCTGTAAATAGAGGCATACCGTTTGCTCCTACAATTTTTTCTCCAGATGGTGTTCTCAAGAAATCTTTCCCCATAATAGTTCCGTATTGTCCTCCAACCTGAGCTACGATTGCTGCTCCAGCCCAACGAGCCTCAGAAATTGTATAAGTGTCAATGTCTGGATGTAAAGACACGATTGAGTTTTTATTTCTAGAGAAGTTCAAATCAATTCCCCATTCAAAATCTTTCGTTTTGATTGGTGTACCAGATAAGAATACCTCAATACCTTCGTTACGTAATTTACCAGCATTTACAGAGATAAATTCATATCCTGATGTTGCAGATGAAGGCAAATCAATCGTTTGATCTGAAGTATCTTCACGATAAACTGTAATATCAGCTCTTAATCTGTTTTTGAAGAAAGCAGTTTCAAGACCAAACTCAACTCCTGTTTTAGATTGGTATGTTAAATTTGGATTTGGTGCAGAAGTATTTTTAATGTTTACGACACTTCCTCCGTTATAAGAAGAGTAAGTTGTATAATTTAATGCATTTTTGTAAGCGCCCGGAGCATTTGAAACCTGTGCCCAGGAACCTCTTAATTTACCGTATGAGAAAGTATCGCTTTGAAGTCCTAGTGCGTCAGAGAATATGAATCCCATAGAAGCTGCCGGATAAAAAGCATCTTTGTTAATTACACTAAACCAGTCATTTCTACCTGTAAATTCAGCATATAAATATCCTTTGTAGTCAAATTTTGCAGAACCGTAAACTGAATTCGTTCTTGTTTTTGTTTCCAACGGTGCATTTTCTGTCTGATTAGAGAAGTTACTAATATACTCTGTTCCAGGCTCTATAATGTTAGTTGCGAATCTGGAGTTTTGCTCTCTTCTAAAATCTCTTCTACCTGTACCAAGAATTCCAGAGAAAGTAAAATCATTTGCTAGTTTAATATCGCTGAAAGTTGCAATGATATCTGTATTCATTTCAGAAACTTTAATTCCTTCAATTCCTAAATAACCATTATCTCTTCCTGGCCAAGTGTTTCCACCTTCCATAAAATCTTTAGAGTCAAAAGTATAAGTATCTAAACCTGTTCTAAAAGTTAATCCAACCCATTTTTTCAACTGGTATGTTCCTGTAACATTACCCATAAAACGGTTTTTCTTAGTGGCATTATGATTTTGGTCTACAATCCAGTAAGGATTCAATGAGTACACATTGTTATTCCATTGATACATTCCTCCAGTTGCCGGATTTTGAGAATTTTTCAACCATGCCTGATCAATATTTGGCGCCAAACCACTTAAAGCGTACCCAACGTTATTCGGAGAATCTCCTAACCCTGGTCTATTATTAGTGTTTTCTACCATATAGTTCACATTAGCATCCAAAGTGAATTTTTCAGATTTTAATGTTGCATTTAAGCTTGCATCATTTCTTTCTAAACCTGTATTAGGAATTACGTCATCATTTTTTAAATTATTGTATCCAAAACGTACAAACGCATTTTCACTTCCTGAAGATACAGAAACACCATTTGTCATTGTAACTCCTGTTCTAAAAAAGTCCTGAATATTGTTATCAACTTTTGCATAAGGTTTCATAGAACCATCAAATATTACAACTTGCTGCCCTACTGTGTTGGAAAATTTAGGTCCCCATGCACTTGTAGTATAACTATAAACTTCAGTAGGTCTTGCCGGATCTGGTAAAAGCCCATTAGAACCTGAACCATACTCTGTTTGATAATCACTATATTTAGCATTTACACGATCAAAGCTTACACCACTGTTAAGCTCTACTTTTAATGCTCCTTTGCTTCCTTTTTTCGTTGTAATTAAGATTACCCCGTTTAACGCTCTGGAACCATATAAAGCCGCAGCAGCCGCACCTTTAAGTACCGTTAAACTTTCAATATTGTTTGGGTTGATACTTGAGATTCCGTCTCCACTATCTCTACCGTCGAACCATTTACTTGTTGCAGCCTGATCGTTATTCAGTCCAGAGTTATCAATTGGCACACCATCAACAATGTAAAGTGGCTGATTGCTTTCGCCAATACTGGAAATACCTCTAATAATAACACGGGTACTTCCACCAACACCTGTTGCAGGGATAGATACGTCAACACCGGCAACCTTACCAGAAAGTGCTGTCGCAACATTTGTAGTGATTACTTTGTTTAACTGGTCTCCTTTTACATCCTGAACAGCATAACCTAGTTCTTTCTTCTGTCTCTTGATACCTAATGCCGTTACAACAACTTCATTAAGGTTTTGAGCATCCTCAGCAAGTGAAACATTAAGCTGTGTAGCATCTGTTACAGTAACTGACTGAGATTTAAATCCGATGTATGAAAATACTAAAACATCATTTTTAGATGCCTGAATTGTATACAATCCATCATAATCAGTCTGACTTGCCTTGTTTGATCCTTTAATAAGAACCGTCACACCTGGTAATGGCAAACCTTTTTGGTCTGTTACCAAACCTTTGACTGTTTTTACCTGGGCAAACATAAATTGCGCCGTAAAAACAATCATAAAGATTGAGAAAATTTTTTTCATGTTTATTTTATTTTGTTAGTTATGAAGTAAAATTATTCTTAAGACATTGTTAAAAAAAATAAATTAAACCAACGACAACAAAATTTAAACGAACGACATAAATCATTCAATAATGCGTTTTACGAAAACGTTCTATTTAAAAAATAAAACACCTTTTAAGATTATTTGCGAAATTTTATTTAAAAAAATTGTGACTTTGCCTTTAATTGTTTAAAGTTGCACAATAATTAACCATTGTTAAGAAAAACCTAAAATATCTAACTACTCTAACGAATTGAAAGAAATCCGAAAAGTTAAATTTGACATTAAACTGCAAAATCATATTTGGTTTTGGGGGGTATATTTTATGTTGAACTTTTTAAGATGGGGAGCTTACTTTAATGATTATCCATACGCATTCAAATCAAACATAATTGAGTTTTCTTTGGTTATTCCTTTAGTGTACCTTAATTTATTCGTTTTAGTTCCGAAATATGTTTTAAAACAAAAATATATTACATACACCTTTTTACTACTTGCCAGTTTGTTTGCTATTTATCTTCTTAAAACAGCATTAACCTATTATATTATATCTGAAAATATCTGGCCCGAAGCTAACAGAGAATATCATCCATTTGAAATCAACCATATTGTAGCGGTTTGTATTGGAGAGCTATATGTTCTGGCAATGGCATCTTCTGTATACCTTACTTTAACTTGGTTGCGAGAAAGAGAAAGAAATAGATCATTGAGAGAAAATCAGTTTAAAATCAAATTAAAATATCTGGAAAATCAAATTCAGCCCCACTTTTTCTTTAATACTTTAAATAATCTGTACGCCTTATCATTAGAATCTTCCAAAAAAGTTCCAGACGTAATCATTAAACTTTCTAATTTAATGGAATATGTCCTTTATGACGTAAAAGGAACCAAATTTGTACCGTTAATAAAAGAAATCGATTATATTCAAAATTATATTGAAATTGAAAAACTTCGTTTCGAAAATGTAGAAGTAACCATAAATCTGGAATCGGATATTGAAGACGTGGTTGTACCACCATTAATCTTTATTTCGTTAGTCGAAAATGCTTTTAAACATGGTGGCCTAAATAACAAAAACTTAAAAATCAAAATCAATTGTAAAGTTATAGACAATAAAATTCTCGATTTTGAAATCTTAAATAATTTTGTAATTTCACAAAATCACAAACAGAAACGTGGAATTGGTTTAGTCAATACAAAAAAAAGACTAAAACTCATTTACAGAAACAATTTCAGTCTTAAACAAAAAACCAAACTAAACTTCTATATAACCAGATTACAAATACCTACTCATAATGAAGATTAAATGCGTGTTAATTGATGATGAGCCATTAGCAATCAAAGTCCTGCAAAATTATTTTACCAATTTTACAGATTTTGAAGTTATTGCAACATTCAACAACTCTTTAGAGGCGCTGGATTTTATCAACAGTACTCCTGTCGATGCCGTCTTTTTAGATATCAACATGCCCATGATGACCGGTTTTGAACTCATCAGTTTAATCGAAAGCAAAACCAAAGTAATCATTACAACTGCATTTAGGGAATTTGCAGCCGAAAGCTATGATTTGGATGTATTGGATTATTTAGTAAAACCTATTCCGCTTCCGAGATTTATAAAATGCATCCATAAAATTACAACCGAATACAATCTCAAAAACAATATTAAAGTAGAAACTGCAAAAGGCGATTCTCATATTTTTATTAAAGTTGACAAAAAGATGATGAAAATTAATATTGAAGAAATTCTGTTTGTCGAAGGAATGAAAGAATATATTAAAGTTGTAACACCTGATAAAACCTATATTACCCATAAATCTCTTACATCTTTATCCGAAGAATTACCGGCAGAACGCTTTCTTAGAATACATAAATCTTATGTCATTGCATTAAATAAGGTAAAATCTATTGAGGGAAACCGTGTTCAGATACAATCTTACAACATTCCAATAGGCCGAAACTACAGCAAAGAGGTCAAAAATAAAATTTTAGAATAATTTTTTTTATCAATTACATTTTCTAAAGAGGTTAAAATTAACACTTTGTTGAAAAAAGAGTGTCGTTGGTATAAATTTAACATTATTTATACCTTTTTATTTTTTTTTGATAATCCTAACAAATATATTTACGGTCTTCAAAAAACAATAAAATAAAAAATTAACCTTATTCTTATGAGTTCAGAAAATGTGCAAACCAAATGGGGGCAGTTTATCTCGTTGATAATCGTGTTCTTCTTTTGGGGTTTTGTTGGTTCTGCCAATGACATCCTGATTCCAGTATTCAAAAAAGTATTTACATTATCGCAAGTACAATCACAATTAGTAGCTTGGGCCTTTTACGCTGCGTACTTCGTTGGATCAATTATATTCTTTTTAGTTTCTTTAAAGCTTGACGTACTCCAAAAGTTCGGCTACAAAAGAACACTTTCAGCTGGATTACTTCTTTCTGCTGTTGGATCATTTTTATTCATTCCAGCTGCAACAATGGAAAGTTTTCCTTTCTTCTTAACCGCTTTATTTACGGTTGGTTTAGGATTTTCTATCCAGCAAATCGTAGCAAATCCGTTAGCAATTAAGATGGGAAGCCCAAACACTGGGGCACACCGTTTAACACTTGCTGGGGGTATTAACTCTTTCGGAACAACAATTGGAGCTATCCTATTAGGAATTGCTTTGTTTGGAATGGGTGACAATAAAAAAACAGCTCTTTCATTAGAAGATATTAAATTACCTTTTATTATTCTTGGTCTTGCTTTTATTGCTGTGGCAATTTTTATGAACTTCTCTAAAATTGAAGATCCTGAAAAAGAGGAAGAAGCTATTATTAAAGAACCTCATAGCAAATTTAATATTCTGGATTACCCACAATTGTACCTTGGAATGTTAGGAATTTTTATTTACGTAGGAACAGAAGTAACGATCATCAGTAATTTACCAGCTCTATTACACACTAGCGAGTTTGGAAATGTACTTGAAGATGCCATTGCTCCATTTATAGCACTATATTGGGGAAGTTTAATGATTGGTCGTTGGAATGGTGGTGTAAACGTATTTAATACTTCAAACTTAGTAAACACGGCACTTAAATTTATCGTTCCTGCTGTAGCATTTGGAGTAATTATTGGAGCTAACATTTTTGCAGCACATGACGTTTCTTCATTCTATATCTACCCAATCTGGATTTTACTATTTATTGCTGTAAGTTTTGTTGGTGGTAAAAATGCCGGAAAAACTTTAATGCTTTTTGGTATTTCAGGATTATTAATGATGGTATTAGGTTTAGTTTGGCCAAATCCTGAAATTGCTAAATTCTTCTTTATCTCAGGAGGTTTATTCTTATCTATTATGTGGCCTTCTATCTTCGATTTAGCGATCGCAGGATTAGGAAAAAACACAGGAAAAGCATCTTCTTTCTTAATCATGATGATTCTTGGAGGTGGAGTTATCCCATTAGTTCAGGGAAGTATCTGCGATTTTGATATTTCTCATCAAGGAGGAATCTTCGGAATTACATGGACACATTTCTCTTATATCGTACCGCTTCTTGGTTTTGCATACTTAGGATTCTACGGATTCTACTGTCCTAAAATCTTAAAAAAACAAGGTATCAACCACGTTGAAGGCGGTGGTGGCGGACACTAAAAAAAAATAAAAATACAATATAAAAAAATCCAAATTCCAATTTTAAAAAACGGAATTTGGATTTTTTTTATTCAAAAACAAACAACCTTAGTCGGGATAGCATCTCAGAACCTTTTTACTTCGCATTCATAACATTCTCCAGATTCTTTTTAAAAACAGCTTTATTTTGCGCCGAAATCGTATAAACAACATCTTTATCAGCCTTAACAATAACCTTATCAATATTAGCCTTTAAAAGCGCTTGAGGATCTTTTATTTTCAAAGTGCAGGCGCCATCAAAAAAACCATCATCTTCAATAATCTTTCTGGCTTCCAAAACAGTTCCGTCATTCAGAACTGCCGAAATCGTCATTTCCTTATTCAACGTTTTAGAATAAAAACCATCCATAACCAAAAGAAGCCTGTAACTGTTTTTCATTTCTGGCCCTTTAAATTCATGCCTTGTAATATTATACCGAAGCCCTTTTGCCAGACTTTGAAACTTCACAGAGCAATCCAATTCATAAGTTGCCACATCGCCGGCACCATTGACTGAAGTAATTACTTTTGCCTGAGCATTTACAGAAAAACTTACAACAAAAAAACACAACACAACTAATACTACTTTCATAATCAGCTATTTAAGATTCATATAAAAGTAAAAAAAATCGCCTTTTCCAGTTAGGAAAAGACGATTTAAATTTTATAAGTATCTAAGGATTACTTGTTTCCTTTTTCAAAGTCAGCTACGAATTGAGCTAAACCGATATCTGTCAATGGGTGTTTCAACAATCCGTAAATTGCAGAAAGTGGTCCAGTCATAACATCTGCACCAATTTTAGCGCAGTTTACGATATGCATTGTATGACGTACAGAAGCTGCTAAAATTTGAGTTTCGTAGCCGTAGTTATCATAAACCTCCCTAATTTCCTGAATTAAGTTTAATCCGTCTGTAGAAATATCATCTAAACGACCTACAAAAGGAGAAACATAAGTAGCACCCGCTTTAGCAGCTAAAAGAGCCTGTCCTACAGAAAAAACAAGAGTCACGTTAGTTTTAATTCCTTTATCAGAAAAATATTTTGCCGCCATAACCCCTTCCTTAGTCATTGGAAGTTTTACAACGATTTGGTCATGTAGTTCAGCTAACTCTTCACCCTCTTTTACCATTCCTTCAAAATCCAGCGCATTCACTTCTGCACTTACATCTCCTTCTACAAGATTGCAAATATCAACATAATGCTTTAAAATGTTGTTTTTACCAGTGATACCTTCTTTCGCCATCAATGACGGGTTTGTTGTTACACCATCCAAAACACCTAAAGCTTGTGCTTCTTTAATTTGAGCTAAATTAGCTGTGTCTATAAAAAATTTCATAATTATTTGTTTAATTAAAAATGGTTTGTTCGTATTATGTTTTGCGATTTTTTCTTCAAATAAAATATTTAAATAAAATCTAGCTGCAAAATTACAAAATCAATATCAATAACGTTTTTAAAATCAAAACCATTTTGAAATTAATTGTTAAAAATAAGTGTATTTTTTACATTTTTAAACAACTTAATATATTTTGCAAGTATTTTCTCTAAATAAAAAAAGAGCGTTCTCAAAAAAATAGCAGTTGAATACACTATTTTCATAATTACTTAGAATTATTTCTATTCAATTCTTTCAATTCATCTCTAATCTCTTCCAAAACTCTCAAAGTATCTTCTTTATAACTTTCAGAATTATTGATTTTATTACTGACATCTCCCAAAATTCTACGAATCACAAACCAAATAATAAGCAAAACTAAAACACCAAAAACAGTTGGTAAATACTCCATAAATTTTTCCATAATTCTACAATTTATAATGGTTCATTAACATTTTCTCGTAAACTTTATCTGGAAGCGCACGTTTCAAAACAATCGAAAACTTCTGCATAAAAGCACCCACTTTGTAATGCACATTGGGCTTCTTTGTTTGAATAATTTTGTAGACAGCTTCAGCCATTTCATCTGGATTACTTCCTGCATCGACATGATCATTCATTGTTGCCAAAACATCTCCATAAACTTTCTCGTAAGCCGAATCTTTAATAACCGGTGCATGATAACGTCCGGCAGCAATATTAGTCGCAAAATCGCCGGGAGCAACATTTGTAATTTCAATACCAAAAGACTTCACTTCCATTCTTATAGCTTCAGTAATCAACTCCAAAGCTCCTTTTGATGCAGAATAAACGCTTCTGTAAGGAAGTCCCATATATCCGGCAATAGAAGTAATATTAATGATAAGTCCAGAATTTTGTTTGCGCATTTGTGGCAGCGCAGCTTTCATAACTTCAATTGGTCCAAAAAAATTAGTTTCAAAATTATTTCTAATTTCTTCAGTCGGAATTTCTTCTAAAGGTCCGGTAATCCCAACTCCCGCATTATTGATTACAATATCCAATCTGCCAGAAGTTTCAATAATTTTAGAAACTGCTGTTTGAATAGACTCTGAATTTCGAACATCCAAAGCAACCAATGGAAAAACAGAATTTAAAACTTTCTCAGGATTTCTGCTCGTTCCGTAAACAACGAAACCTTTTTGATGTAAATATTCTCCAATAGATTTTCCAATTCCGGATGATCCTCCGGTAATTAAAACGACTTTACTCATTTTTTTAATTATAGGTTATGGGTTATGAGTTATAAGTTTTGGGAATTGGTTATATTTTGAGTTACATAGAAAGTACTCAACTTTTAACTTCTAATCAATAACATCTAACTTCAGCTAGGGTAAAAATAAAAAAATCCTCCTGAAAAGGAAGATTACAAATTAAATTAATTCTAAAAAAAAATGGCAAGCGACCTACATCGCACCGCTCAACCGCGTACCCTTGCTATGTTCCCATCCTGGGGGAGTCTGCAGGAGCTGGTCGTGTAGGACTTGCCGGTGCAAATATACAACCTTTTTATATTTTTGCAAGAGCTTTGCTGCTATAAAAATATCATCGTATATTGCATTATTCAAATTTTAAACTATGAAAAAATATAACTTCCTAACTGTCATTTTATTAGGAATCACATTAATTGGATGCGGAGATAAAAATAAAAGTGAAAATTCTTTATTTACTATCGATGATTCTGCATTTCCGGCACATTTTACGCAAAAAGATCCACTTACAATCGGAATTTCAAACCCAAAATCGAAAGAAATCGACAGCGTTGCCTACTTCATAAACGACCAAAGAGTTGGAAGCACAAAAGGTGGTCAAGAATTTAGATTTGAATTAATAGATCAAAAATTAGGTTATCAATACCTAAAAGCTACTGTATACTTTGATGGAAATTCTTCTGATGCTACTAAAAGAATCGAAGTAGTCTCTGATGTACAGCCAAAAGCATTAAAGTATAAATTGGTTAATACTTATCCACACGATAAAAAAGCTTTTACTGAAGGTTTTGAATTTTATAATGACACTTTATATGAAAGCACTGGACAAGAAGGAGCTTCCTTCATTAAAAAATACGATTATAAAACAGGTAAAGTTTTTAAACAAATCGATCTTGACCAGCAATACTTTGGAGAAGGAATAACTTTTATAAACGGTAAATTATTTCAATTAACGTATAAAAACAAAAAAGGTTTTATCTATGATGCCAAAACATTAAAACTGGAAAAAACTTTTGATTACGAAAAAGATATCGAAGGCTGGGGAATGACAAATGACGGTAAATACATTTACCAAACTGATGGAACTGAAAAAATCTGGAAAGTAGATCCTGCAACTCAAAAAATGATAGACTATATTAATGTTTATTCAGGAGACACAAAAATTAAAGCAATCAATGAATTGGAATGGATTGATGGAAAAATCTACACAAACGTTTGGTTTAAAGATGCAATCGCTGTTGTAAATCCTTCAAATGGAGCTGTTGAAGGAATTTTAAACCTATCAGACCTTCGTAAATCTATGGATGACATTACCAAAGATGACGTTTTAAACGGAATTGCTTACAACCCTAAAACTAAAACTATTTTTGTAACAGGTAAAAACTGGAGCAAAATGTTTGAAATAACAGTTACAGAATAAATCAAAAACAAAAAATCAAAAACACGAATTTCACAGATTACACGAATTAGTTCGTGATAATTTGTGAAATTTGTGTTTTATAACAATACTTACAAATGATCACTTTAATCAAAAACATACAAGAACTGCTTCAGGTACGTAAAACTTCAGTTAACAAAGTTTGTGGAGCAGAAATGGCTGAACTTCCAACTATTAAAAACGCCTTTTTAATCATAAAGAACAATTTGATTGAAGATTTCGGCTCAATGGAAAACCTTCCTGAAATCAAAACTGATAAAATAATTGACGCGGCAGGAAAGGTAATCCTCCCATCTTGGTGTGACAGCCATACACATATTGTGTATGCTGGAAATCGTGAGCAGGAATTTGTAGATCGCATTAACGGTTTGTCTTACGAAGAAATTGCCAATCGCGGTGGCGGAATTCTAAATTCTGCTAAAAAACTAAACGAAAGTTCTGAAGAAGAAATCTACGAGCAATCAAAAGTTCGTTTAGAAGAAGTCATGCATCTCGGAACAGGAGCAGTCGAAATAAAATCAGGTTACGGCTTGACAGTTGATGGAGAATTAAAAATGCTTCGTGTAATTAAAAAATTAGCAGAAAACTATCCAATTACCATAAAAGCAACTTTTCTTGGAGCCCATGCTTTTCCAACCCATTATAAAGAAAACAAAGCAGGATATCTGGATGAAATCATCAATAAAATGCTCCCGGAAATTTCTAAAAATAACCTTGCTGATTACGTTGATATTTTCTGCGAAAGCGGTTATTTCTCAGTAGAAGAAACCGAAAAAATAATGGAAGCAGGAATTGCATTTGGTTTAAAGCCAAAAATTCATGTGAACCAATTCAATTCTATCGGTGGCATTCAATCTGGAGTTAAATTTAACGCACTTTCTGTCGATCATTTAGAAATAATGACCCCGGAGGATATTAAAGCTTTAAAAGGAACTGAAACAATGCCGGTAGCCTTGCCTTCCTGTTCTTATTTTTTAAGCATTCCGTATACACCTGCCCGCGAAATGATCAAAGCAGGACTTCCTTTAGCATTAGCAACAGATTTCAACCCTGGTTCTACTCCATCTGGAAACATGAATTTTGTGGTTGCAACAGCTTGTATCAAAATGAAAATGACTCCGGAAGAAGCTATCAATGCTGCAACAATAAACGGGGCTTACGCGATGGGCCTTTCAAAAACTCATGGAAGTATTACAAAAGGCAAAAAAGCCAATTTAATCCTAACTAAACCTATTTCTTCCTATTATCAGATTCCGTATGCTTTTGGAAGCAATTTAATCGAATCTGTTTTTGTTGAAGGGAAAATTCTGGAATAATTCGAAAACATTAATTCATAAAAAAAGGTCTGTGAAAATCACAGACCTTTAATATCTAGGTGGTATTTACCTTCGGCTCGATTATCTTAAACTAAAACTGCTTTTAGAAACTAATTCATCATTATCAAACACATTGATAAAATAAGTTCCTTTTGCAAAATCTTTTCCTGGAAGATCCTCACTTACGTTTACAGTTTTATTCTCATATTTTACAGTAGTTTTAAAACTATAAGTCAATGAATTATCACCAAAACTTTCTGTTTTCTTTTCGCCTAACACATTGTTTTTAGCGTCAATAACTTGTACATAATACGTTTTATCTCCAGATTTTGCAATTTGATTTTCAGCAATAGTAAAACTAATTTTCAGGATATCAGCACGACTTGCTTTATCTGTTTCGATTTGTTTACCTGAACTTCTTAACTTATAAGCTGCCGTTTTTGTGTTCGTAATTGATAATTTAGAACCTCTTTCTACTGTTTTAGCCAATTCTTCGTTTTGACCAACTAATACTTCATTGTATTTTTTAGATTCTCCTAAAACTACAATTGTACTGTCTCTTTGAGTAGTTAAAACTCCGTTTTGTTTTTTCAACTCATCATTTTCAGCCACCAAAGTTTTCATTTTACTTTGCATTGCCTGAACCTGAGATCTGTATTTAGAAACATCACCTTTAGACTTATTTAAATCATCCATTAAAGCAACTACTTTGTCTCTCTCCTGAATTAATTCATCAGACATAGAAGTATTTTCAGCAATTGCAGCATCATAAGTAGCTTTTAATTCCTGTAAATCTTTCATTACAGATTCTTTCTCTGTTAAAGTTGTGGTAAGTTCCGTTTTAACTACTTCTGTATCAGAAGACAATTTAAAAATATACACTAAGCTACCAATCAGTAGGACTGCTAAAACTGCGATTACAGCTTTTAGACTTGAATTGTTGTTCTTTGGGTTTTCCATATTTAAAAAATTTTCTTTAATAACAAATTTAAGAATTAATATAAGGTAATAACGTAAGTTTCTACAATTATATTATTTTTGGAAAATAAATTTTTTTAATGGAGAAATTAATCCCTTTCACTATAAATGATTTAGCAAAAGTCACAAATCATCGAAGCGGTGAATTAAAGTTTGGAGAAAAAATGATCGTCATCCCCCCAGGAGCTGACAAGGTTAATTTTCTTAAAGAAAGTGAAGCTAAATATGTACTTCTCGGAATTCCTGAAGACATTGGTGTTCGTGCCAATTACGGAAGACCCGGAGCAGCTTCTGCATGGCAATGTGCCATAAAAAGTATTGCTAATATCCAACATAATCGATTCTGCAAAGGAAGCAACATCATCATTTTAGGACAAATTAATGTTGCTCATGAAATGCGTGAAGTTGAAAATCTTGATTTTAATGATATTGACGATCGTTCTAAACTAAGTCAGCTAGTAGAAAAAATAGACAAGGAAGTATCTCATATTATTTTCACTATAATCAAAGCAGGAAAAATACCCATTATTATTGGAGGTGGTCATAATAATGCTTACGGAAATATAAAAGGCGCCGCTTTAGCAAAAGGAAAACCGGTAAACGCTATTAATTTTGATGCTCATTCTGATTTTAGGATTTTAGAAGGACGCCACAGCGGTAACGGATTTTCATACGCTTACGAAGAAGGTTTTTTAAAAAAATACTTCATTTTTGGACTTCATGAAAATTACACTTCAAAGAGCGTTTTAGATATCATCAAAAAATTAGAAGACCGGGTTCGTTACAATACTTACGACAGTGTGAATATCAGAAAAGAAAAAGACTTTAACAGAGAAATGATTTCTGCCCTTGATTTTGTCAAAAATGATGCTTTTGGAATTGAAATTGATTTAGACGCCATTCCTAATATTGCCAGCAGCGCTATGACAATAAGTGGTTTTTCTGTAGAAGAACTAAGGCAATTTGTTTCCTTTTTTGCCGAACATAAAAATGCAGCTTATCTTCATATCTGTGAAGGCGCACCAGATTTAGACGATTCTCCGAATAACAATTTAATTGGAAAACTTATTGGCTATTTGGTTACCGATTTCATCAAAGCAAATATCGAAAAAGACTAATTAAGAATACAGATAAAATTCAAAAACAAAGTGGTTTTGCCAAATAAAAGCCAATTCAAACAAACGATTGGCTGAATAAAACTATCTTTGCACGGCATTTTAGTACCTAAAACTAAAATACTTAATACCTAAGATATGTTATTCGAAGATTTATCACTTTCAAAAAGTATACAAAAAGCCGTATTTGAAGAAGGCTATTTAAATCCGACTCCTATTCAGGAAAAATCAATTCCTATAGTTTTAGATGGACGTGATTTAATTGGCTGTGCGCAGACAGGAACAGGAAAAACGGCAGCATTTGCCATCCCAATAATACATCAATTACATAGAATTGTTGGTTCATCAAAAAAAGCAAAACAGATTCGTGCCCTTGTAGTTACACCTACACGAGAATTAGCGGTTCAAATTGGACAAAGTTTTGACACTTATGCTAAGTATACCAATTTAACACAACTGACTATTTTTGGAGGCGTTTCACAAAATCCACAGGTTGATGCTTTAAAAAGCGGAATCGATATTTTGGTTGCTACTCCCGGGCGTTTATTAGATCTTCACAAACAAGGTTTTCTGGACTTAGATCATCTGCACACTTTAGTATTAGATGAAGCCGATCAGATGCTGGATATGGGTTTTATAAACGATGTCAAAAAAATCGTAAAACTTACACCTAAAAACAGACAAACTTTACTTTTCTCTGCTACAATGCCAATCGCTATTCGTGAGCTGGCAGAAATGTTTTTGAAAGATCCTGAAAAAGTAGAAGTTTCACCCGTTTCATCAACAGCAGAAAATGTAGAACAACGCATTTATTTTGTAGATAAAACAGAAAAAAGAAACTTATTGTACAGTTTAATAAAAGAAGAAAACTTATCCAATGTACTTGTTTTTTCGAGAACAAAACATGGTGCAGACAATGTGGTAAAAGCCCTTCGTAAAAAAGATATTCCTGCTGAAGCAATTCACGGAGACAAATCTCAAAATGCAAGACAAAGAGTTTTAGACGCTTTTAAAAATAAAGAAGTTGGTGTTTTGGTTGCAACAGATATTGCCGCCAGAGGAATTGACATTGAGCAATTGCCGTATGTAATCAATTTTGATTTACCTAATATTCCTGAAACTTACGTTCACCGTATTGGTCGTACAGGTCGTGCAGGAAATGGCGGAATTGCGATTTCTTTCTGCGGCAAAGACGAATTGCCTTATTGGAAGGATATACAGAAACTAATAAAAGTCGATGTAAAAACAATATCAGATCATCCGTATCAATGGCATTCAGGAAGCCCGGAAGCCGGAGAAAAGCCAAAAAGCTCAAACAGAAGCGGTGGCGCTCATAAATCCAGAAAATCAAATACTTCTAAGAAAAACAAAAAACGCTGGTACTAAACAGCGTTTTTTTCTTTTATAAGATAATTGATTATTTTAAACAATTTAACAGGCTCAAAAGGCTTAATAATTATATCATTCATACCAGACGAAAGCGCTTCATCTGTTATCTCATCTTTATCAAAAGCAGTTAAAGCTACAATTGGCGTTTCTATTCCTGCAAGACGAATTCTTTTTGTAGTTTCAAAGCCATTCATCAAAGGCATATTGATATCCATTAAAATTAAGTCAAAAACTTCATCTTCTAAAATTTTAAGAGCAGCAAAACCATCATCAACTACTTTACAGGCATAATTATTCTTTTCAATAATCTTCTTCGTAACAAGCTGATTGATCAGATTATCCTCTACAACTAAAATTTTATAAACTTCGTAAGAAGTTAGATCAACCTCAATCTCATCAATAATACTTTTTGTTTTAGCAAGATCATGTTCAAATGCAATTTCAAACGAAAACGAAGTTCCTTTTCCAAGATCACTATCCAGCATAATGGTACTTCCAAACAATCCCAACAACCTTTTTACAATACTTAATCCAAGTCCGGTGCCCTGATAATCTTCTTCTTTTCTGCCAACCTGAACAAATTTGTCGAAAATTTTACTTTGGTCTATCACTGCAATTCCAATCCCATTATCACGAATCAGAAAATCCAGGTAGTTCATCTTTCCATCAACTTTACTTAATTTGACAATTATTTCAACCTGTCCGTCTTTAGTAAATTTAAGTGCATTACTGACTAAATTCATTAAAATTTGAGATAAACGAAGTTTATCCCCAATTAAATATTCCGGAATATCAGGGTCAATTTCGATTGAAATTCTATTGTTGTTTTTCTGGGAAAGAAAAGAAAGTGAATTTTTTATCACAGTAATTTCGTCTGAAATATTAAAAGTCAGATTCTCAAGAACGATTTTATTTTCTTCGATTTTATTAATTTGAAGTATATCGTTAACCAGAGACAAAAGGTATCTGGCCGAAAATTTTAACGAACTCAAATGTTGACTTCTGGAAAGCTCTTTATGTTCTTCGAGCAGCATATTCGTTATTCCGACAACACCATAAAGAGGAGTACGTAATTCATGACTTATAGTCGAAATAAATTGTGTTTTTAATAAAGAAGCTTCCTCTGCAATTTCCTTTGCTTTTACAAGCTCTAAATTATGTCTTTTCTTAAATCGAATATTTTTGATTAAAGTAATAATTAAAAATAAAAGAATTAGAGAAATAAGTACAAACAGAATTACAATAATCTTTGATTTTTTAAGACTTTGAGATTGCTCAACTTTTTCGTTTTCTATTTTATTGATTTGCCTTTTATATTCATCCAGCTCAAGTCCGATTCCGGCAATTGAAGCTTTTTTAAGTTTTTTTACACTATAAATTTCTTCCGAGATAGCATTATAATCCTGTAACGCTTTATAGGCTTCTTTATGTTTATTAATCTTATTCAAAAACTTTGAATATTCTAAATAAACGCTGGATAGATCCGTTTTTTCCTGAGCTTTTTTACCGGCCTCAATTGCATTTAAAAAATAAATATTGGCAGCAGTATTTTCGTTTTTATGACTTAAATAAACACCATTGAGCATATCAACAATAACCTCCGTAGATCCGTCACTATATTTATTTTTAGCGCTATTTATATATTTGAGAAAAAGATAGCCCTGCTCATAATTTTCGATATCAAAATAGGCCCACGTAATATTGACGTTAGTGAAATATACTTCTTTTAGGTCATTAATTTTCAAAGCATAAGCAACTGCTTTTTTGTAATAACGAATTCCTTCTTCAAACTGTTTCTTTTCAAAACAATACATATTGCCTAAATTGTTATAGACATTACTTTTTAAAGAATCATTATTGGTTTTACCGGCATAGTATAGACTTTTTTTATAGAAAAAAACAGCCTTATCAAAGTCTGTTAATTCGTTATAATTGGCTGCGATTATATTGTATGAACGAGACATCAGACAATAATCTTTATTTAAAGTTGCAGCATTTAGCGCAGTTCTTGAAATTTTGAGTGATTGCTCGAAATTAGACTCCCTGAAGTTCAGAAGTGCTTTTTTTACGAGCTTGTCGAGTTTAGGATCTTTGTTACAATTAGATTGAGATATTGCCGAATTGGCACAGCAATTCAGTGCAAAAAGTAAAAGTAAAAAAATCCGTATTGGGGGCATTAATCGGCTAATTTTATCAAATATACACTTTAAAATAAAAAAAAGCTGTATTTCATATAAAAATACAGCTTTTCAATTATTTTTTAGATTCTTAAATCCAAAAAACCTTATTCTTAGTATTATTCTTTACCATCTTCCCATTGCCCTACAACAGAGGTAGCTAATGCATTTCCAAGTACATTGGTTGCACTTCTGAACATATCACAAAAGTGATCAATTGGCAAAATCAGAGCAATTCCTTCAATTGGAATATCAAACATTCCACAGGTAGCCGCAACAACAACCAAACTCGCTCTCGGAACACCTGCAATACCTTTACTGGTTAGCATCAACACCAAAAGCATCGCCATCTGCGTTCCTAAATCCAAATGTACATTATAAAACTGGGCAATAAAAATACTGGCAAAAGTCATATACATCATGCTTCCGTCAAGGTTAAAAGAATAACCAAGAGGCAACATAAAAGAAACTATTTTATCTTTTACTCCAAAACCTTCCAATTCTTCTGTTAATTTAGGAAATACAGCTTCACTACTTGTTGTACCAAAAGCAATCGCCAAAGGCCCCGTAATACGTCTTAACAGTTCTGTCATCCTTCCCTTTAAGAAAATATAACCTACAGCAATCAGAATAGCCCACAAAGTACTGATACCGATTAAAAACGATCCGAAAAATTTAAAATAAGTAATGATCAATTCTTCCGCATCCCGAATAGCAAATACAGCTGCAATTGCTCCAAAAACTCCAATTGGAGCAAAGTTCATTACATAATTTACCATTTTTAATACAATATGCGAAAGCTTATCAAAAGCACCAATAATTGGCTTTACTGTAGATCCTAAAGATGCTGCTGCCAAACCAAAGAAAATAGAGAAAACTACAATCTGTAATATCTCATTTGTAGCCATTGCTTCGACAATACTTTTCGGCACAATATGTTCGACGAAATTATCAAAAGACAGGTTTTGTGTTTTTCCTGTAACTTCAGAAGCTGCCGCCATATCAACATGCTCCAGTTTTAATCCAACTCCGGGTTGTAAAATATTTACATAAAACAATCCAATTAAAAGAGAAATAAACGAAGCCGTAAAAAACCATCCTATAGCTTTTCCTCCAATTCTTCCAACCGTTTTAATATCTCCCAATTTTGCAATTCCAACTACCAGAGTAGTAAAGACTAATGGAGAAATAATCATTTGCACCAAACGGATAAAGATGGTAGCAAGCATTTTTATTTTACTGCTAAATGCCTGTGCTGCTTCTGGTGAAATGGTGTTGTGCAATATAATTCCCAGAATAGCTCCAAGAACCATCGCAATTATAATCTGTCCCGTTAAACCTGAAAGAAATGATTTTTTTTTAGTTTCTGTAACTTCTTGCATTAATTTATTTTTTGATTATTAAAATATAAGACCCTCACTGTCTTACCTTTTATTAATATGTTTTGTTGATCAAATAAAAATCAGCCAAAACAATTGCTGCCATTGCTTCTACAATAGGCACTGCGCGAGGTACTACACACGGATCATGACGTCCTTTTCCTGTCATAGGTGTAATATTTCCTTTATTATCTAATGAGTCCTGTGTCTGCATAATAGTCGCAACAGGTTTAAAAGCTACTCTAAAATAGATATCCATTCCGTTGCTAATTCCTCCCTGAATTCCTCCGGAAAGATTTGTTTTTGTAGATCCGTCAGAATTGTACAAATCATTGTGTTCACTTCCTTTCATTTCAGCACCAGGGAAACCACTTCCGTATTCAAAACCTTTTACTGCATTGATAGAAAGCATTGCTTTTCCTAATTCAGCATGAAGCTTATCAAAAACCGGTTCTCCTAAACCAACCGGAACGTTTTGAATTACACAAGTCACAACACCACCAACGGTATCACCTTGTTTACGAATATCACGAATATATTCTTCCATAACTGCTGCCGATTTTTCATCTGGACAGCGAACAGGATTGCTTTCAATTTTAGAAAAATCCAATTCCTCATAAGGCGTTTCTAAATGAATTGGACCAACAGAAGAAACATAAGCATTGAATTTAATCTCCGGAAGCATTTGTTTTGCAATTGCGCCGGCTACTACCCTGCTCGCAGTTTCTCTTGCAGAACTTCTTCCGCCTCCGCGATAATCACGAAAACCATATTTCTGATCGTAAACATAATCAGCGTGACTTGGTCTGTAATTATCTTTTATATGTGAATAATCATCTGATTTTTGATTGGTATTTGGAATAATAAAACCAATTGGAGTTCCCGTAGTTTTTCCTTCAAAGATTCCAGATAAAAACTGAACTGCGTCTGGTTCTTTTCTCTGTGTTACAATCGCCGACTGGCCTGGTTTTCTTCTTGCCATATCTAGTTCAATTGCTTCAAAATCAAGTTGTATTCCTGGAGGGCATCCGTCAATAATGCCGCCTAAAGCTTCACCATGAGATTCTCCAAATGTTGTCACTTTATATAGGGTGCCGTAGCTATTTCCTGCCATTGTATTTTGTTTTGAGCAAATGTAAGTTTTATGAATTAAATTAAAAAATTTAAAACTGGTATTATTAACTAAACATTAATTCGATTAAAAATCACAATTTGGTAAAATTATCCGCATTTTCATAACCTTTTGATAAAATAAAACTCTTCGGATTTTCTTTAATTTGTAAAACTTCAAATCAAGAAAAATTGAAAAAAAGAAATGTCGAATTGGTCGTTCTTTCTGATGTTCACTTAGGAACTTACGGAAGTCATGCAAAAGAACTAAACAACTATCTTTCAAGCATTAAACCCAAAACTTTAGTCTTAAACGGTGATATAATTGACGCCTGGCAGTTTAGAAAATCTTATTTTCCAAAAGCGCATTTAAGAGTCATTCAACGTATTATCGGAATGGCTTCTAAAGGAACAAAGGTGTATTATATTACTGGAAACCATGATGAAATACTTCGAAAATTCAGCGATATGAATATGGGAAATTTTGCTTTGGTTGATAAATTAGTTCTAGAATTAGACGATAAAAAAGCGTGGATTTTTCACGGAGACGTCTTTGATGCTTCTGTACAACACTCTAAATGGATTGCAAAATTAGGAGGATTGGGTTATGATTATTTAATTTTAATAAATCGATTTGCAAATTGGTGCCTGGCAAAACTAGGACGCGAACCTTATTCTTTTTCTAAAAAGATTAAAGCCAGCGTTAAAAAAGCAGTTAAATTTATTTCTGATTTTGAAACTACAGCAACAGACCTCGCAATCGAAAAAAACTACGATTATGTTATCTGTGGCCATATCCATGAACCTAAAATTATAACTAAAGAAAATAAACACGGATCAACTTTATATCTCAATTCTGGGGATTGGGTTGAAAATTTAACCGCTCTCGAATACCACAAAAAACGCTGGAAATTATTCTCTTATAAAGCTACAAACTTTACAGAAGAAGAAAATCTTTTCGAAATGGAAGACATTCTGACTTCACAATTAATATCTTCGATAATATTGAAATAATTTTACTTTTAGAACCTTCAAAACAAGCAGATTGTAGTATTCATAAATCAAAAATGTAAATTATATAACAATTTTCAAAAATATTATACGTTCTCTGTGTAACTGTAATAATACATTTGAAAAAAATAATTTAACCATTTTTATGAAAAAGATAATATTATCTGCCATTATGCTTTTTGGTTTAGCATTTACGGCTCAATCACAAGAAATTTCAAAACACGCATTAGGATTGCGTTTAGGAGACAACAACGGATTTGGTGGTGAAGTGTCCTACCAATTAGGATTGAATCAAAAAAACAGACTTGAATTTGATTTAGGCTGGAGAAACAGCAGAGATGTAGACGCTATTAAAGGAGTTGCTCTTTACCAATGGGTTTGGAACATTGAAGGAGGCTTTAACTGGTATGCTGGTGTTGGTGGAGGTTTAGCCGCATGGGATTACAACTACCATTACAATGACAACAGATTTAAAGACAGCGGAACTTATGTATTTGCAGCCGGGGACGTTGGTATCGAATACAGATTTAGTGAAGTACCAATTACATTATCTTTAGATGCAAGACCAGAAATTGGTTCAGGATATTATGACGATGACAATTTTGGATTTGACGTTGGTTTAGGAGTTAAATTCAGATTCTAAATAAAAATAAAAAATAATTGTAAAAAGAAACCTGTCGTTTAAAGCGACAGGTTTTTTTTGTTTTTAACTAATGCCTTCCAGCAAAGCTCGAAGACCATAATATATAAAAAGGGCTTCGACTTCGCTCAGCCTGACATTTAACTTAAACTCCCTTTATCCAAGACTAATAATTAAGGACTAATTACTTAATAATAATCTCTTTCTTAGAATGAATTTTTACAACCGTATAAGGATATGAAATAACCTGCATCGTCATAGCGTCTTTTGCTGGACTATTTTCTTTAACGGTAATAATGATATTCTTATCCGTTTCTTCCACTTTTTCGACATCAATCGAATAACCGCTGGTGCTTTTTTCTCCCATATTTAAGATTACATAATTATAATCATGAACATTCGGATTTTTCATTTTGTCAGCCAAAAGAGGATCATTTTCAAGCATTTTAATTTCGTTCGGCTCAGTCAAAATTTCGAAAAATTTAATATTACCTCCTCCATCAGACTGTTTTGTTAAAACTTCATACAAGGCGTTTGAACTTTCAACTTTCTTCACTCCACATGAAACTAAAACAAAAACTACTAAAATCGAAATTACTTTTTTCATTTATCTTCCTTTAAAATTAGTGCTTTTCGTACTTATAATCATCAACCGCTTTTTGATACAAAGCTTCATACTTAGGCAGAATATTTTTAATATCAAACTTTCTGGCCACTTCCAGAGCGTTTGCTTTAAACTGATTCAATACTTTATCATCTTTCAATATTTTCAAAGCATTTTCAGCCATTTCTTCTACATTTCCTACATTGCTCAAATATCCTGAGAAACCATCAAAATTTACCTCAGGTAATCCACCCGAATTACTTGAAATTACCGGAACACCGCAAGCCATCGCCTCAAGCGCCGCCAAACCAAAACTTTCAGTTTCAGAAGGTAGTAAAAACAAGTCCGTCATACAAAGGATTTTATCAATTTCATGGCTGTTACCAAAGAAAATCACTTTATCTAAAATTCCTAATTCCTGACATAAAATCTCCGCTTTTTCTTTTTCAGGCCCATCACCAACCATCATTAATTTAGCTGGAATTTCTTTCTGAACATTATAAAAAATCTTAATGATATCCGGAATACGTTTTACTTTTCTAAAATTACTGATATGCGTAATGATTCTTTCGTTTTCATTTGCCATTACATAACGATGGCAAGGTGCGCTTGGATCTTTTTTGACTTTATCCAGCTCAATAAAATTCGGAATCACTTTAATCTTATTCTTGATCTTAAACAACTTCAGGGTATCATCTTTCAAACTCTGCGAAACCGAAGTTACATAATCTGATTTATTGATACTAAAAGTTACCGCAGGTTTATAGAAAGGATGATTACCAACCAAAGTAATATCTGTACCGTGAAGTGTAGTAATCATTGGCAGATTAATTCCTTCATTTTTAAGCATCTGTTTCGCCATATAACCTGCATAGGCATGCGGAATCGCATAATGCACATGTAACAATTCAATTTTATACAATTTCACCATATCGACCAACTTGCTCGATAACGCTAATTCATAAGGCTGATAATGAAACAATGGATATTCCGGAACATTTACTTCGTGATAATGAACATTCGGATTTAAAAGTGCCAGTCTTACCGGCTGACTATATGTAATAAAGTGTATTTCGTGTCCTCTTCTGGCTAATTCGAGACCTAACTCCGTGGCTACTACACCACTACCTCCAAAAGTAGGATAACAAACAATTGCTATTTTCATGGATTAAATTTAATTCTACGAAAATACTCAAAAATCACATTTAAATAAGCTTTTAAATTGTTAGATTTTTGACAAAATTAGATTAATTCCAGTTAATAAATATTTTTAGGAGCAGTGCTGTTTCGGTCAAAAGGACCAGTCGTCCCGCTGTCCGCTATATCTTTTTCTGTCTAAAGAAGCCAGAAAAAGGATGCCGCTTCCATCGGGGCTAGATTAGGACTTTTCATTTTCATAATTAAAACAAAACTCTACAACTTTTTAAAAACTTTCAGCTTCATATTATTCAAAAATCAATTTATTAAAATTTGGAACTTTATCAGCATTGCTCCCTTTCCAGCTCTCATAAACAAAAAGTTCAATTTTACGCAAATCATCTTCATCTATTATGATTTTTGTTTTCTCAATAAAAGCCAATATCGCAGTATAACCAATAATAGCAGGATTAGAATCTAACACAGGTGCTTGAAGCTCTTTTATAACAATTGTCCAAAAATTAGAACTTTTTGAAAGCGTAAATTCTAAACCTCTTATTAATCCTTTCTTCCAAGGTTTTATTCCTTCTGAATCATTTTTAAAACCGTTCACTAAATAGTCGTCTACGATTTTATTCTCAAAATCATTCTTCTGAATATCTAATTCTATACTAGCAAAATGTAATCTTCCGTTTTTAACTTTCATCCAACGGAAAGCCGAATCATAATTTGTCATCAAAAAATCTTAATTAAAAAACTGAGCTACAACAAACAAAACGATTTGCAACAATAACAACAGCCAAAAAAACAACAATGAAGGCTCGACTGCTTCAGAAATAAACTGATTTATTTTCAGAGAAACTATCCCCGACAATTTTAAATCTTCTTTATTAAAATCTACATCGTCCAATTTAATTTTTTGGAACAGATAATTAATAATCTTCTTTTTAATCCTCGAAGTTTCCTTATCATTTTTATTTGCCTCCAACAACTTTAATCTCAACATTGATTCGTTAGACATTGCACTTGTCCAGTGATTTGCTCCTACTAATTTATCTGTCAAAAGAATTACTTTAGCATCAATATAGTCTGCGAAAGTCTTATTTTTCCATGTTAAATAAATCATCTGTTGGATTGCAGCTTTATTGGCAATCAGAAAATATAAAAAGGCAAAAATAGGTGCTCCGGCAAATAAAATAAACCCACAAATATTATTAAAGAACAAACCTGTTATAAAAGCATACGCATTTCCGTGTCCGCCTCCGGCAAAATCGGCATTTTGAAAAAGAATCATTAAAAAACAGATTACTGTAAATACATTTCCGCTTATCATTACGAATAACCATTTCAAACTTGATTTAGCCGAAATACCAGCTATTATTTTAATTTCTTCTTTCATAAAATTTAAACTATCTATTAGGTTTTGAAAAACAATAATACTCAATTAACAATTAAAATCCTACCTAAAATAAAAAAAGGCATGAAACTAAATTTCATGCCTTTTTTATTCTATAATTTTCTCTTAGAAAAATCTACTATGCCAACTATCAGCAGCAGGAACTTCCCAAGCATCATTAAATTCTTCAATATTCGTAACCAGATTATTAAATACAATTGTATTTCCGGTTACCGCTTTATCTTTTACCATTTTCTTGAAATCAATTAATGGTTTATGTGCAATATGTTCTCCTAGTTTAAAAGTAACATTCATTTTATCCAATAAATCAACGTCATACTTTTTCTCTAAACTCTGGATAAATTCAACGGAGCTATCAATAGAACAACCTGTTGCTGCCTGGACATCCTGATTTACAGCTAATATAATAAATCGGTTATACTTTAATAAATATGAAGCTTCAAGACTTGTGCCGTGTGCAGCCCATTGTTCAACAAAAGCTTTTAAGTCAGTTTCAATTTCAGAAAACTCTTCCTCAGAAAACTTTCTGTTCGATTGATAAATCCAGACTCTGGATTCACCTGGTAAATTTTCAAAAGGTATATACATTTTATTTTTTGTTTATTTTGTTTGTTTTGTTTCAGGTTTCAAGTTAAAAAACTTAGCATCATAGAACCTTAGCATCTTTTTTACAAATCTTGCGCATTTGCTATTAACTCCGCAACATCCATCACTTTTACCTCACCTTCTTTGTGTGCATGTTTAATTCCGTCTGTCAACATAGTATTACAGAACGGACAACCTGCGGCAATAATATCCGGCTTAGTTTCTAAAGCATCTTCAGTACGAAGAACGTTAACTTCTTTGTTTCCTGGTTCAGCATCTTTAAACATTTGGGCTCCACCGGCTCCACAACATAAACCGTTTGCCTTAGAACGTTTCATTTCAACTAATTCAACATCCAGTTTTTCAATTAGATCTCTAGGTGCTTCATAAACTTTATTCGCTCTTCCCAAATAACATGGATCGTGAAAAGTAATTTTCTTTCCTTTAAACTGTCCTCCTTCAACAGTTAATCGTCCATCATTAATTAATGATTTCAAAAACTCTGTATGATGAATAACCTCGTAATTTCCTCCCAATTCAGGATATTCATTCTTTAGTGTATTAAAACAGTGTGGACAAGCTGTAACAATTTTCTTTGCTTCATAAGCATTCAGAACTTCAATATTCATCATCGCCTGCATCTGAAATAAAAATTCGTTACCGGCTCTTTTTGCGGGATCTCCAGTACAGCTTTCTTCTGTACCCAGAACCGCAAAAGAAACATTCGTACGATTTAAAATTCGAACAAATGCTTTAGTAATCTTTTTTGCCCTATCATCAAAACTTCCTGCACAACCTACCCAAAACAAAACTTCTGGTTGTTTTCCTTCGGCAAGCATTTCTGCCATTGTTGGCACTACTAAACTTTCTGACATTTCTCTCTCTTTTGTTTAAAGTTTAAAGTTTCAAATTTTATTCTGAAATCTGAATTCTCAATTTATTATCGTGAATTAAAAACTAATTCTCGTTTTTCCAGTTTAATCGGTCTTGTTGGCTATACTGCCAAGGCGCACCATTATTTTCAATATTGGTCATCATGGCATTTAATGACATTGGAGCAGCACTTTGTTCCATAACCAGATAACGACGCATATCCATAATAATAGACAATGGACTAATATTTACAGGACATTCTTCTACACAAGCATTACAAGATGTACAAGCCCAAAGTTCCTCCGGAGTAATATAATCATTTAAAAGTGATTTATTATCCGGGACAAAAACACCTTTATTGGCATCAATATTTTTTCCTACCTCAGTTAAACGATCTCTTGTGTCCATCATAATCTTACGTGGAGATAATTTTTTTCCTGTTTGATTTGCAGGACAGGAAGAAGTACAACGACCACACTCTGTACAAGTATACGCATTTAACAACTGGACCCAGTTTAAATCCTGAACGTCACTAGCCCCAAATTTAGCCGGAGCAGCATTTTCATCAACTGGTGCAGCAGCAAACGGATCTGCATTTGGATCCATCATTAACTTAACCTCTTTTGTTACTGATTCTAAATTATCAAACTGTCCTTCAGGTTTTAAGTTTGCAAAATAAGTATTTGGGAACGCTAAAAGTATATGAAGGTGTTTTGAAAAATACAAATAGTTCATAAAAACTAAAATACCTGCAATATGCAACCACCAGAAAACTTCAAACAAAAGTCCAACTAGTTCATTAGACGTACCATTAAAAATTGGTGCAATGAATTGACTTATTGGATAACTTCCTGCTTTATGAAAATGGGAATAACCTCCCGGAACATTTTGCAAATGCAAATCGGTGGCATTCATCAATAAAAACAGAATCATTAAAACAGTTTCGAAATACAAAATATAATTGGCATCACTTTTTGGAAAACCAGTTAAATCAGAATGTATAAAACGTTTTAATCTAATAAAGTTTCTTCTAATCCAAAAAACGGTAACTGCAAAAATTACAAGTATAGCCAATATCTCAAATGAAGCAATCAGAACATCATAAACAACACCCAAATAAGGCGCAAAAACTCTATGCGTCCCGAAAAGTCCATCAATAATAATTTCAAGCAATTCAATATTAATAATTATGAAACCAACATATACAAAAATATGTAGTATTCCAGCAACAGGGCGTCTCACCATTTTTGACTGCCCTAGAGCAATCAAAGCCATGTTTTTCCAACGAGCTTTAGGATTATCTTTTCGATCTACATCTACTCCCAGATTAATGTTTCGGATGATTTTTTTTACGCTCGCTGCAAAAAAACCGAAACCTACTATAAGAAGTATTGCGAATAAAATATTATCTAAATAACTCATTTATAATTATTTTTTATCTGTTGAGTTTGTTTCTTCTGTTGGTGCTACGTATGGTTTATTTTTCTTTCCGAAAAGGGAAACATTTACGTAACGGGTTGGATAAAGACGCACATCCTGCAATAACAATTCAAGCTCTTTTGAAGTTTTTGCTAAGTTATTATACAAAGCTTCATCGTTTAATAATTTTCCAGCCGTACCTTTTCCTGAATTCAAATTAGTCATTAAACCATCAACTTTAGCTAAAACCCGGTTTAAGTTACGAACTGTTTTCCCTAAATCTGCTTTGTTTAAAGAATCAGAAATTTTATTAAAGTTGTTTGACACTTTATTAAAATTGGAAACCATTCCGTTAATCTGTCCTTTGTTAGTATCTAAAATAGTATTTAGACTACCTGAAGCTTTATGAAACTGAGTCATAGTCTGGCTTAACTCAGCAATGGTTTTCTTTAGATTTTCCTGAGTGTTTTTATCCAAAGTATTATTCAATCCTGTAACCAGAACATCAATGTTCACAAGCATTTTATCCAGTTTTTGCTGAATTGGCTCAATTTTCCCTCCTAAAGATTCTGTTAGTCCAAGTTCAACATTAGATGCCAAAGTCTGTCCGTCTTCCGCTAATTCTTTATCGGCCATATTTGGTACAATCTTGATTTGTTTTCCGCCAATTAAACTTGGAGAATACAATGATGCAGTACTGGTTTTAGAAATTGGAAAATCAGTTTTTAATTGAAATTCCACTAATAATTTCCCTGTTACTTCGTTAATAGTAATTTTACTTACTTTACCAATATTAAGTCCATTAAGTGTTACTGGCGCTGATGCTGATAAATCTTCAACATTATCATATTCAGCATACAATACTTTATAATTTGTAAAAAGATCTTTGCCTTTTAAAAAGCTATATCCCCAAATAAATAATAAAATCGATACGATGACTAATATAGCCGTTTTAATTTCTCTTGTTAGTTTCAAAATTCTAAGTGTTTGTACAAAATTAATATAAATATTCGAACTTGGGCTTATTATTTAATTGCGTCCTGGATGCTGATTTTTTCTCCGTCTTTAGTTGCAACTAAAAATGCTGCGCCATACCCTTTACTTTTAGCTTCTTGCAAATATTTTTGCGCTGTTTCATAACTGGTAGTTTCTTCGTAGAAATATTTATAAATATTATTTTCAAATACCATTGATACATTTTTCAGTCCTTTAAAGTTTTTTGGTTCCAATGGTGTTTTTTTAATACTCGCAATAAGCTGCACTTTAAAAAATGTCCCTTTTGGTGCATTTTTTATTACCGCAACCGGAGTGGTTGTTTTAGGTTTTGTAGGGGTTGTATCTTTTATGGGCCGACTATCATCTGCCTCACCTCCTGAACCAAAATATTCTCTTTTATAACTCAGGATTGCTTCTGCAATTGCTTTAGCTATATCATCCTGTCCTTCTTCTGAATTTAGGATATTCCCTTCTGCCGGATTTGATACGAAACCTGTTTCTACCAAAACCCTTGGCATGTATGCCTTATGAAGTACCATAAAAGGTGCTTGTTTTACACCTCCCTGACGAAGTTTTTTCCCTAATTTCTCAAAATTATCTTCAATTTTAGTAGCTAAAGAAATACTATTATCCAAATATTCTTCCTGCATCAATGTCATTCCAATCATTGATTCCGGAGAATTCGGATCATAACCTTCATATTTACGTTTATAATCTTTCTCTAAGGTAATTACAGAGTTCTCTTTTTTCGCAGCTTCAAGATTCGAAGCAACTTTACTTAAACCCATCACATAGGTTTCGGTTCCATCTGCTGCAGTATTTTTATTGGCGTTACAGTGAATGGAAACAAAAATATTTGAATTTGCTCTGTTTGCTATATTGGCTCTTTCAACCAAATCTACAAAAACATCTGTTTTACGAGTATAAATTACATTAACATTTGGATTAAGCTCTAAAATCTTTCCCACTTTTAAAACAATAGCTAAAGCAATATTTTTTTCAATCCTGCCACTGTAAACCGCTCCAAAATCATGATCACCATGTCCTGCATCAAGAGTTACCTTAAACACATTGGACTGACTATGAGCATAAAAAGACAGGAATATTAGAAATAAAGTAAATATTACCTTAAATTTGTTAATTCTATTCATAAATCTAAAAGTTAATTTTAATAAAATGCAGCTGTTATAATTTTTAGAATTGATTATTTTTGCCAAAAAATTATATGTAAGTTTGACATGTCAAAAAACACGCCATAATTTTACAAAAATAGCATTTAAACCTTTGCATACAAACTTATTTAATATCGTTTTAATATCATTTTTCCTAACTATAGGTTGTGGTAATTTATATTCGCAAGAAATAAAAAACAAAAAAAAGCCTTTACCTGCTGTAAAACAAACAGATAAGGAAGCCCCTACACTTACCGACACTATAAAACTTGATACTGTTAAACCAAAAAAGGCTTTTTTGGATGGAAAAGTCAGATACAAGGCAAAGGATTATGCTAAAATTGATCAAAAGAAAAAACTGATTACTTTATATAATGAAGCTGAATTATACTATAAAGATGTTGAATTAAAATCGGGTATAATTGTTCTTAATTATGAAAAAGATGAAGTTTATGCAGGAAGAATAAAAGACTCTTCAGGTGTTTTAACACAGTATCCGAATTTCAAACAAGGCTCAAGTGAAGTACAGCCAGATTCAATTCGTTTTAATTTCAAAACTAAAAAAGCTTTAATTTATAATTCCAGAACTGAACAAGGCGAATTTAAAATCAAGGCTGCCGTTACCAAAAAAGAAAATGACTCTGTATATTTCTTAAAAGGGGCCCGATTCACAACTTCTACAGATGTAGACCATCCTGAATATTATTTCCAGACTAATAAAGTAAAATTTATTCCTGGTAAAAAAGTAATCACAGGTTTAACCAATATGGTAATTGCTGATGTCCCTACTCCATTGGCGCTTCCTTTTGCCTATTTCCCAATGAGTCAGGAAAAAAGTGTTTCAGGAATTATTATTCCAAGTTATAACGATTCAAATACCCGAGGTTTCTCTCTTCAAAATGGAGGATATTATTTTGCTCTTAGTGATAATTATGACCTAACCGTACTTGGAGATTACTACACAAACGGAAGTTATGCCATGCGCTTTGAATCGGCTTATGCTACAAGGTATAAATATCGTGGAAATGTAAATATTCGTTTTGAAAACCTGATTAGCAGTGAACGTGGTTATCCTGATTATTCTAAACAAGGTATTTATAACATTCAGTGGTCACATTCTAAAGATACAAAATCAAATCCGAATTCAAGTTTCTCAGCATCGGTAAACATGGGTAGTAGTAAATATTTTAAGCAATCCATCAACCAGGCTAATATTGGATCGAATTTAAATAACACTTTAAGTTCGTCTATCAATTACAACAAAACCTTTAACACTATTCCAGGCTCTCGTATTGCACTATCTGCAACCCATAGCCAAAACACTCAGACAGAAGACATCATTATGACACTTCCGTCGTTACAGGGAAGTATTGACCGTGTATATCCTTTTGTTGGAAAAAATGGCGTAAAAAAGGGATTAATCAAAAACATTAACTTACAATATAACGTAAGCGGAAAAAACTATTTTAAGACTAAAGACTCCTTATTCTTTAAACCACAAATGTTTCAGGATGCCCAATTAGGAATGCAACATACTATACCCCTTAGCACCAACTTTAAAATCTTTAAATATTTTAGTGCAGGAGCATCAACAACTTATCAGGAAACCTGGGTAAACAAAACAATTTCTAAAAGTTACGATCCTACTGAAGGAAAAGCAACAGACAAAACGGTAAATGGATTTGACTCTTTCAGAACTTATAATTTCAGCACGAATTTAGGGACAACCATTTATGGAACTTTCAATTTTGGAGAAGACAAAAGAATTCAGTCCATACGACACGTTATGCGTCCAAGTATAACTTATTCCTACACACCAAGTTTTGAGCGTTACTACGATACTTATGGAGTTGATGCAACAGGAACAATAACATCCGAATACACACGCTTTGAAAATGGTCTTTTTGGGGCACCCGGAAAAGAGAACTCCAACGTCGTTGGTTTTGCCCTGAGTAATACTTTTGAAGCTAAAGTAAGAGACAGAGACAGTACTAAAACAGAGCCAAAGAAAATAATGCTGTTAAATAACCTGAACTTTAGCACAAGTTATAACTTCAATGCGGATGGAAAATCAACATTTGCATGGCAACCAGTTTTAGTAAGTGGCGGAACACAGTTTTTTGACAATAAAATGAACATGAACTTTGGAGCTACCCTTGACCCTTATGCACTTGACAGTGGTAATAACAAAATAGGCACTTACAATATAGACAATGGAGGCAGTTTATTTAGGTTAACAAGCGCCAACGTAACAGTCAACTATTCCTTTTCAAACAAAGGAACCGGTAAAGAAAAAAACACACAAAGTCAACGGAATGGAGGACGAAGTGATGACTTGTTTGGAACGAATACTGATTTAAATGACAGCAGAAACAGTCAGTTTGCCAACGAGCCTGAAAAAGAAGATGTAATTACCGAGTTTTTCAATTCAAAAATTCCATGGGATATGACATTAGCTTATTCATTAACATACTCCAATACAACCAGGCAAAACCAAATTTCAGGAAACTCGCTTATGATTTCCATCAATACGGATATCACGCCAAAATGGAAAGGCGGTGTTTCTACCGGTTATGATTTTGTCCAAAAAGGAGTTACTTTTACTCAATTCCGTTTTGAAAGAGACTTGCTAAGCTGGAGAATGGCTTTTAACTGGCAACCTCTTGGAACAAACTCAAACTGGAATTTCTTTATCGGAATTAAATCTGGTATGCTTAGCGATATTAAATGGAACAAACGAAGCGTTTCAAACCGATAAGCTACTCTCGAACCAAAATACTTTCATTATGAAAAAAATCATTTTTACAGAGAAAGCTCCGGCTCCAATCGGACCTTATAATCAAGCTGTTTTATCCGGAAACACTCTTTATGCTTCCGGGCAAATTGCAATCAATCCTGAATCCGGAGAATTGATTACAGACAATATTAACGACGAAACAAACCAGGTTATGAAAAACATCGCTGCAATTCTTGAAGCAGCAGGAATGACTTTTGAAAATGTAGTGAAGTCTACTATTTTCATTATGGACATGAATAACTTTGGAGCTATCAACACTGTTTACGGATCTTATTTTAACGAAAAAACCGCTCCAGCTCGTGAAACGGTTCAAGTGGCTTGTTTGCCAAAAAATGTAAATGTTGAGATTTCTATAATTGCTGTGCAATAGCATCTAATAATAATTGTGCCGTTGCTTCATTAGTCGCCAGCGGCACATTATGCACATCACAAACACGAATCAGCATATTAATATCTGCCTCATGCGGATGACTTGACAAAGGATCTTTAAAAAAGAAAACCATCTGTGTAATTCCTTCTGCTACTCTTCCGGCAATCTGCGCATCACCACCAAGAGGACCTGAAAGCATTCTCTGAGTTTTAAACCCTGCTGCTTCAGCTTTTCCTCCCGTAGTTCCTGTACCAATCAGCCTTATCTTTTCATTGTGCAAAACAGCTTCATTTTTGACTAAAAAATCAATTAAATCTGCTTTTTTTCCATCATGAGCGATAATGGCAATTTCCATAAAACCAGAACTATTGATTAGCGACATGGTATGCAATTAATCCATCAATAGGTCTTCTTAAAACATTCCCTAATTGAAGTTCATATTTATCAAATGTTTCTTGTAATTCGTCTTTCAAATAGAAAGCAATAGAACCTACAAAATGTACCGGAACTTCTTTACAGTTGTCGAATTGTTTAATATAATTCTTAACGAAAGATTTCATTCCTTTGAAAATAATTTTTCTGCAGAACTCTGTGTCTTTATGCTTAATTAAAAACTTAGCATAAGTTGCTAAATAAGCATTTGGATTTGGCTCTTTATATAATTTATTTTTAATAAAATCCGGATCAACGTCGTACTCTTTTTCAAGCTCAACAGCCAATTCTTTAGGCATTTTATTAAAATAGTATTTTCTAATTAATTCTTTTCCAAAAACATTTCCGCTGCAGTCATCCATAACGATGTATCCTAACGACTGAACTTTTTGGTGTAATACTTTTCCATCAAAGTAACTACAGTTAGATCCTGTTCCTAAAATAGAAACAATCGCCTCCTGCCCTTTTGGAGTTGTAGCATAAACAGCAGCATAAGTATCTTCCTGAACGTCAACAATTGCGTTAGTAAAATACTCTTGAAAGACTTGTTTCAAATATTCTTTCATTCTGTCTGTTCCACATCCTGCTCCATAAAAGAACAAATGCGTTGCATTTTTTTTGTTTTGTAAAATATCAAAACGGTCGTTTAATCTTGAAATAATTTCCGGTCCGTCAAGAATTTCTGGATTTAATCCTAAAGTTTGTGTTGTGAATAATACTTTTCCATTATCATCTATTGCAATCCAATCGGCTTTAGTAGATCCACTATCAACTATTAATTTCATTTCGTTTAGTTTTTGGGATTAGGTTTCTCTATATTTAATTTAAAAGTGTAATTTCTACATTAATTATAGAGGTCACAAAATAAGAAAATCCCGTTACTTACATAACGGGATTTTGCAAAAATATATATTATTATTTTAAACCTGCAATATGAACAGATAAATCAATTAATTTGCTTGAGTATCCGTACTCATTGTCATACCAAGATACTAATTTGAAGAAAGTTGAATTTAAACCAATTCCTGCACCAGCATCGATAATAGATGTTCTTTTGTCAGAGATGAAATCCTGAGAAACAACTGCATCTTCAGTATATCCTAAGATACCTTTTAATTCGTTTTCTGAAGCTTTTTTCAATACAGCCATAATTTCTTCATAAGAAGTTTCTTTAGCTACTTTTACAGTTAAATCTACTGTAGAAACGTCAGCAGTAGGAACACGGAAAGCCATACCTGTTAATTTTCCATTCAATTCAGGAATAACTTTTCCAACCGCTTTAGCAGCACCTGTTGAAGAAGGAATGATGTTGATTGCAGCAGCACGTCCACCTCTCCAGTCTTTTCTAGAAGGTCCGTCAGCAGTCATTTGAGTTGAAGTAGTTGCGTGAACTGTAGTCATTAAACCTTCAACAATTCCAAAGTTATCGTTGATTACTTTAGCTAAAGGAGCTAAACAGTTTGTAGTACAAGAAGCGTTAGAAACAACTAAATCAGAAGCTTTAGCAGTTTCATGGTTAACTCCCATTACAAACATTGGAGCATCAGCAGAAGGAGCAGAAATAATTACTTTTTTAGCTCCACCTTTAATGTGCTCATTTGCAGTTTCAACAGTTGTGAAAATACCAGTACATTCAGCAACAACATCTACATCAACTTCGTTCCATTTTAAGTCAGCAGGATTTCTTTCAGCAGTAATACGGATATTTCTTCCGTTTACATACAATTTTCCTTCTTTAACTTCTACAGTTCCGTCGAAACGTCCGTGAACTGAATCATATTTTAATAAATAAGCTAAGTGATCAACATCCAATAAGTCGTTGATTGCTACAACCTCTACATTATCTCTATTGAAAGACTCTCTAAAAACGATTCTTCCGATACGTCCAAATCCGTTTATTCCTAATTTTACTTTTGACATTTTACTAAATTTTTGCTTTTGTTTTTATTACACTATTTCAAAGTCTAATTTCCTCACAATAAACTTCTCTTCTTTTTAAACTTTTTATATTGGGTTATGTAGACATAATGTCTGACACTCTTAATAATTCTCTATCAATTTCTGATTTCCCTTTGATAGCTTGTTCCAGCGGCGTTAAAATCACTTTATCTTCTTTAAGACCAACCATATAATTTGATTTTCCTTCTAATAATGACTCTACAGCTTTTACACCAAGACGGCTAGCTAAAACACGGTCAAAACAAGATGGAGAACCACCACGTTGCATGTGTCCTAAAACAGATACCCTAACGTCGTATTCAGGTAAATTAGCCTCAACATAATCTTTTAATTCGAATACGTTTTTACCAATTTTATCTCCCTCAGCAATAACAACAATACTTGATGATTTTCCTGAAGCTTTACTTTTTTGCAGTGAATCTAAAAGACGATCTAATCCTAAATCTTCTTCAGGAATAAGAATTTCTTCTGCACCTGCACCAATTCCGGCGTTAAGTGCGATGTGACCTGCATCTCTACCCATAACCTCTACGAAGAACAAACGGTTATGTGAACTTGCAGTATCTCTAATTTTATCAATACAGTCAACAACAGTATTCAAAGCAGTGTCGTAACCAAGTGTAAAACTTGTACCGTAAATATCATTATCGATTGTACCAGGAATTCCTATTACTGGGAAATTATATTCTGAATTAAAGATTAGTCCTCCGGTAAAACTTCCGTCTCCACCAATTACAACCAAAGCATCAATTCCAGCTTTCAAAAGGTTTTCGTGAGCTTTTTTTCTGCCTTCCGGCGTTCTAAAATCTACAGAACGAGCCGATTTTAAAATCGTTCCCCCTTTATTTACAATATTATTAACGCTTCGAGGGCCCATTTCTTTAAAATCGCCTTCGATCATTCCTTGATACCCTCTATAAATCCCTACGCATTCTATATTATGATAAGCACATGTTCGAACAACTGATCGTATTGCAGCATTCATTCCTGGTGAGTCTCCTCCTGAGGTAAGAACACCTACTTTTTTTATTGTTTTTGACATTATTTAAGTATTAAAGTTGTAAAATTAGCAAACATTCACCAGTTTTCTCGTTATGTTTATTATAAATTAATAAAATATGTTAAATTCAAACGTTTTCGTTAATAAGTTTTTTGATGGTAAAAATTTCATTTAAAATAATAAAAGGCCAGTTTTTTAATTAAATCATCAAAATTAACAATACCCAAATGAAGTGTTATAAAAATCGGATTTTCGTTGCAATCGCAAAATTCTTTTTTAGAGCCCCTAATTTAGCACAAAAAAAACCATTATGAGAATAATGGTTTTATAAATGTATATTTTTAACAAAGTGTTAATAATCGTTGTCGTCAGGAATTACTCCTTGGTTATTGTGAGGTTCCTGATGTTTTTTCTTTTCTTCTTCTTTTTTCTTCTTTTCCTGTTCTTTCTCTGCTTTCTTTTTATTTTTATCCGATTCTTTTTTATTTGAGAAGCTCATATAATCAGGAAGATAAGAATCCTGAAGATCATCAGAAGAATTTTTGATCGCTTTTTCTATTTTATGATTTTTAAATAGTTTATTCACTAATTCGCTAAAAGTATCAAAATCTACTTCATAAGAAATACCGACACCTTGTGTATAACCTATTCCCTGTCCTATATAATTAATATCATTTTCTTTATTAAACAATCTAAGATTCATTGTACCATCTTCATTTACACGATACAGAATTTCAATATCTCCCACAATTGCAGATTCATTTACACCTCCAACCGGTACCCCCAATTTACCGTTTATGGTGATTCTTTCATTAACCTGCGAAGAAATATTAGCCACAAACTGACCATCAACTTCCTGCCCCATTCTTCTGTCTGCAGCAATGTAATTTAAATCGATATTAACTTTATCATTATCTGATTTTATAATGCCACCCAACAAACTTGATGCAGTTTCTGTCAATGTTCCAGAGAAATCTCCTTGACTAAATCCGTCGGTACTCATAAATGAACCTGTAGACAATAAATACAAAGCCTGTGTCTGGCGAATATCTTTATCATCTAACTTATATTGAATTTCCGACTTCAACACACTACTTACCGATGGAAACTGAATATCAAAATTAGGCTCCGGACTTGCTAAATCTCCTCTTAAACCAATCACAACTTCTACAGGAACTTTTTTATTGAATGAAGAAGTGTTATCTAAAAGTACTGCCGGATTCGCCTGAGTTTTATAAACTGCTTCCAGATTTAACTGCGCACGCATTGGGTTTCCTTCCCAAATAATTGAACCTCCTTTTTTAACCGCAAACTTTTTATCAATAAGTCCGCCGTATTTAAAGTTATAGGTTCCTTCATACGCCTGGAAATCTCCCCACATATTAAATTTTCCCAGTGTATTAATTTTAAATAAAAGCGATCCGTATCCTTTTCCTTTCATTCCATGACCGGAATTCCGATCCAGAATAACTTCTACTTCAGCATCCGGCGTAATATCGAAATCAAATTCCAGCTCCAGTCCGTTGTAGTTTCTTGTTTTTTCGACAATTCCGTTAGCAAGATTGTATTTTTCCTTTGGTGTAACAAAATGAATCCAGCTACTCTCTCCTACACTTTGCACATTATTAATTGGAATTTTAACCTCTGTCCCTTTTTCAGATTTCGCATCTACTTTAATAAATAAACTTTCCACAGGACCTCTGATACTAGCCGATCCATTTATGAACGCTGTACCAAAATACGCAGCGTCATCACTGTCTTTGGTATCGAGTGCCACCAGTCGTTTAGAAGTTATATTTAAATCCAGTTTCCAGTCTCCAAAATTTTTATGCTCTATGCTTCCATTCAGTAAACCTTTCGTACCGTATTTAGTATCTGTCAGCTGATTGTTTCTAAACAGGAATTTTTCGTTGGTTAAGTCAATAACTGTTCTGTCACTTAATTCGTAATCTGTATTTAAGTACGGAATTGTCATTCCGGCTTTTTCGACATATAAGCGTCCATTAATTTCCGGTTTTTTTAAATTTCCGACAACAGCAGCGTTTCCTGAAACCGAACCACGAATATTAGATAAAACATCTCCTCCGATAGTTCCTAAGGTAGCCAGATTAAACCCTTCGAGCTTTAGACTCATATCCATGATAGTCTCTTTGTTCTCAATCGCAAAATTTCCGTTTGCCCGGAACGACTCAGTAAAACCGTTTTGAATGGAGGAATTAACAGTGAATTTCCTGAAAGTTTCATCTCCCGAAATATCAAAATTAAGTGTTCCTAATTCTGTCTTATTCATTACAAGATGATCAATTTTTATCGATGCCGTTGGCTGATAAACATTTTTATTCTGTTTATAATTGACATTCCCATTTAAATTACCATTAAAGACAAATTTGGAATTTACCGGTGTAATTTTATTAATATCAACATCTTCAAAATTCAGCACGAGATCCTTATAATCTTTACCTTTGATTACACCATTCAAATCAATCTTCTGATTTTCATGAGATAAAACAATGTTATCGATTGTAAAGTTTTTAAAATACTGATCAAAAACAATTTGATTATCATTTTCCGCATCCTCGTTTAGATACCAGATATAATCTTTAAACTTCATTTCGGATTTCTTAATTCCGACTATATTATTTTTATTTTTATCAATCGTATGATACAAATCCAGATTGAAATAATCTTCCCCTTCATTCCCTCCTTTAAATTCAGAACGAACAAACAACGTGTCTTTTGCCGTAACATTAATTAAATTAAAATCACGAATTTTATAATAAGGCGTCTTAATACTATCTAACTCAACATAGGCATTGTAAAGGGCATTTTTATTATCAATGTTGATACGTATATTATCGAACGTATTTTTAGCCGCTGTAATTTTTTGCGATCTAAAACGGAATTTAAACTCTTGCAAATCAGAATCAATTTTCCCTCTTACAACTGTAGAAGAATCGATATTAATTTCAGGATAAAGCATTTCAACCACTTTATCATAAACACGGAAATTAAATCGTAAAAATTGTCCTTTTTTAACCTTGTACGGTTTATAATTAGTATATAAACTTCCTACCGAATTCATGACTAGTTTATCCAGCTGATCAAATCTGAATTTACCAACTATTTGTCCATCCACAACATCATTCGAACTAATTGTTATGGTTCTTAATCGATCTGCATCAAAATTTGAGCTTACAGTTACATCATCAAAAACATAACTTGATTTAGGATTTTGATATTCAGCATCTTTTAAGAAGATATTTCCCTGAAGATTTTCGATAGAATTTCCGGTAACCTGAACCACAACATCTCCTTTAAAATGAGAAATCGAATCACTTACCAATTTCAGTTTTCTTAAATCTGAATTTTCTACATTAATATGAAAATCATAACGGTTTTCTCTTTTACTCAAATCCAGCAAACCGTCAAAACTTAAGTTTAGGTTAGAATCATTTACTGTAATTTGCCCTTTATAATATGGTAATTTAAAGTTTCCGTTAACCACTATATTATTATAGGTGTATTTATTATAATCCAGCTTTGAAATATCTCCTTTAATAATAGTATTCAGATACTTTTCTGTAAAACCAACCCCATCAACATCAAGGTTTAAAGTTGTCTTACCAATATCTTTTCGGTTTAAAACCGCTCCAACATCAAAAGCATTTAGAATAATATTTCCAGAATAAGACGCTTTATCAATAAAATCCATATTATTCATATGAAGATCGATCTGACCGTTTCCTAAATCTGTTCCTATTTTAAAATCAGTTTCCAGATCTGTAGTCGAAACTTTTGCTTTTCCGACAATATTGAATTTTCCAATTCTTTTCATCTCGATCGGAAGTTTTTTTCCCAGAACTTCCGGAAGCAACACCACCAAATCATCATAACTGGAAAGTAGTTTATCAAACTTTCCATCCATAGAAAACTTCTGCGTTTTACTGCCTAAAAGATTTCTGAAATTGATTATTCCGTTAATTTTTGATCCGTTTGTATCACTTAATCTTAATTTAGAAAGCGTCAGATTATTCAACGGACCATCTAATTTTGTTTTTAGTTTAAAATGCTGATTCTTACCTAGACCATCATAAAAATGACGAATATCATTTGTTGCAATAGAAGAAGAATCGATCATCACATTAAACTTTACTTTATCTGTAAAATCAAGGAAGTCTGATGGTTTGTAATTTAAGATCGCTAAACCGTAAATAGAAGACCTTTTGGTTTTAATCGCCAGATTTTCGACTTTGATCTGTTTTTTTGTATAACTGAATTTTCCGGCGAAATTGGAAACATACAAACCGCGATGATCCATAAAAGAAAATCGATGAATTGTTGTATTTACATCAGGTCCGTATAATTTAAAGTCACTGATATAGGCATTAAGTTTAGTGAAATCCAAGAACTTAGGTGTTGTCTTATTTTCATCAACAACAGAAAATCTTCCTTTTTCGATATAACCATTTTTAGCTGTTAACAGGAAATGTTTAGTTGATTTTTTCTTTGGCTGAGCATTTTTTTCTTCAAAAGCCTGAATGAACTTATTGATATTATTTTCATCCTCGCCTTTGTATGTTTTCAGGTTAAAAATCAAGCCAGTCAGGCGTAAATCACCAAAGATTAAATCTCCGTCAAGTAATCTGCTAAAGCTGGCAATGTCTGTAGTAATAATATCAGAATAAATTAAAGTCTTTTTATGATGGTCTAAAATCATCACTTTCTTTAATTTCACTCCTCCAAAAATATTAATGGCTGTTCTCTCAACGCTGATATTTACTTTAAAATCTTCATTCAGAGATTTTGTAACGTAGTTTGCAATCTGAGTCTGAACTACAGGAAGCGACAATATGATAGCAAGTGCCAGCAAAAGTAAAATCAACCCAATTAGGGTTCTGGATATTATTTTCTTTACTTTTTTGATAGCTTCTTTAATTTTAGTTTTCTTTTAAATTTATTTTGAACAGACAAAGAGCGGCTGTTTTTGATAAAAATTCTTTAATTTTGGGGCACTGCTTAAATCAAAGAAATTTAAATCCCTTTGGTTTGTCAAATATAATTCAAAATTTGTGCCTTTATATGCAAAATCCAGAGGTTTTTATTCTAGCCATCGAAAGTTCATGCGATGATACTGCTGCCGCGGTTTTACATAACGACAAAGTATTGTCAAATGTTGTAGCCAATCAATTAATTCATAATCAATACGGAGGTGTTGTTCCTGAATTGGCTTCGCGAGCGCATCAGCAGAATATTGTACCCGTGATAGATGCTGCACTTCGTAAAGCAAATGTACAAAAAGAACAGTTAAGCGCAATCGCCTTTACACAAGGTCCGGGCTTAATGGGGTCATTATTGGTTGGAACCTCTTTCAGCAAATCTTTATCTTTAGCCTTAAACATTCCGTTAATAGCTGTAAATCACATGCATGCTCATATTTTAGCCCATTTTATTGACGAAGAAGGCTATGATAAACCTGAGTTTCCTTTTTTAGCTTTAACTATTAGTGGCGGACATACACAGGTGGTTAAAGTGAACAGCTTTTTCGACATGGAAATCATTGGTGAAACTACAGATGATGCTGTAGGTGAAGCTTTTGATAAAAGTGCTAAAATCCTTGGACTTCCTTATCCGGGAGGACCTTTGATTGATAAATATGCGAAAGAAGGAAATCCAAAAGCATTTGCATTTACAAAACCAAAAGTGCCAGGATTGGATTTTAGTTTCTCCGGACTTAAAACGGCTATTCTTTATTTCATTCAAAAAAATAAACAGGCAAATCCAAATTTCATTGAGGAAAATCTGAACGATATCTGTGCTTCGATTCAGCATACTATTATCGAAATTTTAATGGACAAAATAAAACTGGCGGTAAAAGAAACCGGAATTACGCAAATTGCAATTGGCGGAGGTGTTTCTGCAAATTCAGGAATCAGAAATACGCTAAAAGAAACAGAAAGTAAATACGGTTGGAAAACTTTTATTCCAAAATTCGAATATACCACAGATAATGCCGCAATGATTGGAATTGTCGGCTATCAGAAATATTTATCAAATCGTTTTGAAACTTCTGCTGTCGTTTCTAAAGCAAGAATTCAATTTTAAAACATGCAGTTATTTTTCAATCCGAATATAGACGAAAACACCGAAAGTTTTTCTTTTGATAAAGAAGAAAGCCGTCATATAATAAAAGTTCTTCGCAAAAAAGATTCAGACATTTTACATGTTACCAATGGTTTCGGATTATTGTTTGAAACCCGGATCACTTTGGCTTCAGATAATAAATGTACCGTTGAAGTACTTTCTATAACCAATGCTGAAAAACCTAAATTTCATCTTCATCTGGCTGTTGCGCCTACGAAAATGAATGATCGTTTTGAATGGTTTCTGGAAAAAGCAACCGAAATTGGTATTCAGGAAATAACTCCAATTTTTTGTGATCGCTCTGAGCGAAAAGTAATCAATAGAGATCGTTTTGAGAAAATTATTCTTTCGGCAATGAAACAATGCAATGAAACTTTTCTTCCGAAATTAAATGAAGCTATTTCGTTTAAAGAATTCATTAAACAAAAAAATGAAGGTTTACAATTGATTGCACACTGTGAAGAAACGGATAAAAAATCACTGAAAGAAGTTTTAAAACCAAATGAAGATGTTACCATTTTAATTGGCCCTGAAGGGGATTTCTCCGAAAAAGAAATTGCCTTGGCATTAGAAAACAATTACAAACCGGTGGCTTTAGGAAATACACGTTTAAGAACAGAAACTGCTGCAGTTGTGGCTTGTCATAGTGTTGTTTTTTTTAATGAGTAAATTAACGGCAACTTTGTCAATAAAAGTTACAAATCTTTGTCGAGCTACTTGTCGAGATTTGCTTCGCCAGTTCGCTATCGCTTGAGTCTCCTTCGTCAAAATGACAAAAAAAGATCAAAATTCATGAAAAAAATATTTTACTTATTATTACTTTTTTCAATCTCTTCTTTTTCACAAGAAATCGCTTTGCTAAAATACAGTGGAGGTGGCGACTGGTATGCCAATCCTACTTCTTTACCGAATCTGATTAGTTTTTGCAATGCCAATATTAATACCCGTATCAAAAATAAACCTTCGACCGTTGAACCTGGTAATCCGGATTTATTTTCCTATCCTTTCGTACACATGACGGGACACGGAAATGTTGTTTTCAGCGATTCTGATGTAACTAATCTTAGAAATTATCTGACTGCGGGTGGTTTTCTCCATATTGATGATAACTACGGAATGGATCAGTTTATTCGAAAAGAAATAAAAAAAATATTCCCAAATAATAGTTTAGTCGAAATTCCGGCTAATCACCCTATTTTTCAGAAACCATTTCCTTTCCCAAACGGATTACCCAAAATTCACGAACACGATGGAACTCGTCCACAAGCATTTGGAATTTTCATAGACAACAAACTCGTTTTGCTTTATACTTACGAATGCGATTTGGGTGACGGATGGGAAGATGCCGAAGTACATAACGATCCTGCAAATGTTAGGGACAAAGCGTTAAAAATGGGTGCCAACATTATCAATTATATTTTTACCAATTAAATTTTAAACAGTGCAGCTTACTCACGAAGAAAATCAATTTGAAAGAAAAACTTTTCCGATTACTTTAGTTTGTGATCACATTTACTTTCAACAAAATATTGGTTCTTTATTCAGAATTTCTGAAGCTTTTGGAGTAGAAAACATCATCTTTTTTGGAAAAGATATTCCGCTAACACCTCGAAAAATAAACAAAACTTCACGAAGTACGCATCTTCATGTGGCACATATTGTTATTGAAGATTTTACAGAGCTTCAATCTTTTCTATTGGATAATGATTTTGAAATTATCTCTCTTGAAATCGCTTCAGACAGTAAACCTTTAAAAGAAGTCATTATTCCTGAAAACAAAAAAATTGCCCTTTTAATTGGAAGCGAAATTAATGGAATCTCAGATGAGCTTTTAAAACTTTCGCATCAAATTGTTCATATCAATATGTTTGGCAAAAACAGCAGTATGAATGTTGTGCAGGCAGCAAGCATTGCACTTTATGAGCTTACTTCTAAATAAAAAAATCTATTTCCCTTTTAAGCAGCAATTTGATTTTCAAGAATTTGATGGCGTGATTTATCGTTAAACGGATAAATTATCACGACGAACTACATTAAAAAAACAAAAACAAAGTAAAATCTTATTAATATTTTTAATTCTGTTTTTGTAAGAACCAGCATTTGTAGGGTGTTGGAAAAATTCGCACAAAATATCTGTTATAAAATTTTTCTGTAATTTAATTTTGTTATAAAATTGCGTTAATGTTTAACTAATCAACATTTTTATAACAAAAACCCAAATTATTATGAAAAAAGTTATTATTACCACATTTGCAGCTTTAATGCTGTTTGCTTGTCAGAACGAACAATCTGAATCTAATAACACAAATGCAGTTGCTGCTTCAAGAAGAGGATGCGCAACGCAAGAAGTTTTGGAAGCGCAATTAAAAGAAAACCCTTCATTAGCCATTAGAATGAATGAAATTGAAACTTTTACAGCAAAACATGCTGGTTCCAATTTTACAGGTCGTCTAGTAAATGGCAAAATAGAAATTCCTGTTGTAGTTAATGTGTTATACAGAACAGCTGCACAGAATATTTCAGATGCACAGATTCAATCACAAATCGATGTATTAAATAAGGATTTTAATGCTTTAAACTCTGATTACAATAATGTACCGGCATTATTCTCAGGAGTTAAAGCGAATGTAGGCATTACATTTGTTTTAGATCAGATCATCAGAAAGTCGACTACTAAAACCTCTTGGGGAACAAATGATGCCATGAAAAAAACAGCTCAGGGCGGTCTTGCTCCTACCTCTCCTACTACAAAACTAAATATTTGGACTTGTACTATTGGAGGCGGAATTTTAGGTTATGCACAATTTCCGGGAGGTTCTTCTTCTACTGACGGAGTTGTAATCGATCCACGTTATTTTGGATTATCAGGTACAGCAAATGCCCCATTTAATCTGGGAAGAACAGCTACTCACGAGGTAGGACACTGGATGAACTTACGTCATATCTGGGGAGATGCAACTTGCGGAAGCGACCTTGTAGCGGATACTCCAACGCATAACGAAGAAAACTACGGAGTTCCTGCATATCCACATTACAGCACTTGTTCCGGAACACCTGTAGAAATGACAATGAACTATATGGATTATGTTGATGATGCTGCCATGTACATGTTCTCAACAGGTCAGAAAAACAGAATTTCAGCCATATTTACTGCTGGAGGTGCCAGAGCTTCATTTGCACAATAATTGTTAGACAAATTCAATATAAAGCGAGATCAGATCGATCTCGCTTTTTTTGTTTAGAGTTAAATTTTAAAATGCTTTTTCCTATATTTATAGTCTAAATTTCAAACATGATCACGTCAAAAACTATTTCGAACGGAATTTTAAGAGCATTAGCAACGATCTTAATTATTGGTATCGTTTTATATTTTTTATATAGCATTCAAACCGTTATTGTCTATCTATGCATCTCTTTACTTTTGTGTCTAATTTCAAATCCGTTGATTTTATTTTTAAAAAACAAACTAAAATTCAGCAATACAATGGCCGCCACTACAACAATAATCCTTTTTATTTTTCTTATTGTTGGTTTTATACTTTTATTTGTTCCTTTAATTATTTCACAAGCTAATAATTTGGCTCTTTTGGATACGGCGCATCTTCAGACCAAATTTATGGAGACCGAAAAACATCTCGAAGAATACTTTAATATTCAGCATATCGATTTAAATAAAGTCATAAAAGATTCTAAACTTACTTCAGTATTAGATTTTAGTTATTTTACAGGATTTATCAATTCGATCATCAATTTTATGGCCGATATGGGAATGGGATTGGTTTCGGTATTCTTTATTACTTTCTTTTTCATTAAAGATCAGACTATTTTTAAAGATCAGGCCAGAAGAATACTTCCTGACTCTAATGAAGATAAAATTTTGAATTCAATTACTAAGATAAACCACTTATTAACCCGTTATTTTATTGGGTTATTATTACAATTGATCGTCGTATTTATTCTTTATCTGATTGTATTGTTAATCTTTGGAAATAAAAATGCCTTTGTAATTGCTTTTTTATGTGCCATCTTAAATATAATCCCATATTTAGGACCAATTATCGGAACTAGTTTAGCAGCAGTTTTAACTATGATTAGTATGATTGGTCAAGATTTCCAGTCCGAGATTCTGCCAACAACAATCTATGTTGTTGTTGGATTTTTAATCGTTCAGGCCATTGATAATAATATCAGTCAGCCAATAATTTCGTCAAAAAGTGTAAATTCGCACCCGTTAGAAATATTCCTGATTATATTAATTAGCGGAATCACGTTCGGAATTGTCGGAATGATCATTGCCGTACCCGCTTTTACAATGATTAAAGTAATTTTAAAAGAATTTTTCCCTAACAATAGAATTGTCTCCGTATTAACCGAAAGAATTTAGTTTTGAACACTTCCATTTTGCATCCGGATATTCAGGAATTTATAACTCAAAATACTGGTGCAGATTTAACAAAATTAGCACTTCAGAAAAATCCCTTTCCTGAAATGGACTGGATTTCTGTTTTAAATCAAATTGAAGCACGAACAAAGGCAAAAGATAAACTTCCAACCTGGTTTTCGACAAAGGACATTATTTTTCCAGGTAAAATTTCTGTAGAACAAACTTCTTCAGAAAAAACTGCTTTGTATAAAGCTTCACTGATTTCCGGTGAAACTTTAATCGATCTTACCGGTGGTTTTGGTGTTGATGATTATTATTTTTCTAAGCAATTCGAATCGATAACGCATTGCGAAATCAATGAAAACTTATCTGCAATTGTAAAACATAATTTCGAAAAGCTAGAGGTTAAAAATTGTACTTTTTATACGGGAGATTCTATTTATTTTTTAGAAGAATCAAACCAAAAATACGATTGGATTTATATCGATCCATCACGAAGAAATGATGCAAAAGGCAAAGTCTTTATGCTAAAAGACTGCCTGCCAAATGTTCCGGAATTATTAGATTTTTATTTCGAAAAAGCAGATTCTGTTTTAATTAAAACGGCTCCTCTATTGGATATTTCTGCCGGATTATCGGAACTTAAAAATGTAAAAAACATACATGTTATTGCTCTTGAAAATGAAGTAAAAGAATTGCTTTTTGAGATCCATAAAAATTATTCAGGCGAAATAAAACTAAAGACTGCAAACATTTTAAAAGAAAAAATTGAAACTTTTGAGTTTGTTCTGGGCGAAGAATCTTTTCCTTTTTATGATTTGCCTCAAAAGTATTTGTACGAGCCCAATTCGGCAATTATGAAATCGGGCGGTTTTGATGAGATTAGCGCTGGTTTTCAGATTCATAAACTACACAAACATTCGCATTTATATACTTCAGAAAACTTAATTGATTTTCCCGGAAGAAGATTTGAGGTTCAGAAAGTCATTTCATACAACAAAAATGAAATGAAAAATGAGCTTGTAAATCAACAGGCTAATATTACGACCCGTAATTTTCCGGAGACTGTAGAAAACATTAGAAAAAAGTGGAAAATAAAAAATGGAGGGAATTTGTATTGTTTTTTTACAACTGATGTAAAAGATAACAAAATAGTTTTAATTTGCAGCAAAATAATCTAAACAATGAAACAACTATTTACACTAACTCTTTTTTTATTAACGATTACCGCATTTGCACAAAAACCATGTGAATACAGTGTAAATGTAAACGACTCAATCGGGTCTTATAAAGTAACAAACGAATACTTAATGAGTGAGAAATATTTTGGAGGAAACTTCAATTACATTTTTTTCTCTTTGGCTCAGACAGATGGTTTACCAACACTTAACTTGCAGTCCATTCAAAAAAGTAAAGATTTTATTAAGGCAAACTGTTTTGACAAAGGTTCTAAAATCTTTTTGCAGTTAGAAAATGGTAAAATTGTTACGCTAATGCATATTGACCAGGAAAACTGTGGTACACTTGTACGCGACGACAAAGGTTATGACAACCGCATCAATACGGGAATTTTTATGTTTATGAAAGACAATTACGAAGAACTTAAAAAATCTCCGATTTCTCTGATGCGAATTAAATACCTTACAAATATAGAAGACTACATCGTAAAAAGGGAACTAAAATCAGAGCTGACTGGAAAAGTTACGAATCCGAATACCTATTTTATGGAAAATATAAGATGCGTTGAATAATTATTCGCATTTCCATTTCTGATTGGCTACTTTGTCTTTTAAGCCAGCCTTTAAATTATAATGCCACCATTCAGAATCAAATGAATTAAAGCCATTTTTAATCATTGTATTTTTTAAATAAGCTCTTTTTGAAAGGATTTCTTTTGAAAGCTGTTTGAAATTATGACTGGCCTGAATTCCGAAAAAATCAAAAGAAGTGCCCATATCTACTTCTTTTCCGGTTATATCAACCAACGAAATATCTACGGCTCCTCCTCTATTATGGATGGAGCCTTTTTTTGGATCTGCTACATATTCCGGATTCGATACAATCTCCCACATTTTTTTCTGAATGTCTAAAGGCCTGTAACAATCATACAATTTAATTCGGAATCCTTTTTTCAAAAAATCATTATTGGCTGCAATTAACGCTTTTACGGTTTTTAAACGCAGCATACATTCCGCGCAATCGTACACTTTTGCTTTTAGAAAATTATCTTCAGTAGCATATTTCATATCGTAAATAAAATCATTGCTGTACTCTCTTAAATTTACAAATGTTGTATCTGAAATTTGTGAATTTCCCTCACTTATATATGCTTCATTTTGCGCTTGTAAAGACGAAATACAAACTAGAAAACCGACTATTAATTTTGAAAAACACTTCATTTTTTGCTCCTGTTTAAAAATTGAAGTTAAGTAAAAAAACTCAAAACTGCTGCTTTTATTATTTGTTCTTCCAATTTAACGACTCCATTTTTAGTCGTTACAATCGTTATGATTTCCTTTCAAAAGAAATTTTATTTTAATATCTTTATAAAAATCAGCCCCTTACGGGTTTATAAATTTCATTATTAATTCTAAAATCAGTTATTATGAATTGCAAAACCAAATACCTTTCTTTAGTTTTATTGAGCAGTTTAGTATTTATTTCGTGTAAAAAAGAAATAATAAAAAGTGTTCCCACAACAGATTCCACTTCCATAAAAACAGAAGCTTTAAAAACGGACAGCTCTGTTATAAACCCAACCGATTCCTTATATACTTTAGTAGACAAAAGTGTTATTGGAACTCAGTTTTTGACTAAAAGCAGTCTCGCTCCAAGATTAAAAAAATTAATGGGAACAGATTATGATCAAATGATAAAATACTGGAATACCGAAACCCCTTTTGAAAAACAGGAAAATATACTTCATGCCTGGGGATGTAAACAACATGATTGCAGCACTTATTCTTATGATCTCTATATTGATGTAAAAAACAATAAAATAAACGTCTATAAGTTCGCTGAATCGAAACTTACGGTTTTTAAAGAAGATAATTTTGATATTGAAATAAAAGATAATTTCTTAAAAGATTTGAATATTAAGAAGGAAAATGTTAAGAATTAAGAATTAAGAGTTAAAGGTTATGAGTTATGAGTTATGAGTTAAAAAAGGCGATTTTTGATCGCTTTTTTTAATGTTTTAAATTTCTCCTGTCCTTAAAATATTTTCTTTTGTCCCTTTATTCTTCAGCATTCTAAAATGGGAACGAACGGCATGATAAAAAGGATAAGACGTATAAGGCAGATTGTATTCTTCAGCATAACGTCTTATAATTGGCGTAATATAAGGATAATAGGTATGTCCAACACCCGGAAATAAATGATGTGCCACATGATGTGTAAATCCGCCATAGAGAAAATTGGCCAATTTACTTTCTGTGCTAAAATCTTTAGTTACCACCATTTGATGCATGGCCCACGTATCAGAAAGATTTCCTTCTTTATCTGTATTCGGAAAATTAGCGTCTTCGTCTACATGAGTTGAAACTAAAGCAACAACGCCAAGAGCACTTCCACACATATGCATTGAAAGCCAGGCTAAAAGAATCATATACCAAGGCTGGTTTAAAAGCATCATTGGTATAAAAAGAATATAAATCAAATTAATAATTTTGGCAGCAAACAGGCGATAGACTTCCTGCTTTGGAATTGTCTCGACTACTTTTTTAACATAGTTGTTTTTGGTACCAAAAAAGTCTTTAAAATCCCTGATATAAATCCAGTTTAAACTGTAAAGCGGATAAATAAACCACATATAAATATGCTGATATTTGTGGTAATTAAATAAGGGACTGTTGGGAAATATTCGAATTATATCACTTTGCTTGATGTCGATATCCCAATCAGGAACATTTGGAAAAGCATGATGAAGACCAATATGTCGTCTCATCCAAAGCCAATGATTACTTCCGAATAATTCTAAAACATACAAAAACCATTCATTCTGCTTTGGCTTTTTAAACAAAGCTCCATGTGCGGCATCATGAAAAGCATTGATAAATAAAACAATCATGGTAATTCCAGACAGAATGTAAAAAAGAAAAAGTAAAGAAGTCTGGTTTCCAAAAATTAAAATACAGCCGTAGAATAGAAAAAAAACGGCTAAAAGTCCTATAGACTTTACAACATTTAATCGATACAACGATGAGTTATTTAAGACCGTTTCATTCACTTCTAAACGCATCTTTTTAAAAAAATCATCGGTTCCAGGTTTAACATAAACCGGTCGTTTTAATTTTTCCATGTGGTTATTGGCTAGAAATTGTTCTATCAAATTTAATAAAAAAACTTAACTATTTACAATACAAGCATTTAAAACACAACTCTAAATTCATAAAAAAACCACTCTGAAAGAGTGGTTTGAAATCATTTGGTTAAAATTTGTAAGGGTTAGATACTTTCGGAAAACTATTTAGATTATTCCTCAAATTTTTTGTCTGCCAATCGCAGCCTAATATTATGAATACGATCTTCGATCTCTTCTAAATCATTAAGCATATTTTGCTTTTCATAAACTGCTCCAGCTTCTTTAACCATGTTTTGCCCCTCTTCTGGTGCAAATAGATCATTTAAATCTACGTCGGGAAAATTTTTACTCAAACTAAGAATAAATTCTGAGCCAATATTTGCTGTACCGTGTAAATATCTCCCAATCATTGCCGGGCTAAATCCTAAAATTGCCCCCACCTCTTTTTGCTTTAATCCTTTAGACTTAAAGAATTTGCTTAGTTTCTCGTTATACATCATCATTTAAAATCAAAAAAAAATATAGTCAGAATATATTTTTTAACATTAAAAAGAATAAATAATATAATATTATTCTTACATTTACCTTTTTATAAAAACACCAATTAATAATTAGCAAATATATGTCAAAATTAATCAAAAACAGCAATTTTAAAGAAGATAATTCTCACAACGAGCAGGCTTATGAATTTATTGACAAGCATTTACCTGTAACCTATGTTGATCTTACAATTTCCCGTTTAGTAAGCAAAGGACTAAATCCTCCAAGTAAAGCATTAATTAGAAACGTAAGAAACAAAACAATTGTACGAAATGACATTCTATTAGCGTTAGTAGAAGTAGCTTATGAAAATAAAGAAGCAATTGAAAGAATTAAACTTCTTACTTCTTAAAGTAAATAGTTATTAAAAATTCCGGAATAAAACCTTAAGTATATGACAGAGCGAAATAAAAATAATAATCAGCAAAAACATCAGATTAAGTCAATTAAAAATCAATATAATATTCAGTCCTCAAATAATACAGATTTAAAAAGTATTCCTTATTTATATGGAATGACTCTTGAAGAATATAAAGAAGGTGCTGAAATTCATTCTAAATGTTTTGATCAGATTAAAATGATTATTACTATATAGATTAAAATCACATCAAATACACATCATAGTTTTCTATGTTTAACTAAAATTAGCAGCAAAAACAGGCCTTGAATTAAAATTACCGAATGGAAAGATTTTGGATGGAAAATACAAAAAGAACTTACATTTTTACTTTTTTGTAATTTGCCCATTAAAAATATCTGAAAAAAATCTTTCTGTTAAAAAGTAATTTATGCTTAAGTTTAGAAAACAACTAAAATCTGTCATAATAGTACTGTTTCTTTCTGTTGTGGCTTACAGTAAACCTGTCATTTATGTCAATCAAATTGGATTTGATCCCAAAAGTCAAAAAATAGCTGTAATAGGATCTGAAAATCAACTTCAAAATACCACATTCTTTCTTATCGATACTACTACGGGAATAACAGTTTTTACAGCCGTAATTGGAAAAGCAGAAAGTATTGATGATTGGCAGCAAGGAAAATTCTTTTATAAAGCCGATTTTTCTTCTTTTCAAAAAAAAGGAAACTATATCATTTCTGTGAAAATTAATAATGAAACTTTCAATTCCCCAATTTTTTCCATTGAAGAAAATATACTGGCCAAACGAACCATTTCTTCTATAGTACATTATTACAATAAACAGAGAGCCAATACTCCCGAAGAACTGGAAGCCGATAAAAAAATATTGCTTTATGGGAGTACAAAAAGAGTTGATGTTCGTGGTGGCTGGTGCGATGCCTCCGGCGACGTGAGTAAATACTTTTCGCATCTGGCTTACGCTAATTTTGTATCCCCCCAACAAACGCCTTTGGTTACCTGGTCACTTATTACTACATCGGAAGCAATTCCGAAACAGCTTAGGGAATGGAAAATCAAAGATTCATTAGATGAAGAAGCCATTTGGGGTTCCGATTATTTAATGCGATGTCTTTCTGATGAAGGTTATTTCTATATGATTGTTTTTAGCTATTTTGATAAAAACCCCGCCGCGAGAAGAATTGTCGGACTAAAAGCAAATAGTGTGACTACAGATGAATACCAGTCAGCTTTTCGCGAAGGCGGTGGAATGGCAATTGCAGCACTCGCAAGAATTTCACAATGGAATAAAAATGGAGATTTCACTTCAAAACAATATTTAGAAGGCGCTAAGCGGGCTTACAACCATCTGTTGATAAACAATACCAAATATACTGATGACGGGAAAGAAAACATTATAGATGATTACTGTGCTTTAATGGCTGCAACTGAATTATGGATTGCCACATCTGATAATTTCTATAAAGAAGAAGCCCGAAAATGGGCTCACAAACTGGAAAACCGAATGACAGATCAAGGCTGGTTTAGAAGCAATGATACTAACCGTCCGTTCTGGCATGCTGCAGATGCAGGTTTACCTATTGTTGCATTAACCCGTTATCTAAAAAAAGAAAATGATACTAATGAAAAAACAGCTGCCCTTCATGTGATAAAAAAAGCATTAGATTATCATTTAACTGTTACCCAAAATACAAGTAATCCGTTTGGTTATGCGAGACAGACTTTTTTATTTAATAATCAAATAAAGGACGGTTTTTTCATTCCGCATGAAAATGAAACCGGTTGGTGGTGGCAAGGTGAAAATGCACGTTTAGCTTCGCTGGCTACCGCTGCCATTGAAGGCGGAAAAATTATTAGTCCTTCCAAAAATGAAACGAAGAAAAAGTTACTGGATTTGTATGCTTCACAGCAACTATCATGGATATTAGGCTGTAATCCGTACTCGATGTGTTTTATGTATGAATTTGGCGAAAAAAATGTTCCATACATGCATTCAAATTACGGACATGGTTCTGAAAAAGGAGGCATTTCTAACGGAATTACAGGGAAAGATGGAAATTCTGACGGATCCGGAATTGATTTTAAAATGGAAGACAATGGAAATGAATGGCGCTGGACTGAACAGTGGATTCCACATTCTGCATGGTTTTTACAGGCTATTACAGCATTAGTTCAAAAATAAAAAGAAATGAAAAATTCTATAATTATAATCAGTTTATTGTTAACGGGCTTTTTCTTTAATGGAAATTGTTTTGCACAGAAACCTAAAAAAGGAAAATTTAAAATGCTGGTTTTGTATGAAAATGGCGGGCATCATCTGGAATTTACCAAAGCAGCAAAACCATGGCTCAACAAATTAGCTGATGAAAATGATTTTTCAATTGATTATATTGAAAATACCAAAACAATAAATGAAACTCTTTTAAACCAATATCAGGTCTTTTTACAACTTGATTATCCTCCGTATACCTGGAGTGAAGAATCAATGAAAGCATTTGAGAAATACATGAATAGCGGAGAAAGTGGCTGGATTGGTCTGCATCATGCTACTCTATTGGGAGAATTTGACGGTTATCCGATGTGGCAATGGTTTTCTGATTTTATGGGAGGAATACGTTTTGAGAATTACATTCCTGAATTTGCTAGCGGCAGAGTAAAAATTGAAGACCAATCGCATCCTGTAACAAAAGGAATTTCAACTGAATTTTTAGTCAAAAAAGAAGAATGGTACACTTATGATAAAAGTCCAAGAAAAAATGTTCATGTATTGGCTTCTGTAGATGAATCTACTTATGTACCGGATTCTAAAATAAAAATGGGCGATCATCCTGTAATCTGGACAAACGACCATTTTGCTTCACGCAATGTTTACATTTTTATGGGACATTCGCCCGATTTGTTTCGAAATAAAGCTTATACAACACTGCTTAAAAATGCTATTTTTTGGACTTTGGGTAAAAATTAATTTAGAAAATACCCATGTTTTCGGGTTTAATTGTGAACCCTAAACGAAGCATGCTTTTATGTTCCTGATAATCTATTAAACTCTCTGTATATCCCACAAACCATTGTAAAGTGATGTAATAATTCTCATTTTTATAGGGTTTCCAATTGATTTGTGTTTGCAGGGAACCATAATTAATCAGACCACTTCCTTTTCTAAAAAGAACATCGGCACTCCATCTTCCAGGTTTTATCTGATAGGTTGCACTGGCTTCGCCATAGCCTACGTATTTGGTCAGTCCGGGGTTATCTTCTTTATCAACAAAAGGAATCCATCCGCGTATTCCAACTGTCCATCTTGGTGAAACTTGTGATTTGAGAGAAAAGGCCAGCATATTCCAGGTTCTTGAATATATAGAATCTCTTCCGTTTGATTCGTGCTCAAATGAAATTGTACCATAAGTTAACCTGCCACCTTTTAAATAAAATGGCCGGACAATTGCTACTCCGGGATTAAAATTGATTTCAGAGAATGGTTTTGAACTGGCATAAATGTCCCAAAAAGCTTTTTGAGTGTACATTAAATATGGGAAGAAACCGCCAATCCACGGCTTTCCTGTTAATCTTTGCTTAAAACTGATCTGATATTTGACATCGGCAGAATTACGGGTAATGGGTTCGTTTAACGGAATACCGGTCAAAAAATAATTATCTCTGTGAACAGAAAAACTATGTTCTTTTAAAAGTGAATCTGCTGCACGAAAATCTTTATCGTGTTCTAAAAGTTGAGAATTGGCTTGAATTGAAAAGAATAGAAAACAAAATAACAGACTTTTTACGTACATTTTTCCAGTGTAATATGGGATTAATTTTTGCTATTAAACTAATGTACGTAATTTAAAGCGAATTGAAATTTTCAAATTACCACTCAATTTTTATATAATTTCTATGCTTTTTTTTCGGCAAATTTCTTTTTCCAATATAAAAGATAAAGGATCCCTACTACGAACAAGAGAATATCAATTTTAAATATTTGAGGTATTCGATCGATAACATCACTGTAGTAACTTCCTCCCAGTAAAGCCCCGCATCCAATTCCAATTTCCATAGAAATATACATTGTCGCAATTGCTTTTCCACGATGCTGAGGGTTGCTCAAATCGATGGTCCAGGCGTTTATTGCCGGTGACAAAACTCCGGTCCCCATTCCGTAAAGAGCTGCACCAATTAAGAGCATATTAATAGTTCTTCCTTCACTAATGACAAATAATGCGATTGAAGTTACAATCAATCCTGCGAGAATAACATTAGTTCTTCCGTGTCTGTCGGAAACTTTTCCGGCTCCAAACCTCATCATAACCGATGCAATGGTAAAGGCTGTAAAAAATATTCCCTTGTTTTGCGCTCCCAGATGTTCGCTCCAATCCGGAATTAAGGTTAGTATCAATCCAAATGCCGTATAAGAAAAGAAAGTTATAATTCCAGCCGGAAGTGCACCACGATCAATAATATCTTTTTTACCAATAAAAAACATCGATCTCTGCAGTTTTTCTTTTGTTTCTAAAGTCTCTTTCATGTTTGCTACAATAACGATAGACAGAAAAGCCAGAAACGAAGAACTGTAAAACATTACATCGATTCCATAAGCATTTACAACCCATCCTCCTAAAGCCGGTCCTAAAGCTCCTCCGATACTAAAGCATAAACCGTGCATTCCTAATGCTTCTCCCCAACGTTCCTGTGGAATAATATCTGCTACATAAGCTGAAGTCGCCGTAGGTTTAAATCCTGTAGAAAAACCATGTACCAACCGTAAAAACAAAAAGCCCGAAACCGAACTTAAAACAGGATACAAAAATCCGCAGATTAAACAAACAACAGAACCTACTGCCATTACCGGAACGCGTCCCCATTTGTCTGTTAATTTTCCACTAAATGGACGTGATATTCCTGCCGTAAGTGTAAAAAGCGAGATAATAAGTCCTTTGTATTCTGCGCCGCCCAAACTGGTTAAATAGCTTGGAAGTTCCGGTATTATCATGTTAAAACTGGATGAAAATAAAAGCGAACTCAGACATAGTAAAATGAACTGAAGCGTATAAATAGATTTTTTTTGCTGTACCATTATCAGGCTTTTGAAAATATTTTATGCGAAAGAAGTGAGTCATTTATCGCAGGCTGCAAAGATACTTTTCTAATCTGATAAACTTTTACAAAATCTTCTAAAATCAAAAAAACCGCTCAAGGGAGCGGCTTTAGCGAACGCAGAAGGACTCGAACCTTCGACCGTCCCGACATAAGATCGGGGACTCTATCCAGCTGAGCTATGCATTCGTATATTTTTACATCATAAAATATAAAGCTCGTTGCAGTACTTCTAACTGTTTCTTAGGCATTTTTGATTTTGAAAAGCCTCTATTGGAGAATTGCGGAATTATACTTGAAGAATTTTTAAAACACATTTTCAAATCTTCAAAAATTTCCGTCTTTGTTTTTGAAGCATCTATTAAAATTAAATCTTTGATTTCTTCAATTCGGGATAAACTGTTATAAAGATGTTTACTAAACAGACAAACCATAAAATTGGTATTGATGCCATCTAATTCAAAAAAGTCCAACAGTTCAGAATATTCATAGACCACAAATACAGAATGATCAAATCCTTTGGACTTTTTTTCATTTTGAAGCAAAAAGGATTCCTCAGAGAATTCAAATTCATTCTTAAATTTTCTCTTGAACATTTTTAAAAAAATACCTTTATTATCACGAACTAAAACTTTTTCTTTCTTAATCATCTTTTAATAATTAACATTTACCTTTTTTATAAATAAATTACGTTGGTTTTCAGTTCCGCTATTGATCATGTTGGAACTTTTATGGAAAATAAAATAATCTCCTTGCTCCTGTTAAAGAGCATAAAGTTTTCTATTGTTTTGGTTTTCACTTTTATCCGGTGAATGAATGAAATGATCCAAATATGAACCAACCGCCTATATGTAAAGGAATCTTTCAAAAAAAAATGAACTTTATTTAATTACAAAAAATAATTCAACTGATGTTTTTAGGTTTAAACTTTTAAAATGAATTAAAAAAAATAAATTATAAAATGGGGATATGGGAAAAGAGCGTCCATTGAAATTTTTAGATTGTAGGCATATCTAAATGGACAAAAGATAAGGAGTATAAAAATGTATAAACGCTTTAATTTAAAATAAAGCAAAAATAATGAGCCCAACAAAACATCGAGCTCATTACCAAAGTTAACTATATAATGTTTTAAACTTTTGAGTAAGGTTGTCTTTTACTAAAATGTTTAGTAAAAAATAAATACATTACTTCAATTCATAAAAGTAACAGGCTTAATGGATTTAAAGAATCTATAAGCGATTGCGTAAAATTAAAATTGAAAAAGCACTACTAAACTCCAACGTTCATATTTTGTGCTTCTGCCGGACTGTAGTTTTTCAGTTTTTTAATTTTATCGTTCAATTTCAGAACTCGATCTAATTGTTTTTGTTGGATAGTGTATTTAGTATAATATTTATACCACTCTTTTCCAATAAAAAAGGTTGTCACTGAAACTCCAGTAAGTAAACCTATAAGGTAATTAGTAATGTCCATGATTATTAGTTTATTAGTTTATTTTTAAGTTTTATTCTTGAGTTTATTTTTTGAGTTTATTTTTATTTAAAAAGCATTTTTGTCTCCTTTCAGGGTTACAATAACCGTTAAGAAGCAAATCTTAACATCTTTTATAAGACTCCAGCGTTGTACATATTCTATGTCTGTTGTAACGCGTCGTCTCATATCAGACACTTTTTTGGTTTCTCCTCTAAGGCCAGAAACCTGAGCCAGACCTGTAATTCCCGGTTTAACAAAATGGCGTACCATAAAATTGTTAATATGGTCATTGTAATCCGATGTATGTTTGATCATATGAGGGCGCGGTCCTACGACACTCATATTCCCGATCAGAACATTAAAGAACTGAGGCATTTCGTCTAAACTGGTTCGGCGGATAAATTTTCCTATTGGTGTTACCCTGCTGTCTCCTTTTTGCGCTTGTTGTGTTTCGTCGCCCATATTTACGTACATGCTTCGAAATTTGTAACACCAGAATTCCTGGTTCTTTTTTCCTGTTCGCATTTGTTTAAACAATACCGGTCCTTTACTTTGTTTCTTAATCAGAAAAGCCAATAAAGGATAAAGCCATGACAAGATGAAAACAATTACCATAATGCTGAATGCCAGGTCAAATATTCTCTTTGCCAATCTGTTATAAGCATTTTGCAAAGGCTCAAAACGAGGCTTAATAACGTGGAAATTATTTAAGTGGCTGGAATTAAAATGTTTTTTTGATATGGATGAAAAATCGGGAACAAATTTCAAACGCATACAATGTTTATCACCAAGCTCAAAGAAATAATTCAGGTCTGAAATAAAGTCAGGTTTCGATACAATATACAATTCGTTGATCTCGTTTCTCGACGCATCATTAATTGCTTCTGAGAGTGCAAAAGTAAATTCCTCATTACTATTATATTCTACAGACGAATTTTCGTTTAGAATACCTAAAAAGTTGATAAAAAAGGAATTACTTTCTAAATGAGAAGCCAATTCTATACTTGTTTTATTGAATCCCCAGATTGCAACTGTGTATTGTTTAAAAACCCAGCCCTTTATTTTTCCAATTACCAGCGTAAATAATATTCTGGATAACAGAAAATAAGACAGTAAAAAACTTAGTTGAAATAAATTTGCCTTACTTCCAAAGTTGTACAGCACATCATCCTGAAAAATAAAAATGTAACTGTGCCATAAAACTCTTTGTGTAAAGAAAGACCTCCAGCTATTGCGGAAAAATTCATCTAAACTAAAAAGAACGTCTACTCTATACAACTGAAAATAAGTAACTGAAAACAGCCAGCTTAAAATGGTAATCGGAATCATTTTATTGAGAAATAAACCATTCCAACCAATATTCTCTTCAGTAGCAAAATTCAAAAAAATCATTGTCCCAACTACCATCGCAATCATGTCGGCAATAGCACAGCACATTATGAAAGTAAATTTATGTCTGTTTCGCATTTTTTATCTTTTTCAATAAATTGTAACCTAATGCTCCTATTAAACTTCCAAGAATTCCATAAAAAATATCCATTAAATCCGGGCTTCTTCTTTGAATTAAAAATTGCCCTCCTTCGGCTACACAAACAATTATTGCCGCAATGATTATGTTTTGTATGAAATTTAGATTTTTGTTATTATTTACTTCATTAATATTATTCTGTTCCGTATATATTTCCAGTAGAAAACCTACAGCTAAAAAAGGAACAGCGGTACGCAAATTGTAATAATGATTACTCCAATTTAAAAGCCATCTGGGTAAATACATTTCGCTGGATAAACCAGGATCTGAAAGCCACGAAAAATAAAAGACCGCACCAATGACAAAAAACAATAGTACCAGAACTATTTTATGAAACATTTTTTATTATTTAATTTTAGTAAATAGGCTTTTTACTCCTTAAGCCTCCTTTACAGCAAGACTTCTTTTGTACCAAGGTTTCTTTACTTTTGCTTCCTGATACTGGTAACCATAACTTACGCCATAACCGTATCCGTAAGCTGTTTTCATGTTTACACCGTTTATAACAATTCCAACGTTTTTAAGTTGTTCCTTCTTAATAAAATTACTTGCCTGAACCAAATTGCTTTTATCTGTATAATCGTACTTTACCACAAATACGGTTACATCTGCGAGGTAACTGAAATTTAAAGTATCAGATACAATCTGCACCGGAGCTGTATCCAGTATTATGAAATCGTATATTGTTTTTGCTTCTGCAATTAATGCTTCAAAATTAGAATTAGTGATCAATTGTGAAGGATTTGGCGGAGCTTCTCCTGCAAATAAAACATCCAGGTTTTTAGAGAATTTATTTTCTGTCTGCAGAAATTCTTTCCAGTTATCCGTTTTGTTCGCTAAAAAATCAGAAAGTCCGGATACATTTCTTTTTACATCAAAATAATCATGTAATTGAGGATTTCTTAAATCAACACCAATCAACAGTACTTTTTTATTAAGATTACTAACTGTAATTGCGTTATGAAAAGCACAAAATGATTTTCCTTCTCCCTGAATAGATGAAGTAAACAATATCACATTTCCTTTACTGTCTTTTTTCCTAGGCAGCAAATAAGAAATATTGGAAACTAATGCCCTCGATGCCTCTGCAATTAAGGAACGGGAAGTTGCTGTATTATCCAACTTATCATTAATAGCTATTTTAGGAATATGTCCTAAAATTGGAACATCAGTAATTACTTTCTGAATATCTTCTTCATTATGTATTTTAGTATCCAGATACAAACGAACATATGTAACTCCGAAAGGAAGCAACAAGCCAAACAAAAATGCTCCTAACATAAAGGCCTTTGGCTGTGGGAAAATCGCGGAATAATTGGTTTCCGGCGCATTTAAAGTTTTTAGGTTTGATTCTAATATCGCCCCGTTTAAAACAGCTTCTTCTTTCTTTTGCAATAACGCTACATAAGTTTCTTCTTTTGTGGTAAGATTACTATTGATATTACCCAATACTTTATCTTTTGTCGGAATACTTTTTACTTTAGCTTCAGCAATACTTTGTTCGGTTCTGTTGGCTTTACTGTTTTGATTTAGAAAATTCAAATACCCTTCCAGTGTATTTATTATCTCTTGTTTTTGAGACTTTAGCTGTGTTATCAAGGTAATATATGCCGGATTGTTACTTTGTGCTCTTTGTAAAATCAATTGGCTATCCAATAGTTTTGCATTGTAATTTACAAGCATCTGATTTACTGTTGGAGATTCTAAATTATAATCTGTTCCTAAGGTTTGAGTAGGCCCGGATTGTTTAATATCATTGATGGCAAAACTTGCAAGCGATATCTGTCTTTCATTGATCATTGAGTTTTCCTTTTTCTGACTTCTGTCAGCAGTTTGCTCAACAACATAGTTTTCCATTACTCCAATATCGTTGTTCTGCAAGTATTTCTCCTTTACACTTTCAATAGAATCTTTTTCTTTGCTAAAGTTTTTTATTCTTTGAGTCAAATAAGAAACGGTATTTCTAAATACTTTCTGTTTATTGAGTACAATACTTTTATCCAGCTGAACGATAATTTCACTTAATATCTTTCTTGAACGATCAGGGCTTGAACTAATGTGTTTTAATTCTAAAACTCCTTTTGCATTTTCATCAGATAAAACAACCAGAGATGATTTCAAATTTTTTAAAGCTTCACCTGTTGGCTCCAGATTTACTTTGTATTCTTTTTCAAAATAGTAAGACGGATTTTTCTTCGCTTTGGCAGATAACTGAATTTTAAAAGGCAAACCATCAACCGTTTGTTTTCCGTCATAACCTGTTACGTTATAAGTTTGTTCTGATTCCGGTTCTGTTATTATAAATCCGCTTTTATCAATTTTAATTTCGTACGAAATAACTGGAAGTGAATCTTTTGAAACAGTTGGAATTAAAACAAAGGGAACTTCATTTACGAAATTGTTCTTAACTGAAAATACTTTTTCATAATAGGTGAAATTTAAATTCAAATTCTTAACTACATGCAACAAAAACTCGTTTGAAGTTACTAGTCGAATTTCATCATCTAATTTTTCTTCACTACTTTTTTTGTCTGTACTAATAGTAATTATTTTCGTTTGGTCTTCTTGTTTTTTATCAATTAAGATCGTAGCAGATGTTTCGTAAGTTGGCGGCACTATTTTAATAAAAATATAGGCAGCCCCAACGAATACAATTAAGCTAAGCAAAAACCAGGGCCAATAACGTAAATACTTTAAAAATTCTTTTTTTAAATCCATAACTATTCAATTAATAAGATACAGTCACATTAATAACAATGAGTATATTCTAATTTAACATTGAAATACTCTTTTATACTTTGTCAATTTTTACTTCACAATTACTATAATCAGGGCAGCCAGAGAAGCTGTTATTCCCAGCAATTGTATTGGATCTTTAATTAATCCGCCACTATTTGCTTTTAATTTATTCGGGGTTACGACAATTACATCGTTTTGTCTGATTCTAAAGTTTGGATTCGACATCCATGAAGCTGTGGTTAAATCAACGTGATAAACCAAACGTTTTCCATCTACTTCCCTAATTAATTTTATGTCTTTTCGAATGGCAGAATAAGTCAAATCTCCCGCCAATCCTAATGCATCTATAAAACTGATTGACTCTTCAGTAAAGGATTTCACTCCCGGAGCATTTACTTCTCCCAAAATGGTGAATTTGTTGTTTAGAACTCTAACCTGAACTGTTGGATTTACAAGGTAATTTTCGTTTATCAGACGTTCTTTTATTTTGATTTCAGCATTTGCGGGTGTTAAACCACCTACTTTAACTTCATTGAGAATCGGCATCATGATAGTTCCCTGAGGATTAACCAAATAACCAGATAATCTCATCATATCTACAGAATTTTGTGTACCGGCATTTCCATTTGTAATATTAAAAGGAGCAGCTACTAATGGATTAAGATCACCCACTTCAACTTTTAGAATATCATTAGGCTGTATTTTTGGCGAAGTATAATTTATCGTCGAATTTGCATAGCTATCTAAATCTTGTAAATACAACATTTGTTTTCTGGTCGTACAAGATTGAAGCATCAATAAAGGCAATAAAATTATCGAAAGGAAAATTTTCTTCATGTTAATTGTAGTATATATTAGTATTCTTTAATTACTCTAAATTCTATTGAAATAAAATGAAAACTATTTAGCGCTCAATAACTCCTCGATATGTCTATCTTCAAACTAAACCTGCATTCAATCTTTCAATTTATATTGGCTTTTTACTTTAATTTATCTTCGATAAGTTCTTTTCAGAACTCCAATTTTACTACTGTCTTATACTTCTTCTAAAAAACGTTGCCCATCTTTATTCTTAATGAACTATATACTGTTTTAAAGCGATGGTTTTCTTACGAAATACCACTGAAAACGCAGTCAAACCATGATATTTATAAATTCTGTAGTCTTCTTTTAAAACCTCAAACGCTCTTTTAAAACTGGTACTCATTCCGCCCATTCTCATTTTAACGATATACTCGTTTATGTAACTCATCTTAATTTTATGTTTGTACAAATAGCGGAGTAAAAATTCCGTATCAGAAGCAATTTTAAAATCAAGGTTATAGAAACCATTTTTATCAATGACACTTTTCTTTAAATAAACCGTTGGATGTAATGGTAGCCAGCCTCCTTTAATTCTTTTAAGACTGAACCCACCTCCTATTCGATTTCTGATCAGGCGTTCTTTCTGGTCATTAGAAACATAAACTCCGTCACCATAAACACCTTCGATATTAGGTTCCTGAAAACGTAATGCTATTCTTAAAACTACATCATTGTCATAAAACTCATCATCAGAATGCATTAATCCAATAACATCTCCTGTTGCTAATTTTAAGCCTTTGTTTATCGCATCATACATACCGTTATCCGGTTCAGAAATGTATTTTGTTATTCTGTCTTTATAGGACTCGATAATTTCTTTTGTTCCGTCTTTTGAATTACCATCAATAACAATATATTCTATATTATCATAATTCTGGTCCAATACACTTTTGATCGCTTTTTCGATCGTATTTTTACGATTGTAACATACTGTGATTATAGTAACTCTCATAATAATTATTTTTTTAAGTTATAAATATTCTTCTCTAGCTAACTGTCTCTCACAATTTCAAGTTAAAATTAAAACAAAGGTATTTTACTAAAAAAAGTTCTCGATGAAGCACCACAAAACTCGTTAAAAGCACAAAAAAGCAGACTTTAAAACAGGGTGTACCAGAATCTGTTTCCTTAATAAGGAAATTGAGAGAAAGTAGCTGAAAGAAATTATGGGTATTTTGTAAAAGAAAAAGTGCTTTTATTGATTTAATAAAAGCGAATCAAAATAGTTGATGGTAGAAATTAAACCTTCACGTAACTGAATTTTTGGTTCCCAACCATTAAGTTTATCTTTAGCAAGAGAAATATCCGGTTGTCTTTGTTTTGGATCATCCTGTGGCAGATCCATATGAATGATTTTTGATTTTGATTCTGTTAGCTCAATAATTGCCTGAGCCAGTTCCAGCATTGTAAATTCATTAGGGTTTCCAAGGTTTACAGGTCCTAAAAAACCAGCATCAGAATTCATCATTCTAACCATGCCTTCGACCAAATCATCAACATATTGAAAAGAACGGGTTTGTAAACCATCACCAAAAATGGTAATATCTTTTCCTTGTAAAGCCTGTACAATAAAATTGGATACTACTCTTCCGTCTGCCGGATTCATGTTTGGTCCGTATGTATTAAAAATTCTAATAATTTTAATGGCCACTTTGTTTTGATTATGATAATCCATAAATAAAGTTTCTGCACAACGTTTTCCTTCATCATAACAGGAACGAATACCAATTGGATTTACATGTCCCCAATAATTTTCGGTCTGAGGATGTACAAGAGGATCTCCGTAAACTTCACTTGTACTTGCCTGTAATACTTTAGCATTAACACGTTTTGCCAATCCCAAAACATTTATGGCTCCCATTACTGAAGTTTTTATCGTTTTTATCGGATTATATTGGTAATGTACCGGAGAGGCAGGACAAGCGAGATTGTAAATTTCATCAACCTCAGCATAATAAGGTTCTGTAATATCATGTCGCACCATTTCAAAATAAGGGTTATCCAATAAATCGATAATATTAGATTTTGCCCCGGTAAAATAATTGTCCAGGCAAATTACTTCATTGCCTTCATTCAATAATCTTTTACATAAATGCGATCCTACAAATCCGGCTCCGCCAGTTATCAGTATTCTTTTCATTTTTTACTATTTAAAGTTTCTATTACTCCTGAGGTAAAAGGAATAATCTATATTTAGGTTTCAAAAGAAATTTCAGCCTATCTTTTTATAATTTTTACTAATCGTTTGATTTTATCTTTAACATAAATGTTCGTGCATAAGATTTACGGATATGCCATGCTCTTAAAAAATCATCATAATTGTAGTTGTAGTATGCTTTTTTCCAGACACTATCGAGGTAGCTTTTCCAAACTGAAAATCCTTTGTGAAAAAATCGGCCAAATAAATCCCACGGCTTAGGGGAACCAACAAAATGTAAAATTGCTTTTTTACTAACCGGTTTATTAATGTGTCCGTACCAGGCCATGTTGAATTCATCCGGTAAATAAGCAAAATTTCCTGCAAACAAGGCATTAAGTATCGTTTGGTCTGCCGATCTTAATTTAGCAGGATGAAGTTTTCCAAAATCTAAACATTGTTTTTTAATATCCTTCTCACGCCAGAGTTTTAAATTCATTAGAAGTATTCCTGAATTAAACGACGCTAATTTTGGATCTATTCCGATTTCATTGCAAAAAAATGCATTTTCTAAAGAATACTCAATTGCACCTCCGTTTACTGCAGCAATGGCTTTACCCTGAAAATCAAAGCTTTCAACTGCCAGGACGTCCAGTTCAATAACAAGATCAGCATCCAGATATAATACAGAGTCGTCTTTAATATAATCTGCTAATAATAATCTTCCGTAAGGTGTCCAGTCTCCTTGTAGCGACCTAAAACTTCCAAAATGCTCTTTAGCATCAAAATCGATTAAATTAATAGTAGTTAAACCATATCTGTTTAATAGTTTATGAATATTCTCTTTATCATCAGCATTTAAGTCTGCACACAATATGTAAATATTTAATTTTTTTGGATCAGAACAATTTTTTAGTAAGGAATTTAATGTAACTCCAAGACCTATCATCGCTAATCTGTTGATGTTAAAAGCTATATTCATATTTTCGTGATTTAATATTATCTTCTCAATTTATATCTGATTCCGTATTTTAAAATTTTTTATTTACTGCTACTGTAATTTAGTTTTTAATGCTCCAACCTTAGTTTGTATCTGAAAAAAGTAGTGTGATTTAAAACGAGCCAGATAAAAACCTTCTTTTCCATCTAAAAATCCTAATTTGAAGAAATAGGCACCTACAAAATAAACAACAGGAAGCAGTCCTGTATTAAGAAGACCATACTTAATCTTTTGATTTAATGACAAATGAGCGTTTTTAGATTGTTTAAGTTGTAAAAACCTTTGAGCTTCCCAGGTCGAATAAGCATTGTGTTTCTCGATGTAATGTTCTAAGTTTTTAAAATCTTTATGAACAACCTTGGCTTTTATAATTCCGACTTTGCCCTCTATAACCGGATGTTCGTGAACCTCCATATCTAAATGGCTCCATAAATCTTCTTCGATTTTCTCATATGCTCCCTTAGATTTTTTGAAAAGAGCTGATTTCTGAAAACCATAGCCATATCTGAGTTTTCGTCCCATAAAATAGTTTTCAAATTGTATCGTAAAACCATTATAATTAGGATCAAGAGTTTTAACAGCAACTTCATCTACAAATTCGTCTGTAACAAATTCGTCAGCATCTAAAAAAAGAATCCATTCGTGACGAAGATTACCATTTTGTAATGCCCAGTTGCGTTTTTTAGGAAACTTACCATTCCATTGAAATTGCAAAACTTCAGCTCCCATATTAGTGGCTATAGTTGTAGTATTGTCAGTACTTCCTGAATCTACTACTATTATTTGGTCAAAACGCTTTAATTTTTCCAGACAAGAAGGCAAATTCAAAGCTTCATTTTTGACAGAAACGATTACAGTAATTGGAATTTTATTCAAAACTTCTGGTTTTTATAAGTTTAGCAGGATTTCCTCCTACGATTGTATTTTTCTCAACATTTCTAATAACAGCAGAACGGGCTGCTACAACAGCATGATCTTCTACAGAAACTCCCGGCGCTATAAAAGCATCGGCAGCAATCCAGACTCCACTTCCAATAGTAATTGGTTTTAAAATAAGTGGAAAATCTTTTTGATTGTAATCATGTGTAGAGGCGCATAAATATGTTTTTTGGGAAACTATAGTATTATCTGCAATGCTTATTTTTCCCTGATTGTAACAATCAACCTTAGGGCCTAAGCTTGAATTTTTTCCTATTTCTAAATTCCAGGGTGCCCAGATTTTTACTGAGGCATAAACATGTGAAGACCATTCTATTTTTGCCCCAAAACATTTAAGTACAAAAACTCTCCATTTTCTAAATAATCGGGAAGCAAACGGGCGAAACAAAATCAATCGTGCGAAATTCCATATTAGTCTTGAAATTTTATTTCTTAAACTAAATGAATGACTATAAGTAGATAAATCCAAAATGTGAATTAATTAAGTGTTTTGTATAATTCGATTATCTTCTTTGCAACAGTGTTAATTTCATATTTTTCTGCTACAAGTTCTTTTCCTCTTTTCCCCATATTCTCTAATTCTTCAATTGGGGTATGAATGGCTTTACTAATAATCTTTTCAAGATTTAAAACTGACAGATCGAACCACCAGCCACATTGGTAGGTTTCTAAATCTTCCCAAGGTGTTCCGTGTGTTGTTATTACCGGTACTCCCAGTGCAAGAGCTTCTACAACTACAATCCCAAAATTTTCACTGTGAGTAGGAAGAACCATTATATCGGCTGATTTTAGAAAATCCCACTTTTCTTTACCATATTTTGCTCCGACAAAATGAACATTTTTTAGATCCAGAGCACTTTCATTTAATTGTGCTATATAATTTTCGTCTCCATTGCCGGCAATTTCCAAAGTCCAGTCTTTTGTATCAGAATTTCTCCAGGCTTCCAGTAATATTTCAATTCCTTTTTTGGGATGAATACGTGAAAAGAAAACCATTTTTTTCGTTCCGTATTTTTCTTTGCGTCCAACAACTTCATTCAGATCAATTCCGTTTGGGATAATTGTAATGTTATTGCTGAAGTTCATATTTCTGATGCTGTCTTCCTCCATCTGCGCTGTTGCATGAATATGATCGACTCTTTTAATTGCTTTATTCTGAAATAAAAAAAGAGCGAGTTTCTTCTTTAGAGGATTGTGTTGTATTATCCATGCTTCCAGCATACCATGGGGTGATAAAACGACTTTTATGTTAAGTGCCTGCGCTACTTTTTGAAAACCCCAGTTTTGTGGTGTCCAGATTCCATTAATATGAACGATATCAGGTTTTTCATTTTCCAGAAACACACGGAACTCTTTCATTAAAGAAAACCACCTAAACATACTGCAGTTAAAAAAATTAATTGAAACTCCATCTATGGATATGGGTTGTTTAGACATTCCGGTTGCAATTATAAAAGAGGTATCATTGTATAATGCTTTGCTTATTAACCGCATGTATTCTGTGGTTCCGCCTCCGGTCTTGTCAATACTTGCTATATAATGAACTACTTTCATTTATGATTTAAAATTTCCTGATAAATGGTTTCTATTGAATCTATAAAACCCTGAGATGAAAATTCTTTTGAACGCAAAATTGATTTTGTAACAGCGACCCTGCGTTCTTCGGGACTGAGTTGTATGATTCTTTCCAGTTCGTTGGATGCTATTTTTTTCCAATCCTTTAATTTCTCAACATCAACCGGTTTTTTAGGAATATAAAAACCAGCCTCTCCCGCAACTTCTTTCATTGGATCCTCATTTGTTGTAATAACCAAACTTCCGGATGCCATTGCTTCGACTATCGGCCATCCAAAACCTTCATATAGAGAGGGGAAAAGCATAACCGTTGCTCCCTGATAAAACTGCTGTAATTGTAAATCGTCAATATCATTTATAAAATGAATCGATTTTGCTGCAACTGACTCGTCTCTAAAAGCAATCATTTGTTCTGTAGGCGGTTCTCCGGCTAAAATCAAGGGCAGGTTTATTTCAAAATCTTTGGCCCACTGGTCATAAATTTCCATCACCCCAAGTTTGTTTTTATAAAATGCATTTCCGCCAACATGTAGAATATATCCTTTAGATAAATCGATTTCATGGGTATTGGATAGCAATTCCCTTACTTTTTCTATATCTTCTGCCGGTTCAAAATTTTGGTTCAGACCATTGTAAACTACCTTTGATATGCCTGGAGTTTTATTTAACAAAAAATGTAAATCAGTTTGTGTCTTTTTAGAAATAGGAATGAAATTTATAGCTTTACGATATCCCCAGAGAATAAATTTCTGATAATATTTTCCTGTAGTACCTGTTTTATTTTCCTGTAATAAACCTAAAGCCGACTGTTGTGCCAAAAAATCGTGGCAATGTACAACATGGTATCTTTTGTAAACCAATGGTACCCATGGACCTAAAGCATTATCAGAGAAGACAAACAAAGTATTTTTACCACAATTCAGTAATCTTAATTTTACCGCTATCGGAAAAACAAAAAACTGATCCAGATAACCCAGCCATTTTTCCAGAATAACTTTTTTAAAAGACAGTTTAAAAAAAACAGCTTTGGGAGTCCATACTGTTACTTCATGTCCTTTTTGTTTCATTCCCGTGTCGATCATCTGAGCAAATCTGGGCATACTTTTATGCCCCAAAAAAGAGGGATGAGTAAACAATACTATCTTCATTTCACTTGTTTGGAATTCATATTTATACTTGCTACCAAAAGCCCGACTGTTAAAACAGCACAACCCAGCATACTTGGCTGAGCCCATTGCCCCAGTGTAATTAAATATAAAGCGGTACCACAGAATGTAAGAGGTAACAATTTATCTTCTTTTGGTAATCGTATGGACTGAAGAAATAAATTAACGGCTAATATTAATCGTAAAAGAATTAATGCTCCTCCTAAAATAAGACCTTGCTCACCGCCTACTCTTCCTAACTCATCTTCGGCAATTAAAAAATTAGTACTGCCTGATAGCATCTGAGCTCCTGCATTGGTTCCCATTCCTAATTTACCTACAAACAAAGGCATGTTTAAAAGATTTACCAAAGGTCTTCTGAAATCATCCAGAAATCTTGAAAAGAAAGATTCTTCGAAACTTCCGCTCTGGCCACTGGCAGTATCAACCCTGCTCATGAACACTTCTGTTCCTAAATTAAATACAGATGTAGTGTTTTTTAAAACTGTAAATAATCCAAATAAAACTACCAGTGTAAAAGCAATTTTCATCAGGGTTTTAAGACTAGTTGCTGAACCAATAAAAGCAAAAATACCTACCAAAACTACGCCACCAACGGCAGTTCTGCTTACTGTTAATGGCAAAGCAAATATTAAAGCTACAGTACTGGCATAAAGTAAAATTTTTGAAATTGGTTCTTTGGATAACCAGAAATAGAAAATAAATACGGAAACCAAAATATAAAAAGCCGCTAATCCAATAATAAATGAAAAAGTTCCGGGAGGTCTAAAATATCCCATAGCGCCAGAGAAACCGGCACTTCCTTCTCCGCCTAAACCTATATTTATAAAAGCAGATTGCGGACTAATAAATTGCAGATAGACAATGAATGTCATAAAAATATTAATTGCCAGCAATGCCTGACCCATTTTAAGAATATCCTCTTTGGTAAAAATGGCTCCAATAATAAAAATCAGCGGAAAATGAAGCAACATAATACGCGCACCATATATGGCTACAAACAAATTAGCATGACCGAAAGTAAGCGTTATAATGAATGCTAAAAGCGTTATAATAGAACTCCAGACTACATATCCGTTCATGAATTTAACATTCAGATAAATGGCTCTCACAATTATAAAAATTGCGAAAGGATCACGTACAATAAGTAACGGGGTGGCCAAACCCGGCAAAACCCATTTACGTAAAGCACCTTCAAAAATCCATAATAAAAAGTACAGCCAGATAGCTTTTTTTAAAGAACTATAGTTTTCAATATTAGCGATAGTGTCTTTCATTTGTAACTTTTGATAATCGTTTTAATAATTAATTTTCCTGAGAACTTAATACACTACAAATTTTGCTGGCGTAACTATCCCAACTGTAGGTATCTGCAAGTTCTTTTGCATTTTTACCCATTTGAAAAATTTTATTCCTGTTGGCTAAAAACCAATTTATTTTTTCTGCAATTGCTTTCGGGTCTTTAATTGGAACTAAAAAACCTGTTTCTTCAGGTTTTACTAAATCTTCCGCTCCTGTATTTGCCGTAATTATTATGGGAAGTCCCTGACTCATCGCTTCCTGAATTACAAGTGCTCTTCCTTCAACAATGGATGGCAGGCAAAAAACATCACAGGTTCTCATCAATTCCAGGACTTTATCATGTGAACGTGTAGGTTCGTAAGTGAACTTTACCTGTTCGCTGTAAAAAGAAATTGGAGCTGCCAGTGAACCTAAAACTACTAATTCAACTTTTGAAGGATCGACCAATTTTATAGCATCAAATAAATCGCCCAATCCTTTGCGCTGTGTCATTGAACCTACAAACAAAATTCTTAGTTTCTTGTTATCGTTCTTTTCTTTCAAAACCAATTGATCAGATGAAAAAGGTGTTCCAAAAGGCGATTGAATAATTTTCTTTTTCTTTGCCCATTCCGGTAAGGAGTGACGAACAAAATCGCTTGCAACAATAATTGTATCTGCCAACTCTAATTCTTTTCTTTTTCTCTCTAATTTTTCAACACTATCATTAATTCCACCACCTAAAGTAAAAGCCCAATTTGGTTTTCTAAGAGCTTCTTCATGCAAAAGCTCCTGTAAAAGTGTATGATAGGCAATTGGTAAATCATAAATACATTCCAGTCCCAATGCTTTAGCTACTGTAAATGTTTCTAATGCTCCGTCTTCATAGGCATAAACAGCTGTTAATCCCTCTTTTTGAGCTTGCTGTAATTTTTTAGAGATTTTTTTATCCAGATTCTGATATACTTTATCTACACAAAAAACGCCTGTTTCTGATTTTGTCAAAGAGTTCATTTTTAACTTTGAAGCTACCATTCTTCCTAATTCTTTTATTGGATAAGCTTCTGTATATGCCTTTAATCCGGAATCAAATGAGCGTCTTTTAATATCTCCTAAACCTTTTAGTCCGGCAATTCTATGCCAGAAATTGTTAGGAAATACAGCAATCGAAGTATGAAACTGATACAATAATCCCTGCGTTAAAAATCCTTTTACAATAGCACGTACATTACTATTTCCTGAAGGGTGAGAAATAAGAATTTTCATGAGACAGATAATGATTTAATAAATTGACTTGCCAAAGAATTCAAGTCAAAAACCTGAACTGGCATTGGTGTTAATTTCAAATTATTTTTTTCGTATTTAATAATGTTTGGTATGGTATACTGGCCTTTTGTAGGCGTCCATTCGCGTGAAACGGAAATAGCATTTATCTGATGTTCTTTATAGGCTGCGAAAACTCCGCTTTTTTCAGTTTGAAAATAAGGTGTTGTGGATATTCCAAAATCACTGTCAATTAATACCTGAGAAATTATTGCCTCCGACTGAATTCCCATAACTTCATATTCTATATCCCTGTTTTCCAAAATATCGATGCAATCATAAAGCTCTGTACCATTTTTGCCTATAAATATGAGTTTTATCGGTTTGTGCAATTCACTTTTCAGATTTCCGAGATCATCAATAAAATCCTGAAAAGGTGCTCCCGGATGTATTGTTCCGAACAGTACTATTTGAATATAATCATTCATTCTGCTTTTTTCTCCTGTCAATGGAATGTTACCACAAATAGGTAAAATAGCTGCATTGATATTCCGGGATTTCAAAAAGTACTGATACAGTTTATTTTGTGTATTGATGAAGTTCGTTTTTATTTTACGAATAATACGTTTTGCAATTAGCTGTTGTACTTTTCCTATACATTTATGTTTCAGTGAAGATTCGGTATCTATTCCCAACCACAATTCATGAAACATAACATGCCACCTATGATTTCCTTTTAATTTTTTTAGAAAAGAAGGTAACCAAAACGGCAATCCTTTCGGATTAAAACTGTAAGGTACATATTGTAAAGAAATCCACTCCGGTTCAAAATCATTTAAAACCTCCTGAGTCCATATATGTCTTTGCCTGTTTGAAACTGCAACAGGAATACGGCTTACATGAACTTTAGTCTCTTCAGTTTCCTGAAACTCCTGCAAAAAAGTAACTGTATCGAAATCGGATAACGATAATATTTTTACATCATGTCCGATTCTGATAAGTTCTCCACAAAGTCGGCGGGTGTAATCTCCTACGCCATCTTTTCCCGGTTCAATCGATCCACAGATGAAGAGAATTTTCATTTTTGGTTTTAATTCCTTATTTATAATCATATTCTGATTTGAAAATGTCTCTCTGCTAAATCATTAATTTCAACTTCATTGTTTAAGAGAAAAAAATTTCAATTACTGTTTTAATTTTACTGTATGATGATTTAATGATATGTTTTGAGGTACGATTAGTTTTCTTGAAACCTTTGTCAATAAAGTAAACTACCGGAAATAATGTCGGATATTCGTTCCGTATTACGTGGATAAATTGTTCAATTCCCTGTTTTCCTCTCCAACTGCCATTTATTAAATGAATAGCATACGATTCTTTGTCCAGAAAAATAGAATTTCCAACTAAGACATTGGAAGGCAGAATCAACATCTTTTCATTTAATACCTGCTCCACATCTTTATAAATATATCCGTATTGTTCTGCAATTGGTGTCATAACAGAACCAATTATTACTCTATCTAAATTTATAGTTCCGTCCTCTTCAAATAATTTCAGGTTGTTGTATTTTTCCAGGCAGTCTTTCAGGTAAAGATGATTTGGCACTGAAGCAAAAATTGCTCCCTGAATTGCAAATCCTGTTATCGCTTTATTTGGATTTTTAGGAACATAGGAAGAAGTTAACTGTTTCATTCCTCCAGCTTCGTCAAACAATCCCGGATGAATTTCATGTGCACTAAAAAAATCGTAATTGAACCACTGTTCTTTAAACGGTCTAAGTACTTTAACATCCGAGTCCAGATATAATCCACCTTCTGTGTATAAGGCATATAGGCGAATATAATCTGCTGCAAAAGCCCATTTTTTGGCTAAGATTGCTTCCTTTACAAAAGGTACAGAATCAAAATCAAAACTGTTTTTATCCCAAACACGTATTTTAAAATCCGGTAAATGAATTTCCCAGGTGGCAATACATTTTTTTATAAATGGAGTGTACTCTTCTCCGCTAAACCAACAAATGTGAATTATTTTTGGAATCACTTTTTTGCTTTTATCTGCCTAAAATTTTAAACTTTATAAAATCTTCCTAAAAATTTACTGATTTTAATGGCCAATTCCTTTTTTCTTATTTCTACTTTTGAATGTGCCAGGATTGGACTTCTTGAATATTGCCAATATGCAACATCTTCTCTTCTTGGGATTCTTCCTTTAAAAAATCGAATAAAGTGATTAATTTGCCAGGGTTTGAAACTTCCTAAAGCATGAAGCATTGTCGCCTCACCGGGAACAAAACCCATTCCGTCTTTACCAATATAACTTACATTGCCATCATAGGCTTCGATAGTTGCATTTAAAGCATCCTGATCTGATTTATCAAAAAACTGAAATCCTTCCATTTTTACAATAGTCGAATTATGCATCTGATTTAAAAATATAGATTTATCAAGTCCCCCAATTGCATCACTCATTCGCTCCTGTAATTCAATCCATAATTTTAAAAAAGAAATATTCTCTTTTATAAGTCCGACAAAACCACCATTTACATAAATATGGTTTTTAAACTTTAAATCAATATCATACTTTTTAAAATAGTTTCTCCAGCTTTGTCTTCGTGGATGAAATTCCTGTAAAGGTGAATTGATATCTTCGCAAACAGCAACACCGCAATTCACCCATTGTTCAAAACAAGCCCATGAATCAATCACTACAATATCCGGGTCAAAATAAAATAATGCTTCGGCTTCTTTTGCAGCGTCTTCCCATAACTCCAACATAAAGTCGGGTTTATAATTGGTGAGGCTATACGTAGTATCGAGTTTTAAAAAAGCGATTTGAATGCCATCAACGGGATTTAGTATAATTGCATCCTTCCATTTACCAACAGGTTCATTTTTGCCTTTTAGTCCCCAGTCTGGTAATAATCCGCGGTAACCAACATAAACAGTTCCACGAAATCCTTGCGTATATAGTGAATTAGAAAGTGTAGCAACTCCAAAATGATAATGTCCCTCAAATAAGGTGCAAACGGCTGAAATCATATCTTATATTCTTTTTTTTATGAAACGTGCTGGTACTCCTGCCCAAACTTCATTTGCTGGTATGGATTTGTTTACTACTGAACCTGCTGCAACGACAGCACCAGTTCCAATGGTAACACCTTGTAAAATCACACAAGATGTTCCTATCCATACATCATCTTCTAAAATTACGGGCAGACTTGTAATGGGTTGTAAATTTATATTTGCATTTATTTTGTATTCGTGTCCGGTGTTGTTAATTGTGGTTCTGCTTGCAATTAAACAATTGTTTCCAATAATAATTTTGTCATTACAAACAAATTCGCAGGCATGTCCAATAAATACTTTATTTCCTAATTTAATATAAGACTCATCGTTAAATGGATGCCATATTTTAAAATCAACTTTATCTTGTATTTCACATTCGCGTCCTAATATTAATTTATTAGGCCAATTACAAGTAATACTTCCAACTTGTGAATCTTCACCTCCCTGCAATCCCCTGATTTTAAGAAGATAAAATGACACCGAATGACCAATACTAATAACTTTATTATAAATCAATGCTATTTTATTGGGTTTCTTCATATTGCTCATTTTTTGTTAGAAGAATATTGTAGGTACAAAATAAAACGGTTTGAAGCAATGCGACTAAACCTAACGCTATATTAAAATACAAAGCCCCTCTCAAACTATTTAAATCCAGCAAACTGGCCAAAATTATAATAGCAAGCAGATTAACTGAAATTAATAATAAAGGAGACATTGCCCATCCTCTTGAACTATATAAACTAAAAACTATTCCGCCCAATAATACAATGCATCCACCTATAATGCTTAATAATAACTCAAATGGTAATCCTTTGTAAGCATCACCAAGTAGCCACAATATTGGAGTTGGAAACAAATAAACTATCAGAACAACTACGCTTAACAAAACTACCAATATTACCATTATTTGCACAAACCGTTTCAGTAACAAGAATTTGTCTGATGCTAATTTAGCAAAACGCGGAATAATCAAGGTTGCAATTATTGCACTTAAAACCGTTAATATCATACTAAATCTGCCTAAAGCACCTAATTGTGCCAAGGAAGTTGCATTTCCGAAAACAGAAATAAGCCAAATCGTAATTTGCCCTGATACACAATAATAAATGGATGTCGGCATGATTTTTTTAACCAAACCTAAAATTTCAGTACGAACTTCCTGATCCGGTTTTTGATTTTTATCTGCAAAGTTATGTCCTAACTTTCTCAAATGAACGTTCCCTAAAATTCTGGGAATACCTGCAGCCAGAATAGCTATAAAAGCCCACGGAAATATAAAAATTGTTAAGCCTGTTAACAGCAAACGTCCTACTCCAACACCAATTTGGTTTTTTTGTAATGGTAGTATCGTCTGATGCAATTTGGGTACTATTTCTAACACTGAATCTGACAAGGCAGCATAAAATGCAGGAATTAAAGCTGTAGTAATTAATAAACTGGTTAGAACACTAGCTCCATTATGGATTAAAAGATAAACTAAAATAGGGATTGAAACTATTAAACTTACCAAACCAAATTTTTTCCTTAAATCTATACCCGTAGCTAAAACAGCTCCTAGTTTTTCTTTATTTGCCCACACTTTTCCTCCCTGAGCCATAACACCGGTAGAGATTCCGCTATCTGCTAAAACAGTCATAGTCCCAAGCATTGTATTTGCCAGTGTATAAAAAGCATATTCCTGAACAGGCAACAATCGGATGATAAGAATTCCACAAGCAAATCCAACGCCTTGTACAATAATCTGAGCACTTCCTGTAATAGAAATTAATTTCCCCCAATTAACAATCGTATTATACTTGGGATGTTGTTTAAATTTTATCAAAGCAGCTTTCAAAAAAATAAAATTAATACAGTTAAAGATAGTTTTTCTTTCGAACAAAAAGGTTTATCCTTTACCAATTCCTCTAACTTCAAATCCAATTTCTTTTAATTTTTTTGTATCCAGAATATTACGCCCATCAAATACAAATGCCGGTTTGTACATATTGATGTACACTGAACTCCAGTTATAAGTTTTAAATTCATCCCATTCTGTCAGAACAGCAATTGCATGTGCCTGATCCATTGCTTCTACAGGAGAATTATAAACAAAAATTTGCTTTAGTTTGGCTTCTATCTTTTGATCTGTAAGCCCTTTTAATTCCCATAAATAACGCATGTCGGCTATAATTTTTGCTTCAGAAACTTTAGGATCATATACATGAATTTCTGCTCCATCTTCAATTAAATGTTCAGCTACATAAATAGCAGAAGACTCACGGGTATCATTGGTATCTTTTTTAAAAGCCCAGCCTAAAAAGCTTATTTTTTTTTCGCTTACGGTATTAAAAAGTGAACTTATAATATTTTTTGCAAAACGATATTTTTGATAATCATTCAGAATAATAATCTGTTCCCAATAATTTGCCACTTCCGGCAAATTAAAATAACGGCATAAATAAACTAAGTTTAAAATATCCTTTTGAAAACAAGATCCTCCAAATCCTACAGACGCTTTAAGAAATTTAGAACCAATTCTGCTATCAGTTCCAATTGCCGCTGCTACCTCATCAACATCTGCTTCTGTTACTTCGCATAAAGCAGACAGAGCGTTGATTGACGAAATTCTTTGTGCCAAAAATGCGTTAGCAGTAAGTTTTGACAACTCTGAAGACCAGACATTTGTCGTAAGAATTTGTTTTGGAGATAACCAGTGCGCATAAACATCAACTAAACACTGAATTGCTTTTTTACCACTATCAGTTTGTTTTCCACCAATTAAAACACGATCGGCATTTAATAAATCGTCGATTGCTGTTCCTTCGGCTAAGAATTCCGGATTAGAAAGTACTTCAAATTTTACTCCATTACCAGTACTGTCTAATATCGTTTGTAAAGTTTCGGCTGTACGAACAGGAAGAGTTGATTTTTCAACAATAATTTTATCATTTTTGGCAATTCTCGCAATTTGTCTGGCACAAAGCTCAACAAATTTTAAGTCAGCTGCCATTCCTTTACCTTCGCCATATGTTTTTGTAGGAGTGTTTACTGCTATAAATATCATATCAGCAGCTTCAATTGCACTATCTACTTCAGTTGAAAAAAACAAATTACGACCTCTTGCTTCGCGAACAACATCTGCAAGACCTGGTTCATAAACCGGTAATTTATCTAAATCTTCATCGTTCCAGGCTGCAATACGGTTTTCGTTTAGATCTACAACTGTAACTTTTATTTCCGGACATTTTAATGCGATAACAGACATTGTAGGACCGCCTACGTAGCCAGCACCTAAACAACAAATATTTTTTATTTTCATTTAAATATGTTTTTTGAAGGCAAAAAATGTTTATTTCGTTAATTGATTGGTTTTAATATTCTATTCGTAGTAGTTGAGTATCGTGAAACCACATTCTCTAAGATGCTGTTCTTTTCTCATCAATTTTAAATCGGACTGCATCATTTCCTGTACCAATTCAGGCAACTCATACTGGCATTCCCAGCCTAATTTTGTTCTGGCTTTAGTTGGATCTCCTATTAACAAATCTACTTCTGTAGGTCTAAAATAATGTGGATCAACAGCTAATACTTCTGTACCTGCCGGGATCTGATAATCAGGATTACTGCACGACAAAACAAAACCTTTCTCTTCTATGCCCTGGCCTCTGAATTCTAATTCAATACCAACCTCAGCAAAACTCATTCTGACAAATTCACGAACCGGAGTAGTTTTTCCTGTAGCAATTACCCAGTCTTCCGGTTCATCAGCCTGCAAAATCATCCACATCATTCGTACATAATCTTTAGCGTGTCCCCAGTCACGTTGAGCATCCAGATTACCTAAGTATAATTTATCCTGCAATCCTAAAGCAATTCTGGCAGTTGCTCTGGTAATTTTACGAGTTACAAAAGTTTCTCCACGAATAGGTGACTCATGGTTAAACAAAATACCATTACAAGCATACATTCCGTAGGCTTCTCTATAGTTTACGGTAATCCAGAACGCATACATTTTGGCCACTGCATAAGGTGATCTTGGATAGAATGGCGTTTTTTCTGTTTGCGGTACTTCCTGCACTTTACCATACAATTCTGAAGTAGAGGCCTGATAAATGCGAGTCTTTTTTTCCAGCCCCAATAAACGAACTGCATCTAAAAGTCTTAAAGTTCCCAACGCGTCTACATTTCCGGTATATTCAGGAGTTTCAAAAGAAACTGCTACATGGCTCATGGCCGCCAGATTGTAGATTTCATCAGGCTGAATTTCCTGAATCAAACGAGTCAAATTCGTGCTATCCGTCATATCACCATAGTGCAGGATAAAATCTCTGTTTTCGGTATAAGGATCTTGATACAAATGGTCAATTCGATCTGTATTAAACATCGAAGTACGTCTTTTTAAACCGTGTACGATATAGCCCTTTTCTAATAAAAATTCACTTAGATAGGCTCCGTCTTGTCCTGTCACTCCTGTAATGAATGCTGTTTTTTTTAATAGAGTCATAATGTTATTATAAGGCACAAAGGCATTGTGTTGCAATGTTGCAAAGTTTGTAAAGTCTTAACTTGTAAAGTGTTTTTTGGAGATTTCCGGATTAAAAGAGTGAACTATTAATAGCTCTTTTGCTTTAAGTTTTTAATGTTTTCCAGAAACCAATTGTAGGTTTTTTGTATTCCTTCTTCTAAATCAATCTGGTGTTTCCAGCCAATATTATGCATTTTAGAAACATCCATTAATTTTCTTGGTGTACCATCAGGTTTGCTTTCATCCCAGATTATATCTCCGGTATGACCTACAATTTTCTGAATTGTAGCAGCCAGTTCCTTGATGGTCAAATCTTCTCCGGTCCCAATATTGTATAAATGTTCAGGGAGTTTATTTTCTAAAGCAAAAACAACGGCTTCAGCCATATCATCTACAAATAAAAATTCCCGCATTGGATTTCCGGTTCCCCAAAGAATAACAGGGGCATTATTACTTTCTTTAGCTTCATGAAACTTACGAATCATGGCTGGTAAAACATGAGAACTACTGAGATCGAAATTGTCATGTGTACCATATAAATTTGTTGGCATTAAACTCACAAAATCTTTTCCGAATTGTTTTCGAATCGCCTCGCATAATTTTACTCCTGTAATTTTTGCCAGGGCGTACCACTCATTAGTGTTCTCTAAAGGAGCAGTTAACAAATAATCTTCTTTTAATGGTTGTGGTGCCAATTTCGGATAAATACAAGAACTACCTAAAAAGATAAATTTTTCTACATCCGAATTATGAGCTTCATTAATAAGATTATTTTGAATTTGCATATTTTCCATTAAAAACTGATACGGAAAATCATTATTTGCCAAAATCCCTCCCACTTTTGCAGCAGCATCTATAATTACATCCGGCTTAATTTTTTGAATAAAATCCTTAACTGATTCTTGTTCTCTTAAATCCAGTTCTTTGCTTGAAGCCCCTATAAGATTAGTATAACCTTTAACAGTCAGAGTTCTCCAAATGGCGCTTCCAACCATTCCTTTGTGTCCGGCGATATATATTATAGCATTTTTATCAATCATTGTAATTGTTTTTTATAAAGACTTATAATAATCTTTTCTGAGAGATTTATAATAATGGCGAAGCAATCGATTCTAATTGTTGGTAAACCTGTTTCACCTCCTGAGAATTCTCTTTTTGTAGAACCATCAGAGCATCAACAGTATAGATCAATATACAATTTTTTACGCCAATAAAAGTAGTATGTAATGAAGTTCCTATCACAATGTTTCTGTTTGTATCTATTGGATGACCTTTATCTACCAGATAATCATAAACTGATTCAAACGAACCTAAGTCAGACCATTCAAACTGAGCGGGAACAACCTTAATATCTGCGCTTCTCTCCATAACAGCATAATCGATACTAATGGACGGAATATTTAATGACAAATCGTAATCCAGAAAACCATCATTATTGGCGCTCCAAACTGCTTTTGAAGCCCAATATACTTCCGGTTCCTGTTTTTCCAGTTCTGTTAAAAATTTTCCGGCTTTAAAACAAAACAGACCACTATTCCAAAAATAATTTCCTTTTTTAAGATATGTTTTTGCTGTTTCCTGATCAGGTTTTTCATGAAATGCAATTACATTTTCACCTTCAAACTCAATATAACCATACCCTGTTTCCGGTTTAGTCGGTTTTATACCGAAAGTAACCAGATAATCCTGATTTGCTAATTCAATAGCCTTATTTAAAGCATTTGTATAAGAATCATTGCCATCAATAATATGATCTGAGGGAGTGATCAGTAAAATATCTTCTGCTTTAGATGCAAACGCTGCAAATGCAATTGCAGCAGCAGTATTTCTCGGAACAGCTTCAACAATATGCGTAAATGGTTTATTAAATTTTGCCATAATAGCATTACTCATCTTGTAATTTTCAATATTTCCGACTACTATCATATTAGAGGAAACATTTTCGTTACGAACCACTGTTTTTTCAAAGAGCGATTCTCCGTCAAAAAGCTCAAGATATTGCTTCGGTAGTGTTTTCCTGGAAAGAGGCCACAATCTGCTGCCAATTCCTCCGGTCAAAATAACGTGAGTAACAGTACTAATTGCCATTTGAATGCATTAAAACTTCCTTTTGATATACTTCATTACGAAGATTGGTACTCGAAAATCGATGATCTCTGGTATTAAAATATAGTTCAATTCCTTTTTCTTCACAATATTTTCTACCTGTAAAATCTCTATCTTTATATTCGTCACCCAAAATACGTACGTCTAAGGCAAATGCTTTTAGAATATCTTCTAAATCCTGCTCCGTAGCATAAGGGACAATTTCATCAACAAACTTACACGCTTTTAACTGTATGTATCTTTCAACTACAGTTTGTGTTGGTTTATTTTTTGTTGGGCGGTCTAATGTTGGATCTGTTTGCAAACCAACAATTAAATAATCACAATGTTGTTTTGCTTCTTCAAGCATCTTAACGTGCCCTGCATGTAACAAATCAAAAGCACTAAATGTTATTCCAGTTCTCATCTGCTTAATGTTTTAAATTAAAAATTATGTTTGTTAATGTAGATATGATTTTCAAAAACTTATACAAACCATTTTATTGGTTTTTTGAGGCTTTTTTTAAAATTTTAAAAAAGGGTTCCCCGTGAATAGTTACATAATAACTGCTCAAAAAAGAAAAAATAAATGGTATAAAAATTAAAAAATTATGGTTTTCGATTGTTCCAAAATGATCCAAATCTTAGCAAAAAAAGCAAGAAATTTAAATCGATATTATCCCTATATCTGTAACAATAATTTAAGATAAAATTAGGATAATACAGCTGATGAGAAATTTCAATTTTGTTGCTAAATGTCCTTAATAAGGAAATTTTACTATAAAAAGCAATCGCATTTTTTGAAGCTTGGAATTAAATTTACCACTTAGTTTATAGATAAAATATCTAATTCCTTTCAAGATGCTTTTTCTGAGTACTGCTATTTAAATTAGAGCGAAGAATATCTTTTAATAAGGAATCAGAATCTTAACATTATCTATATCAGAATATTATTTTTCTATTTTGAAAAATAATATTTTACCGATACAAAGAGCTTATCTTTTTTAAACAACTATTTTAAAAAAACATTTAAACAGTTACAATTATGAAATGGTATGTAGTGTACACCAAACCTAAATGGGAAAAAAGAGCCGCAGAACAATTGAGTAAATTTAATATCAACTGTTATTGCCCTGTCATTAAAAAAGTACAACAAAGATCAGACAGGAAAGTAAAGGTAGAAGTGCCATTGTTTAATCATTACATTTTTGTACAATTAGCAGAAAAAGACAGAAATCTTGTTTTTCATTCTCCCGGAGTGGTCAGATTTTTATTTTGGCTGGGAAGACACGCCATAGTAAAAGATCAGGAAATCGAAACTATTAAAGAATGGTTGAATACTGGAGATACGGCTTCAGAAATATCTGTAATGCAATATCAAATTGGTGATCAAATACATTTAAATTCCGGTCCTTTTTGCGACCAGAATGCTGTTGTTAAAGACATTACAAAAACGCATTATGTTTTAATTCTGGAATCTTTAGGATATGTTTTAAAAGTAAAACATAAATAATATAAAATAAAAAAAGAGTTTCAATAAATTAAAGATGTAAATTGAAACTCTTTTTTTCGGAAAGAGCAGACTAATCGCCCATTAATATTAGTTTTCTAATTCGAAGATTTGACTTTTTTTGATACCTAGAATCTTCACCAATCGATCCAATTTAGACAATTTAAGATCAATCATGCCGCTTTCAATTTTTTCGTATGTTTTTACACTCATTTCCATTTGAATAGCTACATATTCCGGAGTATGATTATTTTGTAACCGATACTCTTTTATTCTTAAGTAGTAATTTTCCATGATCCTATTTTTTTATTACTATTTTAAACTTTTCAGGTTTCATATTATACTATTTCACAAATTACAGGAAGAGACTTTATCTTGTTTCACTAAAAAAGATTGAAACATCGAATTTAAAAATGAACTCAATTGACACTTCTAATACTTTTGAAATTTCAATTAATTTAGAAACGGTTAAATCAACATCACCTCTTTCAATTTTTCCATAACCGCTGGTGCTCATTTTCAATTCAGCCGCTACATATTCTCTAGTCAAATTTTTTAATTCTCTTATCTTTCTAATATTTTCGTATACACTATATTTCATAAAAAATAAAAAATATAAATAATTTCTCTTTTTGCAGTTGCAGTCAAAAACTATCACTAAAAAAATTACAGACAAGCTATTGGTTTAATTCCTACATTATTTGTAAAAAAATCACCTTTTGACAGTAACCATTCAATTATTAACAAGGTTTAAAGCTAAATGACGGTTTTTCTTTATCATTCATTTTAAATTCTGATCAAAAATATATAATGTTTCGAGTTTATAATAATAAATCTGTTCAACGTATTTTAAAATCCGATAAAATACAACATGTGCCATTTTAAGACTCTCAGATCAATATGATATTGACATAAAAACCTTATTTAATAAGAGAACAAGCACGTACTTCTACCTGCTGCAGAACCCTGTTATAGTGCCTTGAGATATAAAAAAGAAAAAATATATAGAAAATGATTTGCTTAAAATAAATCGCGATGAATGATTTCACAATGAAATTATAAAAGCTATTTGAGCATTTTGAAAAATAATAACTGAACTGAATCTATAATATAACAGTCCGAAAAATTTTTGAAATGAAACACTCAAATGTTAATTCTGATTAAGAAAATTAAAAGGCAAAAAAAAGGTTCAGATTAGTTTGAAAACTTAATCTGAACCTTTTTAAATCGTTTCTATTATTTAAATCTTATTCTGTTTAGTAAAATTTTATTGCGTCACTAAAAACTGAGGATATGGATTTGAAGCAGAATTTATTATAACTGTCGGAACACCTGCTTTTACGTTTACCAGCAATTTACTCAATGTCGGATTTGCTAAAAATGTATTATTCACATATATAGCAGATTCCAGCCCGTAACCTTTATTAGCAGGAATTGTTGTTACCACATTTCCTGTAATAGTTGAATTTAAAATATGATTACTTAAAGGATTAAATAAAACAGGTGCAAACATTGGAATATTGTCTAAAAACTGACAGCCCTCAATGTTCGTACTAATGGCATTCATTATCGAACCGGTAACCTTGTTATTGTAGACATGAGAGTTGTATATCGAAAATACATTACTTGTTATAATATTTACTCCACTATAGTTTGTAAAATCACAATTTGCAGCCAAAGGAGAGTTTTGAGCAGTTAAAGAAAGTGCCATTGTACCTCCGTCAAACTTACAATCTACCCAGGCATTCAGATTATCTGCTCTTGTTGCCTGCATAGAGACTGCTGTACCACAATTAATAAACTGATTTTTATAAAACATCGTTTTATCAACAAAACTTGAAGTATCAAGGTCGTTTGCATAAGGAGTAAGAGGATCCTGAAAAAATCCGATATTACAATTTACAAAACTACAGTTATCTAAGAAATTATTATCAAACCCCTTCATTCGTCTTAGCTGTATCCCGTAGTTTTGATTTCTGAATACTACAAACTTAATATTTTGATAGGTCAAATGCTGTGATCCAAAGTCTTGTGAAGAATATACTCCTACACTTCCACCCTGAAGCGTTAAATATCCAAGAATAAAATTAGCATCCTGTCCTCCGGTTAGAGAAATTAGCGGAAAATCATCTGTAATACCAACGATAACTGTTTTACCTGTTCCTTGTCCTACAATTCCATGATTAGAATCAATAGGTACTTTTAGAGTAGAGCTTATGTAAAAGGTTCCTTCCGGTAATTCAGCTACTCCTTTAGTATTAATCAAATTTTGTATATAACTAGTCTGATCAGGTTTACCTGTTCTGCTTGTTTTCCAGTTTGCTCCTAGCGGATCTGGCAATGTTTCCCAGAAAGGTCTTGCCCATGGCGTATATTTAGTTCCCAGGATAGTATTTGAAACATTACTTATCGCTGTACTGTTTGTCATAGCAGTAGTCTGATCAACCCCATTATACCTTATTAAGTTACTGCCATTTAAATCACCCAGAAGATCAAACCCTGTCACTGTTCCTGATTTTCTGATGTAACTTCCGGTACCGTTAACCAAAAACATATTTGCTCTTACTGATAATACATCTGTTGGAAAATTCATGGATTTTTCCAAAAAGAAAACATTGGCTGCATCAATATCAAAAGATGGCGTCCTAACAGCTGAATAACTATTAGCACCATTAAAATTGGTTATTTTTACATTACCTATATTATTAGCTGTAATCATAGCTTTAGTTCCTTCACCGGCAAGATTCCATCCTTCAGCATCTAAACCTACAAAAGTGAGCGATTGCAAATTATTAAGATCGCTGGTGTCTCCATGAGGCGTTAAAAAATTAGTATGCAGACTAACATTTCCATAACTAGGAGTAGTACTGTTACCTTTTAAAACAAGCATATTGGCACCTCCCTGCGACTGGTGCTTAATAATTTTGTTATTTCTCATGTAACCGGACTGACTGCAATCAATTCGTATTGGCCCACTAAAGTTTATAAACGAATTGTTTTCAAGCATAATATTTGTACCTACCAAAGTAGCCCATTTAATCGATTTGAAAACGCACCCTGATATAACTCCACCTGCCTGAAGTACTATGTTATTATCTGCCGGAAGTAAATTTTCCAGACGAATATTAGAGCTTCCTGCTGCAATTGTTATAGTTGACACTCTCGTTAATGATTGATGTCCATACAACTTTTGGTTGCTTTTCATAGTGATATTAACTCCAGAATAATCACCTTTTTCTAAACGTACAGAACCATACTTATCCAAAGCAGACTGAAGTGTAGCTTTTTGCGTAACAGGCAATAAATAAGCACTAAAATAATCAATCTCTTCCTGCTGATTATTTATACCTGGTGTAACGGGAGCTTTAGGAGCCTCATCAATTGCATATTGATAGTTTTGTGAAAAAACCGCACTTGAAAAAAGCAAAAAATAAATTAAATGTTTCATTGTCCTGATATAATATAGGAATTTGTGCCTGTTTTTCTAAGGAATCCAAACCTCACGTTTCCTGCAGTACTTGTAAACTTTGCGCTTCCGCCTGCAGTATAATTAAGTGATACACTAGAAGCAGCCTGAATTGTAAGTACAGCACCATTATGAGCTTCTAAATTAATAGTTTCCCCTATTGCCATACTTCCAAAATCTGAAGTTAACGTAAAAGTAGATGTTGTTGTACATTCTATTGTATTATTTACATCTCCGGCGGCAATATTTCGGGAAGAAGTAAATGAAACGACTGCAGATCTAAACGGAGTACTTGATGTGCCTCCGGCTGTTTTAGCATATAAGGCATAAGGTACACTTAAAAGTTGTGTAACTCCGGTAATGTTATAATTTGATCCCCCTTTTACATCGACCTGTGTCTCTATATAATAAGGTCCCTTGTCCCATGCAATTTTACTAAAATCGCCAGTAACAATTGTTCCGGTTCCTATTTCAAGAGAAACTAAACCGTTGGTATTTGTATTTACAGCATGCGTTTCCTGATAAACGGTAGTCCCTGTTGCGGTACTCTGATGTACTATAATCTTAAGACTTACTCTTGAATTAACAACCAAACTATTATCCTGTGCCCGAATAATTGCCTGATAACTCATTTTTTCAGGTGATTGTGCAAATACCTTAAACGTAACAGTCACAAATAATAATAAAAGGATATGTGCAAGTTTCATCAGATTTTTATTTTTTTAATTTTTAATAATTTTAAATGATTTCAAAATTTGGTTATCATTATATACAACCAATATATAAACAGATGGACTCAGATAACTAAAGCTGACCTGGGCTTCTGTCTGGTTAATGACATTTTGTTTCAAAAGCCTGCCTTGTATATCATAGAGTCTGTAGGATTTTTGTCCTTCTAACTCTAATCCGTTCATGCTTATGTTAACAAAATCAATTGTTGGATTTGGGAAAGCAAATATTTCTGTTGTAGGTTTTTCAATATCCGGGGTGTCCAACGTATCATCTTTTTCCTGATGTTGTATCCCCTGGGCAACATTGTAAACTGACTCCACTCCTATATAAGTATAAAATACCTGTCCAATGGAGTACGTTACCGTTCCAGAGCTACCAGTTGCACTGTTTCCAGATGCAATTATGGTTTCCATAATGTCGTTTGAATTTGTGGGCGAGCTTTGGCTAATTCCTACAAAAGGAATCAATAACATAGTTACTATCAGTAGGTTGATATTTCTTAATTTCAGATACTTCACAGTTATACTTTAATCTCATTAATGTTTATACTGCAAAAATATTTAATCTCAAAAAATAATCGATAAAAATAATGTTAATTCCGATTAACTACACAAAATGTAGTATTTTAATGACTATTTACTTACATTGAAAAAGTTAAAATTACTTCTTTAATTTACTTCATTGCAAAAAAATGATGTATTGTATGATAGCTCTTAAAAGGTCAAAGATGAAATATTTTGGCTTAAATCTAAACAGGTTAGTACTACTAAAATAACGCCTCTTTATTTCATAAATTACATCAATACAAGCTTTTTATTTAATCTTCAATACAGACATCTAAAAAATTCTTATTTCACAATTATTAAGTGATTTAATAATTAATTTTTCATTTAAGTAAGCCTCAAATATATCTAACTATAAATCAAACATATAGGCAGCGCAAAATTAACTATTTATTTTACATTGCCTAAATTTCTCTTATTTTTTTTTGAAAAACTAAAGTTTGTACTAGCAAAAAAATATCAAAAGATCGTAAAACTAATAGCAGAAGAGAACTCAAAAAAGCAAAAATTAACTTTAGAAACGGCTGCCAGTTTTTAATAAAATTTGCCTTATACAATTTAAAATATGCCATTCATCGAGAATAATAGCTTTATATAGAAAATGCAAGTTTTACTGAAATATTTTTCCTTTTTTTGATCAACTTATTGAAGAATAAGCGATAAATACCAATTTAATATAGAGTTAAAATAAAAGCTGTAACTAAATTATTTCTTTACACATCCTATATTACTGACAAAGCTGCTGATTATAAATAAAAGCACAACTAGTTATCATTAAAAAACTATGTAACAAGGATTTAACAACCTGTTTCTTTTTTAGTGTAACGATACTATTATCATATTATTTTGCTCAACTTTAATTTTAATACCATTAAAATGAAAAGACCTAACGAAAATAGTTCAAACAACGAGGTAAATTGGAAAAAAATGACGTATCCACAAAATGCGTTACATGAGCTTTTTACAAAGCAAGCTGAGGCATTTCCAAATTCGATTGCTCTTGAACATAAAAATCAAAAGATTACTTATAAAGAGTTGTCAAAAACAATAAATCAGACCGCTAATTATTTCTTAGCTCAAGGTTTATGTCCAGGGCAAATCGTTGCCGTATCTATGGAACGTGATCCCAATTTAATAGTTTCTTTATTCGCAATTCTGCAATGTGGAGCTGCATACTTACCATTAGATCCAAAATTTCCAGGCGAACGTTTAGAATTTATGCTAGAAGATTCAGAAGCTAGTTTTTTACTGACTACAAAATTACTTTCTGCCTCATTACCAAAAAATTCCAGAACCATATTAATAGAAGATGTATTACATTCACTAGATCAACATACAACTTCTCCATTATCTGTTTCAGTCCCTAATAAATCAGTGGCTTACATGATGTATACTTCGGGATCTACAGGAAAACCGAAAGGCGTTACCGTTACTCATAAAAATTTAGTGAATTTTCTATATAGTATGGCAATTGAACCAGGCATCAGTCCTGAAGACAGATTGCTGTCTATTACTACAATTTCTTTTGATATTGCAGGTTTGGAACTATTTCTTCCTTTACTTAATGGCGCTTCAGTAATTTTCGCTGATTATGAGACTACCCGGGACGGACAACTTTTACTAAATCTTTTAGAAAATAAAAAAATTAGTATTCTACAAGCCACTCCAACGACATGGCAAATGTTGCTTGATTCCGGATGGGAAAAACCGTTAGCATTAAAAGCTCTTTGCGGAGGAGAAGCTATGCCTTTGAATCTTGCTCGTAAATTAACATCCAAATGTGAATCACTTTGGAATATGTATGGTCCTACCGAAACCACTATTTGGTCTGCTGTTAAAGAGATTAAAAATGATGACGAATTAATTACAATTGGACTTCCTATTGCAAATACACAAATTTATTTGCTAGACGAAAAAGGTAAGATAGCTGAAGAAGGAACAATTGGAGAAATAGTTATTGGTGGAGACGGAGTCGCAGAAGGTTACTGGAAACGACCTGAACTTTCAGCTGAAAAATTCATCACTGATACATTTTCAGGAAACCCAATCTCAATTATTTATCGCACAGGAGACTTAGGAAAAGCACTTCCAAATGGAGAATTTCAATGTCTGGGACGTATTGATCATCAGGTAAAAATTAGAGGACACCGTATCGAATTAGGCGAAATTGAAGCTACTTTAAATACACTTGCCGGTATAAAACAATCAGCAGTGATAGTAAGTGATTATCTTGGTAATGAAGATAAAATTGTAGCTTATTTAAAATCTACTGAAGAATTACAGAATGAGAAGATAATTCATGATGCCCTTTCTAAAGTACTGCCAGAGATATTATTACCTTCAAAGTATATTTGGGTTGATGATTTCCCTATTACTCCCAACGGAAAAATTGATAAAAAAAACTTACCTGTTCCTCAAAACAACAGACCAGACTCCGCTCCGTTGTTCAAAAAACCAACGACACAATTAGAAAAAGAAATTGCTAAAATCTGGAGCGAAGAATTAAAAATATCAAGTATAGGTATTGATGATGATTTTTTTGACATGGGCGGAAGTTCAGTACTTGCTCAAAAAGTAACAACATTAATGAAACAGCAATTGTCTAAAGACATACCAGTTTCAAAAATTTATATTCATCCTACTATTAGGGAAATTGCTCATATTTTAGAAGAAAACAATTCTAAAGAAGATACATTTTCATTTAAAAAAGCGGAACAAAAAACAGTTTCTTCAGATATTGCCATAATTGGAATGGCCGGAAGATTTCCCGGCTCAGACACAATTGATGAACTTTGGGAAAACCTTAGAGACGGAAAAGAAACAATCTCTTTATTTACTAAAGATGAATTAGACGAAAGTTTACCCGAAAGTCTTCGTAATGATCCTCTTTATATAGGAGCAAGAGGAATTTTATCTTCTGCAAAAACATTTGATGCAGCCTTCTTTGGCTTAAATCCACAACTTGCCGCAGCAATGGATCCTCAAATAAGAGTCTTTTTGGAGATTTCATACGAAGCCTTAGAACAATCCGGACATTTACCAAAGCATTATAAAGGTAGTATTGGAGTATATTCAGGCAGCGAAATTAATTCCTATTATGAAAATAATATTTTTCCAAACAAAGAATTAAATAGCTCTGTAGGCGATTTACAAATTTATACGGTAAACGGAAAAGATTTTATTGCTCCACGTACTTCTTATCATTTAAATCTGAAAGGCCCTTCAGTTAGTGTCCATTCTGCTTGCTCAACTTCATTGCTAGCCATTGCTGAGGCTGTAAAATCAATAAGAGCCGGTATGTGCGACATTGCACTTGCTGGGGGAGCAAGTGTTACAGCACCAATAAATAGTGGTCATCTTTATGATGACGGTTTTATTAAAAGCCCTGACGGCTCTACTAGATCTTTTGATGCTTCAGGAAAAGGAACTGTTTTTAGTGACGGTGCCGGAGTTGTTGTACTTAAAAAACTGGAAGAAGCAGAGAAAGACGGCGATGTTATTTACGGAATAATTAAAGGGGTTGGTGTAAACAATGATGGTGGCGACAAAGGAAGTTTTATGTCCCCAAGTGCTAAAGGACAGGCTGGCGCAATAATTAATGCCTTTAACGATGCCCAAATATCACCTTCTACAATAAGTTACATGGAAGCACATGGCACTGCAACTCCAATTGGCGACCCAATAGAAATTGAAGGCCTTAAAATAGCTTATGGCAAACAAGAAAAAAATAACTATTGTGCATTAGGATCTATAAAAAGCAATATGGGGCATACGACCGCTGCTGCTGGCGTTGCCGGATTAATTAAAATCCTATTGGCAATGCGATACAAGAAGATACCGCCAATGGTCAATTTTACAAAACCAAATCCAAATATAGATTTTGATAATAGTCCATTTTTCATAAATAATACATTAATAGAGTGGCATGCAGATGGAAAAAGAAGAGCCGGCTTAAGTTCTTTTGGTATCGGTAGTACTAATGTTCATGCAATTGTAGAAGAATATGAGACCACACCTGTTGCTTCTTCGGCTTCACGACCATTTCAACTATTAATGTGGTCCGCAAAAAATCAAAATAGTTTATTAGGTTACGAAAATGCATTAGGGCATTTTATAGATAAATCGAGAGATACTCCTTTAGCAGATATCGCTTACTCACTAATTACAACCCGAGATGAGTTTAATCACAGAAGCTTTTTAGTTTCAAATTCTACAGATGATGCAGCTGAAAAATTACTTTGTCTAAAAGCGAAGAATACCAAAACTTCCGTTTTAAAAAGTATTCCATCCGAAATAGGATTTCTGTTTCCGGGACAAGGCGCTCAATATGTACACATGGGGAAAACACTTTACGATAACGAAAAAGTATATCGCGAAGCTGTAGATAAATGTGCAGAACTATTGATGGAAGATTTAAATTTAGATATTAGAGATATAATTTATCCGAAAATTAATTCTAATGAAGCCGAGGAACAATTAAAAAATACACGCTTAACACAACCTTCATTGTTTGTAACTGAATATGCTTTGTCGCAGTTATGGATGAGCTGGGGAATAAAACCAACTTTTCTTTGTGGTCATAGTATTGGTGAATTTGCTGCTGCACATTTAGCTGGAATTTTAAGTTTAAAAGATGCATTACACATTGTTGCTGTCAGAGGAAAATTGATTAGTGAACTACCGGGCGGATCAATGTTAATAGTACGTGTACCAATAGATCAGTTAAAAGAATTAATACCGGCGACACTTTCAATTGCCGCTGTAAATTCAACTCAGTTCTGTGTTGTTTCAGGAACAAAAGAAGATATTGCTGCTTTTAATCAGGAACTGGATGCTAAAGAAATACCAAACAAACTATTAAATACAAGCCATGCTTTCCATTCCTTTATGATGGAACCAATTTTAGATAATTTCAAAAATGAATTAGAAAAAGTAAAATTAAATATCCCGAGATTGCCAATCATCTCAACAGTATCGGGAACCTGGCTTACAGATACAGAAGCAACTAGCACAACTTACTGGGTCAACCAACTAAAAAATACAGTGCGATTTGCAGACGCCATGGATACAGCTTTTGAACTAAACGATTTTGTTTTACTGGAAGTTGGTCCTGGTCAGACTCTTACTACTTTAGCTCGTCAACAAGCAGCAGGTAAAATAATCCCTGCTTTTACTAGCTTAAATTTCCCTAAAGATGAAAATGACAGTGAATATTCTACCTTGTTAAATACTTTAGGAGATTTATGGGCAAGAGGTATAAACCCAGACTGGAAGGTTTTTTACAGCCAAGAGCAAAGACAGAAAACAGAACTCCCTGGTTATGTTTTTGATCGCAAACTTTGCTGGATTGAGCCTTTAAGTGTTACTGAAACAATAACTATTCAAAAACCAATTACTGCTAATATCCCCGTAATCCCAATACAAGTTGATAGTGACAGTAACATCAAAACCAAGTCAAGAAAAGATGATGTGTTGCTTAAAATTTCAGAAATCATAAAAAATGCCTCAGGCATACTATATGAATCTGACGCTATTCAAAATACTTTCCTGGAATTAGGTTTAGATTCATTATCACTTACTCAATTATCAGGAAAACTTAAAAAAGAGTTCAATTTACCAATTACTTTTAGACAACTCAATGAATCTTATTCTACGCCATCACTTTTAGCTGATTACATAGAAATAAATCTTCCTGAAGAACAATTAATTGAGGAAATAGCAGAACATAAAGTAACCCTTGTTCAATCTATTGAAACAAATGGTGTAACATCTGACATTCAATTATCATCTGCACAAAATCAGATTTCATTAGAACAAATTATTAATCAGATTCAACTTTTGAGTCAAAAAGTTGATCAATTACAAAATTATCAGACAAGTGTAGCAAACGGAAATTCTTCATTTACAAATTTAAAATCACAACATTTTGATTCAGTTAAATTTAATAATGAGACCAAAACAAATGCTATAAATGTACATGTTAATGGAACAAATGGTTTTGCTAAAAAAGAAAAGTCTTTAGAAACTCCAAAAATTAACGATCTGGAGCAATTTGAAAACAGTATTTCTGAAAAAAAATATACTATAAAAGCAAATGAGCCACCAGTACAAGGCAGCAAACTGGGAAGGGATGAAAATGGAAATCCTGCATGGTTTATTGAAGATCCAAATCAAAACGGGAGTTTCATTAAGATAAACCTATGATATTCAGATAAAAAAAAGAGACAACAAATATTTTAAATTGACAATTCAAAAAGCTGTTCAATTCATTTAAAATAGGATAATAATGAAAAATCAACCTCAAATACAAACAGAAATGGAAACTGAAGTTCAATTTACTCCATTCTCACCTGAAATCGAACGAGTAATTTACACCACCAATTCGCAGCAGGAAATATGGTCAGATTGCATTTTTGGAGGCAATGATGCTAACAAAGCTTATAATCTATCTATATCTCTTAAATTAAAAGGAAATTTAGTTATAGATCTATTTGAAAGAGCTATAAACACGCTAGTTCAGCGCCACGAAGGTTTGAGAGCTACGTTTAGTCCTGACGGGCGTTTTATGTGTATCTATAATAATTATACACACGAGATTTCAAAAAAAGATTTTTCTGATCTTCCGGTAATTGAAAAAGAATCTGCAGTAACGAATTTAATTAAAGAAGAAGTTGACAAGCTTTTTGATCTTGTTAATGGCCCATTACTTAGAGTAAACCTAATTAAAATTGACGATTTCGAATATTTGGCAATATTAACCATACACCATATTATTGGAGACGGATTAAGTATTGACATTATTCTGGAAGAACTTGGTACAATTTATTCTGCGTACGCTAAAAACAAAGAACCTAAATTACCTCCTGCAGAACTTTTTAGTGAATTTGCTGAAAAGATAAATTCATTTATGGAAAGCAAAGAGTATAAACCTCTAGAAGACTTTTGGATTAATATCTATAAAGAATCAGTACCAACAATTGAATTACCTTTAGATTACACAAGACCTTCTGTAAGAACATATAACAGTGACAGAATTGATTTTCCGCTAGATGATAACATTATAAACGATTTAAAAATTGTAGGTATAAACGCCGGATGCAGTTTAGTTACCACTTTACTTGCTGCATTTGAAGTGCTTTTATGCAAGATAACAGGACAAAATGATCTAGTAGTAGGATTTCCCTCTTCAGGAAATACAATGTACGATATGAGACAATTAATAGGTGATTGTGCTAATCTACTTCCTTTACGTAGTAAAATAACTCCTGATATCAGTTTCGTAGAATACATGAAACAACGAAATTCTGAATTATTTGATGCTTATGAACATCAACAAGTAAGTTTTGGTCATCTTCTAAAGAGTTTAGCTATCGCCAGAGATCCTTCCAGAATTCCTCTGGTTCCGGTTATATTAACTGTAGATTTAGCCCGCACCATAGAAGATGAATTTTCATTTACCGATCTTACTCATAGTTTTGACCTAAACCCAAGACAATTTGGAACTTTTGAAATTCAGCTTCACATTTTTAGAGCTAAGAGTGGTCCTTCCTTTCTATGGGTATATAACACTACTCTGTTTAAGCCAGAAACGATAAGCAAAATGATGAGCTTGTTTGAAGATATAATTCAGAAAATTATAGCAAATGCAAATACCCCGTTATCAGATTTTATTAGCAATAATTACGTCGCAAAATATAATGAGTTGAATAGCACCGAAATGTCTTATCCAAATATGACACTAACTGAACTACTCAGAAAACAAGCCGAAGCAACTCCCGATAATGTAGCTTTAGAATTTCACGATTCCAAAACTTCTTATTACGAATTACACCAAAAAGCAAATCAATTTGCAAATTATTTAAAAGCACAAGGTGTCCAATCTGGTGATTTTATTGCTGTTTCTTTTCCAAGGAGTCCGGAACTTCTTTATACACTATTAGCTATTATGCAATGTGGTGCAGCCTATTTACCTTTAGATCCGGAATACCCTAAAGAACGCTTAGAATTTATGCTTAATGATTCTGGAGCAAAAATATTATTAACCAGTAAAGTATTATTTGCAGCATTACCATCTTGGCCACAAACCCTTTTCATAGAAGATAGCATTGATTCAGTAAATCAATACTCCTCATTACCACTTCCTTTTACTGTTAGTCCAGATAACACAGCATATATTCTGTATACTTCCGGATCAACTGGTAATCCAAAAGGAGTTCCTATTACACATAAAAATTTAGTTAATTTTCTTTGTAGCATGGCCATTGAACCAGGCATTAGCAAAGACGACAGATTACTTTCTATAACTACAATTTCATTCGACATTGCCGGATTAGAATTATATCTTCCTTTAATTAAGGGAGCAACATTAATTCTGGCAGATCAGGAAACCGCGAGAGATGGAAGACTTTTACTTGATTTGGTAAAAAAAGAAAAAATCAATTTCCTACAAGCCACTCCAACAACCTGGTCAATGCTTTTAGATTCGGGATGGAATGATAAATTACCAATTAAAGCCCTTTGCGGCGGCGAAGCAATGCCAGTTGATCTTTCTAAAGAATTATTAACCAAATGTGATACACTATGGAATGTATATGGACCAACAGAAACCACAATATGGTCATCAATAAAACAAATAAAAAATGATGACAAATTGATTACTATTGGAAAACCAATTGGAAATACACAAATCTACATAATTGACGACCAAGGTCAACTAGTAGCACCAGGAAACATTGGAGAAATTACAATTGGCGGAGATGGTGTTGCAAAAGGTTATTGGAACAGACCTGAACTAACTGCTGAAAAATTTATTAAAGACAAATTTTCAAATGAAGAAAAAATACTTTATCGTACAGGAGATCTAGGAAAACTACTTCCAAATAATGAAATAGAATGCTTAGGTCGATTAGATCAACAAGTTAAAATCAGAGGACATCGTATAGAACCAGGAGAAGTTGAACAAGCATTACTATCGCTCGAAGGAATAAAATCTGCTGTAGTATTAGCTGATGAAAATTTCCTGATTGCACATATTGTCCCTGACTCCAATTTGGAAGACGCTGAAGTAAAAATACCTCAATGGCGCGAAGCTTTATCTACACGATTACCGGCGCAATTAATTCCGCATGATTTTAACTTATTAGAAAAAATTCCAACAACTCTTAATGGAAAAATAGATCGTAAAGCATTATCTCAATATAAAGCAAACAAAAAAATCACATATACGGCCCCCAGAACTGAAGAAGAAAATATCGTTGCCACAATTTGGAAAGAAAGTCTAAATATAGAAAACATAGATATTTTCAGCGATTTCTTCGAAATGGGAGGCCATTCAATCAAAGGCGTAAAAGTTATGATTGAAATAGAGAAACATACCGGTAAACGAATTCCATTATCTGCATTATTCAAATATTCAACAGTAGAAAAATTTGCAAAACTATTAAATACAGGAACGGAAATTTATTCCGATTGTTTAGTTCCAATAAAACCATCCGGAAGCAAAGTTCCACTTTTTATTATTCATGGTGCAGGACTGAACGTTTTGAATTTTGTAAACTTAAGTAAACAATTCGATGATGATCAACCAGTATATGGAATTCAGGGCACTAAACCAAAAGGTTTCGACGGATGGTATGAATCAATCGAGGCTATGGCAGCCTATTACATTGATGCAATCATAAAAGTAAATCCCAAAGGACCATATGCATTGGCAGGATTCTCTTTTGGAGGTATCGTTGCTTTTGAAATGACACGTCAGTTAAAAGCCCAGGGAAAAATAGTAAGTCTTACGGGTTTACTGGATTCTTATGTCGATTCCTCCTATTATTACGGAAACTACAGAAGAAAACAACTTGTAAGATACTTCGATATTACCCACAGAAGATTAGATTTTTTAAAAGAAATGTTATTAAGCTGGAAAGCTTTCAAAATGCGAATTAATGGAAAAAAAGAATATATTCTTCAAAGACATTTTGGAAAGAAAAAAATAATGACAGAACAAGAAGAACTTGCGCTTCAACAGTTTATAGAAGCTGATGGTTTAGTTAGAAAAATTGTTGATCGCTATCATCTTAAGCCACAAAACTTCGAAGTTGATTTATTTCGATCAAAAGATGATGACAATTATAAATTAGATCCAACCCATTTAGGTTGGAAAAAAGCAGCATTAGGAGGCGTTATCATTCACAATATCTCAGGAAATCACCTTGATATTGTAGCTCCGCCAAATGATAAAGTATTAGCAAGATTACTTCAAAACATACTAGATGAGAAACATGAAAACCTCTAAGCTATCCATCTCTTTTTCAGATGTAAAAGGTGCAGAATCAATTCCTGATAAAAAGTATTTTTTAGACAGCGATGACATTATTATATATACCATCTATTTACCTAACTTTACAGATCTTAAAAATGATTTATCTAAATTTCTAAATGCAAAAGAAATTAAAAAAGCACAGCGTTTTTATAAAGAATCAGACACAAACCGTTTCATAATATATCGGTCAATTTTAAAATTTATTCTTGCTGCACATACCAAGTTACGAATAAAAGATATCTATTTTGATTATAATTTTAATAAAAAACCTTATTTAATATCACATCCCTGGTTACATTTTAATGTATCACATTCTGAAGATTTTGCTGCTATAGCAATTTCTCGAAAAAAGGTTGGATTAGATATTGAATACATGTCTAATGATTTCAAATTTACTACTCTTTTACCAGATGTTTTTGAAGATAGTGAAGCAATACAAATTCAAAACTCTTCTGATATAAAACATGCTTTTTATACATCATGGACACGTAAAGAGGCATTTGTTAAAGCATTAGGAAAAGGAATAGATGAAGATTTTAAAAATATACCAAGCTTAGATGGGCAATATTATATAGACTCAACACTTCTAAGAAATACTCAAAATTGGCAAGTATATAGTTTTAATTTTGCCGAAAATTATCTAGGAGCAGTAGCTTTTGAAGATCAACCCACTATTTCCAAAAACATATTACTATATACTATCCCTAACAATATGGATGATTTGCTTGAAATGACTCCAAAAAGAAATTAATCTCATAGATAAAATTAAAGTGCTTTATATCGTTTCCCTCCGGGTCGGGCTGTCCGCTGTATCTTTTGTTTTTAAAGAAAAAAACAAAAGGATGCCGCTCCCATCCCTAACGCGTTTAAGATAAATAGAACTTTTTGTTTTAAAAAGAATTAGATAAAAACTTTTAGATCTCAATGCAGAGGCGAGAAATCTAGATTCAGGTCTCAGGTTAGAGGGATTAGAAATGTAGATTTATTTTCTTTTCAGATTATCCAATCTTTTTTGAACCTAATACTTGATCTTTCTCATTTTTTTTAAACATAGCCTGTGGTTTCAACCACAGGAACATGTGGGATACAAGCTATTTATTTTGGAACTTTCTCATTTTTTTAAACATAGCCTGTGGTTTCAACCACAGGAACACAGCGGGATACAAGTTATTTACAATCAAAACAGCCATAAAACAAAAAACCCCGTTTCGTAAGAAACAGGGTTTTCAAAAGAAAGGCGACGACATACTCTCCCACAAAACTGCAGTACCATCTGCGCAGGCGGGCTTAACTTCTCTGTTCGGGATGGGAAGAGG
>NZ_JBHUOT010000009.1:0-270506 GCF_042686225.1 Flavobacterium notoginsengisoli
AAAAAACAAAATGAGCGTTTTAAATGCTGTGAGAAATAAAATAATCCATCGGGTTTTTGCGGTAATAAAAAAACAAACCTCTTATCAAAAAGATTTGGTTTTATCATAGAAATCGAAATGACAAACTGCATGGTTAATCTTTAACTTAAAAACAAAAACTTTGCGCCTCTGCGACTTTGCGAGAACCAAATTCAATAAAATCTTAGCGAATCTCTGCGAAATTCTTTGTGAATCTTCGTGTAATATTAAAATCTCAATTCTATTGCTTATTTTTGCACTCAATAAAATTGAATTATGATACAAGATCCAAAGAGATATACAATCACGGCGGCATTACCTTACACCAACGGGCCTATTCATATTGGGCATTTGGCTGGTGTTTACGTGCCTGCAGATATATATTCCAGATACTTAAGATTGCAGGGGAAAGATGTTGCATTTATTTGCGGAAGTGATGAACACGGCGTTGCAATTTCGATGAAAGCCAAAAAAGAAGGAATCACACCGCAGGAAGTTATTGACAAATATGATGGAATCATCCGTAAATCGTTTGCTGATTTCGGAATTTCATTTAACAATTACTCTAGAACTTCGGCGAAAATTCATCATGATACAGCATCTGAATTCTTTAGGACTTTGTATGATAAAGGTGATTTTATTGAAGAAGTTACCGAACAATTGTACGATGCAAAAGCCAATCAGTTTTTAGCAGACCGTTTTGTGGTTGGAACTTGCCCAAAATGTGGTAATGACGGCGCTTACGGTGATCAATGTGAAAACTGCGGCTCTACTTTGAACGCAACTGATTTGATCAACCCGAAATCAACAATTACTGGCGAAACTCCGGTTTTAAAATCAACGAAACACTGGTTTTTACCTTTGGATCGTTACGATGCTTTTTTGCGTGAATGGATTTTGGAAGGTCATAAAAACGATTGGAAAACGAACGTTTACGGACAAGTAAAATCGTGGATCGATGCAGGTTTAGAACCTCGTGCCGTAACGCGTGACCTAGACTGGGGAATTGATGTTCCTGTTGAAGGAGCTGAAGGCAAAAAACTATACGTTTGGTTTGATGCGCCAATTGGATATATTTCTTCTACTAAGGAATGGGCAGCACGCGAAGGAAAAGACTGGGAACCGTACTGGAAAGATCAGGATACGAAACTGGTTCACTTTATCGGAAAAGACAATATTGTTTTCCACTGTATTATTTTCCCGGCGATGCTAAAAGCCGAAGGAAGTTACATTTTACCAGATAACGTTCCGGCAAATGAGTTTTTGAATTTGGAAGGAAACAAACTTTCGACTTCTAAAAACTGGGCGGTTTGGTTACACGAATATTTAGAAGAGTTTCCAGATAAACAGGATGTTTTGCGTTATGCATTGACATCAAACGCTCCTGAAACAAAAGACAACGATTTTACGTGGAAAGATTTCCAAGCTAGAAACAACAACGAATTGGTTGCTGTTTTTGGAAACTTCATCAATCGTGTGGTGGTTTTAACCAACAAATATTACGATGGAGTTATTCCAGTGCCAAACGAATTTACAGAAGTTGACGAACAAACTTTAGCCGAATTAAAAGCCTATCCAGCTGTGATTTCAAGTTCTGTTGAGCGTTACAGATTCCGTGAAGCTTTGGGCGAATTAATGAATGTGGCTCGTTTAGGAAATAAATACCTGGCAGACGAAGAGCCTTGGAAAGTAATGAAAGACAATCCGGAGCGTGTAAAAACTCAAATGTATGTAGCGTTACAAATCGCTGCTGCGTTGAGCGTTTTGGCTGAGCCGTTTTTACCTTTCAATGCTGCGAAACTTTCTAAAATATTGAATTTAGGAGATCTTAAAGAACATTTTGCAGGTTTCAGCAAATTCCTGAAAGAGAAAAATCGTGATGCAAAAGACATTTTTCTTGATAAAACTTTAGGTTGGAATGATATTTCTGAAAACTCAGATTTACTTCCTGCTGGACATAAAATTGGTGAAGCAGAATTGCTATTCGCTAAAATTGAAGACGAAGAAATACAAAAACAAATAGATAAATTGGAAGCAACAAAAACAGCTAATCTTGCCGAAAACAAACAAGCAGAACCTCAGAAAGATTTAATTCAGTTTGAAGATTTTGCGAAAATGGATATTCGTATCGGAACTATTTTGGAAGCTGAAAAAATGCCAAAAGCAAACAAACTTTTAGTGCTTAAAGTAGATACCGGAATTGATGTTCGTACGATTGTTTCTGGGATTGCTGAAAGTTTTTCTCCGGAAGAAATCATTGGAAAACGCGTTTCTGTATTAGCAAATCTTGCTCCAAGAGCTTTACGTGGTGTCGAAAGTCAAGGAATGATTTTGATGACAACAAATGCAGAAGGGAAACTGGTTTTTGTAAATCCAGATGCTGATGCGCCAAATGGTGCTACGGTGAATTAAAAATGATTTAAAATATCCAAAATAAGATGCCTGAAATTATAAATTGATTTCAGGCATTTTTCTTTTAAAATAGCTAAAAGTGTTTAGTTTTGTAAAAGAAAAAACTTTCAAAAAAACGAATTCCCTTCATGTTTAAAAAATACATTTTTCTTAGCTTAATTTTTTGCGGTATAAATTCATTTTCACAGGAAATAGTCAATTCGATTCCTGTACAAACCCATCAGGATAGTCAATTTTATCAGGCTGTAAATGACTCTTCCAAACAAACAACTCTTTTTGTCGTTAATGAAAAAGAAAATCTGGCTAAAGCAATTCAATTGGATGAAAAAATGCAGGTTCTCAATTCAGTTTCCGGTGCAAAATCAGACAAAAGCTATTCGTCTGTAATTGGAAATATGGCTTCAGATAAAGCCGCTGCATTAGTTTGGTCTTCCAATAAAAAGAAAATACTAGTACAATCTTTTGATTTAAAAGACAATAAAACTAATGAGAAAACCTATAATCTTGAATTTAAAGAAGAGGTCTATCTTCAGGATTATTGCGTAGGAAATAAATTCATCATATTATCAATTGTCAAAAAAAGCAATCTTTTCAAATTATACGTTTTTGACGAACTTGGTAATTTAGAAATAAAAGATATTGATTTAAGTGGTGTAAAGTTCTACCACAGAACTAATTTGTACGATACATTTCTGGAAGATTTTGCTTCAGCTGAAAGAGGGCTTTCATTGGCTAAAATCACACCCGAAACTATCACTCCGCCATCTATTGCTTCTAGAAAAAGAAAAAGCTATGTAATAGATAATCAGATTGTCATTTCATTTGATTCTAATCAAAATTACACACAAGTCATTCAAATTGATTTGGAAACTTACAAAATGACTTCAAAAAACTTCTTACAACGACCTTTAAAAGACTTTGGGACAACGGATGTAAAATGTAATTCTTTTGTAATTAAAGATCAATTGTATCAGGTAAAAATGTCTTCTAAAAAAATGTATCTGACCATTAAAGATTTAAACAACAATCTGATTAAAGAGTATATACTGGAAAAAGACAGCCCTATTGATTTTATGAATTCTCCCAAAAACCGAACGGTAAACACATCAGCTAAAGATTTTTTTAGAAATTTCAATTTTGGAGACGAATCGCCAGTAGCCATTTCATGCTACGAAATAAATGAAAACAACTTAACAAGCATTAGTGCTCTTTCTGCAGGTCTTTCTACAGGTCAGGCTGTAATGATGAATTTTGGAGCGGTTGGAGGTTTAATTGGAGCATTGGCATTTAGTCCTTCAAATGATAAAACAGCTAATGCAATAAATAGTTTATTTGATCATCAGGGAAATCATATTGAAGGCGATTTAGAACGTATGGCTGTAGATAAAATCGAGATTTTTTTAACTGAAAATAAAAGCATTGATTCTAAACTTTTGTTTAAAAATGATGACGCTTTTTATCTCGGCTATTTTAATAGTGGTGCCAAAGAATTTGTTATCAGAAAATTTGTGAATTAATCGTTTTTCATTCTTTAAAATTATACACCCCAAAAACAATCTAACATTATGCACAAAAAAATATTTTGTACTTGTTTATTTCTAATCAGCCTTTGTTCTTTTTCACAGGAAATTGTAAGTTCTGTCTCATTAGAGTTAAAAAAGAATCATACCATTTTTCAAGTTGTAAATAACGAAAAGAAAGACGTTACGCTATTCGTAAATGACAAGATTGGAGTAAAAGCAATTCAACTTAATGAAACAATGAAAATTGTTGATAGTGTTTCTGCTGAAAGGCCAAATACTAAAATTTACGATATGATGATTGGCTATAATATCAGCAACAACAATACCCGTTTATTTTGGGCATCTAATGATTATCAGGAAATTTTTACCCAGTTATATGATATCTCCAATCATAAAATAGAAACTAAGCAATACAACTTGTCTTTAAAAGAAGAACAAGTTCTGGAAAAATTCAGCGGAAATGACAATTTTTACATTTTATCAGTTCTTAAAAAAGGAAACAAACTTAAACTGCATGTTTTTGATAAAGATGGAACTTATGCCGAAAAGATATTAGACCTCAATGGCTTTAACTTCTTAAAGTCAGATAATGTAAAATCAGATTTATATGGCATTTTAAAAGAAAGTTTGATGCCTCTGGAAAGTTCCTTTTCAATAAAGAGTATTGACACTAAAAATCCTGTCTCACTAGTTTATAGTGCCAAAAAGAAAAAATGCTATTTTAATGAAAAACAAATTGTAATAACACTTGACACAAATATAGATCACACACAAGTTTTTACAATTGATTTAGAAAAATTTAGTATCACAGAAAAAATCATAAAACAACATTTAATAACTGGTGAACGTTCTTATCAAAGTTCTAACTCTTTTTATTTCGAAAATAAACTCTATCAGTTAAGAACTTCAATGGATCAATTTTATTTTTCAATAAAAGATCTGAATGGCAAATTGTTAAAAGAATACGATGCAAACTCCCGTAAAGAGATTGATTTTAAAAACTCAAAAATGACTGTTCGTGGAAGTGATTTTGGTGGTAAAAGAACTTTAGAAACTACTTCACAGTTTATTTATAAAATAAATGATGCCTACTTAGGTATTTCTTGCTATAATCTTGGCCAAAACACTTTAATTACCTTTGGAGGAGTTTCTCCGGAACAGCAGTCTAGTGGCCAGTTTGTAATGAATCAGTTTGGATTTGTTGGAGCCCTAATTGGAGCTCTGGCATTTAGTCCTTCTATGAATAGCTTCAACACTTATCAAAATAGAAAATTGACTAAATTCGAAAGTTTATTTGACAACAATGGAAATCATATAGATGGCGAAATTCCATTGCTCGCATTTGATAAAATTGGTACTTTTTTTGAAGAAAATAAAAATGTTTCGGCACAAACATTATACAAAATAGACTCTGCTTATTATTTAGGCTATTACGACACTAAAGCCAAAGAATATACAATTAGAAAATTTGTTGATTAAATTTTAATTTCAGAAAAAATTTAGGCGCAAATCAATTAAAAAAATAATTGATTTGCGCTTTTTCTTTTCTACATATTATTAAATCATTGATTTTCCTTTAAAATTAGTTTTCTTACAAAAAAAATGAGATATTAGCGCCAAAAGTTATTCGAAAAACTGAAAATTATGGAGCTATTAGACAGTTTACCTACGTTGCTTAAATCTTTTTGGTACATCGCGATTCCAACAAGTTTAATTTTTCTTATTCAAACCGTTATTACCTTTTCGGGTCTTGATGTGGCAGACGGTTTCGATACCGATTTTGATGCTCACTTACATGATGGCGGCGATTTTCAGCTTTTTTCTTTAAGAAACTTAATCAACTTTTTGTTAGGTTTTAGCTGGACTGGGATTTCTTTTTATTCGACTCTTGGCGAAAAGCCGGTTTTTCTTATTGTTACTTCGTTTGTTGTTGGGGTTTTGTTTGTGCTTTTGTTTTTCTTCGTGATCAAACAAGTACAAAAACTAGCCGAAGACAATTCTTTTAAAATTACCAATACACTGAATAAAACTGCCGAAGTTTATCTGACTATTCCCGAAAAGAAAAGCGGAAAAGGCAAAATCATGATCAGTGTAAACGGTGCCTTTCATGAACTGGAAGCCATGACTGAAAATGACAGAATTCCGTCGGGAAGTTCCGTAAAAGTTGTTAAAATAGAAAACAACAACCTCTTAATCGTAGAAACCATATAACATAAATTATAATGATCAACCCAATTATTTTGATTGCAGTTGCGGCAATCGTTCTATTCGTAACCATTTCAGCATTAATCTCAAGGTACAAGCGCTGTCCTTCGGATAAAATTTTAGTAATCTACGGACGCACCGGCGGAACTTCAGCACGTTGTGTACACGGTGGAGGTGCTTTTATCTGGCCCGTAATTCAGGATTACTCTTTTCTGGATTTAAAACCGCTTTCTATCGAAGCCAATCTGACAAATGCATTAAGCCGTCAGAACATTAGAGTCGATGTTCCTTGTCGATTTACCATTGCCATTTCTACAGAATCTGATAGTATGAATACGGCTGCTGAAAGATTATTAGGTTTATCATCAGAACAAGTTCAAGAGCTTGCAAAAGATATTTTGTTTGGTCAATTGCGTTTGGTTATTGCAACTATGACTATTGAAGAAATCAACTCAGACCGTGATAAATTCCTGGACAACATTTCTAAAAACGTGGACAGCGAATTGAAGAAAATCGGTTTAAAATTAATCAACGTAAACGTTACGGATATTCGTGACGAATCTGGTTATATTGAAGCTTTAGGAAAAGAAGCTGCTGCAAAAGCGATTAACGAAGCTAAAATTAGTGTTGCTGAGCAGGAAAAAATTGGAGAAACCGGTAAAGCTCTTGCTGACAGAGAAAAAGACACTCAAATCGCAGAAACACACAGAGATCGTGACGTAAAAATTGCCATTACTCAAAAAGACCGTGAAATTAGTATTGCAACAGCCGCTAAAGACGAAACTATTGGTAAAGCTGAAGCTGAAAGAGATACAAGGGTAAAAACGTCTGAAGCAAACGCAATCGCGATTCAGGGAGAGAACGAAGCGAAAATTGCCATCGCTAATTCTGAAGCGATTCGTAGAGAAAAAGAAGCAGAATCGTTGCGTATCGCAATTGCCGCCGAAAAAGTACAACAGGCAAAAGCATTGGAAGAATCGTACCTTGCAGAGCAAAAAGCCGAGTTGGCTCGTTCTGAAAGAGAACGTTCTACTCAAATTGCAAACATTGTAGTTCCTGCAGAAATTGCTAAACAAAGAGCCATTATCGAAGCACAAGCTGCTGCAGAAACGATCAGAGAAAATGCAAAAGGAGAAGCTGATGCAATTTTCGCTAAAATGGAAGCAGAAGCAAAAGGTCTTTTTGAAATCTTAACCAAACAAGCAGAAGGTTACAAAGATGTTGTAGCCGCTGCAGGCGGAGATCCAAGTAAAGCATTCCAGCTTTTATTATTGGAGAAACTTCCTGAATTGGTTAAAACTCAGGTTGAAGCTGTTAAAAATATCAAGATTGACAAAATCACGGTTTGGGATTCTGGAAATGGTCAGGGCGAAAATGGTTCAACTGCCAATTTTGTTTCCGGAATGATGAAAACAGTGCCACCATTAAATGATTTATTCAATATGGCCGGATTAAATCTTCCAACTTATTTAAAAGGTGAAGATACACCGGCTCCAGAAGCTCCTCCGACTCTTGAAGTTGAAGAGACGAAAGAATAAAAATTCTTTTTTTTTAAAATAAAAAAGCGCGAACCGATTATAATTTTTAATTGATTCGCGCTTTTTGCTTCATCATACCAAAAAGGTATTTAGATTTGCATAAAGTTAAAATCTTTTTAAACCCTATAATTTAACCAAAACCGATGTTAAAGAAAGCATTATTTATCTGTTTCATTTTAAGTAGTTTTATATCCTCTTCGCAGGAAATTGTAAAAGAGTTTAACCTTAAACTGGCAAGAAAGAGAAACTTTTTTCAGGTTACAAATGAGAACAGCAAAGAAGTAATTCTGTTTTTGAATGATAAAGAAAAAGTATCTTCTATCCGATTTGATAATAAATTTGAAATCAAAGATTCGATTTCTACGCTGAGACCGGAAAAAAAATATACTGAGATTATCGGCTATAGTCAAAAAGATCAAAACTATTTTCTTTTTTGGGGATCAAAAGATCGAAATGATATAAATGTTCAGTCTTTCAATTTTTTAACCAAAGAAACACAAGCAAAACCAATTACCTTAGAATTAAAAAAAGAAAAGGTAATTAAAGAAATTACCATTAACAATACCTTTTATTTAATTTCAATTGTCAAAAACTCCAGTATTTTAAAGTTTTATACTTCGGATGAAAATGGCAATCTGAATGAAAAAATGGTTGACTTAACAAAGTTTCAATTCAGGAATAAAGACGGTCAGAATGTAAACCTGTACAATGTTTTGTTTGAAGTATTTGAAGAACATTTTATTCAGACGATTCATAATGATAGTCCTCCATCACTGTCATTTAGCTCAAAAAAGCTTAAAGCTTATGCCTATAAAAATGACGAGATTATTTTTACTTTTGATAATAATACAGATCAGACGACCATTTTAAAAATTAACCTAAATAATTTTACTCCTACTTTAAAATCGATTGACCAACCGAAAATAACTCAGAGCTCATCTGATTTTAGTATTCCTAAATCAAACTCTTTTTTAATTGATGATAAAATTCTTCAAATCAAAACAAATCCAAGTTTTCTGTTTTTAACCATAAGTGATCAAAACGGGAATAAAATCAATGAGTTCAAGACTTTGCGAGAGGAAGAAATAAGTTATAAGAACTCAGATGTTTTTCAGGAAGCGGGCAGCATAAGCAACAAAAAGGTCTTAGAAAAACCGAAACAGTTTATTAGAAAAATCAATAATTCTAATCCGGGAATTTCTTGTTATAATTTAAACGGTTTATATTATGTTGTTATAGGAAGTTCACAAGATATAGCTCGTGGCGGCGGAATGGCTATGGGACCAGGATTTGGTCCGGGCTTTAGTGGATCTCCTATATCATTTGGTTTTACTTCAACCTATACAATTGGTAATTTGATTTCTTATAAAGGCAAAAATGTGGTTTATACTAACTGTTTATTTGATTCTAGTTTTAATCATATAAATGCTGAGGTTAAAACATCTGCTTTTGAAAAAGCAAGATTATTTTTAGAAGAAAATGAAGAAATTAGCGAGAAGATATCTCTTATAGGAAAGGATATCTATGAAGATTTAATTGTTTTTAAATTCAATTCTTCTTTATACTTAGGAAATTATAATAACGACAATAAAAAATATCAGATTTTTAGTTTTAGCGAATAGCCAAAAAAATTTCTTTATACAATAAATATACTTTTAGTGAAGTATCTTTGAAGAAAAAATATCTAAGAATAAAATACATCTAATGAAACTCACTAAACCAAGATTAGCTTTAATCTGCGGTATCCTTTGCATTTCAATTTTTCCAATATTGGTCAAATTACGTTTAACACCAGGATTGATTTCGGCATTTTACCGAATGTTTTTTGCTGTTTTACTTTTATTGCCGTATGTCATTTTCAGCGGGAACTTTAAACTTCCGAGTTTAAAATTTACACTTTTAGCAGTACTTTGTGGGGTTTTATTTTCATCAGATGTTGCCGTTTGGAATATTGCCATTCAGGAATCGAGTGCGACTCAGGCTTCTTTGTTAACTAATTTATCTCCTGTTTGGGTTGGAGTTGGTTCTTTCCTTTTTCTGAAATCAAAACCTGCCACAAATTTCTGGATTGGCACTGTCGTTTCTCTTTTTGGAATGGTCGCTTTAGTTGGTTTTGAGTTTTTTATTGATTTGAATTTCGATCAGGCTTTTTTGTTTGCGGTTTTATCAGGAATTCTATATTCCATTTATCTTTTGGTCAGTAAAAATGTACTTTCAGAAGTTGACGTTCTTTCGTTTATGACCATTAGTTTAACTGCTTCCAGTATCTATTTGGGAATTTTATGTTATTCGCTGGACGAACCTTTTACTGGATTTTCAAATGCAGGCTGGTTTGTTTTGGTTTTACAAGCAGTAATATGTCAATTGTGCGCTTGGCTTTCGATTAGTTACGCAACGCAGCACATGCGTGCAACAAGAGTTTCATTGAGTTTATTGAGTCAGGCTGTAATTACTTCTATTTTAGCTTGGTTGTTTTTGGAAGAAAAAATAACTTTACAGATGGTTTTCGGCGGCATCGTTTTACTTTTCGGAATCCGAATTACTTTTTATGATAAAACGATTTCTTTAAAAAGGCTTTTTTCTAAAAATTAAGGAAAAGGTTTCACGCAGATTCAGCAGATTTGAGCAGATTGATTTTTGAAATTTTTTGTCATACAGATTTAAAAAAATCATTCTAATCTTAATAATCTGTGGCAAAAAAAATTTCACACAGATTAGGCAGATTTTAGCAGATAAAAATCTTTTTAAGCCTAAAATAATGTGTAGCAAAAAAATAAGTGCAATTCGTGGCGAAAAAAACTTGAAACCTGAAACAAAAAAAACACTTGAAACAAAAAACTTATGTTACATAAAACTAAAATACCAAACCTAAAAGTAATCGCATTTGATGCCGATGATACTTTATTTGTAAACGAACCTTATTTTCAGGAAACCGAACATAAATTTTGTGCTTTGATGGAAGATTATCTTTCGCATCAGGGCATTTCACAGGAATTATTTAAAATTGAAATAGCCAATCTGCCTTTGTACGGTTACGGAATCAAAGGATATATTCTTTCGATGATCGAAGCAGCAATGAATATTTCGAATAATACTATTCCTGTTGAAGTCATTGAAAAAATCATTCAATACGGAAAAGAATTGCTGGAAAAACCAATTGAACTTTTGGACGGAATTGAAGAAACATTACAAGCGCTTCATGGAAAATACAAATTGGTCGTAGCAACAAAAGGCGATTTAAAAGATCAGCACAGCAAATTGCATCGCTCTGGTTTGGGACATTATTTTCATCATATCGAAGTCATGTCTGACAAACAAGAAATCGATTATCAAAAACTATTAGGCCGTTTAGACATTCAGGCACATGAATTTTTGATGATTGGAAATTCATTAAAATCAGATGTATTGCCGGTTTTAGGAATTGGTGGCTATGCCGTTCATATTCCGTTTCATACGACCTGGGAGCACGAAAAAATTAATCATACTATAGAACACGAGCATTTTAGTTCATTTGAAACTATTGCAGAAGTGGTTCCGAATTTATTATAATGAAAACACTTTTAGACTTAGAAAACTGGAATAGAAAAGAGCATTTTGCTCATTTTAAACAAATGGAAGAGCCTTTCTTTGGTGCAACGGTAGAAATCGACTGCACCAAAGCGTATCAGACTGCCAAAAGTTTAAACGCTTCTTTTTTCATCTTCTACCTACATAAAACCTTAGTTGCCGTAAATACAATTGAGAATTTTAAATACCGAATTTCCGAAAACCAGATTTACATCAATGAGCGCATTGATGCTTCGGCAACAATTGGTCGTGAAGATGGTACTTTCGGGTTTTCTTTAATTGAATATAATCCAGATTTTGAAATCTTCAAACAAAATGCTTTACTAGAAATTGAACGTATTCAAAATACAACCGGGCTTTTTACAAGAGAATTTAATGATGATAATTTGATTCATTTTTCGGCAATTCCGTGGTTGAATTTTACATCGCTTACACATGCGAGAAGTTTTACTTATCCGGACAGCTGTCCTAAAGTTTCTTTTGGAAAAATGATGGTTTCAGAAACTGGAAAAAGAACGATTTCAATGGCGGTATATGTGCATCATGGTTTGATGGACGGAATGCATCTTGGACAATTTGTAGATCTTTTTCAAGACCTTATGAATCAATAAAGTAAATGGAATAATTTTTGTTCAAAGAAACTTATGAAACAAATCTTCCTCTTTCTAATTTTGATGTATAGTACTGTTTCGTTAAGTCAAACAGTATTAACTTCTTATCCCATAGATTTAAAAACACTGAAAGAGGATTGCCAGACTTTAAATGCCGAAAACGTTGTTACACATGATGTTTTTGCTTTTATTGCCTCTCGCGACAGTTTGACCATTCTCAAATACAATAGTGCTTTATTCCTAAACGATAAATTTACAACGACCAGACAATACACAGAAAACAGATCTTTGCTGGGCTGTAGTTTCAGCGAAGACGGTAATCCGACTTTGTATTGGTTTTCTCCACAGGAACAAAGCATTATCGTTATCAAGTATTACTTTGAAAATAAAACAACAAGAGCTTTAAAATTTTCTTTACCAGTTGAAGAACAATACATCATAACGCAATATCAAAAAGACAACAATTTTTATTTACTTATGAAATATAAAACAAAACAGGCTTTAACCGTTTATGTTTTTAAAAATGGAGTTGCCGACGAAAAGTTTTTGGACTTCTCCTCTTTCGCTTTTCGGGATCGAAAAACCCAACAGAAAACATTCAATCAAATTTTAAATGAAAATCCGATTGAAAAAATGGAGTCTGGAGATTATAATCCACTTTACAAAGCAACTTCAAAAAGCAAACTCTACATATTACCTAATCGTTTAATTCTGTCTCTAGACCAGGGTTTAAGAAAAACACAGCTTTTTGATATCAATCTGGAAAATTCAGAGATAAAAGAAAAAACCTTTTTACAGCCTTTAGGGCAGAAAAACGCTAAAACGTCCAACTCATTCTATCACGAAAATAAGCTTTATCAACTTAATGTAAATTCTAATGAGCTTTTATTTGACATCAAAGATTATAACTCTGGCGAATTGATAAAATCATTCACAGTTTTGAAGAAAGATACTATTCGTTTTAACAATTCTCCTCTTTTAATGCAGATTGAGGATCGCAAACCTAAGACCATAAAAAACACGAGTAATTTTATAAAAGAACTGGCTTCTACTAATGCTGGTCTTTCTGTCTTTAAAAATAAAAAGAACCTTTTTATCACACTGGGCGGTACCGGCAACAGCTCACGAACCGTGTCGATGAATGGTTTTAATATGTTTGATGATTTCTACGGAGATTTTCCTTCCAACAATTATTACAATATTGAGAGTAATTATTCTGTATTTTTTGAAAGTATCTGGACAAAGAAACTAGAACTGACAACTGAAACTCACGAACCGTTTGCTTCAGACAAGATTTTTTACTTTATAGATACTCATCCGGAAATCTTTATTCCAAACATTCTAAAGCTAAATAATTATTCGATTTTAGGGTATTACGATACAATTGCCAAAGAATATGTTTTACGCAAATTCACAGACGGTTTTAACTAAACACCTCATAACAAAATAGTTACAACTCTAAAGCGCTAAACACACGTTTTACAAGGGCTTTAAATCAAAATTAGCAACCCAATAAATTACCTTATTCTAACACCTTTCTGACTTATAGAAGAAGTTTTTACTTACATTTTATTGTTGTTTTGGCACAAATTTAAAACATCAATAATAATGAAAAAAGTTGTAATGACTTTCGCTTTTGCCCTTGCACTTACAGGAGCTCACGCACAAACAGAAAACAACAGCAGTTTTAATAAATGGTCTATAGAATTTGCTGGTGGATTAACTAAACCTCAACGACCATTATCTTCAGGTTATGCAACAGATACTCCAAGCCCTTGGGTTGGTGATTTTGGAGTTCGTTACATGCTTAACAATAAATTTGGTTTGAAGGCCGACTTTGGTTATAATAGTTTTATCAACAGAAAAAATTCTTTAGATTTTGATTCAAAATACTACAGAGTAGATTTGCAAGCTGTTGCCAACTTAGGGCGCATCATGAACTTTGAAACCTGGACTAATACTTTTGGTTTACTTGGACATGTTGGTGTTGGTTATGCTCAATTAAGAAGTGATAATTTTAAAGGAACAGATCAAATGGGTAATTTTATTGCTGGTGTAACTGGACAAATAAGATTATCAAACAGAGTAGCTTTAACTGGAGATTTCTCTACTATTTTAAACGCATCCCAAGATCATACCTTTGATGGAGCATCAGTTACAGGAAACAGAGGTTTTTCTGGAATTCTTTACAATGGTACTATCGGATTAAATGTTTATTTAGGTAAAAACATTAAACATGCAGACTGGATGGTAACATCTTCTGATAATGCAAACGTTAGTGCCCTAGAAAACAAAATTGCGGAACTTGAATCTCAAATCAAAAAAATCCCGGCAACAAAAGAAGTTGTTGTAGAAAAACAAGTTAGTACTCCACAGTTAAATGAAAATGATTTGATCAAAAAAATGATCAATGACAAATATTACAGCGTATATTTTGATTTTAATAAAACAACTCCAATCGAAAACTCAACTGCAGCAATTGATGTCGTTTTAACTTATTTAAGAAAAAACCCATCTGCATCACTTGATTTAATTGGATACGCTGATCAGGTTGGAAAAGCAGAATACAATGAAAAACTATCAAATACAAGAGCTAACAATGTGAAAACTATTTTTGAAAAAGCAGGAATTGCTTCGTCTCGTTTAAACGTTGTTGCTAATGGTGCAGATACGTCTATCCAAAAAGATTCTGATGAAGCCAGAAGATTAGCCAGAAGAGTTACTTTTATTGTGAAATAATTTCTTTTCAGATGTAACATTAAAGTCCTTAAGATCTTTTTCTTAAGGACTTTTTTATTACTAATTTTAAGGTAGTCTAATCTTGTAAAAATTTGGAATAAATTTTGATGAATTTTCCATTATGAAAAAACTGCTTCTACTCTTCGTTTTATTTTCTAAAACCGTGCTGTTTAGTCAAACAGTCTTAAATTCTTTGCCATTAAATCTCAACTTTATGGGGAAAACCCAGATTTTAAATGCTGAAGATGAAAAAACCAAGGATATTTATGTTTTTACCTGGGACAATAAAAACGTAAATATTTTAAAATACAATCCGTCTTTATTTCTTGCGAATCAATTTACAGATTCCATAAAACATGAAACAAGCAGGGATTTGATTGGTTACAGCATCAGTGACGATAAAAAGCCATCGTTATACTGGAGTTCCCGTGATTATAAGAACATTTTAATTACAACCTATAATCCGGATAACAAAACCTCAGAATCCTTAAAATTTGATTTTCCGAAAAACCACGATTATATTATAAACTGTTTCCAACAACTTAACAAGTTTTATATTCTGGCAAAAGAAAAAGACTTTGAACATCTGCTTCTTTATAAATTTGAAGATGGAAAATGCGAAATTAAAATGTTTGATTTTTCTTCATTTATTTTTAAGAATGAAAGGAATGTTCAAATCTCTTTCAACGCACTTATCAAATATTTCCCAATAAACAAAGTAGACCCAAATATTTATGCTCCAATTGAATTGGCGTCAAGTACCAGTAAAATGTATGTAGTTCCGGATCATATTATTTTAACATTTGATAATACTCTTACCAAAACACAAGCTTTTGATCTTACTATCAAAACCGGTGATATAAAAGAAAAAACTTTTGATTTCCCTGCTTCGGAAAATCCTTCCCGAACAACAAATTCATTTTATAGTGATAATAAACTATTCCAAATAAAGGCAAATAAAGAATTCCTTTTATTTGAAATCAAAGATTTTGAATCTGGAAAGGGTATTAAGAATTATTCATTTTCAAAAAATGATACGATTCCCTTTATGAACTCGCCTTTTGTTATGCAAATAGACAACAACACACCTCGTCAATTAAAAACCACCGAAAAATTCCTGAAAAACATCAACGGACTTCCTGCTGGTGTTTCTGTGTTCCGAAATAATAAAAACAGTTTTATTACTTTTAGTGGTTTTGGAGAATATTCAGACTTTTATTTTTCATTCAGTGCTGCGGATGATTTTGGAGAGCGTGTTCCTTATTCGTTAAGTAAAGCCGTTTATTTTGATGCTATGTTAAATGAAAACTTGAATTTTACAAGAGACTTCCAAACTAGACCTTTGGCTATTGACAATTTATTTTATTTTTTAAATAACAATAAAGACATAAGATTATACGATTCGCTGAGATTACAGAATTACTATGTTTTAAGTTACTACGACAGTACTTCCCAGCAATTTATCATGCGAAGATTTACCGATGGTCCTATGATGGAAGACAATGGAAACCCGATTATGAATAAATCTCAATTCTCGAAACCTTTCTCTTTTGGCAGTATAAAACCTAATTAAATTTATTGAAAGCTACTCCAAATGTGTAATGTTTTGACGGTTTTCAAAAAATGGTTTGGATTATTTTTTCTAATTTTACAAAAAAGACACATATTATGCTATCAAAAAATATTGAATCGGCTTTAAACAAGCAAATCCGCATAGAAGCAGAATCTTCACAAACGTATCTTTCTATGGCTTGTTGGGCAGAAGTACAAGGATTAGAGGGAATTGCTCAATTTATGTACACACAGTCAGATGAAGAGCGTGCTCACATGCTTAAATTGGTAAAGTATGTAAACGAGCGCGGAGGTCACGCTCAGGTAACAGATTTAAAAGCACCTAAAATAACGTATTCTACTTTTAAAGAAATGTTTGAAGAGCTTTACAATCATGAAATTTTTGTTTCGCAATCTATCAACGAATTAGTACACATCACTTTTGAAGAAAAAGATTATGCTACACATAATTTCTTACAATGGTATGTTTCTGAACAAATCGAAGAAGAAGCGACAGCTAAATCTATTTTGGATAAAATCAATTTAATTGGTGAAGACAAAGGCGGACTTTACTTGTTTGACCGTGATATTCAGCAATTAACAGTTACAAGTTCGATTGCTATCAATCCAAAATAAAAAAAGTTAAAGTTTATTTAGAATATTTAAAAATTACTTTTTTCGTTTATATTTGTCTATGTTTTTATAATACAGAGGAAAATTGGGCAAGAAAGAAAAAGACAAAGAGAAGAAAAAGGATAAAAAGAAAAAGAAAAATTCTGAGATCCTTGATAAAATTAAGAAGATTGAAAATTGCAAATCTTCTTGCTGTGAGAAATATAAAAAGAGCGAAAAGAAACGCTGTTCTCGCTGTCCTATGTTTGATTTATTCAAAAAAACGGCTTAACGATATATACAAAAACCCATTAGATTTCTCTAATGGGTTTTTTAGTTTTAAATTGCAGTCAATTTTTCTGATTTTTAAATTCACTTATGGAAAACCACGTTACTATACCAAAATCGAGTCTTGATTTTTTGGTTCAACTTAAAGAAAACAATAACAAACCCTGGTTTGACGATCATAAATCCGAATATTTAATCGAATTAGAACATATTCAAAATTTTGCTGATGCTTTATTAAAAGAACTTTCTAAAACCGATGTTTTGGAAAATGCTTCAGGCAAAAAAAGCGTTTACCGAATCTATCGCGATATTCGTTTCTCTAAAGACAAAACTCCTTTTAAACATTATTGGGGCGGAAGCTATACACGCGCAACGGCTGCGAGACGTGGCGGTTATTATTTTCATTTGGAAAAAGGAAACAGTTTTTTCGCCGGTGGCTTTTGGGGGCCAAATGCATCCGATTTAAAACGAATCAGAACTGAATTTGGATTTAATTCTGAAGCTTTCCGGGAAATCCTGAATTCTAAATCTTTTAAAGATACTTTTGGAACTTTGCAAGGCGAACAACTGAAAACAGCTCCAAAAGGTTTTGATGCAGATCATGAAGCTATCGATTTACTGCGTTACAAACAATTTTTAATCATCAAACGTTTTACGGATGATGAAGTATTGAGCCCAATATTTTTAGAACAGGCTTTGGACACTTTCAAAAAAATGAGACCTTTCTTTGATTATATGAGCGAAGTTCTGACAACAGATAGCAATGGAGCTTCGATTTTATAATCATGTTATAAAAGTTAAACCCGACAGGTTTTAAAAACCTGTCGGGTTTGCTTTTCGTGGCGTATAATCAAAAGTTATTTACAGCAATAAAATCTCGTTTACAACAACTTCAGTAATATATTTCTTCTCTCCGTTTTTGTCGTCGTAACTTCTGTGAGTTAGTTTACCTTCAATTGCGACTTCTTTTCCTTTTACGACAAACTTTTCGATAATTTCGGCTACTTTTCCCCAGGCAGTTACACGATGCCATTCGGTTTGTTCTACCTTATCTCCTTTTTCGTTTCTGTAAACATCGTTGGTTGCGATTGTTAAATGCGCTAGCTTTTTACCGCTTTCTAATGTTTTAACTTCTGGATCATTCCCTACATTCCCAATTAATTGTACTCTGTTTTTCATTGCATTCATGGCGTATATTATTTAAAGGTTATTATAACTTGAAATTGTTCGTCAACTTCAACGATGCAAAGATGACACAACCCAGCAACGACAGTCGGTTATTAACTATTTACTATCGACTGTAACTATTTGTAACCGTTTGTAATTGGAAATGATTTTTTGTATATTTGAGAGAAATCTTACTATATGCAGGCAAAAATCAAAAAAGTCGAGTTACGAAATTTAGAAATTGAAGACTATAAACAATTAAAAAAATCAATGATTGAATCGTATCCTGAAATGGCCGATTCGTATTGGGGATCTGAAGATATAGAAAGATTGCTTTCTATTTTTCCGGAAGGACAACTGGTAATTTTAGTTGATGGAAAGGTCGTTGGTTCTGCATTATCTCTAATTGTTGATGAGAAATTAGTAGAAAAAAGACATAATTACCAACAAATTAGTGGCGATTACAAATTCTCTACCCATAATCCAAATGCTGAAATTTTATACGGAATAGATGTTTTTATTCACCCAAATTATAGAGGTTTACGTTTAGGTCGTCGATTATACGATGCCAGAAAGGAGCTTTGCGAACAGCTGAACTTAAAAGCAATTGTTTTTGCAGGCAGAATTCCGAGTTACAGGGAACATGCCAAAAAGATGTCTCCAAAAACCTATATCGAAAAAGTACGAACCAAAGAGTTGTATGATCCTGTTCTTTCCTTTCAGTTAAGCAATGATTTTCATGTTTTGAGAGTCATCAAAAATTATTTGGAAGGCGATGAAGAATCGAAAGAGTTTGCGGTTTTACTGGAATGGAATAATATTTATTACGATGACAGCCCAAAACTAATTAATCTAAAGAAAAACATCATTCGTTTGGGATTAATTCAATGGCAGATGCGTCCGTTAAACAATGTTGAGGCATTATTTGAACAAGCCGAATTCTTTATCGATGCCGTTTCTGGATATGGCTCTGATTTTGCTCTTTTTCCCGAATTATTCATTGCGCCTTTAATGGCCGATTACAATCATTTATCTGAAGCAGAAGCAATTCGGGAATTGGCACGCCATTCTGACCCAATCAGAAAGCGATTTCAAGAATTTGCGATTTCATACAACATCAATATCATTACCGGAAGTATGCCTTACTTGGAAGGTGGAAATCTCTACAATGTCGGTTTCTTGTGCAAAAGAGATGGGACTTCAGAAATGTACACCAAAATTCATATTACGCCAAACGAAGTGATTCATTGGGGAATGAAAGGCGGATCTGAGTTTAAAACCTTTGATACCGATTGTGGGAAAATTGGAATTTTAATCTGCTACGATGTAGAATTCCCGGAACTTCCAAGACTTTTAGCAGATGAAGGAATGGATATTTTATTCGTGCCTTTTTTAACAGACACACAAAATGGATATACTCGTGTAAAACATTGCTCACAAGCACGTGCAATCGAAAATGAATGTTATGTAGCCATAGCAGGTTGCGTTGGAAATCTTCCGAAAGTGAACAATATGGACATTCAATATGCACAGTCTTCTGTATTTACACCTTCTGATTTTGCTTTTCCAAGCAACGGAATTAAAGCTGAAGCTACTCCAAACACCGAAATGACTTTAATTGTAGATGTTGATCTGAATTTATTAAAAGAACTTCATGAACATGGAAGTGTCAAAACATTAAAAGACAGAAGAAAAGATCTTTATGAACTTAAGAAATTGAATACCTGATAAAAATGTTTTACAAAGGCCAATAAAAGTGCTTATGAAAAAAATAATGTTTCTTTTTATAATCTCAATATTATACAGCTGTGGAAAAGATCCATATCCGAATGCTATTTCAGATTTCAGACCTGAATTACAAACTCATCTTAAAAAATTAGCATCGGAAAAAAAACTTCCATCAGGAGATACCATTGCAAGAAACTATATAACTAAAAATTGCACAAAAAATGAACTTTTAGAATTACTTAAATGCAATCAGCCAGTCTTAAGAGTGATTGCCTACAGAACTTTGGTAAATAAAAAGGACAAAGATTATTTTAAAATTCTTTTAGGCCATTTAAGCGACACGGCTAAAGTAACTTGGTGGTATTATGAAGATGCTGCTGATGATTTTACAGTCTCTGATTTATTAATTAGAAAGGCAGAAGATGGCAATATGCTAACTAAAGCCCAAAAAAGTATTTTAGTCGATAGTGTTTTATTAAAACACTCTTACTTAGATGTTGCCAATTGGATGATTTATGATGTTGAACCTAATGAAAAATATTATGCACTAATAAAACAAAAATCAAAATTGAAAACCAATAGATGTGGTGAACAGCTTGGTGCATGTTATGCTTTATCAAAATTTAAGAAAAAAGAAGATTTAGCCTATTTAAAGAGTGTTTTTAATAAGTTCGAAAGTCCTTGCGAGGATTTAATTTTTAAGGCAATTGAAGAAAATCCAGATAAGATTTATTTTCCAGTACTTGAAAAGTATTTTGATACAGTCGTTAAAAAGAAAAAACAATATTCATATGATGATTTAAAAGATTATTGTCGCGCAGTTGCAAAATATAAAAATGAAGAGAGTTTAATGCTTCTGGAAAAATTATTAATTAAAAAAAATTATCCAGATCCATGGTACTTTAAACATAATGAAGAGTACGTTTTTAAAGCCATTCATAAATATAAAGCGCCCATTTATGACGATTTGTATAAAAGATTAAAACCTAAAATGAGTGAATTTACCATCGAATATCTTGATAAGACAGATTATGATGATAGAAAAACGTGGTAAAATAGTCCTATTTTACTTTTAAAATAAATAAATCAAGTCAAATAATTTTAAAAATTAAGACAGATCTATGAAAACATGCCTCGAATGTTCCGTTAAGATTGTTGGCCGAGAAGACAAGAAATTCTGCTCTGATAGTTGCCGAAATGCGTACAATAACAAAATAAATAAAGATAGTACAAATTTCATGCGAAATATAAACAACAAGTTACGCAAAAATTACCGTATTTTGGCAGAGTTAAATGTAGATGGGAAATCAAGAGCATCGCGAGACAAAATGTTAAACAAAGGCTTTGATTTTGAGTTCTTTACCAATATTTTACAAACCAAAACAGGAAATACATACTATTTCTTGTATGACCAAGGCTATCGTTCCTTGGACAATGATTATTTTATGCTTGTTAAAAAAGAAATATAGTTAGCGTTTATTAACCATGAGAAAAAACCAAACCTCAATTCTAGCCATTGTCTGTGTCTTAGCTCTGCTGGGCATTATATACGCCACCATGATGCCGCAAGGAATCAATAAAGATGATGAAGCACTCGCGGAATTCTCAACCGAAAGAGCTTTAAACCAAGTCGAAATTATTGCGCAGAAACCACATTATGTCGGATCGACAAATCATGAACTGGTTGCCAATTATTTAAAACTCGAATTAAACAGAATTGGTTTAGAAACTAGTGTTCAGGAAGGTTATACTTTAAACGACAGAGGCCTTTTAGTAAAATCTAAAAATATTTTAGCTAGAATAAAAGGAACTAACAATACCAAAGCACTTTTACTTCTTTCTCATTACGATAGTGCTCCACATTCTTTCTCAAAAGGAGCAAGCGACGACGCTTCGGGTGTCGCAACAATTTTAGAAGGTGTTCGTGCCTTTTTATATTCTAAACATCCTCAGAAAAACGACATTATCATCTTATTTTCAGACGCCGAAGAATTAGGTTTAAACGGAGCTGCTCTTTTTGTAAATCAGCATCCATGGGCAAAAGATGTGGGTGTGGTTTTAAACTTTGAAGCCCGTGGAAGTTCTGGCCCAAGTTATATGTTGATGGAAACTACGAAAGGAAATGAAGCGATGGTTCAAGCATTTTCTAACGCCAAAACTTCGCATCCGGTTTCCAATTCATTGATGTACAGTATTTACAAAATGCTTCCAAACGATACTGATTTAACTGTTTTTAGAGAACAAGGAAATATTCAGGGTTACAATTTTGCTTTTATTGACGGGCATTTCAATTATCATACACAACAGGATGATGTCCAACATTTGAGCAAAACTACTTTAGCGCATCAAGGTACTTACATCATGCCATTGATTAAATATTTGAGCAACATTGATTTAACTAAAACAGAATCTACTGAAGATAATGTATATTTCAGTGCTCCGTTTTCATTCATAAGTTATCCTTTTTCCTGGGTAATGCCAATGACATTAATCGCTTTTGGATTATTAGCACTCTTCATTTTTATTGGAAAAGTAAAAAGAATCATCACTTTTAGAGAAATTTTCAGAGGATTTGTACCTCTTTTAGGTTCGATAATCATAGCTGGATTAGTAACGTTTTTAGGATGGAAACTTCTTCTGGAAATTTATCCGCAATATTCTGATCTTTTAAATGGATTTACCTATAACGGACACGCTTACATCGGCGCTTTTGTCACTTTAAGTATTGCGATTTGTTTTGCTTTCTATCATCATTTTTCTGAAGCTAAAATTACCATGAATCATTTCGTGGCTCCTCTTTTACTTTGGATTATCATTAATGGATTTTTAGCAAACAGCTTAACAGGCGCAGGATTTTTAATCATTCCAGTCTATTTTGGAATTCTGTTATTCGGAATATTTGTTTTCACACAGCATTACAGTTTGGGAGTAAATTTAATTTTCAGCATTCCGGCTTTAGCTATCATTGCTCCGTTTATTGTAATGTTTCCAGTTGGTCTAGGACTTAAAATCTTATTCGGAAGTGCTATTTTAACCGTTTTATTATTTGGATTATTATTGCCAATATTTGGAGATTTTGCCAAAAAAGGCATTTGGACTGTGGTTTTCTTCCTTACTTCTATTGGATTTTTCATCTATGCAGGATATCATTCTGATTATGAACCAGGAAAAGCCAAATCAAACAGTTTATTATATGTTTATAATGCCGATAACAATTCTGCCGTATGGACAACTTATGACAAAAACCTTGATGACTGGACAAAATCTTATGTAGGCGAAAAGAATCAAAAAGCAGTGGGTTTAAATTCACTTCCATTGGCAAGTAAATACAATTCAACATTTACTTATAGCGCTATCGCACCAGTTGTTGATGTTCCTAAACCAACAATTCAATTTTTAAGAGACAGCGTAATTGGAAATAACCGATATCTGAAAATCAGAATCACACCAAACAGAAAAGTAAACCGTTACGATATCTACGCCAATCCAAAAATGACGTTTTATAACTTTAAAGCAAATGGTGTAGCCACTTCTGGAGAAAAAGGAAATCGTTTACAACGCGAAGACAGTAAAATTCTTTGTTATTATGTTGTAGGCAATGAACCTTTGGAAATGGAATTCTACATCAACAAATCGTCTATTTTTGATATGGATTTAATCGAAAGTTCATTTGACTTGACGACCAATCCATTACTGAATGTCAAACCAAGAGAAAACTGGATGATGCCAACTCCTTTTGTTTTAAATGATGCCGTTCTCATTCAACAGAAATTAAAACGCTATGCCGCGCCTGTAAAACCAATTGAAACGACTCCGGTTGTAGACAGTTTGGCGGTTTCAAAAGACAGTATAAAACCAGTTCCGGTAACAAAATAAAATAGTAAAAGGCAGATTTTTTTAAGTCTGCCTTTTTTATTTCAGGCTCCCGATAACTATCGGGATCAAAAGATTTGAGCAGATAATCGCAGATCTTTATTTGAAAAATCTTTTTTAATCCTTTTAATCTGTGGCTAAAAATCTTTGCAACTCTGTACCTTTGTCGCTCTGAACCTCAAAAAATGACACAAATAAGCATATTAGGCTGTGGATGGCTTGGACTTCCTTTAGCCAAAAGACTAATCGAAAATGGAAATTCAGTAAAAGGATCCACAACTTCTGAAAGTAGACTTTCTATTTTAGAAAATGTTGAAATAAATCCGTTTTTGGTAATTCTTGAAGCTGATAGCGTTTCAGAGAACATCGACAATTTTTTAGCAGAAAGCGAAATTTTAATTATTGATATTCCGCCTAAACTACGTAATGAAAATCCTGATTCTGAAAAGAAATTTTTTGTAGAGAAAATCAAAAATCTGATTCCGTTTATAGAAAAATCAACTGTTGGAAAAGTACTTTTTATAGGTTCTACTTCAGTTTATGGAGATGACAATAACTTGGTTACAGAAGAAACCATTCCAAATCCTGAAACAGAAAGTGGCAAACAAATGCTTTTAGTCGAAGCTTTACTTCAAAGCAATCCAAACTTCGAAACTACAATTCTACGTTTCGGCGGATTAATTGGAGAAGATCGTCATCCTGTCAAATTTTTAACTGGAAAAGAAAACCTTGAAAATCCTGATGCTCCAGTGAATTTAATTCATCAAAAAGATTGTATCGCTATCATTGAAGAAATTATAAAACAGTCAAAGTGGAATGAAGTTTTTAATGCCGTTGCTCCTTTTCATCCAACAAGAGAGGAATATTATACACAAAAAGCAAAAGATTTAAATCTGGTTTTACCGAAATTCAGTTCTGAAAAATCAAACATTAAAAAGACTATTTCTAGCGAAAAAATTGAGACAATTTTAAACTATCAATTTAAGCTGGAGAATTATTAAAACCATATAAGTTATGTAAGTTCATTTAAAAAAGCTTTTTCTAAAAACAAAAACTTAAATTACTTATATAACTTACATGGTTTAAAAAAACTTTGCGAACTTTGCGCTAAACTTAGCGTCTTTGCGGTTAAAAAAATTATGGAAACAGTTTACATCAACTCCCCCTTAGGAATCACCAAAATCATTGGAGATGAAAATGGTATTGCCGTAATTTCTGTTTCTGATGTTGGTACAAATGAAGTTTCTAAAGAAATTCCGGAAGTTTTAAAAGAAGCTGTTTCACAATTAAATGAATATTTCGAAGGCAAAAGAACCGATTTTGAGCTCAAACTAAATCCGCAGGGAACCGAATTTCAGCAGAAAGTCTGGAAATCCTTATTAGAAATTCCATACGGAAAAACGGTAAGTTATATGGATCAGACCAAAAAACTGGGTGATGTAAAAGCGATTCGGGCAGTTGCTTCGGCAAATGGCAAAAATCCGCTTTGGATTGTAGTTCCTTGCCACAGAGTTATTGGCACAAACGGATCACTAACAGGATATGCAGGCGGATTGTCCCGCAAGAAATGGCTTTTGGAACATGAATGCCCATCTCCACAGCAAAGTTTATTTTAGTTTTATAGCCACGAATTCACGAATTTTCTTTTTAATTAATTCGTTTAACTTATATTTCAACACTTTTTACATAAGAAAATTCATTCGGTTTGTGTTTTTTAAAAATACTAAAATCAAATTTGTGTACATTTATATCAAATAAAAAAGTCAGAGTAAATTCGTGAATTCGTGGCTATAAAAACCACATCAAAACTATGATTGAAAAAATAAATCTCAACAACATTCTCTTTCTTGATATAGAAACCGTTCCAGAAGAAGAAAACTTCAATTCGCTTGACGCGGAAATGCAGACGCTTTGGGATTTGAAAACGCAATACCAGCGAAAAGACGCATTCTCTCCCGAAGAATTTTACGAACGTGCCGGTATTTGGGCCGAATTTGGAAAAATCATCTGTATCTCTGTCGGTTTTTTTACTATTAAAGGAGATGTTCGAAACTTTAGGGTTACTTCTTTTTTCGGGGAAGAAAAGAAAATTCTAAAAGACTTTTCTAATCTGATCAACAATCATTTTAATCAGCCGCAACATTTGTTATGCGGACACAATTCAAAAGAATTTGATATTCCGTTTATAGCGAGAAGGATGATTATTAACCAAATGCGGATTCCAGATAAACTGAATCTTTTTGGAAAGAAACCTTGGGAGATTCCGCATCTCGATACTTTAGAATTATGGAAATTTGGCGATTATAAACATTTTACTTCTCTAAAACTGCTGACCAAGATTCTTGGCGTCCCATCGCCAAAAGGCGATATTGACGGAAGTCAGGTTGCCCATGTTTATTATGTCGAAAAAGATATTGATCGAATTATAACCTACTGCGAAAAAGATACTATTGCTGTAGCGCAGGTTTTTCTTCGCTTAAGAAGAGAAGATTTGTTGATTGATGACGAGATTATTCATGTCTAATTCTTTAGTTGCTATCCCGATAGCTATCGGGACAAAGTTGCAAAGAGACAAAGTTTTTTACATGAACTCATATAACTTACAAGGTTTAAAATAATTTTGAATATGATTCATTCTGAAATTTCACATCATCGTATGACCGCTCAAAAGTTGTTTAAAACGACTCAATGCTCTCCTCAAGAAGTTGTAAAACATTTTGGGGCCATGCAGGCGCAGGATTATGCGATGGCAAAATGGGCGATTGGATCACGATGTGATGCTTCTGAAAAAGAAATCGAAGAAGCTGTCAATTCTGGAAAAATCATCAGAACTCATATACTCCGCCCAACCTGGCATTTTGTTGCTGCCGATGATATTTATTGGATGCTGGAACTTTCCGCGCCACAAGTAAAACGCCTCTTTGCTACAATGGCCAAACAACATGGTTTTGATCAAAAGAAATTTGGTCAAGTCAATGCGGCTATAGAAAAACTTTTATCGGGAAATAACCACTTGACCCGAGAAGAAATCATGAAGGAACTTAACATTCAAAAAAAAGCTGGCGATTTATCCCCTGTTATTGTAATGATGAATGCAGAATTAGACGGATTGGTCTGCAATGGAAGAATGAAAGGAAAACAAATCACTTATGCATTACTTGAAGAGCGCGTCGAAAAACCAAAAACAAAATTGACCAAAGAAGAAGGTTTAGCCAAACTTGCCCAACGTTATTTCGAGAGCCACGGCCCGGCAACTTTGCTCGATTTCTCTTGGTGGTCTGGTTTTTCTCCAACAATTTGCAAGTCAGCTATTGATGCAATTGAGTTGCATTTAAACCGTATCACTATTGATAATCAGATATTTTGGTTCGGAAAAAATCATAAAGAAGAGAATCCCTTTCGCGAAAGCGTTCAATTTCTTCCGGCATTCGATGAGATTTTAATTGCATACAAAACACGTGAAGTTTCCTTTTCTGGAAATCATCAATCTAAAACTTTTACCAATAATGGCATCTTTAAACCGATCATTTTAGAAAATGGAAAAGTAATTGGAATATGGAAAAGAACCATTAAAAAAGATCACATCAAAATTGAAACGGAGTTTTTTAATGAGACCGAAAGTTCTAAAAAACAAGTTTTGTTTGAAGGAATTAAAGCTTTTGAAAATTATATGGGAACTAAAATTGTGATTGAATAACATTACATTTCGCTCCGCTGGAGCTCTTTTAACTTTGTGCTATTTTCAAATCTATAAATATTTCGCTCTTCCAGAGCTTTTTCATCTGCTTCTAATATTAAAATTTATTGAAAGTTTCTAAAATTAAAAACAGCTCTGGAAGAGCGAAATATTTATAGCAAATGCAATTTTCCCCGTATCAAAAACTCCAGCGGAGTGACATATAAAGATTTTGAAATGACTTAAAAATATAAATGCATAAACATTTATACAATTCATAACATTTCATACCGTTCATTAAACAAAATATTTATGCTTATTATTGCTAAATAATTACATTTACAAAAAATTAGAATTATGGTATTGAGCAGATTTTGGTTAGTTATTTTTATTTCTTCGATTATTTTTATTGTAGCCAGTTTATTTACTGCCAATACATATACTATTGATTCTGTTTTAAATGGAAAGAAAGACGACCCTATTTTAGTTTCTGAAAAGTACATCGAAGAACTTCCTGCTTTTATCAAAGACAGCATTACAAAAGCACCTGATCAAACCATGATTGTTAATCGTGATACGCTAAATGCCGACACGACTTATGTTTACAAAAACAAAACCGTAAAAATTTTCAGCGGACTTCAGAAATCTGATGGTTTATTGCCAACTTGTAAAAGTACTTTAGTCGATTTGATCTTACCACTTATTGCTTACCTAGCCTTTTTCTGTGGATTAATGGAACTTTTAATTATTTCTGGAGCATCTGGAAATCTGGCAAAAGCTTTAAGTCCGGTTTTTGTAAAAGTTTTTCCTAGCATTCCTAAAAATCACCCTTCGATATCGTACATGACCTTAAACTTTGCTGCCAATTTCTTGGGATTGGATTCGGCTGCGACTCCATTTGGACTTAAAGCTATGGAAAGTTTACAGGAAATAAACCCGGATAAAGACAAAGCCAGCGATGCTCAGATTATGTTCATGTGTCTTCATGCTTCCGGATTAACTTTAATCGCGACTTCGATTATTGGATATCGCGCGGCTGCAAATGCCAGCAATCCTGCCGATGTAATGCTTCCATGCATCATTACATCGTTTATTGGAACTATTGCTGCTTTCTTAATTGTGGGTATCAAACAAAAAATCAATTTCAAAAGTGCTTCACTTCTTATTGGTTTAATGGGTTTAATTGCTGCCATAGTTGGCTTACTGATGTACGTAAATCATTTGGATTTAATTGGTAAAAACTATTTCACTTCTAATCTTTCAGGATTAATATTATTAACTATTATCATTTTCACGTTGATTTTTTCTTTCAGACACGAACAAAAATTCAAAGATGCCAATACAACCGTTTTTGACACTTTTGTTGTGGGAGCAAACAATGGTGTTAAAACAGGAGTTACGATTTTCCCTTACGTTTTAGGAATGTTAGTTGCGATCTCCTTATTCAGAAACAGCGGTTTATTTGAAATTATCAGTGACGGTATCGGATTTGTGTTCTCCAGTATGGGTGTAAGCAAAGAAATTACCAATGCTTTGCCAGTTGCGATGCTTCGTCCATTTAGCTCTGCAGGCTCTCGTGGATTCTTAATTGATTCGATGAATACCTTTGGTGCCGATTCTTTAACAGCTAGATTGAGCAGTATTTTCCAGTGCAGTGCCGAAAGCACGTTTTATGTAATTGCGGTTTATTTTGGATCTGTAAACATCAAAAATACACGTTATGCTCTGGGCACAATGCTTTTGGTAGATTTGATTTGTGTGATTACGGCAATTTTTGTGGCGACTTGGTTTTTTTAATTTGAACCAATCTCATTCAAAATCAAAAAGAGCATCACAAAAAACAAAGCTTTAATGAGGAATATTTAAATTTTCTGAATAAATTTAGCATCCAATACGATGAAAAATTTATTTTTGAAAATCTAAAATAATACCATGAAAACCCCAATTTTCTTTTTCTTACTACTTTTAATCGGATGTCAAAACAAACCTACTAATTCAGAAGCCGTTACAGAATTACCCGTGCCGCAAGAAATTGCCATGATTACAAATGATGATACTGCTGATGAACGTTCTCTTCGAACGGATACTATTTATCTTTCTGAAGATAAAAATAGTTCAATTACACATGTTTTAGCCAATCTTGTCGATCTAAAGGCCGATCAGGACAGCATAATGACTTCAAAGTTCAGATTGGATTTTTATCAAAACAAGAACAAATTGATTTCTTCTAAAGTGGTCATCAAAAATTATGAAAAAGGATCAGAATGGGGAGGTTCAATTGGCTTGACCAATACTTCTCATAAAAATTCTCCTTTCATACAGCTAGGTTTTGGATATCCTGCCTGTGGTTATGTACATGAAAATTATTTGTATTATTTCAAAAATAATTCTTTACAACTTGTTCATCAATGGAATACAATGTCAGACAGCGGTTGGGGTAATTGGCTGGAAATTGTAAACCCTTCTAATGATTCTGATCCAAAATCTTTTTATTGCAAAACTGTTGCATTTGTTCCGGCAGATGAAGATGACAACATGGACATGGGAGTTCTTACACACTCAGATTCAATTGGTTTTGAATTAAAAGGAAATCAATGGAGCAAAAAATTATTATCGGCAAAAGACAAAGCATACTTTCAAAAAAAGATGACTTTTGATCAATTTAACAGTGCCGAATAAAACTGTCTAGAAGGCCTTATTCAAATTCTTTCTTAGGTAAATAATTTCTAAATTTGTAAAAAAAACAAAGCAATGATTGATTTTATATACCAGGATCCTTATCCGATCTTAAAGGATGATACGCAGTATCGCAAAATCACCTCAGATTTTGTAAAAGTGGAGCAATTTGGAGAACGTGAAGTTTTAACGGTTGATCCAAAAGGTTTAGAATTATTGGCTGAAGAAGCTTTAACTGATGTTTCGTTTATGTTGCGAACGACACATTTGCAAAAACTAAGAAAAATTCTAGACGATCCAGAAGCTACAGACAACGATCGTTTTGTTGCTTACAATTTACTTCAAAATGCTTCAGTAGCAGCCGAAGGTCAGTTACCGAGTTGTCAGGATACCGGAACAGCTATTGTAATGGCTAAAAAAGGGGAAAGCATCTTTACTGGTGTTGATGATGCTGAATGGCTAAGCAGAGGAATTTTTAATACATACCAAAAAAGAAACTTACGTTATTCGCAGATTGTTCCGATTTCGATGTTTGAAGAAAAAAATTCCGGTTCGAATCTTCCAGCGCAAATTGATATTTATGCTAAAAAAGGAACTTCTTACGACTTTTTGTTTATGGCAAAAGGCGGAGGATCTGCTAACAAAACATACTTATACCAACAAACAAAATCTTTGCTGAATGAAAAATCATTAGATGAATTCATTCGCACCAAAATCAAAGATTTAGGAACTTCTGCTTGCCCACCCTATCACTTAGCTCTAGTAATCGGTGGAACTTCTGCTGAAGCAAACTTAAGCGCTGTTAAAAAAGCTTCTGCAGGATATTATGATCATCTTCCGACTACTGGAAACATGGCTGGTCAGGCCTTTCGTGATCACGAATGGGAAGAAAGAGTTCAAAAAATCTGTCAGGAAAGTGCTATCGGAGCGCAATTTGGTGGAAAATATTTCACACATGACGTTCGTGTAATTCGTTTACCACGTCACGCGGCTTCTTGTCCTGTTGGATTAGGTGTTTCTTGTTCTGCTGATAGAAATATCAAAGGAAAAATCACCAAAGACGGAATCTTCGTTGAGCAATTAGAGGTAAATCCGAAACAATTTTTACCAGAAACAGCGCCGCATTTAGAAGCTCCTGTAGAAATTGATTTAGATCAGCCAATGGCAGATATTTTAGCAAAATTGTCTCAATATCCAGTTAAAACACGTTTGAAATTAAACGGAACTGTAATTGTTGCCCGAGATATTGCTCACGCCAAAATCAAAGAATTATTAGACGCTGGAAAACCAATGCCTGAGTATTTCAAAAATCACCCGGTTTATTATGCTGGTCCTGCTAAAACTCCGGACGGAATGGCCTCTGGAAGTTTTGGACCAACAACTGCCGGCCGTATGGACGTGTATGTAGATGAATTCCAAAAGAATGGCGGAAGCATGATTATGCTGGCAAAAGGAAACCGTACCAAACAAGTTACAGATGCCTGCAACAAATACGGCGGATTCTATTTAGGCTCTATTGGAGGTCCTGCTGCTATTTTGGCTCAAGATAACATTCTTAAAGTTGAAGTGGTTGATTTTGAAGAATTAGGAATGGAAGCGGTTCGTAAAATCACTGTGAAAGATTTCCCTGCATTCATTATTACAGATGATAAAGGAAATGATTTCTTTGCCAATCTATAATTTTTTGCCACAAAGGCACTAAGACACAAAGTTTTTATAAACAAAAACCGCTCTTTGGAGCGGTTTCTTTATTTCTATATTAAATAAAACTTAGCGTCTTAGTGGCAAATCAAGCACTTAAATCCTGTTTTTCAAAAGCTATGAAATGAGAAACTTCTCCTTTTAGGTTATAAATCGGCGAAGCATCAATTTTGCATTTGTATGTTTTTCCGTTTTTTCTATAGTTTTCGAGTGTTTTTTCAAAAGGAGCTTTCTTTTTCAGAGCTTCTCTGATTTCTTTCAATGTCTTTTTTGAAGTGGCAGGTCCCTGAAACATCTTTGGTGTTTTTCCTAAAATTTCTTCTTCTTTATAACCTGTCATCTTTTTTATTCCGCTTGACGCAAAAACTATCCTCAAATCCAAATCAGTAATCAGAACGACTTCTTCTTTGATTCTTTCACGGATATTGAGTTTTTTTTCATCCCAGATAAACTGATTTGAAATTTTATCTACTTTTTCCAGATCAACAGTTAAAGCTTTCAATTCATTAACATATTCATAATGAAAATCCCAAGATAAAATTGGAACTGTATTTCGCTGTAAAAAATCGTCAGAGTCCATATTTTTCATATTAATCTTGTTTAGATCATCAACAAATCTTTTCTCAAAGATAAATCAAAAACCTCATTAGTTTTTACAGTTTTTTGTAATTTCTGTGTTAAAAATAGTACTAAAACGTAAATTTTAATTGTACTACCACGGCCTTTTTTACTTCTGTATTCAGGTTACTCAAAGAAATTCCAAGTAGTCGCACCGAATCTTTCATTTTTTCCTGATATAACAATTCTTCTACATTCTCCACAATCAGGCTTTTATCCGAAATAAAATACGGCAGGGTTTTGCTTCTTGTTTGCTGTGAAAAATCGCTGTATTTAATTTTCAATGTTATAGTCTTTCCCGAAATGTTATGCCTTTTCAACCGTTTTTCCAATGAAACAGCGATTCTTTCTAATTGTTCCATCATAAAAATTTCTGAAGAAAGATTGACATCAAAAGTATGTTCAGCTGCCACTGATTTCGTAATTCGGGATGATTTTACTTCACTATTATGAATCCCGCGAACTACACTGTAATAGAAAGCTCCCGATTTTCCGAAGTGTTTTTCCAAAAATTCTAATGATTTGCTTTTCAAATCGGTTCCTGTAAAAATACCAAGCTGATACATTTTCTCAGTTGTCACCTTCCCAACTCCGTAAAACTTACGAATGGGTAATTCTTCCAAAAAAGCCTCAACTTCATCCGGATTTACTGTTTTCTGTCCGTTGGGTTTGTTGTAATCACTGGCAATTTTAGCCACAAATTTATTAATTGAAATCCCTGCAGAAGCCGTTAATCCCACTTCATTAAAAATTCTTGTTCTAATTTCCTGAGCAAGCAGACTCGCGCTCGGATTTCCTTTTTTGTTCTGAGTTACATCCAAATAGGCTTCGTCAAGCGAAAGAGGTTCAACCAAATCAGTATATTCATGAAAAATTTTATGGATCTTTGACGAAATCTCTTTGTAACGGTCAAATCTTGGTCGTACAAAAATAATCTCCGGGCAATACTTCTTAGCCAAAACTCCACTGATCGCACTTCGAACACCAAACTTTCGAGCTTCATAACTTGCCGCTGAAACTACTCCTCTATTCTCCGAACCACCAACAGCAACGGGTTTCCCTCGCAATTCCGGATTATCCATCTGCTCTACAGACGCGTAAAAAGCATCCATATCGATGTGAATAATTTTGCGATATGTTCGTGTTTCAGACATGTTGCAAATTTACAGAGGAAAAACAATAAAAAAACGCTGTAAATAGTTATAAATCATATCAATTTTTAAAGAATGTAAATTCAATGAGTGCAAACCAATTATTCTTTTTATTTTTGTTCTTCTACTCGAAAAATTAAATAATGCGAACATTTGTTATAGGTGACATTCACGGCGGATTACTTGCGCTTGAACAAGTGATTGAAAGAGCCAAAGTTACCACTGAAGATACTCTAATTTTTTTGGGCGATTATGTTGACGGCTGGAGTCAGTCTGTTGAAGTAATCGACTACTTGATAGCTTTAAAAAGCAAACAAAACTGTATCTGCATCAGAGGAAATCACGATCAACTTGCGCTTGACTGGTTAGAAAACAGACATGATGATTTTGACGAAGAAATGTGGTACAAACATGGCGGAAAAGCTACTGTTGAAGGTTACGCTAAAATTTCGGCAGACAAAAAACGAACACATATTGAATTTCTGGAAAACCTTCAGGATTATTACCTTGATGCTCAAAACCGTTTGTTCGTTCACGCTGGTTTTACCAATTTAAACGGGGTAAAATGGGAATATTTTTCTAAGCTTTTTTACTGGGACAGAACACTTTGGGAAACTGCTCTTTCTCTTGACCCAAAATTAAAAGAAGATGATGTAAACTATCCGAAGAGATTTACCGTTTATAATGAAGTTTACATCGGTCATACTCCGGTTACAAGAATCGGAAAAACGATTCCTGTCAATAAAGCGTGCGTTTGGAATGTTGATACAGGTGCTGCTTTTAGAGGTCCGTTGACTATTTTAGACATAGATACCAAAGAATACTGGCAAAGCGAGCCATTAAACGAATTGTATTTTAACGAAAAGGGTAGGAATTAATTTATTTAAAATTTATTTTTGCTCTCAAATAATTAATATTTAAAATTTTATGAAAAAGGTTATTACACTCTTGTTCTTAGTTTCATTCGGATTTATTAATGCACAAAAAGCCTTCACTGGTAAAGGTGACACTAGAGTAAACGTTGGTGCTAATCTGCAAGATGGTGGTTCCGGAATTCAGGGATCTATTGATTTTGGTTTAGGAGAAAATTTCTCTTTTGGTTTTGTAGCTAACTATTTATTAGGTGTTGATAATTTTAATGGTTTCTACCATGGAAGTACTGTTTCTTATAGTAATGCAGATCCAGATTTCGGAGATCGTTTTGATGCTAAAGCAAGAATCAATGCTAACTTATCCAGCGTAATTGGCGTAGAACAATTAGACATTTATCCTGGATTAAGTTTAGGTTTACATAATTTTGGTGGTCATGTTGGTGGTCGTTACTTCTTTACTGACGGATTTGGTGTTTTCACAGAAATCGGATTTCCAATTGCAAAATATGGCTCAAACAATGATCCATTTTATCATTTGAATAATCAGGCTACTTTTAGTTTAGGGGCTTCATTTAATTTATAATTTTTTTTGCCACAAAGGCACTAAGTCACAAAGCTTTTTTTAAAAGATAAAACCGCCTTATTGGGCGGTTTTCTTTTTTTGCTTGAAAAATTTACTTTGAGTCTTTGTGACTTTGTGGCAATTTTTCCTAAATCGACATCTCGGGAATTTCTCCTTCAATGATCAAATCGGCTTCGGTTGAGGCGATGATGTGCTCAACTGAGATGCCTGGCGCTCGTTCTAAGAGCTTAAAACCTTTTTCTGTTACTTCGAGAACTGCAAGCTCGGTTACAACCTTTTTAACGCATCCTACACCTGTTAATGGCAAAGTGCATCTTTTTAAGATTTTGGACTCCCCTGCTTTGTTTACATGCATCATGGCAACGATGATATTTTCAGCAGAAGCTACAAGATCCATTGCACCGCCCATTCCTTTCACCATTTTACCCGGAATTTTCCAGTTGGCAATATCTCCGTTTTCAGAAACTTCCATTGCCCCAAGAATTGTCAAGTCTACTTTCTGGCTTCGGATCATTCCAAAACTAAAAGCCGAATCAAAGAAACTGGCTCCCGGAAGTGTTGTAATGGTTTGCTTTCCTGCATTTATAATATCGGCATCTTCTTCTCCTTCAAACGGAAAAGGTCCCATTCCCAAAACGCCGTTTTCACTTTGAAATTCTACCGCAATATCTTCTCGGACATAATTAGCCACCAAGGTCGGAATTCCAATACCCAGATTTACAAAATATCGGTCTTTTACTTCTTTTGCAATTCGTTTTGCTATATCTTCTTTTGTTAACATACTTTTTAATGTGTCAATTAGTCAATTTGATAATTAGATAATTTTTCACGTTGCGTTTTGAAATTATCTAATTGTCTCATTTTCTCATTATCTAATTTCTAACTCTCACTGTGCGTTGTTCAATTCGCTTCTCGAATTTTTCTCCCTGAAAGATTCTTTGAACCATGATTCCGGGAATATGAATTTGATTTGGATCTAAAGAGCCCACTGGAACTAACTCTTCCACTTCAGCAATAGTAATTTTTCCTGCTCCGGCCATACAGGCATTAAAGTTTCTGGCTGTTCCTTTGAAAATTAAATTTCCCGCTTCATCGCCTTTCCAGGCTTTTACTATGGCAAAATCGGCTTTAAAAGCTTCTTCCATGATATGCATTTTTCCGTTGAATTCGCGCGCTTCTTTTCCTTCAGCCACTTCTGTTCCATAACCTGCCGGCGTAAAGAAAGCTGGAATTCCTGCCTGCGCCGCACGACAGCGCTCTGCTAAAGTTCCTTGTGGAGTCAATTCAACTTCTAATTCTCCTGAAAGCATCTGACGTTCGAATTCAGCATTTTCTCCCACATAAGAAGAAATCATTTTTCTGATCTGCTTTTTCTGCAGCAACAATCCCAAACCAAAATCATCAACTCCTGCATTGTTGGAAATACAAGTCAAATCTGAAATGGATGTGTTTACCAAAGCCGCAATGGTATTCTCAGGGATACCACATAATCCGAAACCTCCGAACATAATGGTCATACCACTTTCAATTCCGTTAATAGCATCCTGAACATTATTTACTTTTTTTGTTATCATAACAAACTGTCTTTATTACTGTATATTTTTGATAAAAATAAGATTTTTAGATTAAATTATAACGATTTCGTAAAAATAAAAGCTAAATAAAAATCCCTTTACTATTCTTTATAAAAAGAGCAGTAAAGGGATGATATAGAATTAGATATGTTTTATTGCAACATTATTACAATTCAAATTCATCTGTATTTTGTTCTGTCGCTGTAGTGTCTTTTACAATTGCAGGTCTTGAATAACAATCTACCTTTATAGAAAGGTTTGCCGGGCGCTCAAATTCAGATTTTGAAATTTGAAGATCTTTATCGGCGTAGCATTTTTTCATATAATAACCCCAAACAGGTAAAGCAGCAGTTGCCCCTTGTCCGTAAGTCAAACTTTTAAAACGTGCTGAACGATCTTCGCATCCAACCCAAACTCCGGTTACCAAATTTGGCACCATTCCCATAAACCAACCATCAGATTGATTTTGTGTTGTACCGGTTTTACCCGCAATAGGGTTCGTAAACATATATGGATAACCTGTCCAGCGATTATCCCCACTTCCGCCACCTTGCGTACGCAAACGTACACCAGAACCACTTTCGGTAACTCCCTGAAGTAATTTGATTACGGCAAAAGCTATATCTTTATTTAAAACGTCATGAGACTCCGGAATTGGTTCATAAATAACCTCTCCACTTTTGTTCTCAATTCTGCTTAAAAACTGTGGTTTTACATAAACTCCCTGGTTTGCAAATGTGCTGTATGCCGCAACCATGTCTTCCACTGTGATATCTACTGCACCTAATGCAATAGAAGGCTGAACCGGAATTTCTGTTTTAACTCCTAATTTTTTAGTCAATTCTACGACTGCTTCCGGACTTGTTCTGTCAATTAATTTAGCAGAAACGGTATTGATTGAAGCCGCCAAAGCTTGTTTTAAAGTTACCATTCCACGGTATCTGTAATCAGAGTTTCTTGGCTCCCAATCTTCTGTTACGTGGTGGCGCCCTTTGTGAATCATAAACGGACCGTCCAAAATAGAATCACACGGAGACATATTCAATTCTTCGATCGCAGTTGCGTAAACGAAAGGCTTAAAAGTAGAACCTACCTGTCTTGCACCTTGCCCAACGTGATCGTATTGGAAATATTTGTAATTGATTCCACCAACCCAAGCTTTAATTGCTCCTGTCTGTGGTTCCATCGACATTAAACCGGATTGTAGAAAGTGTTTGTAATAACGAATAGAATCCAGCGGCGTCATAGTAGTATCTCTTTCTCCTTTCCAGGTAAAGACACGCATTTTTGTTTTCACTTTGAATGAAGCAATAATATCCTCTTCACTTTTGTCCATTTCTTTCATTTGCGCCCAACGAACAGAATTTTTCATTGCCTGCATCATGATTCGTTCTGTTTCTGCCTGTGTGATGTTTACGAAAGGAGCATTTTTATTGGTTTTCTGTTCACTAAAAAACTGTTCCTGAAGATTTTTCATGTGGGCTGCAACAGCTTCCTCTGCATAAGATTGCATTCTGGAATCTATTGTAGTGTAGATTTTAAGTCCGTCTTTATAAATATCATAATCAGATCCGTCAGGTTTTTTGTTTTCTGCCACCCATTTCTTCATGTAATCGCGAAGATATTCTCTAAAATAGGTTGCTATACCTTCACGGTGGCTTTCTAACTTAAATTTCAAAGTAATTGGAAGCGCCTGAAGTCTTTCTTTTTCTGATTCCGAAATCATTTTGGCTTTTGCCATTTGAGATAAAACCACATTACGACGGTTTTTTACTCCCTGCGGATTGCGAACTGGATTGTATAATCCTGAATTCTTGAACATTCCAACCAAAATGGCCGATTCATCAACAGTCAAATCTTTTGGTTCTTTAGAAAAATAAGTCTGAGCTGCCGAACTTACTCCAACAGAATAATTTCCAAAATCGTAAACGTTGCAGTACATCGCCAGGATTTCATTCTTTGTATATTGTCTTTCAAGACGAATGGCGATAATCCATTCTTTAATTTTTTGTACAATTCTGAAAGGTAAAAATTTAGATCCTTCTCCGTGAAACAACTGTTTGGCAAGCTGTTGCGTTAATGTACTTGCTCCACCATTTGTTCCTAAACTAAAAACAGCTCTTAAAGTACCGCGTCCGTCAATTCCTGAATGTTCGTAAAAACGTGCATCTTCCGTCGCTACAAGTGCTTCTACTAAATTCTTAGGTAAATCAGAATATTTAAGTTGAGATCTGTTGGTTTTGAAATATTTACCCAGCACTACTCCATCAGAAGAAATAATTTCTGTGGCAAGGTTTGAATCTGGATTTTCTAAATCTTCAAAAGAAGGCATAGATCCAAATAAACCCCAGGAGGCAAATAAAAAGAAAGCTAAAACCCCTAACATAGAGTAAGCAAAAACTCTCCAGAATTTCTTTTTGTAATAATTAATATCCTTAACGCTTTTGGATTGATTGTTTTTTTTAGTAGCCATACCTATTTTTCTAATCTTTTTGTTCTATTCTAAAACCAACGTCTGTAATTCCTTCTAAAGCTTCAACACCAGGAATTTTTCCTGATTGTCTAACTGCTTGTTTAATATGGACTTGATATTTTCCTTTAAACTTGACATCTTCTTTGTAATACAGTTTACTTTCTTTAATATCTGTAAAACCGTTTCCTAGCAAAGTTCCATCCGGAGCAGCCATTTGGTATTCTAAAGTATCCACTTTTGTAAATCCGCTTGGCGTTTCGATAGCAACAATTAAAAATAAATTATTAAACGGATAATTGTTGTTGTCTCGTATGTTAACAAACAAATTGTATTTTTTTGTAGAATCTAAAACCGGCAGATTAAAGCTTACAACACTGTCTTTATGCCAGGCACTTCCGACAGATTTATATTCATCAAATACCCTCTTTTTATCACAAGAAAAAAGAAGAATAGCTGCCAAAAGAAGAATTCCGCTATTTTTTATTCTCATTTTTAGTATTCGTTATTGGTTTTCTAGGCTCAGCAGATTTGTTTTCATTTGAATTCTGCTTGTTCGAATTATTTTGTTTGTTCGGATTTTGCTTGTTCTTATGATTTTGCTTGTTCGGATTATTAGGCTTATTCTGCTTATTCGGATTCCCATTCGGATTGTTATTTCCTGCAGGTTTAGGATTATTATTCGTGTTTTTTTCCTGCTGTGGTTTTACCGGAGTTGCAACGCCCGCCGTTTCCGCATTTTGTTTGCGTTTGCGGTTTGGTTTTTTCTTTCTTTTTGGCTGGTCAAAACGAGTTAAACTCTCTTGTCCCATTGCATTATTGAAATCTTTTTCAGGTTCTGCAACGACTTCTAAAGCAAAATCTTCTAAAGACGAAACTTTGTTCTTCTGCTTATTTTCTGCAATAATTTCTTTTACCTGATCAATTTTTAAAACGTGCCAGTTGGCGAAGTTGTTTGTGTAGGCAAACCACATCAAACCTTTAAAAATATCTTGTTTTTGGCATACTGCATCTCCTTTTTCAGTTACTAATTTAGTATCGTAATCTGGAAAATCTTTCAGCGCGTCCATGTAAGTATCTAACTCGTAGTTTAGACAGCATTTTAATTTTCCACATTGACCAGCTAATTTCTGCGGATTTAATGATAACTGCTGATAACGTGCTGCAGAAGTATTCACACTTCTGAAATCTGTTAACCAGGTTGAACAGCAAAGTTCACGTCCGCAAGAACCAACACCGCCTAAACGAGCTGCTTCCTGACGGAAACCAACTTGTTTCATCTCTACTCTGGTACTGAATTCTTTGGCAAAATCTTTAATCAGCATTCTAAAATCGACACGATCATTTGCGGTGTAGTAAAATGTTGCTTTAGATCCGTCTCCCTGAAATTCGATATCCGAAATTTTCATTTCTAATTTATGCTGAATCGCCAATTCACGTGCACGAACCTTCATTGGCTCTTCACGGTCGCGGGCTACAGACCAGATATCAATATCTTTTTGAGATGCTTTTCTGTAAATTTTTGGAACTTCATTACTATCCGGATTAACTCCTTTTTTCTTCATTTGAATTTTAACCAATTCTCCTGTCAAAGTAACAATTCCAATATCATGTCCTGGCGATGCAACAGTTGCTACAATATCGCCAATACTTAAAGTTAATTTCTCTGAATTTCTAAAAAATTCCTTACGTCCGTTTTTAAAACGAACCTCAACACAATCAAAAATCGCCTCTCCATTAGACGGACTCATGTTCGAAAGCCAGTCAAAAACCGTCAATTTATTGCAGCTATCGGTACCGCAAGTCCCATTATTTTTACAACCTTTTGGTGCGCCACCATCTGAGGTTGAACAACTTGTACATGCCATAATTATATATGTAGTGCTGCCAGAATGCAGCTTAAGTTCATAAACGTTTGATCGGTAAAGATAGTATTTTTTTTATTTGGCTATTTATAGATTAATTCTAAAGGGTTGTTAAATAAAAAAATGCTTTGATTAAAAAAAATAACATTTTAAAAATTCTATGCTTTTACTATTCTTTTCTGCTTTAAAAAACAAATCAAACAAAAGACTTATTCTTTCTTTTTTGTGTCTTATTATGTTCATTTAGAACAACTTTTAATACTATTTTGCACTTTTTGCAATAAATTAAATCCGTTAAAAATGGAAGATTTGTATTTTTCAATTGATAAAGATGCCAAAAACTTTTCTCTAAAATTGCAAAGCAAATCTTGGGAATTAAATATTCATGGATGGAATTTTGAAATTGACTTACTTCAAGATTTATTCAAAACAAATTGGGCAGATAGAAAAACAATTAAAGTTGGAAAATCAGCAAATGCAAGTGCGTATTGGACTATTGAAAGAGAAAATGTTATAATAATGATAGGCAATGATGATGAGACTTGGGATTTTGCAATCATTATTTCGTATCAAATATTAAATGAAATAATTGAAAAATTCTACAGCATTTAGGAAAATAGATAAGATAAAATATGATTAATGACTTAGAAAAGTTTAGAGAAAAATATGGACTCAATCGTTAATGAAATTAAAACTAAATTTGTAATACTTACAACGACTGTAATACAACAACATCCACTTATTGCAAATCTTTTTAGCAAAATCAAATTGTTATCTCCTTATAACAACAATGCACTTCAGTTTTACTTAAATGAGCTTTACTCCATTCAAATAGAAAACAATTTTTTTGTGGTTTTTGGGCATGATCTTGGTGGGTACTATGCAATGGACAGAGAAGATGGGACAATTAGAAAATTGCCCGGTTATACAGAATCATCAGAAACTACATTTTGTAATTCCGACATCAATAAATTCATATGCTTCAATAATCTTTTTATAAACTGGGTCACAAAAAGAATTTCTAAAGAAATTAGTGATAATTCTTTAGAAAATTGTGTCAAAGCATTACAAAGCAACTTTAGTGATATTGATAAACCTGCACTAGACAATGAAGAAAACTTTTGGTCTGTGCAAGTATATGAACTTTCTGAAGATTTTTTCCCACTTGGAGATGCAAGAATAAAATTGCTAAAAAAAATCCTGACACGTGAAAATCCATAATATATAAACGATTAATTTTAGAATTCGAAGAAAATGCTGTTTTTAAATGCATAACCATTTCACAGCTAACACTACAATAATTTAGCATATATTTTCTGTTGTAAAATTTTAGTAAAAGAGAATTGTGAGAACTATTATGAATATACGCCCAAGTAAATATTCCAGAAAGAGCTCCAAAAAAACCTATTCTGTCAGTTTTAAAACATAAAAAGACAATTTTAATTTTAATTCTGAGATATATTTATCACTTTTTGTGTTTTATCTTACAATTATATTTTTTGAAAATCCAGATTAATTCTCGACTCAATCAAAATTCATTAAAATAATAATCAACAAACTGAAAAACTTATGGAAGCTTATCGATACCATGACGAGAAAAGTGATAAATTCTGGCGAATTGAACATGATGAATCTGCATTTGCAGTGAATTATGGCAAAACCGGAACAACTGGAAAATATCAGATTAAAGAATTTGACAGCACAGAAGAATGTCAAAAAGAGGTTAAGAAACTGATTGATTCTAAAAAGAAAAAAGGCTACAAACCTTATCCGGAATTTGATTCTAATAATCATTACTATTTTGATGATGAAGAAATTGGACTTCATCAATTAACCTCTCATCCAAAATTTCGTGCCCATTTTACGAGTGAATTTTATTATGACTGTGGCGACGAAGAAGCTCCTTTTGGAAGCGATGAAGGCTCTGATACTTTGGCTCAAATAGCTGAAGATTTGCGTAAAAACAAAACCTTCAACTTTACTTCTTTTCCTAAAAAACTGATTGAAGAGTACTGGGATATGACGTATCTGCCCGCCGAAGATATTTCTCATGAAAGCATAGAACAGTTAGTAAAAACAGATGAAATGAATCTCACACAAAGTGATATGGTAACCTATGCGACAGCTTTTGCACAAATCAAAATTACAGGAGAAGTTGATGCAGAATTAAAAGTATTAGCCTTAAATGCCATGAAACGAATAGAGATTGTCGCTGAATTGTTAAAATGGAATACAACTGGTAAGCCATCAGAAATTAGTATAAAAATGATTAATGATTTAGAGCAATTTATCATAAAAAAATAAACCCCGCTGGTTCAAGCATCTTGCTTTTATTCATAAACATAAACACCAAAAAAGAATAAAAAAAGAAAACAAATGAGCAATTATTTATTACCACATTTTGGACTGATAGATCCAGAGAATCTGAATGAATATTACAGTACCATCATTAAATTGAAAGGAAAAGAAATTAGTATTGACATTAATTTTGATAAAACGGCCATTGACAAAAGTCTAATGGATGTTATTAAAAGCTTTCTCGAAAACATCGAAAATTATGATCAACAAAACAAGCAATTTATTAATGACGATTACACAGCCAAAGACGGAGACACCGTAAGAGGATTTGTAACAGAACATGTTGAGGGATACGGAGACGATTTTTTAGTAGAACTAAATATAGACCTGAACGGTGATAAAGAAAAACAGTTTATGGATAAGCTACATCTGGTAAGAGTGGGATTATATCCTGACGGAAAATACAATGCCTCTTATTTTGCTGTCTTTGATTATACTGTTTCTAAAGAGTTGACAGATCAGATAATTGCAGTAAAAACTAATGAAAAAGGCAGTTTGGACCATTTAGCCTGGGAAAGCTGAAGTCTTTTTCCTTCTGCTAATGCGTGTCATCTTGCTTGTAACGATAAACACAAAAAGTCCAATAAAGAATAAAAAACAAAACCAAGGAGATTTGTCCAAAATCTGAGAAAGCGGAAAAAACAGGAATTCAAAAAACTAATTCAAAAACATAAAAATGGAAAATATCAGGCTAACGTTTCATAACAAAGTAGCATTAGACCTTCTTTTATACCATGCTTCTAAATCGGAATCATTAAATAAATCAAGAACAAAAAGCCGTTTAGTTTTTATAAGTATTATTGCTCTGTTAAGTGCGTTGTTTATACAGCTCAGTCCTCTTATTTCAGTTTGTTTTATAATACTGGGATCAATCGTTTTTATCTTTTTCCCTAAATATCTGGCCTATTATTACAAAAAGCATTTTTCTAAACTAATTAAAACCGAAACATTTAAAAACCGTCTTGGTCAAACGTTCGAAATCTGTTTTACTGATGCATTTATCGAGATCAAAAACCCTAAAGTCGAAACCAAATACAATATCAGCAATTTTGAATATGTGGCTGAAACTGCCGAATACTTTTTTATAAAGCTAAAAGTGGGAGATTTTTTGATATATCCAAAAGCGCAGATTACCAATGTTGAAACACTAAAAGAGTACTTTAAAAAAGTCTGCATTGACTATAATATTGACTATAAAAACGAACTTAACTGGAAATGGAAATAAGGCAGTTTTGCTATTCTATCTATCAGAATTTGTTTTAAAATTTTCCAAAAAACCCTATTCTGTTAGTTTTACGACTTAAACAGTCATTTTTAATTTTTATCCTGAAATATATTTACGAATTTTATGTTTTATCTTACAGCATCATTTGTGAAGTCAATAATTACAAGCAAATTGCTATCAAAAATTTATCATCATTTTTAAATATATTTCAAATGCAGACAAACCAGATTGAAAATTTCCTTTTTCAGGGAAAATTTGACGAGGCCAGAGAATGCCTAAATAACGGAGAAAATTTTAATGGACAATATCTTCAAAATAATTTTTCTCAAATCACAGCCAAAATTATTGAAGCCAAAGAAATTGATTTCATTGAAAGATTGATTAAAGCCGGTTTTATTGAAACTGACATCTACGAACTGGACAGTTTTGACAAATCGATATTCAATCCTCTTTCCAGAAATATCAAAAATGATGATGAATCTCTTTCTTTCTTCAAAGAAATCATGTCAAAAGTCGATAATGTGAATGACGAAATCAGCGATCAAACTTTGTTGGGATACTGCATCGAGAAAGAAGCCGTTCCGGAAGTCATTAAAATCTTAATAGAAGATTTTGGCTGTAATGCCAATTACAAAAGCAATTCACAAGAAAATCTGATTCATAAAATCGTGAATAATTATTCTTTGAATGCTGAAAAAGGCACAGCATATATTAAAACCCTTCTTGAAAACGGAGTCGATATCAATGAGAAAAATGTAGTTGGTACAACGCCTTTGATGTATGCCATTAAAAGACATAAAAAAGAATACATTCCGATGTTATTAGAAAATGGAGCTGATCCAAATGAAAAAGACAATCAGGAAAACAGTTCGTTTTATTATGCTGTAGGCGAGCAATTTTCGATTCCGATGTACGAGCTTTTAGCCGAATCATCATCTGCTGATTTCAACAGCATCAATAAAGACGGAAGAACTTTACTGACTGAATTTATTCGAATGATGTCTGATTCTGAGTACGATTTAAACTCATTACAAAGATTATTATCAGATGGTGCCGACTTAAATCACTGCGCTACCTATTACGGAAATCCAAAATCGGGTATCGATTATATTGCTGAAAAGAAATCGGGTATCCTAAAATCGGCATTAGACAGCGGATCAATTGATGTTAACGAACAGGATAATCAGGGAAATACCATTTTACACAAAGTCTGTGCTTTCAATGTAAACTATGACGCAGAAGCTGCCAAAGAAATTTACAGAAAAGTAAAACTGCTTCTTGAAAATGGCGCCGATAAAGATATTACAAACGATAACGATGAAACGGCTCTTACACTTGCTTCGGGAGATAATTTGAAAATAAAAACTGTTGAGCTTTTAATGAAAGCCTAAACTTATACACTGTTTTAAATAAAAAACAATTTAAACACATAGAAACATAGATTTTTGTTTGTGAATAAAGGAAGTTAGAAAGAAACTAGTTTCTCACACATAGAAAGCTATGTGAATTTATGCAAGTGAAACGCCTTTTTTTAAGTTACCAAAGAACTATGTTTCTATGTGTTTAAAAATAATTATATAAACGAAGATTCTATGTCAATGTCATTTATAATTGCCTGCGAAAACGGCAACCGAAAAATAGCTGAATTGTTACTTCAAAACAAAGAAGTAGATGTAAAATATACCGACGAAAAAGGAAGAACCGCTCTTCATTATGCCTCACACAGAGGTTATCTCGATATTGTAAAAATATTAGCTGAAGACGGTGCCGATATCGATTATGAAGATCATGCGGGAGAAACACCTTTGTTTTTCGCTTGTCTTCAAAAACAAAAACAAACTGCTTTGTATCTTTTGGATAACGGAGCCAAAATTGAAATCAACGATAAAAACGGTAACAGCCTGTTACACTTGACGGTACAAACTGCCCAAATCGAAATTGCAACAAAGTTGCTTGAAGCAGGAATTGACGTTAATCTTCTGAACAACAACGGAGAAACACCATTATTACTCGCTTCGGCAAGATTAAACCGAGAAATTATTCAACTGCTTTTAGACAAAGGAGCTGACATTAATACGACTGACAAACAAGGCAACACACCATTGCTTTATGCTTGTTATACCAAATCGATCCCGATGGTCACTTTACTTTTGGACAACGGTGCCGATGTGAATCATGTCAATCATGCTGGCGAAAACGCTCTTTTGATTGCCTGTTATGAAACCAACCGAATGCTGGCCAAATTATTGGTCGAAAGAGGTGCCGATGTATTTACGTCAAACAACAACGGTTATTCTCCAATTTGGTACGCCTGCGCGAATAATCAAAAGGAAATTGTGGCCTTGTTTTTAGAAAATGGTATTGATGTAAATTACAGCAAACCTGTTGCTGGCGATACTTCGTCAATGAATGATTATTTGGATTGGGTGGTAAGCGCCTCTAATATTTCGAATGAATCCAGTTTTACATTGAACAGCAGTTATACGTATGGCGGAGAAAGCCTGCTTCATGTGGCTACCAAAAAAGGAAACCTCAGCATGGTTAAATTACTTATTGAAGCCGGAGCCAATATCAATATTCAGGACGAATCTGGAAATACACCTTTGCATTACAGTGCCGCTAACGGAAAGAAAGATGTGGTTAAATATTTGCTGGATAATAAAGCCGATGCTTCTATTGTAAACGTAAAAGAGCAAAAAGCAATTGATTATTCGAATGTAAAAGGTTTTAATGAAATTACAGAACTGATCTTGAAATATGCTCCTTCTGGAACAACTATCACGCCAATTCAAACTTCTAAAACTGAAGAACCAAAAGCGGATGCTGGAAATGCTATGGAAGCAAAAAAGAAGGCTTTACTGGATTTGAAAGAACTTTTGGATGCGGGAATTTTGACTTCAGAGGAATTTGATGCGGAAAAAAGTAAAATTCTGAAAGGATAATCCTTTTATATTTTCTGACAAGTTCAATGCAATAAAAACCTAATAATCATTCTATGACTCAAATTATTTCTAAAGAAAACCGTAAAAATGCGCTTTTGAACTTTGGGTTTCCAAAAGAATTTATAGAAAACATAGGAAATATTCCAGAACTAGCCTATCGTGTGCAAGATGTAGAAGGAGCTTATTTTTATTTACCAACTATATTGAACTATACCATTCTAAATGGAAAAATAATTATTCCAATTTACGGTTCAGGAGAAAGTTTTTGGGTTCTTATTGATGATAATGAGTCCCAAAAAATTATAAAATTTGAACTGGAATGTGATCAGATTTATATCGATTATGGAAATAATTGGGAATTAATGCTTATGGACATCATGATTGAATATTTTGATGATCATATTGATGATGAAATTAGCATTGAAAAATTCCAGTCGGTAGCCAATAAAATAGGATTTAGTAAAGCCGAAGCGTTATTCAAATTAAGAAATCTTTCGATAGACGAATACAACGAGAAATATGAAGATATGGAGCTATGGCGAAATGAAATAGCACAAGAGTTGAAAATACTGAATTAAGAATAAAATAATAAAATATGACAACCCAAATTAAAACAATCATTACCAATCTTGAACAATACATTCAAAAAGCATACGAAACGGGAGATAAATATGAATTTATAGATCCTGCTTACGAAATACGTGACGAATTGGAAGCGATGGAAGATAATTTCAACGCAATAGAACCCATTTTTGAGCTTATTGAACGTAGTCCCGATATAGATTATGGCGGGCCTGGCCCGTTAGGCAGTTTTATGGAAAATCATTATAAAAACGGATACGAAGAACTGCTTTTACAATCTATTGAACGTAAACCAACAGAATATACTTTGGGCTTATTACATCGTCTGATAAACGATGACAATAATGCCGAACATCAAAAATATCTGGACGTAATGAAAAGTATTTCTTTAAATACAGCATATCCGCAAAACATTATCGATAATGCAAAAGACAGTTTGACCTATTTTGAATAGACCAAAGATTAGATTTGAAAGAAGTTCTCAATTCCGGCATTTTAGCTTCGGAAGAATTTGATGATGAAAAAGTAAAATCTTAAAAGTGTAAATTATAAACGAACTCAAAAAATGAAAAAAATCTTAAATACCACAACTCTATTTTTAGTATTAATCGCGACAGCACTCGTTTCTAGCTCTTGCAACAACCTTTCGCCAGAAAAAACCTTTGAAATTGCAGCGTTAAATGCCAACCTGTTGTCCCGTTTTGGCAGTAAAGAAATTAATGAAAAACTACAATCGGAAGCACAAGTTTATGATGAAGCCCAGAAAAAGATGATTGCTTCTTCTTATTACGATGCTTTCAAGTATGATATAAGCAATCTGGAAACGAGATTTCAAACTATTAAAGATATAGCCGAAGACGATGACAATAAAGAATTTCTTCAGGCATCAAAAGATTTGTTTACTTATGCAATCGCGAAACAAAAAGAAGGTTATCTGCCCATTGCGAAGATGAAAGACGAAAAAGCCTCTCCTGAGCAAATTGAAAAAGCAATTGCCGATTTTGACGCTTCAACCCAAAACGACATAGATGCCAAGTTTACAAAATTGATGAATGAGGCAAAGGCATACGCCGAAAAACATAATATTAATGCCAAAATAGGTATTTAAGGTTTTTGGAAAAAGCAGAAACTCTGCTTGCAAAAGAATAAACTAAAAAGGGATGATATTTGGACTTGTATTGGTCTGATGTTATTCCTTTTTTTTAGATCTAATAAGTAAACTTGCCTACTTCAATTATTAAAACTTATTTTAATACAATTAGGTTCTTTTTGGACTCTTTTTCTGCTAACCTTTTTATAGGTTTATGAAATTCTGCTCTCAGGTAAAAATATAGAGGTATGGAAGAAATAAAAGGAAATCAAACAGAAAAAACAGCGAAAAACAAAAAGAACATTTCTTTTTTAAAATGTTTTGGTATAGCTGTACTAGTTGGAGTTTTAAATTTATTAATTACTAAAATTTATGTAGGACCGGTAAAACCTTTTTCGCAAAATGATTACAATAAAGTTTTCGCTTTGGTTTTTGCATTTATAGCGGCGTTTGCCTCTTTTGTTATGCTATTAATTTTAGATATGTTCTTAAAGAAAGAAATTAAAGATTATAAACTGGTCATATATTTTGTTTTAACCTTACTGATAAGCAGTTGTATTTCCTGCTATCTCATGGATATGGTCAACTTGTAGAACTAACTTGGTAAAGTTGTTTTCAAAAACAGAAATAACAATAGATCGTTAAGCCCGTTGTAAAAATCATTGTAATAACTAAAACGGCAAGACATTTTAATTCATTTCAACCATGTTAAAATTTCTCACTAGGCATAAATATTTTTTCCTGTTGCTTTTTATGCTCTTTGTAAGCCTTTGTTCCTACGAAAAAAATTTAGACGGATTACCAACTTTTAACGTCATTCTTATATTAATTGAGCTGGTATTAATTTCATTTTATGTTGTAGTTAACAGCATTCGTTTTTTTGTCCCTTTAAAACCTGTTTTAGTATTTTTTTGTTCACTGATAATCATTGCTTTCAGTGTTTATTTTGGAACCTATATTTCAGATTTGGTTATAGAAAGCAATAATCAAAATTGGCTGTTTGATATTATTATTGATGGCTTTTTGAGGTTTGGTTATTCATTTACGATTATCATATCTATCATACTATTTACTTCCTTATTTATCGTGCTTATGAGAATATTTCGAAGTACAAATAAGAAATTATGAATTTTCAATTATGAGAGAAACCTTTTTAGCATTTACAGACAAATTAAAACTCTTTTTTTCAGAATTTTTTGATGGGCATCCGCTTAGGATGTACTTGGGCGTAATGAGCGTATTATTGCTCTATCAATATGGATTAATCCGCGACTGGAATTGGACTGTGCCATCGCCAACACTAAAACAAGGTTTTTGGATGAATTTCATTTTTGAAAACTACAACCGAAAAACCTATAGAATTGTTTTAAGCATCATAAACATTCTTACAATGCTTTTCATTTCATTTTTGTTTTATTCTAAATATGTAATGTAAAACTCATTAAACACTAACAGAATGAAAAGATTAAAAAAAAAACCGATAGCGGATTTGCACCCGAACGATAGCGAACTGACGAAGTAATCCGTGCCCGTAAAGTATATCGACAAAGAAAGAGAAAAAACTATGAGAATTAAATAAAATTAACCAATTGGAACGGGCACGGATTGTAAATCTGCGCTATTGGGGCTATTTAAAGTAACTATAAACTCTTATTTGTAAATAAAAATCTACAAATAAATCAAATGAATCAAGAATATAAATTAGATTTGATAATTAATCACGATGAGCCCTAATTATGACTCTTTATAAAAAAAATGCCTATTTTGTAATCATTACCTTATTCATAACAATATGTTTTATTATGTATGGTTATTTTTTTAGGAATAGTATAGAACAACCCAATTTACCCAAAAAGTATTTAGCCTATAAAAGTCTGGAAGACACCATAAAATCAGCTCATTACGAAATTGTTAGTTTACAGAGCTACCCTGTCAGTCTTAATGCTTTTCATTTTTCTCCATTGTCTGAATCTGTAGTTTTTGAATCAAATAAAAAAGGTTTTTCCGGTGAGTACGACGAATACCGATTGTATTACAAATTCAACAATAAAGCAAAACTAACAGACAGCTTGATTACAAAACGATATGATTCTTATAAAATCTTTAAATCATATTTACTCTCAAGAGAAGATTATATTACCTGGATCATTGATAACGATACGATACGAAATACATATATCGAGTTGAATGCAGACCTAAAATGGACTCCCGAACATATAAAAAGCGAATATGACAAACTCTGTAAAAAAGCCAGCTCCCTTTATTGTTTTAAAGGTTCTGTAAGTGTTCATGACAGTGGAAATCCTGCATTAAATATTGACAAAAATCTTTTTTTAATAGACAAAAAATGGCACGCTCTTTACGGAAATGATCTGTATTTAGAACCAGCAACTGAAAAACAAATAAAAACAGAAGTAATAAATTCACCTGTCTATACTCACAAACTAAGCAAACATGGTGAAAATTTATGGATGATAAATGCTTATTATAATCTTATAATAAAAAACGACACTTTAAAAATAAAAGAGGAAGTTTGGAGCGATCGATCAGATTTGGTGTATTACCGCCATCCCGAATATCCTGATTTTTGCATTTTAGCAAGTTCCGGCTGTTTTTTTATCAAACCAAAAAAATAACATTTTATGAAAATACAGCGCCCTATGCTAAAAATCTTTTTTTGCTCTATTCTGGTTACCATACTTTTTTTTATAATCTTCAATGCGCAGGAAAACGATTCTTTTAATCATACTATAGGTGTTCTTATAGGCATTCCAATTACTTTTATCTGTACGTTTATTTATTGCTGTTTGCTTCTGTTTCTGGAACATGTCAGGATAATAGCGCCAAATCTCTTTTGTCGTTTTGCAGTGCCTTTCTCTTCCTGTTGTTTACTATCTGTAGTATATTGTACTTATAATAATGTGCCTATTGTTGATTCTTATCAGCAGTATTCATTTATAGAATACTGGCTGGAACTTAGCATTCCTTTTTTAGTTTTACTAACAATACATATGCTTATTGCAGTACTGTTTTCTACAGGGAACAAAGAGTCACAGCCAAACAAATAACCTTTAGTAAATTCCAATAACGCAGATTTACACCCGAGCGATAGCGAACTGACGAAGTAATCTGTGTCCGTAAAACGTAGACAAATTGCGCGAGAAAAAACAAAAGATATTTTTAATAAATTTTGAAAGTAAAATGCATGAAATTATTTTGGAGAGTAAATTTATTCATAAGTATAATAACATTCATATTATTTGTAGTTCCTATAGTGTTGGATTCAAATAACATAAATATTCATTTTATAAGTGACTTGTCTAATCTGACCTATTTATTAGATCCGTATTTTGAAATGATTCAAATGCCTATATCTTTTTTAATAGCAATCTATAATAACAAAAGAACATTTTGGATATACTTTTTAATAATGTTTATTCTTTTTGTCATAAAAATGGGATTATTTATTTATGTATTAGGATCTGGTTTGTAATTAAAAACATGGAGGTAATTTATAAATCCTATCTCGATAGCAGATTAAAATCCGTGCCGTAAAGTATATAGACAAAGAGAAAAACTGTGAGAACAAATAAGGATTTACTAATTGGATCGGGCAAGGATTACTTCGTCAGTTCGCTATCGCTCGGGTGCAAATCCGCGCTATCGGAACGTACCACACGAAAGGATTCGTCCGGGAGCTGTGGAATTCAGGGACAGGTTCACCCGCAAGAGAATTATTTAAATAAAGTTTTATGAGATATACAAAAGAAATAGATTATTTGAAAAGAAACAATCTCTTAGAGAAAAATAGAGATATTGTTTCTGAAAAAGAAGTTTTAGAAATAAAGAAATTCAGGAATAATATTCCTGAGGAATTCATTGATTTTCTTAAAGAAATTGGAGGAGGACAGTTTAAGAATTCTCAGTATGAAATTAAAAAATTTGTATTTGATTTTTATGAAATTGGCTTGGAAAATGATTATGCCGTTGATGAAAATATTGTTTTGTTTGGAAATAGTTTTGGAGGAGACTTTATTGGTTTTGATTTATCCAAAACTAATCCAACGGTTATTGAAATTGATCATGTTTCAGGTGAAATTTTTGATACAAATAAATCATTTCAAGAGTTTTTTAGGGAAGATCTGGGCATGGATTTTTGATGTTTTTTTCTAGCACCCCGCCGGCCCGAGAATCTTGCTCGTACCCATAAACACAAAGAGAATCGACAAAGAATAAAAAAGAGACTTTAAAAGCCTCTTTCCAGAATCTATATATGTTTATAAAAATTACTTATTGATTAATTTTTCAAGTCTTATCATCATCTCCTCTTTCTCCTTCAACATACGCTCGTACAAGGCAATTTTTTCTTCGTGTAGTTTTTTTATTTCTTCAACAGTGTTAATGTTAAAAGTTGAATTAGGATTTCCAACACAAGCATTGCTAAAAGCATGGTCACCAAATGTATTTGATATAAAACTCACGGCTTTTTCTTCATCAAAATTCTGAAAAGCTTCCACAGGAATTTTTAATATAGTCGAAATTTGTTTCAGCAGGCTTTCTTCAATTACCTCTTTTTGTTCCAGTATCGAAATTTTCTTTTGGCTCCATTCTTCACCCAAATCATAAGCCAAAGCTTCCTGCTTGATGTTAAGCATTTCTCTAAAACGTTTTACGTTTCTTCCTTGGTGTATTTTCTGTTCCATAATGAATGTTCGTTTTCTAAAGACTCAAAGATAAAGTGATTTGGATTAAAAATCCTGATTTTCAAAGATAAAAAAATATACTGTCAAACCTCTTTCTTGTAAGATATTATACCTTATTTGTTTGTGTTTTTAGTTTTCTCGCTGGTGCAATCATACAGTTCGTATCTATAAAAGCAAAGAGAATCGACAAAGAATAAAAAACAAAACCATTAAGATAAGTAAGATATTGACTACTTTAGCATGTTTATAATAATAGTCAAATGTGTTTAGATTAATACTAAAAAGGTAAATAGACGGAATTTATAAAAACAGATATTGTAAATTATATTTATCAGAAATACAGAAAAAGTAAGCTAAAAACAACAGATTTAAAAATCTCATTAATGAAGAAATTTATAGTAATCATTCTGCTAACCATAATAATTTTTACAATACTCACCTTCTCCACTGCCAGTCTGGAAATGAAAGTCGACGGAAACGATATGTATGGTTTTCCTGCTTCGTTCTATGTTCTTTATGGCGGAATGGTTGCACCCACTCCAACATCAGAAATGACGAATTTTGTTTTTCTAAATTTAGTCCTTGATATTGCCGTTGCTTTTATATTGGCAGTTATCGTTTTGATGTTTTATCAGAAAGTGACAAAAAAGTTCGTTAAAAAATAATATTAAAACCACTAAATGATGTTTGATATTGTATCCATAATCTCGAAACATACAGCGCTTTTAGAAAATAATCTAAAAGAACTATATCCGCTTCAGAACAAAAGAATCGCCTTTGCCTTTGCTCAATTCTATTTCCTGCTACCTGATGTAACAGAATGTATGGAAAATCGTTTGGGTATAAAAACAACTAAAGACCAGTTTATTAAAGACTTAGAAAATAATACCACTTGGTATATTAAAGAAGCTTTGGAAAAATATGATGCCGAAACAGATGAATATGCTGATGATTTTGTCGAGTTGGAACCTATGGAAGTCAACATCCTGAGCGGACTTGAAAATTGCATTTATAGTCTGGAAAAACCGCAAAATGTTATTTCTAATTTTCTATTAATAATTGATATCTTAGATTACTATGAAAATTTCTCAGACAAACCCGAATATTGGAATAGACTGCTTGAAGAAGAAATTCAGTTTCAGAAAGAAATAGCAGAAAGACTTTCAAATGGAGAAAATCTAAATGAAAACGTTTATTTTGAACTATATAAAAATGTGTCATTTGACGAAATCTAAAAAAGATCATGATTAAAAACCTATTTTTTACAGCTATAGTTTTAATGATTATTTGCTTTTCAAGCTGTAATAAAACCAAAGAGAAAACCGGAGCTGTTCAGGTTTCAGAAATGCCAACCGTCGAAGAAGTCTTTGAAGGAGATACAGCTCAAGCAGAAATAAAGAAAAAACCCGAAGATTTTATTCCGAAAGGCTATATTCCTTTTGACACCATCACAGGCGATTTTAATAAAGACGGATTAGAAGATTATATTTTAATTATCAAAGGAACAGATAAAAGCAAAGTAGTTCAAGATGAATACCGAGGTCAATTAGACCGAAACCGAAGAGGAATTATAGCTTTATTAAACAAAAATAACGGTTACGAACTGGCGGTTAAAAACTACGATTGTTTTTCGTCTGAAAATGAAGAAGGAGGCGTTTATTATGCTCCCGAACTTGACCTCGAAATAAAAAACGGAAAATTATACATTGCTTACCGTCACGGTAGATACGGTTATTGGGAATATACTTTTAGATATCAAAACAATGATTTTGAACTGATAGGTTATGATGCCAGCAGTAATCACGGCCCAGTTACGCTTACCGAAACCAGCATCAATTTCCTGACCCGAAAAAAGATTGTCAATCAAAACATCAACGAAAACACTTATGACGGCGATGAAATTTTCGAAAAAACCGAAACTAAACTTCCTCAAAATAAACTTCTTAGATTATCTGATATCAGTGATTTCGATGAATTAGATGTATCAGGAGATTAATACCAACCAAAGCTTCAAAATGAAAAACAAATTACCTCTTTTAGTCTTAATTATTACTCTCTTTTCCTGTAATAAAAACGAAAAAGCAAAAGTTACAGAACCTGTTATTAATAAAGAAATTACTGTAAAGGACAGTTCAAAATCAGAACAAACAGAAAAAACTTCCGATTCGATAACTTGCGTTGATGTGGTTTTAGAAATCCTAACCACCGCACCTTCTTATGTTGAAGGAACAAAAGGTTTGTATGAAGCCGTTGTAAAAAACGGCGGGACTTCTATTGGAATTACTGTAGAAGGAAGTCCGAATCCTAAAATCGACAAGTCATGGAGCTATTCTGAAACGTATGATTTAAATCTTCATGAAACTTATCCGGATCGAATGCCTACAATTGCGCGTTATGTATTTGATCCTTCTAAAAGAGAACTTTTTGAATATAACACCGCTAATGATAGTTTAATTGCAATTGATTTCAACAAGGATTTGCTTTTAAAATTTGACAAAATCTGCAAATAAGGCATTAAAATTGAATATTTTACCTCAAAATTAGAATTAAATGACTAGAAACTTAACCAGACTAGGACAGCCTGTTTTTATTATTTCTTTGATTATTCTTATTCTTAACGATTGGTTCTTTAAAAACATTTTTCATAATTTCATTACAGGGAAACTGTCTGATTTTGCGGGTTTATTTGCTTTTCCTTTCTTTTGGAGCGTTATTTTTCCAAAAAGAATTAAAGAAATTCACTTGGGTACTTTCCTGTTTTTTGTCTTTTGGAAAAGTCCCTTTTCAGAAACATTTGTACATTTTATTGGAGCATCAAGAATAGTCGATTTCTCAGATAATATGGCGCTCATAAGTGTTTTCATTTCATTTCAAATAGTAAAAAAAGAGTCTTATGTTTTAAAACTACATCCCCTTTTTTTACAGTTGATTTTACTGCTTTCTTGTTTTTCATTTGTTGCAACTACACAAAAAAGGGAACCTTGCACAAGTATTGAGTGCGAATTTTTGGTTTTGAAATTAAGCAACGAAACCAACAAAAAAATAATTGTCCAAATTGATTTTAAATATTCTGAAAAAGAGATAGCATTTTATAAAAAACAACAGATTTTAGATGGTATAAACAATGTTCGGAAAATTTTAGAAGAAAGGCATGAAAGAAAAATATCTCCTGGTTTCCAACCTTCCGATTCTATTGAAATTGTAAAAAACACAAATGAAAATTGGAGCAACCGAAAAAAAATAGGCCTGATAGATCCATTTGTTCTTAATGTACATGAATCAAAATTGGTTGCAATACCATTATGGCAATTTGACAGTTTGGTTGGTTTTCCTGAAAATTTTAAAATATCGATACTCGACACTAACCAGAAAATCATTAAAACCTATAAAAAAAAGACATTCTTTGAAAAAGTAAACCAAAACTCATCTGTAAAATTAGATGAGTTTTCCCGAGAAAATAGTTTGAATTTAATATTTGGAGAAGTTAAAAGACCTTTTATCCTATCTGATTGTTATGGAAAATGGGAATCTAAAACAAATGGAACTTTCAACAAAATAGAATTCAATTCGAGGTATTTCAGCAATGACAAAACCGGCGATGTATATAATTGCGAATTCAAAAACGACACCGTTTTGGTATATACCCCGGAAAAAGTACACATCGGAATAATGAAAAAACCTAAAGATGATGTACTTGTAATTTCCTGGGATACAAAAACGGTTTTAACCTACCAAAGATCATCTCAACCAACTTCTTTGGGCAATCAATAATATTAAAACTATGAAATTAAAAATCATTTCGTTTTTTCTACTCTTTTCAATAGCAACCGCGAGTGCTCAAAAAGCTTATCTCATTCATGATTTCATGAAAGGTTATACTTTGTATTTTATTCAGCAAAAAGCTGGCTCCCAAATAAAAGAATATTACAAACTTACCGAAGATAAGAGCACAAAAATGGTTTTAGAGTTTGGTGCGAAGGAATTGGCGAAACCACAAACAATCAAAACAGCCAAAGAAGTAACTTTCAAAAGTCTTTCTGACAAGAATATTCAAATTCTAGGCGATGTAAATTTTGATGGCAAACCTGATATTATTATTCATGAAACACAAATTAATGATGATGATGGCTGTTATTATCCAAGGGCATCATCTCATATTTTTATTAATACAGAAAACACATTTACAATTAGTCAAAGTATTAGCGATGTTTATAATGATGCTAATTGTATGCGTGGCGGTTCGTTTGATATCGATGCAAAAAACAAACGTATTATTACATCGAGTACCTGCGGTGCAGCTTGTCATGGTTGTGAGCATTACAGCGTCTCGGGTAAAGAGGCTAAAATGATTTCCAGCTTTGATGAAGATGGATTTGCCCAAGGGCCTTTCTCTAAAATAACAGGTAAGAAATTAGAAAACAACAAATGGGTTTCTTTCAATTCTTTATCTATTTACGAACCAAATTTAGATCCGGACAAAATACTTGCTTTTGATACCAAAAATGGCAAAGGGCGTATATTGTTGTTTAAAATAGATACTATCTTATATTATGCTTTTCAACAAAACGACGAGTATAAATTTATTTCTTTTGCTCATCCGTCCAGTCCTGAAAAAGCCAATAAAGCCATCTTTAAATTTAGAAAACAAAATGCAGGTTATGAACTTGAATTTAACAGTGGCAGCATAAAATATCTGGTTTATGAAACAGCAAATGGCCTCGGCATTAAAATTAATGTCAACGGAAAAATTTCCGACTGGCAGGGAATGACTAAAACTGGAAGTTTAGAAGCATTGGTTAAAAACAAATTTAGTAATGTTATAAAAGAGTAATTGGTTTTTAAAACAAGAACTAAAATTTGTTATGTTTACTTACGCTAAACATATAAAAAAGAACATAATATCCCATTTTAAATAAACCCAAAACTAACCAAAATGAACACCGAAAATGTACTTGACCAGCCAAAAGAGGAAACAAACTATTTTTATCACTTTAATTTTTCAAAGTTTAAGGCGATCACTTTTCCTCTGGCAATTATTGCCGTGCTTTTTGTTATTAAACAACTTATCATAAATAATTTTTCCGTTTCCAGTGCTGGAGGAGCTGGATTATCAGGTATGCTAATCTCTTTTCGAGGGCCTCAAAATTTACCTTTATGGGCAAATATTTTGAATACAATAATCAATGCCCTAATCTTAATAATAGCACTTTGCTGGGAAGCTGTCAATGAGAAGAAATTCGATAAAATAAAATACCTTCTTTTGTTATGCCTGCCAGCAATATTATCAGACATCATCTCTACCTTTACAGACCTTCATGAATCTTATGATAACAGTTTTTTTTATATAATTTATTTTACTCTTGGTTATTTGTACCCTTACGCACTATATGGTGCGCTAAGAGGAAAAATACTTTATGGGAAAAAAATCAATTTTTTAGGCTATTTAATAGGAATGTTTACTTCTATAAATCTAGATGCTTTATACCAAAAAATAGTTTCTATATTAACTTTCCGTGATTTTTACGGCTCGGTTTCGTCTTATGAAATAATATTTTCAAAATTATTTACGATACTGTCTTTTTTCTATTTTATACTTTTACTAGAGGCGGGATTTTCTTTTAAGAATTTTATAAAAATGCCTGCTACTGCTTTTCTAAACTATAAAAAATTCGCGATACATTTTTCCTTGCTGTTTACTTCATTCCTTGCTGTTCATTTTGTTTTTACAGAACAATTCTCTGTGAATTGGTTCAGTTCTTTGGCACCAAGTATTTCGAGAACTTACTATGATATATATACCGTTATTCGCGTGCTTTTTCAACTTACATTTGTCTATTTATTATTCTCCCAACTATTGCTTTTACAGTTAGGTGCTTTACGCAGAAGACCTTTTTGGATTTACCTGGCGAGCTTTATACCTGTAATTAATTTAATTCCGTTATTATTCTTTTTTCGCAAAAATACTCCATTGACAGATGCTGAATATTTAGAAATAGAACAAGATGAAAATCAAAGAAAATTATACTTCCAGGCATTTCTTTTGTTTATAATAAGCGTTTATGCATTTTACAAATTTATAGGACTTGGCTTAAACCGTCAGGACTTAATTTGCTTAACCGGGATCGTTATAGCATTGTATATTTCTATAATCTATTTTAGAAAAGGTGTTTGGATAGGTTTTGCCGTATTAGCTCTAGGAATTTTATTCTTTTTCTATCAGGAAATCCCAAGTGGTTTCTATTATTTCTGCGTCTTTTCTTATGGGGCAATTGGAATATATAATCTTCATATTGCCATATTTTGGGAATCTCCAGAATGGGCTGAAATTGAAGAGAATATTGAAACAGTAAAAACTGAAGAAGCATAAACATTATCATCGTAATAAATTCTTACAACGCATTTTAACCAAAAAGAGTCGCAAAATTGCGACTCTTTTTTTATGTGATTCAAATATTCCTAAGTCTCTTTAACCGTAATAATCTTCACTGGACAAGCTTTCGCCGCCAATTCACAACTTTCAACAATAGTATGATTTGGAGATTTCAACGTAAAAAAACCTTTTGCATTTACAGAATGAATCAAAACCGATTTCCCATCTTTTTTTGACATTTGAAAATGAACAGGATCCATTTCAACGCAATAATTACAGCCAATGCATTTATCTCTTTGTAAAGTTACAACAACCATTATGCTTCAACAATTTTATACAGTTTATCAGACATTCTGATTCTAAATGGCAGTTTGAAACTGCAGTCATCGCCTTTTGTAGCTTTTTTTCCAGCTGCATCGTTTACAAACATTTCATCGATAATCATTTCCTGAGCGCCTGTAGTTGGTCCTGTAACTAAAATTTTATCTCCAATTTTAATATCATAGGCTTCAATCTTAAACTGCCCAATCTCAGCTTTCGGGAAATAGTGTGTTCCTTTACCCACATAAACCTTCTTCTGAGTTGCTGCAGATCCTGGAATATCACTCCATTCTCCTAATTCCTGACCTAGATAATATCCCGACCAGAATCCTCGATTGTAAACGGTTTCTAAAGCTTTCATCCAATCTGCGGTTTTTTCTTTGGAGAAAGTTCCATCATAATACGCATCAATAGCTTCACGATAGGTTTTGGTTACCGTTGCTACATATTCCGGCGCACGGCCTCTTCCTTCTATTTTTAAAACTTTAATCCCTGAATCGATAACCTGATCTAAGAAATCAAGTGTACATAAATCTTTTGGCGACATCATGTATTCGTTATCCAATTCGATTTCGAAACCAGTTTCCTGATCAATAACGGTATATTTTTTTCGGCAGTTTTGTTTGCAGGCGCCGCGATTCGCAGAGGAGTTATGCGAATGCAGACTCAAATAACATTTTCCCGAAACTGCCATACATAAAGCTCCATGTCCAAAAATTTCGATTTCGACTAAATTTCCGTTTGGCCCTTTAATCTGTTCTTTCTCAATTTGATCGGTAATATTCTTTACTTGGCGTAAGCTTAATTCTCGACTTAAAACCATTGTATCGGCAAACAAACTATAGAATTTAATGGTTTCAATATTCGTGACATTCAACTGAGTTGAAATATGAACTTCCATTCCAATTGATCTTGCCATTGCAATTACCGCCTGATCGGAAGCAATTACGGCTGTAATATTCGCTTCTTTGGCTTTGGTTAATAATGTTTTTACAACCGATAAATCGTGATCGTAAATAATCGTATTTAACGTCAAATAACTTCGAACGTTTTTAGCTTCGCATCTATTGGCAATTTCTTTTAAATCATCAATTGTAAAATTCACTGTCGAACGTGCACGCATATTAAGCTGTTCCACTCCAAAATATACGGAATCACAGCCATTATCTAAGGCAGCCTGAAGCGACTCAAAATCTCCCGCTGGAGACATGAGTTCAATTGTATTGTTAATTGTCATTTTTGATTCTATTATTTCAATGAAATGATTTTTCAATCAGTCATCTAACAATTGACAAAAATAATGTGGGTGTAGATTAGATTCCTATGATTTATATCATAGTTTATATTTTAAAAATTATTTGTAGTGGTATTAATTATTTTTGTCGATATCCGTTGTGTTCCTGCGGTTTCAACCGCAGGATATGTTTTTTCTTTGCGTATGTTTTTTAAAATATAGCCCGTGGTTGAAACCACGGGAAACGTATCAGATTCAATCCTACGAAATAAATAATCATGGCGGACATGCGTTGCGTTCCTGCGGTTGAAACCGCAGGCTATATTTTTATTTGCGTATGTTTTTAAAATATAGCCCGTGGTTTCAACCACGGGAAACGTATCAGATTCAATCCTACGAAATGAATAATCATGGCGGACATGCGTTGCGTTCCTGCGGTTGAAACCGCAGGCTATGTTTTTATTTGCGTATGTTTTTAAAATATAGCCCGTGGTTTCAACCACAGGGAATGTATAGGATTCAATCCTACAAAATACACAATCGTTGTCAATATACGTCGTGTTCCTGCGGTTGAAACCGCAGGCTATGTTTTTATTTGCGTATGTTTTTAAAATATAGCCCGTGGTTTCAACCACAGGGAATGTATAGGATTCAATCCTACAAAATACACAATCGTTGTCAATATACGTCGTGTTCCTGCGGTTGAAACCGCAGGCTATGTTTTCTTTGCGTATGTTTTTAAAATATAGCCCGTGGTTGAAACCACGGGAAACGTTTCGTTGTCGACATTCATTGCACCCATGCTGTTGAAACCACAGGGAAACGCATCGTTAAACCAAGCAATCATTTATCCCCCAGCCCATGTAGTTTTACAAATCCATCAAATTCATCTTGCGTATTTTTCGTAAGATGATGTTCCTTTTGATTTTTAATGTAATTGTAAACAACATCTAACTGAGATTCACTAACAGAAAAGGCTGCAAATCCAGTTTGCCAAGCAAATTTTTCAAGGATAAATTCTCCTCTATTCATAAAATGAGAAGAACTTCCTTTAATTTGCTTTACAATGTCTGAGATTGTTTTTTGCGGGTTTTGTAAAAATAAAACATGCACATGGTCGGGCATTCCATTAATAATTCTAACAGGACATCCAAGTTCTGTTAACTCTAGCCAAATAAAATCGTACAGTTGTTTCTCAATTGAAAGATCAATTAATTCCTGACGATTTTTGGTTGCCCAAATGACATGAACCCATAATTTGGTAAACGATTGCGACATAAATAAATTAGCATAAAAATTTATGCTAATTTACAATTTTATACAATTTATCTGACAAACGAATGCGAAATGGAACCTCAAAAGTAACTTTATCACCAATTTTAGCTGACTGAGTTTCTTCACCATTAACAATGATTCTATTCAAAACCATTTCCTGATCACCCGTAGTTGGGCCGGAAATTAAGATTTTATCACCACTGTTTAACTCTTGGTTTTCGATAGTAAACTGTCCAACCTGAGCTTTTACATAATAATGCTCCGCTTTTCCAAGAAGGACTTTCTTTACTTTTATTTTCTGACGAATATCGGCTGGCTTTTGAGCTGTTGCCAAAGCAGTTTCTGGTAGTTCTCCTGAATGTTTGAATTTTAAGTTTTCAGATTTTCCTTTTCTGAATACTTTGTTTCCAACTTGTTTACCCGTTCTTAAACGAACCTGATCTACTAAAGGCATGTGAATTATTTCTAGACATTCTGTAGAACAGCAGTTTTCCATTGCAACTTTACAATCATCACACTGAATGAACAATAAATGACAACCATCATTTTCGCAATTCGTGTGATTATCGCAAGGTTTTCCGCATTGATGGCATTGCGAAATAATATCATCTGTAATTCTTTCGCCAAGACGATTATCAAATACGAAGTTTTTACCAATGAATTTGCTTTCCAAACCTTCTTCTTTCAATTGTTTAGCATAATTAATAATGCCACCTTCCAATTGATAAACGTTTTTGAAACCTTGGTGTTTGAAGTAAGCACTTGCTTTTTCACAACGAATACCTCCAGTACAATACATTACCAGATTTTTATCGTCTTTGTGATCTTTAAGCTGTTCGTTGATAATAGGTAAACTTTCTCTGAAAGTCTCCACATCTGGAGTAATCGCACCTTTAAAATGTCCTACTTCACTTTCGTAGTGATTTCTAAAATCTACTACAATTGTGTTTGGATCATCAAGGATTTCGTTGAATTCTTTGGCTTTTAAGTGAACGCCAATATTAGTAACATCAAAAGTATCATCATTTAAACCGTCGGCAACGATTTTATGACGCACTTTGATAGTCAATTTCAAAAAGGAATGATCATCTTGCTCTACGGCAACATTCAATCGTATGTCTTTCATGAAATCATAAGCTTCTAAAGTTTCTCTAAAAGCTTCAAAATTTTCTGCAGGAACACTCATCTGAGCATTAATTCCTTCATGGGCAACATAAATTCTTCCTAATGCATCTAGTGCATTCCAGGCAATGAATAAATCGTTACGAAATTTTTGTGGATCTTGAATTTTGGCATACGCATAGAAAGACAACGTTAGTCGTTGTTTACCGGCATCATCAATCATGATGGCTCTTTCTTCTGCGCTCAAAGTGTTATACAGTTGCATGCTATAAACAGTTTTAAGTTAAGAATAAATAAAATACGAATCTATAAATGGAATAAAATCGGGCGCAAAGGTAAGGCTTTCTTTTCAATTTTAAAAATGATAAAAACTGCTGATTTTTGAAACCATATTAAGAGATGTAAGCTCATATAAATTTAACTATTAAATCAAATTCTTAAATAGCAACAAAGTTGCGTTATTAAAAAATAGATTGTTTATCAGATTGTTACAAAAATTTCATTAAATTTATGTGGTACAATTTTAACATTTATGATTATGAATGCTTTAAAACTACCAAAACCAATCCTTCCCCTCTTCTTTCTTTTAACCTTATTTTCTTCCTGTAAAAAAGAACAACCCAAAGCGCCGCCTCCCATGCAGGCTCCTTTTGTTACGGTCAAAAGTGAAGATGTCCCCATTTACAAAGATTTTGCGGGACAGACTTTTGGAGATTTAGACATTGAATTAATCGCCAGGGTTGATGGTATTTTAACAGGTATTCATTTCAAAGAAGGTCAAAGAGTCAAAAAAGGCCAGCTTTTATATACCATCGACCCGTTAGAATATGATACCAAAGTAGAGCAGGTTCGCGGACAAGTTGCGGGCGCTCAAAGTAATTTGGTAAATGCCGAGGAAGAACTCAAAAGAATTCGCCCCCTTGCTGATATAAATGCAGTCAGTAAACGTGAGTTGGATGCGGCTGTAGCCAAAGACAAAGCGGCGCGATCAAACTTAAACAGTGTTCAAGCCAGTTTAAGAAACCAGCAGATTGAACGAAGTTACTGCGATATTCGATCTCCTATTGATGGTGTAATCGGACTTTCGAATGCGCGATTAGGTGATTATATTACCCGAATTGGAAATGATGCCAAACTCAATACCGTTTCCAAACTAGAAAAAGTCAGAGTGCAATTTACAGTCAGCGAATCTGATTATTTACGATATCAAAAGCAGGTCAAAGCCGGAGAACGTATTACTGATCTTGCTTTAATACTTTCTGACGGAAGTACCCATTCTGAAAAAGGAAGCCTTAATTTCTCAGATACCAAAATAGATCCTACAACCGGAACTGTAACTATCGAAGCGCAGTTTCCAAACCCGGACGGTACTTTACGATCTGGACAATTTGCAAAAGTTCGTGTTTTACTGAGAACTCAAAAAGATGCAATAGTAGTTCCTCAAAAGGCGGTAACCGAAATTCAGGGACTTTTCCAGGTTTCGATTATAGATGAAAAAAACACTATTCAAACCCGAATGGTCGAAGTCGGACAAAAAATTGGTGTCGACTGGATTATTACCAAAGGTTTAAAACCCGACGAAAAAGTCGCTATTATTGGCAATCAGTTTATTCAGCCCGGATCAACTGTTGTTCCAGTTCCTTACGTAGCCGACAAAGATAAAAAGCAGATTGCATCATCTCTAAACAACTAGATTATGGATAATTTCTTTGTACGCAGACCAATCGTTGCTATTGTTCTCTCCATTTTCATTGTTTTAATTGGAGGTCTTTCTGTCCTTTCGACTCCTATTGCTCAATATCCGGAAATTGCACCGCCTTTGGTACAAGTTTCAACGAGTTATCGTGGTGCAAATGCCTTAAATGTGGAGCAGGCCGTTGCAACTCCTATCGAGCAAAAAGTAAACGGAGTTGAAAACATGCTTTACATGCAATCCACCAATACAGGTGATGGGAGTATGACGTTAAATATTACATTTGATATGGGAACCGATCTGGATAATGCCACCATGCTAACCCAGAACCGAGTTAACGAAGCGACCAACAAACTTCCAAATGACGTTAAAACCACAGGAGTTACCACGAAAAAGTCGCTCTCAATGCCCATGCTGATTTTGTCCTTGTATTCTCCCAACAAAACCTTCGACGGAAACTTTCTGACCAATTATGCCAATATCAACATTGTAGATGCTTTGGCACGTATTAAAGGAGTTGGAGAAGTTACGCTTTACGGAGGAAGTAATTATGCGATGCGAATTTGGGTCAAGCCTGATATCATGGCCAAATACAATTTGACGGTGCCCGATATTATACGATCAATCCAAGATCAAAATGCCATTGCGCCCGGAGGAAAATTTGGCGCTCCGCCGGCAACCGAAAATAACGAGTTTACCTATAATGTCATGCTGAAAGACCGTTTGGTCAATCCGGAAGATTTTGAAAATATCATTTTAAAATCAAACATCAACAATCAGCAGGTTCGTTTGAAAGATATTGGAACCGTAACTTTAGGTACAGAAAGTTATGCTTCGATTGCGAAATTGAATGGAAATCCCGCAGGAACAATCGGAATCAAACAAATGCCCGGTTCTAATGCTTTGGAAGTGGCGGAAAATGTAAAAAACACAATCGAAAAACTCAGCAAAAGATTTCCGCAAGATTTAAAGTACCGAGTTTCATTAGATACCACTTTAGCCATTTCTGAAGGAATTAATGAAATCATGCATACTTTGGTCGAAGCGATTATTCTGGTAATTATCGTGGTTTTTATATTTCTGCAAAACTGGCGAGCGACTTTAATCCCGCTTTTGACTGTTCCTGTTTCGCTGATTGGGGTTTTTATGCTTTTTCCGTTACTTGGATTTTCCATAAATGTACTTTCCCTTTTAGGATTAGTATTGGCCATCGGAATTGTCGTCGACGATGCCATTGTGGTTGTTGAAGCAGTAATGCATCATATCGAACACGGAATGTCTCCACGGGAAGCTACCAATCAGGCCATGAAAGAGGTTTCGGGACCTGTAATTGCGATTGCAATTGTATTGACCGCCGTATTTATTCCTGTAGCTTTAACACCCGGAATTACAGGACGCCTCTATCAGCAGTTTGCTATTACAATTGCTATATCGGTAATTTTCTCTGCTTTAAGCGCTTTGACGTTAAGTCCCGCTTTATGTTCTCTTTTATTAAAACCCAATCAAGAAGCAAAGGGCTGGCTTGGAAAATTCTTTCACTGGTTTAATGATAAATTTGGAAAATTCACTAATAAATACACTGGTTTTTCTGGTTTTCTAATTAAAAAAACTGCCCGAAGCTTAATCTTCATTGGAATTGTCGTTGGGGCGATTATTCTTTTGGGAGGAAAAATTCCGGGCGGTTTTGTACCCGAAGAAGATCAAGGTTATATGTTTGTAAACATTGAGCTTCCCGGCGCTTCTTCATTAGAACGAACAGGAAAAGTGATTCAGAAAGTAGAGCATATTCTTTCTCAAAATAAGGGAGTTGAATATTATACTTCGGTGGCTGGATTTAGTTTAATCAAAAACTCGGTGGCAACCAACAACGGATTTTTCTTTGTCGCTTTAAAAGAATGGAAAGAACGTGAACAAGATGTTTTTCAGATATTAAAGGAAGTCAACGGAAAAGTAGTTTTCGGAATTCCCGAAGCAACCGTTTTTGCATTTGGCCCTCCGCCGATTACCGGAATTGGAAATGCTGCCGGATTCTCCATGATGCTTCAGGATCGGGAAGGAAATACACCGCAGTATCTTTTTGAAAATGCACAGCAATTTATGGCCGAAGCCAAAAAGAGACCCGAAATTGGAACAATTCGAACGACTTTTAACCCGAATGTACCTCAGATTAGTCTAGACATTGATCGAGAAAAAGTAACCGAACTCAATCTTTCTTTATCGGATGTGAATATCGCCATTGGCGCCAGTTTAGGAGGGCAATACATTAATGAATTCAATAAATTTGGGCGACAGTATATCGTACTGCTTCAGGCGGATCCAAGTTACACCGTAAATCCCGAAGACATTAATAAGATATTTGTTCGGAGCAAAGACAACAAAATGATTCCGATTTCGAGTATTGCCACAATTCGAAAAGTAAGCGGTCCCGAGTTCACAACCCGTTTCAATTTGTATCGAGCTGCGGAAATCGGCGGAACACCCGCTCCTGGATTTACTTCGGCGCAAGCCATGAATGCTTTACAGGAAACAGCAAGTAAAGTACTTCCCGCAGGAATGGGTTACGAATGGGCGAATATGAGTTATCAGGAAAAACAAGCCGAAGGAAAAGGAAATACCGTTTTTATCATGGCACTTCTTTTCGTGTTTCTAATTCTCGCCGCACAATACGAAAGCTGGAAACTGCCTTTCAGTGTTTTGCTCGGAACGCCTTTTGCTGTTTTCGGTGCTTTTCTCGGCTTATACATCTGTAGATTATTAAGTCCCGATTATGTGAATAACGTTTTTGCCCAAATTGGTTTGGTCATGTTAATTGGTCTTGCTGCCAAAAATGCGATTCTGATTGTAGAATTTGCCAAAGAAGAATATGAAAAAGGAATGCCTGCAAAAGAAGCGGCTTTATTCGCTGCAAAATTGCGCTTCCGCCCTATTTTAATGACGGCCTTCGCTTTTATTTTAGGAGTAGTTCCCTTATTAACGGCAACTGGAGCTGGAGCTCAAGCGAGAAAAGTTATGGGAATGACCGTTTTTAGCGGTATGCTCGTTGCCACTATTCTAGGAGTTTGCTTGATTCCTGTGTTGTTTGTTTTTATTGAAACCTTCGGAAAGAAAAAAACCGATGAAACCGATGAACCTAAAAAGGATGAACAATGAAAACTCTAAAAATACTTCTAGCGATATTTTTGATAGCTGTTTTTCCTTACGGATGTATGGTTGGGCCAAAGTATACCAAACCAGAACAGCCTCAGACAGATTCTTTCCGTTATAGCAATCAGCCTGCCGATAGCACAAAATCGGTTACAACTATAAAATGGTCGACTATATTTAATGACGATGTTTTAATTGGTTTAATCGAAAAAGGAATTCAGAATAATTACGATCTAAAAATTGCCATTGCACGTTTAGAACAAGTACAAGCTAATCTCGGAATGGCAAAAGCCGATTTATATCCTTCCTTTCAATATACAGGTCAGGTCAATAGTGCAGAAACCTTTATGCAGCCTTCTTCTGTATTTGCCAATATGTCTTGGGAATTGGATTTCTGGGGAAAATATCGTCATCAGACTAAAGCTTTACAAAATGAACTGTTAGCTTCTGATGAAGCCCGAAAAGTAGTGTTGTCTACTATTGTAAGTACAATTGCCATTTCTTATTTTGAACTGCGTGACTTTGATAATCAATTAGAAATTACCATTCACACTTTAGAAACCAGACAAAAAGCTTACGATATCATAAATGAGCGTTTTATAAGCGGTTATGTTGCGGAATTAGATAAAGTACAAATCGAACAGCAGGTTGCCATTGCCGAAGCTAATATTCCGTTAATTAAAAGACAGATTACGGCTTTAGAAAATTCAATTTCTGTTTTGGTTGGACAAGTTCCACAGGCTATTGCAAGAGGAAAAACCAACAGTGAATTAGTAGTTCAATCTGATTTCCCAACATCAGTTCCATCTGCTTTATTAGAAAACAGACCCGATGTGAAACGTCAGGAATATTTGTACAAAGCCGCTTTTGAAAGAATTGGTGTTGCCCAAGCTATGCGTTATCCATCATTTAATATTGGTGCACTTGCCGGTTTTGCGAGTATTACGGTTGGAGATTTATTTAACGACGGTTCTTATACGCAAAATGTTGGCGCTGGAGTTGCAGGCCCAATCTTCAACTTCGGAAAAAACAAACGCCGTGTTGAAGTGAATAGACAAATTGCAGAAGAAATGAAATTCAATTTCCAAAAAACCTATTTAACTGCTATATCTGAAGTAGAAAACTCACTTCAAAATGTTGCGATGTTTAAAGAAGAATGGACAGCCAGAAACCGACAAGTCGTAGCGGCTCAAAAAAACTATGATTTGTCTAATGCAAGATATTATAACGGTTATGTTTCTTACCTAGAAGTTTTGGATGCACAAAGATCTTTGTTTGAAGCACAATTAAGCCTTTCGCAGTTAACCCAAAAGCAATTGAGTTCTATGGTTCAGCTGTACAAAGCGCTGGGCGGAGGATGGAATTAGTTCTTTTGAGTTGCTAAGGTTCTAAGGCGCTAAGATGCTAAGTTTTTTACATTGAGTTATCATTCCGTAGGAATGTTTCATCGGTAGAAAAAAAAATTGTAATCGCCCATATTTGCGTTCCGTAGGAACGTTTGATGTGATCAGGATTAAAAAAACAATACCAAAATCAAACGTTCCTACGGAACGTAAAACATAACAACAATACATTTTTTTTCTACCGACGAGATGTTCCTACGGAACATATAAAAATAAAAAGGTCTGTTTCAAAATTTTGAAACAGACCTTTTTTAATCTTTGTACCTCTGTACCTTTGCCTCTTTGAACCTAACGAATTAACAAAACTCGTTAAACGCATCTTGCAAATTCTCAGCGATCAATTCAGCTGGACGGCCTTCGATGTGGTGACGCTCTAACATGTGAACCAATTCTCCGTTTTTGAACAAAGCCATAGATGGCGATGATGGAGGAAAAGGAAACATATGTTGTCTTGCAGCATCAACCGCTTCTTTGTCAACACCAGCGAAAACTGTGATAAGGTGATCTGGTTTTTTAGCTCCTTCTAAACTCATCTTTGCTCCCGGACGTGCATTTCTGGCAGCACAACCGCAAACAGAGTTTACAACAACTAAAGTGGTACCTTCGGCTTTGATAGCATTCTCAACAGCTTCAGCACTATGTAAATCTTGAAAACCTGCAGCTGTTAATTCAGCTTCCATTGGTTTTACCATGTCTAGTGGATACATATTCTTGTCTTTTAAATTTTACTTTTGAACTGCAAAGTTACAAAGTTTACTCGCAACTAGTTAATTTGAAGTATAAAGTTTTGTTATAGTTCGATATTAAATTTTAGTATCAAATTATCAAAAACACAAACGCTTTCTATTTTTTATGTCGAAATTGATAGTTGTATTGTTTCAAATGATGGTTTCTGCCTATTACATTGTGCGTCGTCAAAACTGTCGATTTTTTCACTTCCGAAACTTCAATTGTTGAAAGATAACTGCTAAAATATTTCTTAAGTATTTGGATATTATCTTTTTCAACAGAATAAATTATCTTCTTACCTTCATTTTTTATGTTTACCAGATTTGCTTTTTTCAGTTCCAGTAAATGTTTTGATATTGTAGATTGTGCCAATGGAATTAAATCGACAATTTCCCCGCAAGTCCTGTTATCTCTTTTCCATAAAAGTGTCATAATCTGAATTCGTGCAGGATGTCCAAGTGCTTTACAGATTTTACCTATTATTTCTGTTTCCACATCAAATTCTATGTGCTTTGAAATCCCCATATCTATATCTGTTAATTCATCATCGCAAAACATCGATTATATTTTGTGACGAACAAATCTAACTGATCCGGATATTCTTCAGCACCCTTAAAAAGTTATTAAACAAAAGAATAAGCCAATCTATTCTTTTTATCAAAGAATATCTGTGCGAAATAACGCTTTGATAAATGGTATTTTAGGACATTTTAAAATCACTTTTAAATCTTCAACAATATTGGTTTCTTCATCCAAAAATTTAAATATCAGAGCTGGTTTTCCTTTTTTAAATAAGGAAGAGAAAACCGAACTTCCTAATTCATTGTGACGGTATAAAATATCCAAAAGCAATGCATCATAAAACCAAAATCGGTTTTTTTTATGAAACTTAGTCATATTGAGCGAAGTCAACGTTTCACTTTGAAGAAATTCAATAAGTTCTGAAGATCTTTTATCGGAATTTTTAAATGTATAACCAGTACTTGCTTTTGTCCAGCCGCCGGCAGTACCAATATTTAAAACTCTTTTGGTGTTTTTATTCCAAAACGGAAAACAAGTCATTGGAATACTCCCCTCTTCTTTTTCCAATATTTGATATTTGCTTACATCAAGTTTTTTCAGGTAAATTTCAATTTCGTTTTCATATTCTTCTTTAGCGAGAAGCTTTTCTGAAAACAAAGTATATTCAATCAAAGCTTCGGATTTTGAAATGGGCAAAACATACATAAATCTTGTATTTCCTTTTTGTTCAACCGAAAAATCCATAAAAGTTACTTTATCCGGATTAAAAACCTCATTTTCCACTTTTACAAACCAACCCACAAAATGTTGTTGCAAAACGGGATATTTGTTTTGATTTTGAGTGTATATCTTTGTATAAATACTGTTGAATAAATAATTACAGGTGTATCTGTTTTCTTCTGTACCTACAAAAACATGTGTTTCGAGTTCGTTGATATCTGTTACCTTTTCGTTTAAGAACGTGATATTAGATTGTTTTAAAATCGCTTCGAAGACGAAATTATAAAAATCAATTCCATTAATTTTATTGTAATGATAAGGCTTCAACGCTAAATCACGATTAAAATCCTGATTAACAAAAACAGCTTTGTCCCATTTTTTAGAAATAACGGAATTCCAGACAGTTTCACCTTTTTCCCAAAAACACCAGGTCCTGTCACTGGTTTTCTTCAAATCCTGATCCAGTAATAAAATGGATTTATCTGAGAATTTCCCGGACAGAATCATTTTGTAAACCGTCATTAAAGATGCCAGTCCCGTTCCGGTAAAAATGTAGTCGAAATGTTTAATCTCTGAAGAATTCATTCTCAAAAATAATGAAAATTTATTTTCTCAATTCTTTAAGATTGGATTCTTCGGGATTTTTAATAAATATTGATCTTGATTGGTTTAGTCAAAATGGCATTTGACTACAAAACATCAAATCTGGAAAACACGGTTTCTAATACCTGAATCGAAAATGGCTTAAGGCTTTCTTCAGAGTTTTGCTGTAATTCTAACCAAAGTTTTTTATTGTTATACAGTTCAATTATTCCAGATGCAAATTCTTCTTTATCATTATAAATCAGGGCATTTTTCTCATGAATTAATTTCATCCCTTCTGCCCCTACAGGAGATGTTACAACTGGCAGATAATATTCGAAAGCCTGTCCAATCTTGCCTTTTACTCCGGCGCCATAACGCAAAGGAGCAACCATGAGTTTATTGCTAATAAAAAACGGTTCTATATCCGGAACATAACCATGAAAAATAAATCTTGGATCAACTATATCTGTAATTCGCTCCCGTACATTTCCAATAATATTGACTTTTATTGTAGCATCTTTCTGCCAGACAATTGGCATTATATCATTATGTAAATAATAAATTGCATCAATATTAGGTTCGTGCTGAGAGCCTATAAAAAGTATATCCTCGCGATCATCAAATGGAAGTACCTCATCAATAGTACTTTTTTGATAATGAATATTAGATAATGTAATCAGTTTACTATTATCAATATATTTTGTCATAATTTCTTTTTCGAAATCAGAAACTGTGATTACAAAATCTACATTTTGCGCTAATTTCGTTTCAATAAAAAGAAATTTTTTGTAATTTTTTCTAAGTGAAATTCTTTTTGGATCAATTTCAATGGCTCTTTTATAACGAAGAAAGTGAATATCCGTCATATCAAAAACTGATTTTGATTCGGGAAAAATACGTGATATTTTTTTAAAATTATAATCGAAAGCCCTTGCTCCGTAGTACCATACAAAATCTACTTTAGAAATTGTCTTTAAAAAATCAAAGTACGTACGGTATTGATTGGTTTCTACATATACAATAACTCCTAAATCGCTAAAATCACCTACATCCTTATTGGTTCTGGCAGTATTATTCGAACAGATAATGCAATTATACCCTTTACTTTTAAAAAACAAAATAATCTCTTTAAGCCTGTTAGAACCTGAATCCTGATCCGGAGAAGGCATACTAAGATTAAAAAAGACAATTGTTTTATTTGATGAATTGTAAGTATTAAAGTTTGGTATTGATTGATCTGATTGATTCTTAATTATTTCTTTTCTTTTATAGTAAAGCTTAATGCTTTTAAATATCCCCATCGATAGTTTGTTATTTGCTAATTTAATTATCTATATGTTTTAACAATGAATCAGTTATAACAAAATGACCCCCTTCTTCAATTCTCGTATTAGACGCTGTATTAGATTAAAAACTCATTTCACTATTTTTTTATTATCCAATAAAAAAATTAACAAAATGCAAAATGCTAATTCACAGTGCTAGTGGTAAGAAAAATTATATTAATAGAATTTAACTTTTTTGCAAATTAATAACAAAAATAATTTATAATAAAAATTATCTTAAAATTTCTTAAATATTTTCATTATTAATGAAATTAACTCTTTTTATTGATTATTTTATTCTTTTAATTTATTGAGAAGAATAAAAAATTCCTTTAAGTTTAAATAATTGGTATGCTGAAAAATAATCTCATTTCTTTCATTTAAAACGCATAAAACCGGATAAGTTATTTGATTGTTAATCGTTCCAAGCTGTAAAGCCAATTCATGAACGCCAACATTATTTCCCGAAGGTTTGTATTGAAAGGTCAGATTATTAAAAGTAATATCTCGTTTTTCTTCGGCATTAAAATCAATGAAATAGAATTCTGAATTAAGTTTTTGAATGATTTCCTGATTTTTAAAAGTCGTCGCTTTCATTCTTTGGCAAAATTGACACCAGTCGGTATGTATAAAAACAATGATTTTTCGTTTTTGAATTTGCTGTAAGCTATCCATTTCTTCAAAAGAATGGCTTTTCAGCTGACCAAAACCGGTTGCTGAAATTCCGAAGAAGAAAATAAATAGAATTAGCTTTTTCATTTGTTTTTGTTAATGACTCTGATTTCTATTACTAAAAATTTTTAAACACATAGAAACATAGATTTTTCTATAAAAAGATAAAAGAAGAAGCTAGCTTCCACACATAGCTATGTGAATTGATGCAAGTGAAACGCCTTTCTACACAAAGCTAAACTATGTTTCTATGTGTTTAAATTTTACCTCAAAGTATATCGCAATCCCAGAAACCCACGAATTGTTTGATTTTGCCCATAAACATACGTTGTATCAAAAGTCAAACCGTATGGATTATCTGGCGTAACCAATACTTTTCCAGCCGAATCATATTGCACATTTTTATCGAAAGGATCATTGGTTCTCGAAATCAAAAACGGATTATTTTGTTTGGGAGTAAAGTTCAACAGATTTTTTACTCCTCCATAAACTTCAAAATTCTTCCAGCCTGTATAGGTAAACTGAATATTCTGAATGCTGTACCAAGGCGAATTGGGATTTCTCGGATCGTATTCGCTCAACAAAGGCAGTTTCATCGGACTGTAAACATTTCCGGTATAATCCAACAATAAATTCCAGGGCTCAATTTTGTATGAAACAGTCCAGGTACCGGTAAATCGTTCTGTTAGAAAAGGTCTTTCTGAAATTCCGTCCTGAACATTTTTATTGTCCAAAACCGTTGCTCCCAATATAAACTTTAAACCATTGGTAAAATTAACATCCACATTGGTGCTGATTCCCTGACTGATCGCATAACCATCAATATTGTCATAAATGATTTTATTTGGATCAGTTTCGTAATCTGAAATGATTTTATTGCTAAAACGGGTATAAAAAGCTGTAGTTTCAATTCCCATAAAAGTTCCATTTCCGAAGTTTATTTTCTGAATATAATTCAAATTCACATTTACAGATTTCTCTGGTTTCAAATCATTTTCAATCACAACATCTCTCGAACCCGTTAACGCTGCGTGATCTTCTGTAAATAAATTGACCACTCTAAAACCTGTTCCGGCATTTAAGCGGAAAATAGTATTATCATTGGCTTTAAAGCGATAGGCAAATCTTGGTGTAAAAATCGAACCGTGAATTGAATTATAATCGTAGCGTGCGCCCAGCAAAACCTGACTTTTTGGAGAAAAAGTTATTTCATCCTGCACAAAAATTCCTGGAAGCCAAGTACTTTCAGCATCTTTTGTGGCTGGTGTATTATCATCGTAATAGGTATATCGGCTCGCGATTCCCGCCAATAAATCGTTTCGTCCAATTTTTTTATCCCAAGTTAATTGAAGAAACCCAATTTTTTGATTGGCGATATACGAAGTGGTTCCGTAACGACTATCCTGATAATGCACATTTCCAGAGAAAGAAAGCATTAATTTCTCCTCAAATGGCAATTGATAACTTCCAATCAATTCTGCTCTTTTGGTATAAATGCTTTCTCCGTAAATTTCGTCTCCCCCACGATATTTTTTCTCCCAGCGAACGTCTCCGCCCCAGCGATCTTCGTACATAGCACGTGCCGCAATGGTAAAAAGCCGATTATTATTACGCTGAAAACTCCATTTATTAAAAACCGAAATTCGTTCAGAAAGCGTTACATCGGTAAAATTATCTTTGTCTTTATCAATTACCTGGTCATAATTGAAGTAATTAATTCCTAAAAGTGAAATCGCTTTTTTGCCAACATTAAACTTCGTTCCTAAATCGAGGTTGCTTTCAAAATAAGAAGTCGTAAAATAATCTGCTGAAAACACGGGTGCATTAGTTGGATTCTTAGTAATAATGTTGATCAAACCTCCAACCGCTTCGCTTCCATAAAGTGATGATGCCGGCCCTTTCACGATTTCTATTCGTTCCACCAAAGAATTCGGAATTCCCGATAGGCCATAAACTGTCGAAAGACTGCTCACAATTGGCATTCCGTCAATCATAACTAAAGTATATGGGCCTTCTAAACCATTGATATGAATATCTCCCGTATTACAGACACCACAATTCAACTGCGGACGAACTCCATTTATATTCTGCAATGCATCATAAATACTTGGAGTTGGATTTTTCTTAAAGAAAGTTGGCGAATAAACCTCAACGGGAACCGCGCTTTCTAAACGTTTTACTGGTTTTAAAGTTCCTGAAACTACTACTTCATTTAGTTCGTTCTGATCTTCTTTTAATTCAAAATCCAGATTGAGATCTTGATTTTCTGATATTGTTATTTTTTGGGTTAAAGTTTTGAATCCAGTCGAGTTTACCGCAATTTTATAAGTTCCCGCCGGAATATTTTCTAACTGATAATGACCAATTGAATCTGCTTGAGTTTTAAAGTTTGTATTTAACAAACAAACATTAATTTCCTGCACAACAGGAATATCTGCCATTATCTTTCCAGATATATTTTGTGCGTAAATACTTTTTGTTAAAATTATTAATATTGTCAAAAATAAATATTTCATTCTTTTAAAATTAAATTTAGACAAAACTAAAAATTAAATTTGACAAATAATGATTCTCTGAGCGTAAATTTTTAAACGGATTGAATTCAATATGTTAGAATTTTGTTTTCGATCGAGCAAAGTCACAAAACACAAAGTTTTTTTAAACCATATAAGTTATATAAGAAAATGTAAGTCTAGTTTTAAATGAACTTATATAAATTATATGGTTTATTTTCATTTTGCGTAATCTTCGTCAATTAGTTCTTTATTAATGACCGCTCCGGCAAAAGATCCTGTAGAAACGGCAATCGCCACAGATCGCATTGGAGTTGTACAATCTCCGCTCGCATAAATTCCGGCAACGTTTATTTTCTGCATTGCATCAACTTTTAATAAACCTTGTTCGTTTATATCACAGCCCAGAGTTTCAGGAATTGCACAATGTTGTTTAAAAGGCACTCTCGCATAAATGGCTTTTACTTCAACTTTTTGCTGATTTTTGAAAACGATATTTTGGATATATCCCTCTTTATGTTCAAACGAATCTATTTCATCTTCAAAAATCTGAACGCCATGATTTTCTAAAGTTTTGATTTGTTCCAAAGTCAATTCTGATTTTCCATTCGTGCATAATCTCAAGTCTTTTGTCCAATTCGAAATTAGTTTAGCGTATTCAAAGCCCATTTCACCATTGGCAATGATGGCTGTTTTTTCGTTCTTAACTTCATAGCCATGACAATACGGACAATGTAAAACCGAAATTCCCCAGCAATCTGCAAAGCCTTTAATTTCTGGAAGCAGATCTTTAACACCGCTTGCAAACAGGATTTTTCTTGAATTGAAAGTTTTACCAGATTCTGTAAAAACCTCAAATCCATTTTCATTTTTAATCGCTTTTACCGCAAGTCCGTTAAAAAAATGAATTGTTTTATAAAGATCGACTTGTAATTTGGCTTTCGCCGAAATCACAGCGGGTTTTTCTCCGTCTTGCGTAATAAAATTGTGAGAATGTGGCGTTTGTCGGTTACAAGGCAAACCACTGTCAATAACCAAAACCTCACGCAAAGCACGTCCTAAACTCATTGCTGCCGATAAGCCACTGTAGCTGCCACCGATGATAATCACATCATATGTATAACTGTCTTTCATAATTTTAACGATTTAAGATATTCTTGATATTGGAAAAAGATCCTTTTTTGGAAATAAACCTTCCTGATAATCTACAATTTCATCTTCTGTACAAAGACATTTTTTAAGTTCGTTGAGAATCTCCGTCTCTTTTATTTTCTGTCCGATAAAAACAAGCTCATTAAGTCTGTCTCCAAAGTTAGCCGTCCATCGTTCTTCTATAATATCCTGAAATTCAACAAAATTATTAAATGTCATTCGCTCACTTAACGGCATACTCGCCCACCAAACTCCTGCTCCTTCCGCTTTCATAGAGCCACCGGCCTGGCTCCAGTTAATTGCCTGCTCTGGTCGGGATGCCATCCACAATAATCCTTTACTTCTAATGATATTCTCTGGAAAATCTGAAGTAATAAAATTCCATAATCGATTGGGATGAAATGGCCTTGAATCTCTAAACACAAAAGAATTGATTCCGTATTCCTCAGTTTCAGGTGTATGAATTCCTTCTAATTCTCTGATCCAACCTGCTGAATTTTCCGCTTCCTCATAATTGAATAATCCCGTATTTATAATTTCGTTCAGGTTTACTTTTCCTAAAACCGAAGTGATTATTTTCGCCACAGGATTCAACTTCTGAATTGACGCTTTCAACATTTGTAATGATGCTGCATCAATAAGATCGGTTTTATTCAAAATAATAACATTCGCAAATTCGACCTGATCTACCAAAAGATTAACTATCGTGCGAGTATCGTTTTCAATACTGGATAAATTTTGTTCCTGTAAAGTTTTAGCCGAACCAAAATCTTTAAAAAAGTTAAAACTATCCACAACAGTTACCATTGTATCGATGTAACTAAACCTTGATAAATCAATACTAGCCTCTTCATTTACAAATGAAAAAGTCTGAGCAACTGGAATTGGTTCGCTAATTCCTGTACTTTCAATAAGCAAATAATCAAATCTGTTTTCCTTTGCTAATCTTTCTACCTCAACCATTAAGTCTTCACGCAGCGTACAGCAAATACAGCCATTTGTCATTTCAACTAACTTCTCTTCCGTTCGTGATAACGTATTTTGATTTTTTACAAGTTGTGCATCAATATTAACTTCACTCATGTCGTTAACGATTATGGCTACTTTTAATCCTTCTTTATTATGAAGAATGTGATTTAGAAGCGTCGTTTTTCCTGCTCCAAGAAATCCGCTTAACACCGTAACAGGGAGTTTTCTCATTTGTGTAAGTTTTTATGATTTTTATAATTAATCAAATGACCGATGATCATTCCAAAGCCACCGAAATAAATGAGATCCAAATGAATCTCTAAGAATAAATCGGTCAAAATAGTAATCCAAATTAAGCTCATGGAAACAATCAAAATGGAAGAAACCAAAAGAGTTGATTTTTTCGTAATTTTGAAAATTGCAAACAAACCTATTGAAGCAAATAGTAAATCGATAATTGGATTGTGACTCAACCCTAAAGGAAGAATCGTTAAAAGAGGAAAAATCAAACAATGAACGAGACAAATCGTCGCGCTTGAAATTCCTAAAATATCGTAAAAGGGTGTCGTTAATTTCTTCATTTTATGTACTTTTACTTAATGCAATTTTGTTGCAAATATACAGATTAAATTCAAATGCAACATTGTTGCGTTAATATTTTTAATTTATAAAAATGAAAACAACACGTAATACTACCGCGAAAACAGCTGTATTAGAAGTATTTGAGAATTCTAAAACGGCATTATCCCACACCGAAATTCAAAAACAATTGAACGATGTCTGCGATCGCGTGACCATTTATAGAATTTTAGATCGTTTGGTTAACGATGATATTATCCATAAAATCTCCAATTTGGACGGCACGGTAAAATATGCCAAATGCAATCATTCACATCAGCGCGTACACATTCATAACCATGCTCATTTCAGCTGTGAAAACTGTCACGAAATTACCTGTCTTGAAAATGTGAAACCGAGCTACATTATGCCACACAATTATAAAGTGAACGAAATAAACTTTACATTATCAGGATTGTGCCCAAAATGTTTGAATTCTAACATTTAAATTTTAGACTCGCCTAAAAATATTGTTCCGCGAATATCATTTTTCTATATATTTGTGAAAACAATACATTTACAATGAGTAAATCTTTAGAAGAAGTCCACGAATCGGTTTCTACAGAACATAAAAAAACAGGTTTCAGAAAAATATTAGCCTTTTTAGGCCCGGCTTATTTAGTAAGCGTTGGTTATATGGATCCAGGAAACTGGGCTACAGACATTGCCGGCGGAAGCCAATTTGGTTATACTTTGGTCTGGGTTTTATTGATGAGTAACTTAATGGCTTTGCTTTTGCAAAGTTTAAGTGCCAGACTCGGAATCGTGACACAACGAGATCTAGCACAGGCTTCGCGAGAAACTTATTCCAAATACATCAACTACATTTTATATTTTCTGGCAGAAATTGCAATTGCCGCCTGCGATTTGGCCGAAGTGCTCGGAATGGCGATCGGAATTAACCTCTTATTTGGAATTCCACTTTTTGAAGGCGTTTTGATTACTGTTTTAGATACTTTTATTCTCTTATTCTTAATCAATAAAGGAATCCGTAAAATGGAGGCTTTTATTATTGCTTTGGTAGCGATTATTGGTTTTTCTTTCATTTTTGAAATGATTTTTGCCGAACCTGAAGTTTCTAAAATTATCGCTGGATTGGTTCCTTCGATTCCAAACTCAGCTGCTTTATACATTGCAATCGGAATCATCGGGGCAACTGTAATGCCTCACAACCTTTACTTACACTCTTCTTTGGTACAAACCAGAAAATTCGATAGAAGTCCAGCGGGAATCAAACAAGCTTTAAAATACAATTTGATTGATTCAACAATTGCTTTGAATTTGGCTTTTTTCGTCAATGCTGCCATTTTAATTTTGGCAGCCGCCACTTTTCATAAAAACGGAATGTTTGAAGTTGCCGAGATTCAGGATGCACATCAATTTTTGGAACCTTTATTAGGCACAAAATGGGCGCCAATCTTATTTGCCGTTGCTTTAATCGCTGCTGGACAAAGTTCAACCGTAACGGGAACACTTGCAGGACAGATTGTGATGGAAGGTTATTTACACTTAAGAATTCAGCCTTGGGTTCGTAGAATTATAACCCGTTTGATTGCTATAGTTCCTGCTTTAATTGTGATTTGGATTTATGGCGAAGATGTAACGGGAAAATTATTGATTTTAAGTCAGGTCATTTTAAGCCTTCAATTAGGATTCGCGATTATTCCGCTGATTCATTTTGTGAGTGATAAATCGAAAATGAATGGTTTTCATATTTCCAGAACTACACAAGTGGTTTCCTGGATAATTGCTTTGATTATTGTTTCATTGAATGCCAAATTGGTTTATGATGAAATTACTTCATGGCTTGCAAACTCCGATCATCCAATAATTTTATGGGTTACGGTAATACCGCTTGCGATTGCTTTTGCTGGATTACTGCTTTATATCGTTTTTAAACCTTTTATTGCAAAAGCCAAATCTAAAAAAGTTATTAATCACTCGCCGCATAACCTCAAGCTTCACTTTACGCCAAAAGAAAGTCAAAGCATTAAAAATATAGCCATTTCTGTAGATTTTTCTCATGCAGATGAAGCCGCATTAAACAAAGCCTTTGAATTGGGTGGCATTGATACGGAATATACTTTGATTCATATCGTTGAAACTGTGGGTGCGTTAATGTACGGCGTTCATGTTCACGATCATGAAACAACAATAGATGAAAAACTATTATTGAAATACAAAGAAATGCTTTCGGAAAAAGGATTCAAGATCAAAACAGAACTTGGTTTTGGAAAACCCAACAATGTAATTCCGAAAATTATAAACGAAGGCAATTTCGACATTCTCGTTATGGGAACCCACGGCCACACTGGATTGAAAGATATTCTTTTTGGCACAACGGTAGACAAATTGAGACATAAAATTTCAATACCTTTGTTGATTGTTAAATAAAGGTGCTGAGATGCTAAGGTTCTAAGATTCTAAGTTTTTTTTATTAAAGACCTCAAATGAAACTTAGAATCTTAGCATCTCAGAACCTTAGAACCTCAAAAAAATGACCTTTTCAGAAGAAAACTACCTTAAATCGATCTATCACTTAACGGCGGCTTTGGAGACAGAAGTCAGTACGAATGCTATTGCAGAAATCATGGAGACCAAAGCTTCTTCGGTAACGGATATGTTGAAGAAACTGGCGGAGAAAGATTTGGTTAATTATAAAAAATACCAAGGGGTTTCGTTAACCGAAAACGGAAAACTGGCTGCCAAAATGATTGTGAGAAAACATCGTTTATGGGAAGTGTTTTTGGTGGAGAAACTTAATTTCAGCTGGGATGAAGTTCACGATATTGCAGAACAGCTGGAGCACATCAAATCGGAACAATTGATTAACCGATTAGATGATTTTCTTGGAAATCCGACTGAAGATCCACATGGCGATCCTATTCCAGATGCTAACGGCCGAATTATTAAGATTGAAAAACATTTACTTTCCGAGTTATCTGATAACCAAACTGGAGTTTGTGTTGGTGTGAAAGATACTTCTTCGGAGTTCTTGAAATATCTCGATAAACAAGGAATTGCTTTGGGTTCCAAAATCGAATTTCTTTCTAAAGAATCCTTCGATTTATCGGTCAAAATTAAGGTTGATGAAAGGGAATTGTCGATTTCAAATAAAATTGCTTCTAATTTGTTTGTAAAGCTGGTTTAGCGAGTTATTCTGCGGAGATGCACAAAGAAGTTTCGCAGAGATACACTAAGAATTATATGGGTTGAACCTACGGCTCTCTATTTTTCTTATTGACAATTACGACGGATTGAAATCCGTCGCTATAAAATTTAACGAGCCTATGGCTTTTTCCTATTATAATCTGCAAGTCAAATAATAATATCCAGATACCTAACAGGTTTTAAAAACCTGTTAGGATAAAATATCATGCAAAAAGTTCCGAAGGAATGAAATATATTGTAGCAACGGATTTTAATCCGTTGTTGAAATGTCTGCAAATCAACAGAGTTCCGTAGGAACGGAACATACTATTTACATTTAATGCTCTAAAAAACATTCGGAAAAACAAAATTGTTATTTTGAAACCGAGTGTCCTAGCCCCGATAGAAGTGAAAATCCTTTTGTGGCGGGGTTCGCCACAAAAGATTGAAACGGATAGCGGGATTAGCTCCTAAAAATTTAAACAATCCCTTTTTCAACCATTTCCAGCATAACCGGAGAAGCATTTTTAAATGTAGGCGGCTGTTCGATAATACTTCCAGCATTCTTTTTATTTACTTTAAAAGTAACGTCATTATCTGTTGTAAACAAAAGTGCAGTTAAAAACGGTTTTTTGATGTAAGTTCCTAAAACCAATAAAGCTTCATCTAAAGTATGAATACTTTCGATTTCTTCTGTTTTGTAACGAGAAGTTAATGAAATAGAAAAAGTATTGTCTTCGTTGAGAACCAATCGGAAGTAAATGTTTTTGATTTCGGTGTCGCCCATCGTTTTGGCCAAAGTCAGTTTGGCGAAAGTTCCGTTTTGGATGCTTTCTTTAACTCGTTCACAAAAAAGGGCAAATATTGGTTCGTAAGACATATTGTTATGTTTATTTAAACGCAAAGGTCGCAAAGATTTACGCAAAGGACACAAAGATTTTAGAAAAACTTGCTCCCGATAGCTATCGGGATTGCGCTGTCCCTTGCGACCTTTGCGGTTAGAAAATTTTATTTCCCTGTAAATTCAGCTTTACGTTTCTCTAAAAAGGCTGTTGTTCCTTCTTTAAAGTCTTGGGTTCCGAAACATTCTCCGAATGATTTTATTTCAGTATCGAAACCATTTTTACCATCTTTAAAGTTGGCATTGATGGCTTTTATGGCTTTTCCAATTGCAAATGGCGCATTTTTAATTATTTTTTGAGCGATTACGTTTGTAAACGACAGCAATTCTTCCTGAGGTACGACATGGTTTACTAAACCATAATCTTTTGCTTGTTCGGCAGTTATCATCGCTGCAGTCATAATCATTTCCATGGCACGGCCTTTTCCTATTAACTGCGGCAAACGCTGTGTTCCTCCGTAACCTGGAATTAAACCTAAGGTTACTTCTGGAAGTCCCATTTTAGCATTGTCTGAAGCTACTCTGAAATGACAAGCCATCGCCAATTCTAATCCGCCGCCAAGAGCAAAACCGTTAACGGCTGCAATAACTGGTTTTCTTAGATTTTCTATGAAATCAAATAACGACTCTTGTCCTTCTGCCGCTAATTGTGCACCTTCAACAGTGGTATAATTCGCAAACTCCGAAATATCAGCTCCGGCTACAAAAGCTTTCTCTCCGCTTCCGGTTAAAATAATTACTCGAACATCATCATTTTTGGATAATGAATCAACAGCATTACTCAGGTCACTAATTGTTGCTTTGTTTAAAGCATTTAATTTTGTAGGTCTGTTAATTGTAATGGTTGCAACTTTTTCTTCAATAGAAATTAAGATATTTTCGTAGTTCATAACAGCTGGTTTTATGAGTTTGTGATGGGTAAAGAAACCCTGAAAGTTGTTCCTTTTCCGTAAGTTGATTCAAAGGTAATTGTTCCTTTGTAATTTTCTATAATGTTTTTGATAATTCCGAGTCCAAGTCCCATACCGCTGGTTTTGGTGGTAAATTTGGGCTCGAAGATTCGTCCGATGTCTTGTTTTTGGATTCCGATTCCGTTGTCTTTTACAGCAATTTCTACATTATTGTTACGTCGTTTTACGGTAACTACAATAGACTTTTGAAATTGACTTTCCGGAATTGCCTGTGTTGCATTTTTAACCAAATTGGTAATGACACGAATCAGTTGTGTACGATCCATTTTGGAAATGATTTCTTCTTCTTCTTTTTCGAAAACAATATAATCTTCGTTAAAAATATCCAAGGCTAATTCTACAACCTCAACCACATTTAAAGTTTCATTTTGCTGCGCCGGCATCGAAGCAAAGTTCGAAAATGCCGAAGCCACGGAAGTCATCGTATCAATCTGTTGAATTAAGGTTTCGGAGTAATCATTCATTTTCTGCTTCACGTCTGGATCACTTGGATCAAACTTTCTTTGGAAACTTTGAACCGTCAAACGCATTGGAGTAAGCGGATTTTTAATTTCGTGTGCGACTTGTTTTGCCATTTCGCGCCAAGCTTCTTCACGTTCACTTTGTGCCAATTTAATGGCACTCGTTTCGAGTTTATCCACCATTCCGTTATACGCTTTGATAAGGAAATTGACTTCTTTGCTATTCGCTTCCAAAACAATCTTTTCATTTTTCTGATCCAGATTGGTTTCTTCCAAACGATCTGAAATGGTTTTTAATGATTTTGTGATATAAGTCGAAAGGAAATACGCCAAAGCAAAAGCCACAATCAGCATAAAAGAATACACCTGACTCAGACGAATCAAGAAAGTATTCAACTCATTATCGTAGTAACCGTCGTCTTCTAAATACGGAAGGTTTAGAATGCCAAGAGGTTTGAATTTTTCGTCTTTTATTAAACTGTAAGATGATCGGTTTTTGATTCCGTCAATCGTCTTAATGTCTACAAAACGTTTCTCAATTGAGGAACGAACTAATTTCAGAATATATTCGGGAATTGGAGGAGCAATTTTATCAACCGCAAAAGACTCTTTGGATGATTTAAGCAGTTTCCCGTCGAGACTGTAAATATTGATTTCGATTTTATGAATCTGCGCTAATTCGTGGATTTTGTCTTTAAAAATCAAATCCAGATTTTGCGTTTTCAGCGGATAAGTTGTAGTAGCCAGAACATAATTAATATGTTCTTTTACCGCATTTTCTTTTCTCTCTAAACGCTCCTGATGATATTCTTTGGCCTCGGTCTTAAACTGAATAATCGAGATCGAAGCCAATAAAAAAGATGCCACCACAATCAATACAATCATCGACAGGAAAATCCTGGTACGAAGGGAAAGCATTGTCATTTTTATGTTTAGCATAAATTTTAGTTTTCAGTCGCAGTCGCAGTTTTCAATGCAGAGTGGAAACTGTGACTGAAAACTGCGACTGAATACTATTTTTTTTCTCGTATACGCTTGTAAAAACGAAATCCGAGCATTATTAAAACGGAGAATAAAATAATTCCGATTACGCCGAAAATCCAGTTGATGGCACTTTTTAAAACTACTAAAAAAACAACAGCAAACAAAATAATCGTTGCGCCTTCATTCCATAAACGCATAAAATTATTGGTGTATTTTACCTCATCTCTTTGTAATTGCTTAAAAATCTGATGGCATTTTCCATGATATAAATACAACAGGAAAACGAAACATAATTTTACGTGCATCCAGGATTGTGCGAGCCAGACATGTCCTGCTTCTGTAAAAAACAGCATCCAAAAAGCAAAAATACTCGCTAAAACCGCCGATGGCCATGTAATAATATACCACAAACGGTAGGCCATTATTTTGTATTGCGCCTGCAAGATTTCTTTTTCAGGTGATGTTTTTTCATTGGCTTCAATTTGATACACAAATAAACGCACAATGTAAAACAAACCCGCAAACCAAGTTATCACAAATATAAGATGCAGTGATTTTAGATAATTATAATATTCCATTTATTGTTTGAATGTAGATTTTTTAAAAAGATCAATCATTTCTTTACCGTAATCTTCATCTTCATATACAATCGTAACAGTAAAGATTTTATCATTAAGCGCTTTCGAAAAAATTACTGCTGTCGCTACTGTTTTTCCTTCTTCGGTAATTTCAATTTTAGCTTTTCTAAACGGCATACCTGAGATATTCTCACTACTCACTGAGTAATCTCCCATTTTACCTTTTGGATACACTTGTCCAATATTCTTCAACAAAAGAAAATCTTTTAATCTCATTTTCATGTCAATTGAATGAACATATCCATCAAGATTTTCTTCGTATTTTGCCGAAAAATAATTTGCATCGTCTCTTTTAAAAGCAACAATCAGATTCTTTTTTTTAATTAAAGCTGTATCGCCTTTTATTTCTCCTTTTTCTGTTTGAGTTACTTTTTCGTAATCGTCCGGAATTTCAATTTCCCAATTGAATGTTTTGTCAAAAAAACGATTGTTTTCGAAAGTGTTTGTCTTTTTACATCCAATTAAGGTTATCAAAGAAAAAAGTAAAATCGAAAAATATTTTAATTTATTCATTTACAAAAAAAATTAATACTATTTAGCCCAATCATTAATCCAGTTAGAAACCGTCTGGCACCACTCATCATCATCATTCAAACATGGAATTGCCAGGAATTCTTCTCCTCCATTTGCTTCAAAATCTTCTTTAGCACGCATAGCGATTTCTTCTAAAGTTTCTAAACAATCTGAAACGAAAGCTGGTGTTACAACTGCTAATTTTTTAATTCCTTTTGCAGGCATGTTATCAATTTCAACATCGGTATAAGGTTCTAGCCATTTATCTCCCGCTAAACGTGATTGAAATGTCAGACTGTATTTATCTTCAGGAAGTCCTAATAATTTCACAACTTGTTTTGTCGTTTCATAACATTGGTGACGGTAACAGAATTCATGTGCTGGCGAAGGTGTGTTACAGCAAGATCCGTCAATTTTACAATGTGATTTCGTTACATCGGTTTTGCGAATATGACGTTCTGGAATTCCGTGATAGGAGAACAATAAATGGTCGTATTCAAATCCAACCAAATGTTTCTGAATAGAATCGGCTAAGTTTTTAATGTAATCTGGTTTGTTATAAAATGCCGGAACATCAGTAAATTTCATGTGCGGGAATTTTTTCTTGCGAATTTCTTCGGCTTTTACTAAAATAGTCAAAGTTGAAGCCATTGCATATTGCGGATATAAAGGAAAGAGCATTACATCTGTAACTCCTTTATCGCTCAATTCCTGAAGTCCTTTTTCAATTGTCATGCTTCCGTAACGCATTGCCAACGAAACTGGGACATTTACTAACGGCTGCACTTTTTGCTGCATTCTTTCTGAAAGAACTACTAATGGAGAACCTTCTTCCCACCAAATTTTTGCGTAAGCATGTGCTGATTCTTCTGGTCTTTTTCTTAAAATAATACCACGAACTAATAATGCTCTCAATAAATACGGAACGTCGATCACGTATTTATCCATTAAAAATTCATCTAAATAAGGTTTTACATCTTTTGGAGTTGGACTTTCTGGAGATCCCAGATTTACTAATAATACGCCTTTCATTATTGTTCTTTTGCTTTAAGCTTTTTTATTTGTTTTTTAAATTTTCGACAAAAGTAAACGCTGTACTTTATTCGAAATATGATATTTATTACTTTTTAATTATTGTCGAATATCTAAAATCAATTTCTCTCGTAGATTCGGGAGATTTAGCAGATTTTTATTTTGTGCAAATTCGTGAATCTGTGGCGAAAAAAATTAGACATTCGCATTTATCGACATCAAGTATTTTTTTGGAGTCGTGGCAAACTTTTTCTTGAATGCTGCTATAAAGTGACTTCCTGTACTGTAGCCAATTTTCAGCCCAACTTCATTTACATTATACGATCCGCTGTCTAAAAGCTTTCTAGCGAAATCCATTTTATAATCGAAAAGGAAACCATAAACCGTATCGCCGTAAATTTGTTTGAAACCCATTTTAAGTTTTTTCAAATTCAAGCCAATTTCATCTGCCAATTCTTGCAATCCTGGCGGTTCGGCCATATTAGCGATAATGATTTCTTTGGCTTTTCTGATTTTTAAAACATTATCTTCATCAATCAAAAACGGACATTGCTCTGCATTTGGATCTTCTGTTCTGTTGAAATACAAACTCAACAATTCATATCCTTTTCCTTTATAATAAAGGTTTTTTATGGACGGATGAAGATTGTAATGAAACAACTGACTAAGTACAATCGCCATTGACGGACTAATATTTCCTTCGTTATAATACTTTTTATCCTTATTGTCCGGACTTAAAAAAGTAATATAGTCCGCTTCGGCAGAAAATAACGCGTGAAATTTCTTAATGGATACAATTACCGAAATGGCCCATGAGTTTGGAGCCAATTCTAAATTCAGCGGTAATTCTTTCTGCGGATTGTATAAAAGCAACGATTTTTCCTCTTTCAATTCTAAAGCATAATTGCCTTGATTGAATAAAAATTTTGCATTTCCTTTTATCCCGAAGTGAAACTGTATCAGGCCAGTACCTACTATTTCATGCTGTGCATAAAATGGTTCTGAACCATCGTTTTGAAAACGAATCAGCGTAAAGTCGTCTTCAATTTTTATAACTTCTTGAGAACTCATAGCGATATTTTTTTGAAACGAAAATCAAAACAAACTCAAAATGTTATTTAGAACGACTCTAAACTAATCACTTCAAAGGAGTTGATTTTGCTACAAAAGTAGTCCTTTTTACTCAAAAACACCTATTTAGGTTCAAAAAAACATACAGCGACATAAAAAGTACTTTTAGCGTTATTTTTATCAATGGTATAGTAATAATTTTGTTGCACTTTTATGAAAGTGAATTTATGGAAAACAATAACGTACCGAAACACCTTTATTTTTATTCAGTTGGTCTGAGTTACAAAAAAGCTGATGCTGAGGTTAGAGGTCAATTTAGTTTGGATGCCGTTGCCAAAACGCGATTGCTGGAACAAGCTAAAAACGATGGAATAGAAAGTTTACTAGTTACTTCAACTTGCAACAGAACCGAAATCTATGGTTTTGCTGAACATCCTTTTCAATTAATAAAATTGATCTGCGATAATAGTAACGGATCTGTAGACGCTTTTCAAAAAGTAGGTTTCGTTTACAAAAATCAAGAAGCTATTAATCATATGTTTCGAGTAGGAACTGGTTTAGATAGTCAGATCTTAGGCGATTTTGAAATTATCTCACAAATCAAAACTTCTTTTATTCATTCAAAATCAATGAATTTAGCCAATACTTTTATGGAAAGATTGGTAAATGCAGTGATTCAGGCGAGTAAAAGAATTAAAAACGAGACAGAAATCAGTTCTGGTGCTACTTCGGTTTCTTTTGCATCGGTACAATATATTTTAAAGAATGTTGAGGACATCAGCAACAAAAATATTTTACTTTTCGGAACTGGTAAAATCGGAAGAAATACCTGTGAGAATTTAGTAAAGCATACTAAAAACGAACATATCACTTTAATCAACCGTACTAAAGATAAAGCAGAGAAATTAGCAGGAAAATTAAATCTGATTGTTAAAGACTACTCTGAATTACATTTAGAACTTCAAAAAGCCGATGTTGTCGTTGTTGCAACGGGCGCACAAAACCCAACGGTTGACAAAGCAATTTTGAATCTTAAAAAGCCTTTATTGATTCTTGATCTATCCATCCCTAAAAACGTTAATGAAAATGTTGAGGAATTAGAAGGTGTAACTTTAATTCACATGGATTATTTGTCTCAACTGACAGATGAAACTCTGGAAAACAGAAAATTGCACATTCCGGCTGCTGAAGCCATTATCGAAGAAATCAAAGAAGAATTTGTTACCTGGATGAAAGGCAGAAAATTTGCGCCTACTATCAATGCTTTAAAAGACAAACTAAACGCTATTAAAGTTTCTGAATTGGATTTTCAAAGTAAAAAAATTGCTGATTTTAATGAAGAACAAGCTGAAATCATCAGTAACCGAATCATTCAGAAAATCACTACTCATTTTGCCAATCATTTAAAAGACGACGATACCATGGTTGATGAAAGCATCGAATGGATTGAAAAAGTCTTCAAAATAAAAGCATCTTAAATAAAATTTAAACCATATAAGTTATATAAGTTCATTTAAAAACTGTGTTTTACTCAAACCGCTTAAATTACTTATATAACTTATATGGTTCAAAAAACAAAACATGGCTGAAAAAACAATCAGAATTGGAACGCGTGACAGCGAATTAGCACTTTGGCAAGCACATACTGTCGAGAAAAAACTAAACGATTTAGGTTATAAAACTTCAATTGTTGCCGTTAAATCTCAAGGTGATATTATTCTGGACAAACCTCTTTATGAGTTAGGTATTACAGGAATTTTTACCAAAACGCTGGACATTGCTATGATCAATGGCGATATTGATATTGCAGTGCATTCGATGAAAGATGTTCCAACAGCTTTACCTAAAGGAATTGTTCAGGCTGCTGTTTTACCGAGAGCTAATGTTTTGGATATTCTAGTTCATAAAGGAAATCCTGATTTTACAAATCCGAGTACCATTGCAACGGGAAGTTTACGCCGTCAGGCACAATGGTTTAATAAATACCCAAATCATACTGTAGTTGATTTACGCGGAAATGTAAATACGCGCATGCAAAAACTTCAGGATAATAATTGGGACGGAGCTGTTTTTGCGGCTGCAGGTTTAGAACGAATCAACTTAAAACCTGAAAATTATATCAATTTAGATTGGATGATTCCTGCGCCGGCACAAGGAGCAATGCTTGTTGTGGCGATGGAAAATGATAATTATACATTGGATGCGCTTTCACAATTGAATGATATTGAAACCGAAATCTGTACGTATATTGAACGTCAGTTTTTGAGAACGCTTGAAGGCGGTTGTACTGCACCAATCGGAGCTTTAGTTACTTATAACGAAGACGAAGACACTTTGCATTTTCAAGGTGTTTTACTTTCTATTGATGGAAAACAAAAATTAGAAATCAATAAAACGGTTGATATTTCAGAATGGAAAAAACTAGGTTTTCATTCTGCGCAAGAGATTTTGAATAATGGCGGAACAGAATTAATGCAGAAAATTAAAGAATCTCTGAAGAAATAATGGCAAACCAAGTTCAAATAGTATCTACTAAAATATTATCTCCTCTTCACAAACAAGAGTTAATGAAATATGGCGTTGAATTAATCGAAGCTGATTTCATTAAAACTGAAAACAAACCTTTCGAATTAAAAGACCTCAACGAAAGTTTGATTTTTACAAGTCAGAATGCCGTTCGTAGTGTTTTATCAGATCCAAAATCAGAAGAACTAAAAAAGAAAAATGTGTACTGTGTTGGACTTAAAACCAAAAGTCTTTTAGAAGAAAATGGTTTTAATGTTATTGCTTACACCGGTTATGCTTCAGATTTAGCTGAAATTATCACTTTGATTTATGGAAATGAAAGTTATACTTTTTTCAGTGGAAATCTTAGAAGAGATACTTTGCCGGAAGCTTTAAAAGAAAACGGAATTAAATTCAATGAAATTCAGGTTTACGAAACTACTCTGCAACCACAGAAAATAAAAGCAAATCCAGAGGCGATTTTGTTTTTTAGTCCGTCCGGAGTTAAAAGTTACCTGAAACATAATACCATCAATAAACAAATCTGTTTCTGCATTGGTGATACCACTGCAGAAGCTTTATCAAAAATTACAAAGAACATCATCGTCGCAGATCAACCCACAATTGAAGACGTGATCGAAGATGTAATTCACGAATACAAATAATGTTTACGACGTCCTGCAAGGTTTTCAAAACTTTGTAGGTCTAAATATAAATCAACAAACAATACCTAGAAGGTTTTGAAAACCTTGCAGGAAAAACAAATAAGAGATGTTAAAAAACGACCTATTTTTAAAAGCATTAAAAGGAGAAACAGTTCAGCGTCCACCGGTATGGATGATGCGTCAGGCAGGAAGATATTTACCGGAATTTAGAGAACTTCGTGACAAATATGATTTTTTCACACGTTGCGAAACTCCGGAATTAGCTGCTGAAATTACGGTTCAGCCAATTCGTCGAATCGCTCCGGATGCTGCAATTTTATTTTCAGATATTTTGGTTGTGCCTCGCGCAATGGGAATTCACGTAGAATTGAAAGATAATTTAGGCCCGATTATTCCAAATCCGATTCGTTCTTTGGCAGATGTTCATAAAGTTTATGTTCCGGATGTAAATGAAACTTTAGGTTACGTTTTTGATGCAGTGAAATTGACTAAAGAAATGCTGAACGACGAAGTGCCATTAATTGGTTTCGCAGGTTCTCCTTGGACCATTTTCTGTTATGCAGTTGAAGGAAAAGGTTCTAAAAGTTTTGACACTGCAAAAGGATTCTGTTTTTCAAATCCTGCTGCAGCACATACATTATTGCAAAAAATCACAGACACTACTATTTTATATTTAAAAGAAAAAGTAAAATCGGGAGTAAATGCCGTACAGATTTTTGATTCTTGGGGAGGAATGCTTTCTCCTGTTGATTATCAGGAATTTTCATGGAAGTACATCAATCAGATTGTGGATGCTTTAGCAGATATTACTCCGGTTATTGTTTTCGGAAAAGGTTGCTGGTTTGCTCTTGGTGAAATGGGAAAAAGTAAAGCTTCTGCATTAGGAGTTGACTGGACTTGCTCGGCTAGAAATGCGCGTTATTTGTCAGGTGGAAATATTACTCTACAAGGAAATTTTGATCCGTCAAGATTGCTTTCTCCAATTCCGACTATAAAGAAAATGGTTCACGAAATGATCGACGAGTTCGGAAAAGACAAATATATCGTAAATTTAGGTCACGGAATTTTACCAAATATCCCTGTTGATCACGCAAAAGCGTTTATTGACGCTGTGAAGGAATACGGGAATTAGTATTTAGTTTCCAGTCGCGGTCGCAGTATTCAGTTTTATTCTGAGGCTGGAAACTGCGACTGAAAACTTTAAACTCAAAAATATGCTGGCAAATCTAAACCTCAACAGAAACTCACCCTTTTCATTTATTGAATATGGATTTCAGGCTTATTACGCCTATGTGTTTCTAATGGTTTGGCTTCATCCGGAATTACATCCTGTAAGTCTTATAAACGATCTGGCCATTTTAATGGCTTTTGAATTTATTATGGTCCATTCGGGAGTCTTTATGGCAGTTATGCCCAGAAAATGGTCTCTTTTCGTATTTTTTCCGCTGTATGGTTTGTTTGCTTATTCTTTTAATGAATCGGTCGTTAACACCAATATTTTATATATTTATCTGTTGACCGTTTTAAATAGAATGCGTTTTGCCTTTTCAAATGTAGCTCCGGAAGTCAGAATGTATCAAATGGGAAAATCTGCAGTTAAAGCAATTTTCTACTTTTTCTTAATTCTGGCGGTTTGTATTGGAAATACTATAATTCCTCCGTTTGGACTGACGCAAGAGTTTTTAGAAAAATCCCATTATTTTCAAACGGTTAAATCCAGCGGGTTATTTATAGAAAAACCGTATGTTCCAATCTGCATGGGTTTTATATATTATTCAGTACCCGTTTTGTATTTTGTTTATCGTGTAATCAAAAACTTTGGAAAAAGAAGCGAAACTTCTTTTACACAAAAGCCTATAATTACATTTCAAAAAACAACTATAAGCAACAAAAAATTCTAAAACATTATGCTTAATAAAGGTTTACGAGACGAAGAAAAAATAAGAATTGATAATGTTCTGAAAACATTGCGAACTCTTGTTTATGTACCTTATCCTTTAAGTCAATTACAGAAATCAGATATTGAAAACCAGCTAAAAGAGTTTGGTCTTACCATAACTACTTTAATTGAGTATTCTAACGAAGAATTAATCACGTTGCTAACTCGTCTTCATTTTGACTGGGAACAATTAGAACAATTCGGCGATTTATTGATCGAATTTTCAAAAGAAGAAAACTATCATTTTGAAGAGAAAGCCTTGGCTGTTTATCAATATATCCAAACAGAAAGCAAGGTTTTTTCTTTTGGAATCAATACTAAAATCTCTTCCTTAAAAAGTAAATAGCAATGAATTTTACAGATTGGAAAACAGACCGAATTGAAAATATTCTTCCTGAAGAGTTTTATAAACTAATTGATAAAAATAGAAATCATATCGGAAAAACTTTTCCTGTAACACTTGCTAATTCTGATTCACAAGAAAATGCCGAAAATTTTATAGCCGTTAGTAAAGACAAAGAAAGAAACAGCGAAGGATATTATTTTTACGCAAGAGAAAGCACAACGAATAATCTAATTGGTTATTTATGTGTAAAAACAATAGATTATCGCATTTCTAAATGTGAGCTAGGTTATTTTATTGATGAAGATTACCAAGGAAAAGGAATCACATCCAAAATGGTTTCTGATGCACTTGAGTTTTGTTTTAACGAATTGTTGATGAATAAAGTTTTCATTTGTACCTCAGAAGTCAATTTAGCAAGTCAGAGAATTGCATTAAAACACCATTTTAAACAAGAAGGAATTTTAAGAGACGAATTTAGAAATGGTGATGGCGAATTGCAAAACTCCGTTTATTTCGGACTTCTTAAATCAGAATATAATAAATATTCCAAATCAAAAAACCAATGAGAAAACTATTCTTATTCTTATGTCTATTTTTAAGTTTTAAAAATTATGCTCAAGATTCTCTAAAGAAAGATAGTATTTCTATAGCAAGTTATATCAATAGCCAGAATGTTTTAAAGAAAAACCCAAAAATATTGGTAATTGAAGACAAAAAATGGGTTGATTTAATCCAAAGCTATTCAAATTCAAAAGAAAAATTTAAAACGGACAGAATTTATGAAAATTTGAAAAAAAAATCTATTGGTGAACGATTTAACTATGATGATAATACATCTATAAAAGAAATTATTTCTATCATAAATACAGGTAATAATGATTCAATTAATCGTTTATTTAAAGATATTGTTTTTAATGATCGTTATGCTGGAACTACTGATCCAAATAGAAGAAAAACAATCGATCCAGAATTAAGATCCTTATTTTTTAAATGTTTGAAAAATCCACAACTGGAAAGCCAAACTGCAAAAATGCTATCTATTTTGCAAATTGAAGATTATGAAAAACCAATAAAAGAGTTATTGTTATCTGGTCAATCTGACGATGAAATTAAATTATTTTGTGCACTTCATTATGCTGATTTTGGAGATGTTATCGATTACTTTTTTAATTCATTAATTAATAATAAAAAATATACGTCAGAGGATATTTTTAGGAAACATAATTTGATTTATTCATTAAATTCCAATTATTTTAATAATACAAAAATCGATTCTGCAACTAGAAAAAAAATAATAACTTACAGTGTTGAACTGCTCAAAAAGTTTCCGCTTGATTCTGTCTTTATACAACGTCATCGTGAATCATCAAATTGGATTCCTGCAAGTCCTGGTAATTATTGGGATCAATTTGATGTGATTTCTTTTTTATTCTCAACTGGCGATGAGGCAGTAATTCCAGTTATCGAAAATTTAAAAACACTAGGATTTAAGGATAATCTAACTTTTAAGTTTTTAAAATGGAAACTGGGAGTTGATACTACAAAAGAAAATTTTAACGCTCTCTTAAATAATTGTCGATTCTATAACTTTACTGTAAATGAATTGTTTCTGAAGGGTTTACTGACAATGAAAAATGAACAGCTTTTTGTAGATGTTTTATCTAAAATTGAAAAACCTCTTCCCAAAATGAACTCATCAAATGAATGGTCAGATTGTTTACCATACGGTTTTCCGGAAATTTTTAATTTATTAGAGAAAAAAGAATTTGATCAAATTATAAATAAAGCGATTAAAAAAGATTCTAACAAACAGGAACTTACAAAAAATTTCAATAAATTCAGGAATCGAAATATTATTTATGCATTGAATAATAGTGAACATTGGTGGAAAAACTTGCCATACAGTTGGATACATCCATATAATTATGAAAATTCTGATACGCTTCGAATTCCTAAAAGACTTTTAGATTTAAGTAATTCATTAAAAGAAGAATTAAATGCTAAAGGATATAAAGTGTTTAGTGATTTATCCCCTTTTGACTTTATATCAGATGACTTAAATACTTCGAGAGACAAATTAAATGCATTTAAAGCGCAATCTAATAAAGAATTAAATAATTTAAACTTTTTTATTGACAGTAAATATTTCGTTAAGAAGCAATATAAAAGTACACTTGAAGAAGATAAATACGAATATCGTTGTTTTATCTTTTTTAATGACATTGTTTATTCTGTCACAATAAATAATGAGACCGACGATACAAAACTAATATTTAATGAAATTTCAGAAGTTTTATTAAAAAGCGTAAAAAGTCCAAATAGATTTATAGAAATTAATCCTTTAAATCAGCAAAATTTAGGTTACTATATTTTTGGTAATCCAAAAACAGCAAAAAGTATATTAACTAAATATAATTTTACAAACTAGAGTACAATCAACATGAAAGATAAATTTTACGCATACATACAACAATTACAAGACCAAATCTGTGCAGGATTAGAAGCAGTTGACGGGACGACAAAATTCCGTGAAGATTTATGGAAACGTCCAGAAGGCGGTGGCGGAAGAACACGTGTTATTGAAAACGGAAATGTTTTTGAAAAAGGCGGTGTAAACATTTCTGCCGTTCACGGAAAACTGCCGGATACCATGCAAAAAATGTTTGGTGTTGGCGAAGCCGATTTCTTTGCCTGCGGATTAAGTTTGGTTATTCATCCAAAAAATCCAATGGTTCCTACAGTTCACGCGAATTGGCGTTATTTTGAAATGTATGACGAAACTGGAAAAGTAATCAATCAATGGTTTGGTGGCGGACAGGATTTAACGCCTTATTATTTGTTTGAAGAAGATGCTAAACACTTTCATCAAACCTGTAAAACGGCTTGCGACAAACATAATCCGGAGTTTTATCCAAAATATAAAAAACAATGCGATTCATATTTCTGGAACGCACACCGAAACGAAGCGCGTGGACTTGGCGGTTTGTTCTTTGATTATTGCAAAGCAAATGAAGAAATGTCAATGGAGAACTGGTATGATTTTGTAACCGAAGTAGGTAACAGTTTCCTTGAAGCTTACGTTCCGATTGTGGAAAGAAGAAAAAATTTAGAATATTCTTCAGAACAAAGAACTTGGCAAGAAATCCGTCGTGGCCGTTATGTTGAATTTAATCTGGTTCATGATAAAGGAACTTTATTCGGTTTAAAAACCAACGGAAGAATCGAGAGTATTTTAATGAGTTTGCCTCCACATGTGCAATGGGTGTATGACCATCATCCTGAAGCAGGAAGTGAGGAAGAAAAATTGATTAATGTATTAGCGAATCCGATTGATTGGGTTTAATTTTATTCCACTAAAAAATTTATTTAACACATAGAAACATAGATTTATTGACCTATCTTAGAGGTGTTTTTTAGAAAATTGCATTTTATCACATAACACAATGTGATTTATTTTGAATGAAATGTCTTTTTTAAAACAATCCAAAAACTATGTTTCTATGTGTTTAAAAATCATTTACACGACATTCTTTACCAGCATTTTTGGATGTTTCGCCCAAAGCGATTCCCTGCGAAATCCTTATTTTAAATCTTACAACGATAAAATTACAGCAAGCGTTTATTATTTAGATACTTCCAATAGTTTTCAGATTGCTTCAGATAATCCGGAAACCAAAATGTATGTCAACCTTATTCCCAATCGACGAGAGCAGATTGGTTTTAACTTAAACTACAAAATCATTGATGTCGGTTTTGGCTTTGCGCCTAAATTTCTGAGTCAGAACAAAGGCGATTCACATTCCAAACATTTTAATTTCAATACCCGTTTTTATTTAAAAAAATGGATGCAGTCCTTTACCTATATCAACCAAAAAGGGTTTTATATTAAAGATGACTACATTACAGCGCAATTGCCTAGTATGAGGACTATGAAAATTGGCGGATCGACAGCTTATGTTTTCAATGATAAATTTTCGTTTAAAACCTTGGTAAGTCAAAACGAATGGCAGACCAAAAGTTCCGGAAGTTTCATTCCTACTTTCTCTTTTTATTACACGAATTTAGATTTAAATACGCCCGATTCATCGCCAGGAGATATTTATGTTTTTACGCTCGCTCCTTCCTACTTCTACAATTTTGTGATTAGCGATCGGGTTTTAATTGGCGCCGGACTCGCTTTAGGCGCTGGGCTGAATTTGATTGATAAAGATAGCTCAGCTTTATATCAAGCCGATTTCAATTTAAAATTAGCCTACAATAAAGACCGTTTCTTTGCTTTTGCAACTCTAAACACAATCAGCTTTGCTCAGGACGATAAAATTGATCCGAGATTAAATGATAATATTGTGACCTTAAAACTTTCTGCAGGTTATCGATTTGATCCTCCTAAAAAAGTAAAAGAGGTTTATGATAAAGTGAATCAGAAAATTGGCCTTTAAAAAACCTACTTATTCATAATCAATAAGTTGTGAAAATTGCTTAAATTACATGGATTTACAAAACTTAAATTCATTATTATGGCAAATGTGAACCAGGAACAATTAAATCGGATGCATTTTGGAAAAGGATTTATCGCTGCATTAGATCAAAGCGGCGGAAGCACCCCAAAAGCATTATCGCAATATGGCGTTCAAGAAAACAGCTATTCTAACGACGAAGAAATGTACACTCTTGTACATGAAATGAGAACCAGAATTATTAAAAGTCCCGCTTTTGACAGTGATTATATTCTAGGTGCTATTTTGTTTGAAAACACCATGGATCGTAAAATTGATGGTCTATGGACTGCCGATTATTTATGGGAAAAGAAAAATATTGTTCCTTTCCTGAAAGTAGACAAAGGACTAGCTGATCTCGCCAGCGGTGTTCAATTGATGAAACCCATTCCGAATCTGGATGAATTGCTGACCAGAGCTGTAGAACGAAATGTTTTTGGAACCAAAATGCGTTCTGTAATCAAAGAAGCAAATCCCGACGGAATTCGTGATATAGTAGAACAGCAATTCAGAGTTGGTTTGCAAATTTTCAAAAAAGGATTAATTCCTATTATCGAACCTGAAGTTGACATTTACAGTCCTGACAAAGAAAAATCAGAACAGATTTTAAAAGATGAAATCCTAAAACAATTGAATTCTCTAGACAAAGAAGTAAGAGTAATGCTGAAATTATCTATCCCAACAGTAAATAATTTCTACAGCGAATTGATAACAGATCCGCATGTGGTTCGTGTTGTGGCATTATCGGGTGGTTATTCGCGAGAAGAAGCCAATACAAAACTGGCTCAAAACCATGGCTTAATTGCCAGTTTCTCCAGAGCATTGTCCGAAGGTCTCAGCGCAGGTCAATCTGATGCTGATTTTAATGCTGTTCTTGGTGATACCATAAAAACCATTTACAACGCTTCCATTACTTAAAAGCTATTCTTAATCTGTGGGCATAATTATTTCAACACATAGAAACATAGTTTATTAAAGATGTAAAAAAGGCGCTTCACTTGCATTAATACACATAGTTTAGCTATGTGTGGAAACTAGTTTCTTCTACTCTCTTTTTTCAATATAAAAATCTATGTTTCTATGTGTTAAAATATTCTCCTTTTAGTTTCATCCAACAGATTCTCTTACAAACAAAAATCCCCGAAATCTAATGTTTCGGGGATTTTTGTTTTGAACTTTATTTTGAAGCCATCATATCATTGGCCAAATCTAATGTCTGCAAAATGATATTTTTATCGGTTTGTAAAGAATTCAATTTAAACACAAACTTGAATTTATTATCAATCAGCTTTTTAGGCGATTCCATGGTAAAATCTGAAAACTGAGATGCGAATCTATTCATTTTATTTAATTCATCATCTTTAGCGTTTTGTCCAAAAGCTTTAATTGTCTGTGAAATATTTAGTTTTCCGAAAATAGCATTCTTGCTTAAATCTTTCTTTGTTTCTTTTACAAAAGAACTATTTCCTTTGCTAAAATAATCCAATGTATTACTTACCGCAACAACGTCTTTATCTTTTAGAATGTAAATATCGCCATATTCTTTAGTCCCTAAAATCTGGTAATAATTTCCGTTTTGAATCAGCATTTTTTTGCGAACGCCTAATTGCAATAATTTATCTCCAAAAGTCGGATGTGTTGATGTAAAAACTACCGAAAATAGCGGAATTGTTTTCTTAACTTTCTCTTCCGTAATTTTTTCCTCGTAATTTTCATCATAACCGTATTTTTTGGTCATTACCTCAACTTCCTTCACATCATATAAAAAAGCACTTAAATCACCATCAAAAAGCTTCGCTGTGGCTTCTTCATCAACTATGGTAGAAATTAAATCTGTTATAACTAAAATATCTTCCTTAGCAAACTTTGGATTCTGAAACATATCGGTCATTAAAGACGGAAACTTTTCAAGTGCCGCTCTAGTGTTAATATGATAAGACATATATCCCAATGGTTTCTCCGAAGGGAAATAATTAAAGATGTTTTTGTTGATTTTTCGATCTCCAATTTTGCTTACTGCCTCAGCAATTTCTGTAGAATATTCTACAATTTCTTCGATTCTCGCATTGTCATTATCAAAATAGAAATCAAGGTTTATTCCTTTTACAAAATTCCCGAAATTCTTTTGCATTGGAAGATATTTATCATAACCTCCAAAAAGTCTCATCGGATAACTATACGCCGAATATAAAGTCGAAATCATGCCGCCGTAATCTACCCAAGAAGAAATATCAGCTCCAATAGTAATCTTAGAAGAAGTTGGCGCCGTAAAACCATTTTCGAACAGACGTTTTATAATTTCACTTTGGTTTTCTGCCAATTTTCGATCAAATTCTGCTTGTTCTGCTGAGTATGCTTCATAAGGATTTTCGTCATATTGGTCATCTTCCAAAATAATATCTGAAGCTTTTGGTTCGACATCAGCTACAGCCGGCGCTGCAATAGTATCGTTTTCATAATAATCTATTGTCGCAGCAGAATCGACTGCTCTCATAGCAGCCTCTTCATTATAAAATTTCGTCGGAAGTCTTTTGGTTAATTCAAATATCACTAAATAATCATCATTCCACACCAATGACTTTTTAGCTCCTTTTGATGTAAAAACAGCATATTTCCCAAAATCCTGAATAGCATTGTTCTCGGCTTTTAAATTCTCAACTAAATACTGCTTTACAGCTTCTTTGTTTTTTATCGGAATCGTAACTTGATAATAGGGAACGCTGTCTAGAAAACTTCCATGGATGGTAATCTTCTGATCCAATTTGATGATTGAAGTATATTTTCGAAGATCAAAATCAGGTTTTTTACTAGTGAATTTTGTAATAATGGGATGATTCAGCACTTGATTAACATCTACTTTTTTCGAAAGCTGATTTCCGTTAAACTGTACAAAATAATCGTATTTATCTAAACTGGCTTGGCCAAAAGTCAGCACCGAGGCGAATAATAAAAATAAGGAATAAAACTGCTTCATAAATTAAGGCGTTAATTGAATTGTATTGTTCATTAGGGTCGATTTCTTAAAAACACTATACATGCTTTGTTTTAAAAAAACCGTTTTTTTGTTTTTCGAAATTTTACTGTTTGCATTATCAGCAGTTAAAATATCACGATCAAAAGTGTAAATAGATGTAATAGAGGCTTCTTCAAGATCTTTCTTTTTCTTCGGATCGTTGACTACTTTTTCTGGAACTGGATAGGATGCAATTCTTTCAAAAGTTTTACCGCTTCCGCTAAAGTGAATCTGTTCACGCTGATTGTTTATCGTATTGACAACAGCATTTAATGCTTTCAAATTGGCATAATTGAGTTTGATAATGAAAACATAATTGCTAAAATCGGTTTTGGTCGTCACATTGGAAATACCGTCAATCTTCAATGCTTTTACTTTAAAATCATCTAACTTTTGGGTAATTTCTTGTTCATTCGGAATTTTGACGCCATCAACTTCTTCTAAAAAAATAGCCGATTTGGTTTTAAACCAAGATTTTGAAAAGTCGATCATCAAAGTATATTCGCCACTTTGATCGTCGTGATGTTTGATTCTTTCTGTAATCTCAAAACAACTGGTTAAGAGCAGACAGCAAAATAAAGCGAGAATTTTCTTCATCTTACAAATTTAGACGGAATTTTTAAGAAATCATACTTTCGCTAAGAACAATAAAAAAGACCAAACTTTTAGATAATATTAACGGATTCTAAGGCTAGCTAAACACCTTATTCTGTTGATTTTTATTTAACTTTGCGCCACTTAAAAGTAGAGCAAACTTTAAAAAAACAAAAAACACAACTTCATTTTTAGAAACAAAGATTAATCAATCTGAAATCTAAAATCTAAAATCTAAAATTATATGTTCCCATTACAACGAGGCAGACGATTAAGAGTAAATGAATCAATTCGTTCTTTAGTACGTGAAACCAGTTTAAGTCCGTCGGATTTTATGTTTCCAATGTTTATTGCTGAAGGCGAAAATGTAAAAGTAGAAATTCCATCAATGCCGGGAATTTTTAGAAGATCTATAGATTTAACAGTTAAAGAAGTAAAAGAACTTTATGATTTAGGAATTCGCGCGGTTAACATTTATGTAAAAGTGAGCGAAAACCTAAAAGACAATACTGGAAAAGAAGCTTGGAATCCAAACGGATTAATGCAACAAGCTATTCGTGCCATAAAAGCCGCTTGTCCAGAAATGATCGTTATGCCAGATGTGGCTTTAGACCCATATTCTATTTACGGTCATGACGGAATTATAACAAATGGCGATGTAGAAAATGACAGCACAGTCGATGCTTTAGTAAAAATGGCCGTTTCTCACGCAGAAGCTGGTGCCGATTTTGTTGCGCCAAGTGATATGATGGACGGACGCGTTTTACGACTTCGCGAAGGTTTGGATGCTGCAGGATTTCAGAATGTTGGAATTATGAGTTATTCTGCTAAATATGCCTCAGCTTTTTATGGTCCTTTTAGAGACGCATTGGATTCTGCTCCTGTTGACACAACAGATATTCCAAAAGATAAAAAAACCTATCAAATGGATTATGCAAACCGAATTGAAGCAATCAAAGAAGCTTTGTCTGATGTAGAAGAAGGGGCAGATATGGTTATGGTAAAACCAGGAATTGCTTATTTGGATATTGTTCGAGAGATAAAAAACACCGTACACGTTCCTGTAACCGTTTATCAGGTTTCTGGAGAATATGCTATGATTAAAGCGGCATCTGAAAGAGGCTGGTTGGATCACGACAAAATTATGATGGAACAATTAATGTGTATTAAACGTGCTGGTGCCAACCTTATTTCGACTTATTTTGCTAAAGAAGCAGCAATACTTTTAAATAAATAAAATGAAAAAGGTTTTGTTTTTATCTGTCGTTTTAGCTTTTGCATCTTGTAAAAAAGAAGGTTCTGAAAGTAAAGACCAAACAACAGAAGCACATTCTGAAGACGAATCGGCGAAAGCCAAAACACCAGAAGCTTTAGGAAAAGAAATTTTTGAAGGAAGAGGAAATTGTACCGCATGTCATCAGCCGGATCAAAAAGTAATTGGGCCAAGCATTAAAGAAATCGCTAAGATTTACAAAGACAAAAAAGGCGATATGACGACTTTCTTAAAAGGAAATGGAGAACCAATTGTTGATCCAAGTCAGTTTTCGGTAATGCAGACCAATTTTGCCATTACAAAAGAAATGTCTGATGAAGAATTAAAAGCAATTGAAGCTTACATCTACAGTCATTTAAAATAATTATATGTTCCGTAGGAACATCTCATCGGTAGAAAAATTATTTCACGTTCCGTAGGAACGTTTGATTGGCATCATTTTTTAACAATCCAAAATATAAAACGTTCCTACGGAACGTGAAAAAACGGGGTGGATAATATTGTTTTTCTACCGATGAGACATTCCTACGGAATGATAACAGATATGAAGTTTTGGACACAATAATATAGCAGAAGGGCTGTCCCGAAAAATCAGGACAGCCCTTTTTATATCATTAGAATACGATTACCAGATTTTAACTCGTTTTTCCGGTTCTAAATACATTGGATCTCCTTTTTTGATTCCAAAAGCATCATAAAAAGAGTCTAAGTTTTTAATTGGCACAACCGCTCTGTACATTCCTGGAGAGTGTGGATCTGTTTTCACCTGACTTTTAATGGCTTCGTCACGAGATTTTGTTCTCCAAACCGTAGCCCAGGAAATAAAGAAACGCTGCTCCGGAGTAAATCCGTCGATTAAACCAGGATTTCCGTGTTTTTTCAAGTACAATTGCAAACCATCGTAAGCGGCATTTGTCCCTCCTAAATCTCCGATATTTTCACCTAAGGTAAACTTACCGTCTACAAAAATCCCGGGAAGAGGCTCCAATGCACTGTATTGCGCTGCAAGATCACCACCAAGAGCTGTAAATTGTTTTAAATCATCAGCTGTCCACCAGTCGACTAAATTTCCATCTGCATTGTAACGCGCTCCTGAATCGTCAAAACCATGAGAGATTTCGTGACCAATTACAGCTCCGATTCCACCATAATTTACCGCTTCATCAGCCTGATAATTGTAGAACGGCGGTTGTAAAATTGCAGCTGGGAATACAATTTCGTTGTACGAAGGATTAAAATATGCATTTACAGTTTGCGGCGACATTCCCCACTCTGTTTTATCAACCGGTTTTCCTAGTTTCGCTAAGTTTTCAGAATAAGCCCATTTTGATAAATTTTTCATATTATCAAAATAAGTACCGCCTTCGTTTACATTTTTAAGTTCTAATTTGGAATAATCTTTCCATTTATCAGGATATCCAATCTTAACGGTTAATTTGTTTAATTTTTCAATCGCTTTTACTTTAGTCTCTTTTGACATCCATGGTAAAGCATTAATTCTGTTTTCATAAGCCAGCATTACATTGGCAATCATATCTTTGGCTTTGGCTTTGGCTTCAGCCGGAAATAATTTTTCAACATACAATTTTCCTAAAGCTTCTCCGGTTGCTCCATTGATTACCTGCAAAGCTACTTCTTCACGTGGACGTTGTTTTAAAGCTCCGGTTAATGTTTTTCCATAGAAATCAAAATTGGCATTTTCTATTTCAGTCGTTAAAGTTGAAGCCGATTTATTCAATAAAGACCATTTTAAATACTCTTTCCAGGCTTCTACTTTCTTTTCTGTAAAAGTTTTTTCTAGAGCAATCATGTAACGAGGCTGTGCCACATTTACGGTGTCTAATTTTGCCATTCCGATTCCTGTGAAATATTTTTCCCATTGAATAGATGGCGTATTCTTTTTCAAATCAGCAACAGCGGTTGGATTGTATTGTTTTCTTCTGTCTCTTCTCTCTACGCGATCTAATCTTGGTGCAGACATTTCAACTTCTAAAGCCAGAATTTGTTTGGCGCTTTCCTTTGCTTTTGCTGGAGATTCTCCAATGTATTGCAACATTCTTGCAACGTGAACTTCGTATTTTTCACGTTTTTCTTTAGAATCTTTATCATCAGAATTGTAATAATCTTTATCCGACAATCCTAAAGTACCAGGACTTAAAGTCACCGAATTTTTATTACTGTTTTTCGCATCGGCTCCCACATAAACTCCAAAGAAACCTGATCCGCCTGCAAGCTGCATTTCAGTAATATAGTTTTGAAGGTCCGCAACATTTTTAATGGCATCAATTTTTTTCAAATAAGGCTGAAGCGGTGTGGTTCCTCTTTTGTTTCTTCCAACAGTATCCAAAATAGTATTGAACAAAGCAATTGCTTTACCCTGATCCGTATTGGATTTATACTTTGGATCTTTTGACGCTGCTTTTAAAATAGCAAGTGCATCATTATCTGTTTTTTGACGCAGTTCGTTAAAACTCCCCCAAGAATTACGGTCACTTGGAATCTCTGTTTGATCCAACCAGGTACCGTTTACATAACGGAAAAAATCCTGACTTGCACTAACTTTAGGATCCATGTAGGAAACATTTATTCCAGGTTCCGTTGGCTTTGTATTTTGCGCTTGTACTGCTGTTACTGAAAACATTGCAGAAACCACACAAAACATCGGTTTAGAAAGCTTTTTAATCATTTTTGTTTAGTGTTTTAGTATATTAACAAACATATTGCTATTATTTTTAATTCTGTGTTAAAATTTCCGAATATATCATTGTAAGAAATATATTTCTTTATTTGAATAAAAGACTATCAACAGGTCCAAAAAAAATCGGCGCTTAATTAGCGCCGATTTTACTATTTTATTTATTTCATTACCAGATTTTAACTCGTTTTTCTGGTTCAACATACATTTTGTCGCCTTTCTTAATATCAAAAGCTTTGTAAAAAGCATCAACATTTTGAATTGGCACATACGCTCTGTACATTCCTGGAGAGTGCGGATCTGTTTTTACTTGGTTTTTGATCGCCTCGTCTCTAGATTTTGTTCTCCAAACGGTAGCCCAAGAAATGAAGAAACGTTGCTCAGGTGTAAATCCGTCAATTAAACCCGGATTCCCATTTTCTTTTAAATACAATTGTAAACCGTCAAAAGCAGCATTAATTCCGCCTAAATCTCCAATGTTTTCTCCTAAAGTAAAGTGACCATCAACGTGAACTCCCGGTAATGGTTCAAGAGCACTGTATTGATTTGCCAAATCAGTTCCTAAAGCTGTAAATTGTTTTAAGTCGTTTTCTGTCCACCAGTCAACCAAATTTCCTTCAGCATTGTAACGAGCACCTGAATCATCAAATCCGTGAGAAATCTCATGTCCAATTACAGCACCAATTCCACCATAATTAACTGCTTCGTCAGCTTGGTAATTATAAAAAGGCGGTTGTAAAATTGCAGCTGGGAATACAATTTCGTTATAAGATGGATTGTAATATGCGTTTACCGTTTGTGGAGACATTCCCCATTCTGTTTTATCAACCGGTTTTTTCAACTTGTCGATACTTTCCTGAAATCCCCATTTTGATAAGTTTCTCATATTATCAAAATAAGTTCCGCCTTCAGCAACACTTTTCATTGTTAAAGCAGAATAATCTTTCCATTTATCAGGATATCCAATTTTGATTGTAATTTTATTTAATTTTTCAATCGCTTTTACTTTTGTTTCAGGAGACATCCAAGTCAAAGAATTGATTCTGTTTTTGTAAGCTAAAATTACATTCTGAATCATTTTTTGTGCTTTGTCTTTTGCTTCAGCCGGGAATAATTTTTCTACATATAATTTCCCAAGAGCTTCCCCAACAGTTCCATTAACTATATCCAGCGCTCTTTCTTCAGCAGGAAGCTGTTTAATTGCACCTCTTAATGTTTTACTGTAAAAATCAAAACGTGCATCATTAATCGCTGTTGATAATTGCCCGGAAGCTCCGTTTAATAAATCCCATTTTAGATATTCTTTCCATGCTCCTACTTTGTTTTCTTTGAAAACAGTTTGTAGCGCCGTCATATATTTAGGCTCAGAAACAATTACAGTTTCTAATTTTGTAATTCCTAAACCGGCAAAATATTCATTCCATTTAATAGCCGGAGTCAATTTTTGAATCTCAGCCACTGTCATTGGATTGTATTGTAAACGGCTGTCTCTTCTTTCTACTCTGTTTAATCTTGGTTGAGACAATTCTGTTTCTAAAGCCAGGATTTCTGCAGCACTTTGTTTTGCTTTTTCAGGAGATTCTCCGATAAACTGAAGCATTCTTGCTATATGCTGTTCATACTTTGCACGTTTTTCTTTAGAATCTTTATCATCAGAAGTATAATAATCTTTGTCCGGAAGTCCAAGTCCGCTTGGTGCAAGATTTACAGAATTTTTAGAACTGTCTTTATCATCAGCGCCAATATAAATTCCGAAGAAACCAGAACCTCCTTCTTTTTCCATTTCTATTAAATATCTCTGAACATCAGCAACATTTTTAATAGCATCGATTTTTTTCAGATAGGGTTTTAGTGGTTCAATTCCTCTTTTATCCCTTCCTATTGTATCCAAATAAGTGTTGAATAAATTAACTGCTTTCCCCTGATCGGTATTCGATTTGTACTTCGGATTTTTTGCGGCATCTTTTAAAACTGTCATAACGTCTTTATCAGTTCGTTTAATCAGTTCATTAAAACTTCCCCAAGTTGTACGATCGCTCGGAATTTCTGTTTTTTCCAGCCAGGTACCGTTTACATATTTGAAAAAATCCTGACTTGGACTGATTTTCGTATCCATATAAGATACATTAATACCTGGTTCCTTTGGAGCATTTTGAGCCTGAGCTGCCGTTAATGAAAACATTGCAGATATGACACCAAACACAGGTTTAGCAAATTGTTTTTTCATAAAAAATTATAGTTTAAGGGAAAACACAAACATATTGTTATTATTTTAAAAATTGTGTTAAAATTCCAATTGTTGTATTAGTATACAAATTGATAGTAAAAGTTACAAAAGCCTGTTAAAAAAATAATGGAGTAAAGTTTTTAAAATCTGCTTTTTGTATTTTTGCGCCAAATTATTTTTATGAAATCGCTTTTATACAAATACCGCAAATTCTTTATTGTTTTAATAGTATTTTCGGTGGTCACGATATCTTTGTTTTATTCTGCCTTAAAGCCTAAAAAGACACTTCCAATATACAATCCTGCCGATGTAAACCCTGAATTAGTCGACAGTACGGTTCAATACAAAAGCAAATATCACACGATTGCCGATTTTTCATTTGTAAATCAGAACGGTGATACGATTACACAGAAAAACTACGAAGGGAAAATTTATGTTGCCGATTTCTTCTTTACAACTTGTGGTTCTATTTGTCCAAAAATGACAACCAATCTGGAAGAAGTTCAAAAAGCGGTTATAAATAATCCGAAAGTAATGCTGCTTTCTCATACCGTTTTCCCTGAAGTTGACAGTATTCCGGTTTTAAAAGCCTATGCCATCAAACACGGAGTAGTAGACAGCAAGTGGAATTTGGTTACCGGCGATAAAAAAGAAATTTACACTATGGCTAGAAAATCCTATCTGGCTGTGAAATTAGGAAGACCAGATCAGCTTTATGATATGGTTCATACCGAGAATTTTGTTTTAGTAGATCAAAAAAGAAGAGTTCGCGGATTTTATGACGGAACAAATAAAGAAGACATAAAACGACTTTTAGAAGACATCGATTTCCTCTCAAAAGAGTAAAAATCCCTTATTTTTAGAAACATTTAGCATTTGTCGAAGGGTTAAATGCCTTGCCTTAAAGAATAATTGCCTACTTTTGCAATCTAAATTCAATCTAAATAAGCTTGCAAAATACAATCCACACTCTGAAAAAAGGCGAGAAAGCCATTATCAAAGATTTTGATATCGATCTTATTCCACTTAAATTATTAGAAATGGGTTGTCTGCCGGGCAGCTTAGTTGAATTACTACAGATTGCTCCTTTTGGAGATCCATTATATTTGGATATTAACGGTTCGCATGTGGCGATTCGCGTTGAAACGGCTCGTGAAATTGAAGTTGAACTTATCCAAAACAATTTATAATGAGCGTTCAGAATATCAATGTTGCCCTTATCGGGAATCCAAATACCGGAAAAACTTCTGTTTTCAATCAGCTTACAGGTTTAAATCAACAAGTGGGAAATTATCCCGGAATTACAGTTGAGAAAAAAATGGGGTTCTGTAAGCTGCCTCATAACATAAAAGCCAATATTCTGGATTTACCAGGAACGTATAGTTTGAATGCCAGTTCGATGGACGAAAGTGTTGTTATTGAACTTTTATTAAACAAAAACGACAAACTATATCCGGACGTTGCCGTTGTAGTGACTGATGTTGAGAATTTAAAAAGAAACTTACTGATTTATACTCAAATCAAAGACCTTGAAATTCCTACTATATTAGTCATTAATATGTCTGATCGTATGGAAAGAAAAGGTATTACTTTGGATATTCCCTATTTAGAAGAAAAACTAAAAACCAAAATTGCTTTAGTAAGTTCCAGAAAAGGTTTAGGAATTGAGGAATTAAAGGAACTAATTGTTTCTTATAAAACCATTCCAAACGAACCTTGTCTAAATGCTTCTGTAATTGATCCGGAGTATTTTGAAAAACTGCAACATGCTTTTCCAAATCAATTGATGTATAAGTTGTGGCTGGTAATTACGCAGGATGTGAACTTTTCAAATTTAGACCGAAATGAAGTCCGCAATACTTTTACCAAATCACATTCAGAGTTAAAACGTTTACAGCAAAAAGAAACCATCAAAAGATATCAATTTATAAATGATGTCCTAAAGGAGGGTTTAAAAGTAGATACTTCGAATGCAACAGATATTCGTGCCAAATTAGATCGCGTTTTGACCCATAAAGTTTTTGGTTACATAATTTTCTTTGCGATTTTATTCTTGATTTTTCAATCCATTTTCAGCTGGTCAACCATTCCGATGGATTTTATTGACAGCACTTTTGCTTCGTTAAGCAGCTGGGTGGCCGCAGAACTGCCAAGCGGTATTTTAACCGATTTACTTTCGCAGGGAATTATTCCGGGAATTGGTGGAGTTATTATTTTTATTCCTCAGATCGCTTTCTTGTTTTTATTCATTTCCATTTTGGAAGAAAGCGGTTATATGAGCCGTGTGGTCTTTTTAATGGATAAAATCATGCGCCGATTTGGACTTTCAGGAAAAAGTGTTGTGCCTTTAATTTCTGGAACAGCATGTGCAATTCCGGCAATCATGGCAACCCGAAATATTGAAAACTGGAAAGAACGCCTTATTACGATCTTAGTAACGCCATTCACGACTTGTTCTGCAAGATTACCGGTTTATGCCATTATTATTTCACTGGTCATTCCGAGTAAACGTGTTTTTGGAGTTTTAAATCTTCAGGGGCTAACCTTAATGTCTTTATATGTTTTAGGATTCTTCGCTGCAATATTATCAGCTTACATTTTGAACAAAGTAATGAAACTTGAATCTAAAACCTATTTCGTAGTAGAGATGCCAAGTTATAAAATGCCACTTTTGAAAAATGTTGGAATTAATGTGGTAGAGAAAACAAAAGCATTTATTGTTGGTGCCGGTAAAATTATCTTAGCAATATCTGTTATTTTGTGGTTCTTGGCTTCTTATGGACCTGGAAAAGAATTTAATGATGCTGAGAATATTGTAAAAGAACGATTTGCAAACACAACTTTGGATGAAACGCAATTTGAAAACGAAGTGAATTCTCAAAAATTAGAAAACTCTTATATCGGATTAATGGGCAGAGCTATCGAACCAGTAATTCAGCCTTTGGGTTATGACTGGAAAATCGGAATTGCTTTGATTAGTTCGTTTGCTGCACGTGAGGTTTTCGTTGGGACATTGGCAACTATTTATAGCGTTGGTGATACTGACAACGAATCGACTATAAAAAGTAAAATGCAGGCAGAAATTCATCCGGATACTGGAAAAAAAGTATTTGATTTCCCAACTGGAATTTCGTTGCTGCTCTTTTATGCTTTTGCGATGCAGTGTGCCAGTACATTGGCGATTACGAAAAAAGAAACCAATTCTTGGAAATGGCCGGCAATGCAATTGGGCTTAATGAGTGCGCTGGCTTATTTTACCGCATTAATTGCGTATCAACTTTTAAAATAAAAAATTATGATCCAGCAGATTATAGCTTTTGCCATATTAGGATTTGCAGTTGCTTTTCTGATCAAAAAATACTTTTTTAAATCAAAAAAGAAAAAAGACTGCGGCAATGGAACTGATTGTGGATGTAGTTAAAATGTTATTCCACAGAAATTCGCAAAATTTAATAAAGCTTCACAGAGATTTTTAATTCTTTGTGAAGCTTTTTGATTTTTTGATGTCTCTTTACAGAAGAAAAAAGTCTTTTATTGTTGTTTTGAAAACTTTTTAAAGCTATTTATTAAATCTAATTGTACTTGTTTTGAAAAATTTAAAACCTTCAAAATATGTCAGAACAAGATAAAATAGAAATAATTAGAGACAACAGAGTTGCTCGGTTATTGTGGTTTACAATTGGTTTTCTGTGTGCGTTAATAATTACACATCTCATAATCAAAAATCATTAATTTTAAAAAAACATTTGATAATGAAAACCTAAAGCTTTTTTTAGTAAAAAAGTCAATCTAAAATTAAACTAAAATGGGAAAAAACTTTAAAACAAGATTTTGGATATTAAGTAAATGGTCTGTAAGCATTTTCATTTTGTTATTTGCATTTAGACTTTTATATGGTTATGTTGCTTCAGATTCTACTTCCCGAAATGATTACAGTGATAACTTTTTTTCAAGTATAGACAATTTGAGAAAAAATTATGCCTCTGAAAAAATTGCTATGAAAGCTGATGTTAAAACAGCTTCTCCATCAAACAATTTGGCGTCAAATCAAAAATTTGAAAAGACAGCTTCAATAAAAACAAAAACATCTGAATTTGATAAAGATCAAAATCTTATTAAAGCAAAAACAAAATCTTATAATGCCATCATTCAATATGAACAAAGTTTAGGGCAAAAAGGCAATAGACAGATTCATCTACTTATTGGAATAAATCCTTCAAAGTTTGACAATTTTTATCTTGACCTTCAAAGAATTGGCAAGCTCAAAGATATTGAAATTACAAAAGTTGACAAAACAAATGAGTATCGTCAACTGAATGCTAAAAAGATTTCTATAGAAAAAATACTTCAGTCATTAATCGAATTAAAATCTAAAGGAGGAAAAATTTCAGATTATATTTCCCTAAATGACAAAATTTTAGAAGTTGAAGAACAATTACAAGGACTTGGAGTTGAACTTGGAAATTTTAATACCGAAAATGAATTTTGTACTGTTCGTTTTTCAATGTATGAAGGTGCCGCAGAAAAAAGCATCAGTTTTATTCATAGAGCGAAAGTGGCTCTTGAGTGGACAATAAAGCAATTTGCATTACTGGTAATTACTGTTTTCTTCCTTTCGCTGACAATTTTTATTTTATTAATAACAGTTGATAAACTGAAAATTATAAGTGCTTTAAACAAAAAAATCAACGAATAATAATACTAGCTAAAATTTGTTTTTCGTTTTCATAATTAAACTAAAAATAATTCTACAAAGGATTTTTGCCTTTGTGACTTACTATTTTGACAAGAAACAAAATGTCTTATTATAATGGTTATAAGACTTTTACATCCTAACATTAACTAAAACAAAAATTACTTTTGCAAAAGTAAATATATCAAAAATGACAAAATTTGAAAAAAACGAAATGATTAGGAAAAAAAGTGTTTCCAGATTACTCTGGTTTTCCTTTGGATTTTTATGCGCTTTTGTAATAATGTGCTTTTTAAAATCCAGATTATAAATGAATGTAAAACTTTTACGATTTATAACTTAACTTTAAATCCAAAACGGTTCTAGTTTAATAGAGCCGTTTTGTGTTTAAATGATTCTCTTATTCAAAATTTATTTCAATCCTTCCCACTCTGCATAAAACTGCGCTAGAAATAATTCCATAAAACGATGTCTTTCTGCGGCGATTTCTTTTCCTTTTACAGTATTCATTTTATCTTTTAAAAGCAAAAGCTTTTCGTAAAAATGATTTATCGTTGGAGCATTATTCTTTTTATACTCTTCTTTTGTCATATTGGTAACCGGAGCAATTTCCGGATTGTATAAAGCTCTGTTCTTAAATCCGCCGTAATTGAACGCTCTCGCCACTCCAATTGCACCAATTGCATCAAGACGATCGGCATCCTGTACAATATCCAATTCAACAGAAGAGAACTTTCTTTCGAAATTTCCGCCTTTATAAGAGATATTTTCAATGATATTGACCACATGTACAATTATGTCTTCTGAAACATTTTCGCCCTCTAAAAACGCTCTTGCTGTTTTTGGCCCGATAGTTTCATCTCCGTTATGGAATTTACTGTCGGCAATATCATGTAGTAAAGCTCCCAATTGAACAACTGTAAGATCACATTCTGTATCTTTTGCAATCAGAAGAGCGTTTTTGTAAACACGTTCAATATGAAACCAATCGTGTCCGCCTTCGGCGTCGTTTAGTTTTTCTTTTACAAAAGTGATTGTCTTATTTATAAGTTCAGAAGTATTCATAAAGTTGTGATTTGTGATAAAAAAGGCAAACGGATTAAACGAATTTGCACAGTTGTTTATTTTAAATAAAAAAGTTGATTGTTAAAGCTTTGAAACTTCAACAATCAACAAATATAATTTATTCAAATTCCAAAAATCTAAAATTTCAAATTGCAATCTGAAATCTACATTCTAAAATCTAAAATTTAAAGTCTAGCTGGTTCAACCCATTTAAAGATATGAGATTCTTGCGGAATAACAATTCTTTCAGAAATTTTAGCCATACGTGCAGGTAATTTCATTAAATAATCACGTGCTTTTTCTGCTTCATCCGTTAAATTGGTAATTTTATCAACTTCCCATTTATTGATTAATTTCTGCATAATCTCCACATAATCTGTAGCGGTATAAACACCAATACGCTGTGCAGAATCTGAGAACTGCTCAAACGCGGTACTGATTTTTTGTCCGGATTCTCTCAAAAAGTGAGCCGGCATAACGATTTTCTGCTTCATCATGTATTGAAAAGCCAACATCATTTCGCTTGGATCAACCTGAAAAATTCTCGTAACAAATTCACTATATGCATGGTGATGACGCATTTCGTCACCTGCAATCATTTTACACATTTTAGACAACTTATTATCGCCAAATTTCTTTGCAATCTGCGATACTCTATTGTGAGAAACATAAGTTGCTAATTCCTGAAAACTAGTGTATACAAAATTTTTGTACGGATCAGTTCCAGTTCCAATATCAAAACCGTCGTTAATCAAATGCTGTGTCGTCATTTCGATTTCACGCATATTTACACGACCAGACAAATACAAGTATTTATTCAAAAGATCTCCGTGGCGGTTTTCTTCTCCGGTCCATTGACGGATCCATTTAGACCAACCGTTACCACCATTTTCTACCTGATTTACTCCTTCTACATCCATCAACCAGGACTCATATGTAGGTAAAGCTTCTTCGGTGATCGTGTCACCCACAAGCGTAACCCAGAAATCGTATGGTAATTCTTTAGCAATTTCGCGCAATTCTTTTACCTCTTCAAAGAAATTTTCTCCTTCAGAATTGGGTAAAAAATCCGACGGTTGCCAAATTTTTTCCACTGGAATTAAATACTGTTCAACGAAGCTATCCACGTTTTTTTCCAAAAACTGCATTACTTCTAATCTAATGTTTTTTATAGACATTACTTATTTTAAATTTGAGTTTACGTCTTAGCTCGGACTAAAACTTAAACCTGTTTATACTCATTTATTCCCTCTTTAACTGCTTTCTCAGTAATCTCCATCAACTCTTCAAACTTATAGTCTTTTACAGCCAAAGCCTGGTGTGCCGTAAATGTCAGATGGTTTCCTAAACCAACCGGAAACATTCCGTATCGAACGATTTTCCAGGAATTATTAATACTCACCGGTACAACATATGCAGATGGCGCATATTTGCATAAAATTTTTAAACCGCTTTGAGCGAATTCTTTTGGTTTACCCGTTTTGCTTCTTGTTCCTTCCGGAAAAATAACGGCAGATCTTGTGTTTTTTTCGATATATTCAGACAAGCCTTTGATAACTGGTATCGCTTGTTTAGGGTCTTTTCGGTCAATTAAGACAGATCCGCCGTGTTTCAGATTATAAGAAACACTCGGAATTCCGCTTCCTAATTCCTTCTTACTTACAAATTTACAATGAAAACGTCTAAAGTACCAAATCATTGCCACGATATCGTACATACTTTGATGATTTGCCACAAAAATAATCGGAGCACCTTTCGGAATTGTGTCTACACCTTTAACGGTATATCTTGTACCAATTAGATTTGTACATTTTAAAAGACAGAAGTTTAAATAATCAACACTTTTTTTATGAGCCTGGTAACCAAAAACATTTAAGCAAATCCACTGAATTGGGTGAAAAACAACCAAACATAAACCAAATAATAAATAATAAATTACCGATATTGGATAAGAAATAATTTTTTCCATGCTTCAAAAATTAATGCGCAAAAGTAGTAAATATATTTTTAGACTTATTAAAATTGAAAACAATAACCGTTTTTCTGGTTTAATTGTACCTTTGTGGCAGAATTTGCAAATCTTTTCTGAATTAAATGAACTTCAAATACCCTAAAAACGAGCGTTTAAAAAGCAAAACCACTATTGGATTACTGTTTTCTGAAGGAAAATCGGTTTCCAAATATCCGCTTCGTTTGGTTTACCGTCAAGCGGAAGAAAATTCAGAAGAACAGACTAAAGTTGGTGTTTCAGTTTCTAAGAAGTATTTCAAGAAAGCTGTTGACCGCAATTACTTCAAGAGAGTTTTGAGAGAAACCTATCGTTTAAACAAACATTTGCTTTTGGATAATCTAAATGAAAAGTATTCGATTATGCTTTTTTATCAAACCAAAGACCGATTATCTTACGAAGAAATCAACACCAAAACGATTCAGTTATTTGAGAAGTTTACTGCTCAGATAAACAAAACACAGGATTCTGAACCGAAAACCGAATCGTAAATCCCAAAACGTAAGATTAATAATCAAATTAGACAAAAAAATCGTAGTTTTAGCTCTAAATTGAAATTTTATGCGTCAACTTTTCTTTTTATCGGTTTTAGTTTTGATTCTTTTAGGTTGTAGTAAATCTTCAGCTTCGGCAGAAGAAAATTATGCTATTGCCACAGTGCAGCTTCCTCCAAAAGGTGAATCTGAAGCTTATGACAAAAAACCAAGTCCGAACGATGCACCTCCTCCACCTCCGCCTAAAGTAGGTCAACAAATCGAGCAAAAAATCATAAAAGAAGCGACTTTAAAATTTGAGACTGATAATTTAGAAAATTCATTCAGTCAAATTCAAAAAGCCGTTGCGAATAGTAAAGCACGAATTATAAACGATTCTGAAGGAAAAGATTTTGCAACTCTTTTTAGAAATCTTACTATAAAAGTACCAAGTCAAAATTTTGACCGTTTTATAAATGATGTCTCCAAAGGAGTTTCTTATTTTGAAGTTAAAAACATTTCTGCTGAAGATGTTACAGAACAATTTATTGATCTAACTTCAAGGCTAAAAACAAAGAAAAAACTCGAAGAGCGCTATCTTGAAATTTTAAAGAAAGCCAATAAAGTCAGTGAAATTTTAGAAATTGAAGAACAGATTTCCACCATTCGTGAAGAAATTGAAGCCAAGGAAGGTCAGCTGAAATATTTAGAAAGCCGTGTTTCTGAAAGCACCATTACTATTGAATTTTATAAAACAATACCTGAAAAAGAAGGTGTAAAAATATCTTATGGTTCCAAACTTTGGAGTGCGATTGAATCTGGATTCTATACTTTATCTGATTTATTGCTTTCATTATTAAGTGCCTGGCCGTTTGTAATTTTAATTGTTGTATTTGCCTATTTTATTAGAAGAAGATTAAAAAGAAGAAAAAAAGAATAATCATGTATCCGTATTTCAAAAAGAAATTTATTATACCAGTCGCTGCTGCGGGAATGTTGTTTGTTGGAACCAGTTTTAAAGAAGATTTCTTTGAGATTGCTAAACAGATTGAGATTTTCACAACCTTATTCAAGGCCGTAAATACGAATTATGTAGATGACACCAATCCGGGCGATTTGATGGATAAAGCCATTAAAAGCATGCTGGCAAGTCTTGATCCGTACACGGTTTATTTTAACGAACAGGATGTTGTTAACTTCAAAATCAATAATACGGGAGAATATACAGGAATTGGCGCTTTGATTTCCAGAAAAAAAGATCGTTTGGTTGTTCGCGAACCTTATAAAAATTATCCTGCCGATAAAGCCGGATTAAAAGCAGGCGACGAAATTATCCAAATTGGAGATGTTTTAATTGCCGATTTTAAAGACGATGCTTCTCAATTGTTGAAAGGAACGAAAAACACTAAAATCAATATCAAATACCTGCGTCAGGGAAAACCACTTACTACTGTTTTGGTTTTGGATGAAGTCGATATTAAATCGGTTCCTTTTTATGGAAAAATAGATGATAAAACAGGATATATTGTTTTAGCACATTTTAGCAGAAAAGCTTCCGCTGAAGTAAAAGAGGCTTTGGAAAAACTGAAAGCTGATGGAGCCAAACAAATCGTTTTAGATTTAAGAGGAAATCCCGGTGGTTTATTAAACGAAGCGATTGATATCTGTAATTTATTTGTTCCGAAGAATGAGGTAATTGTAACAACAAAATCAAGAATTGAAAAACATAACAATACTTATAAAACCCAAAAAGAACCAATCGATACCGAAATTCCGCTGGCGATTTTAGTTAACGGAAGAAGTGCTTCGGCATCTGAAATTGTTTCGGGTGCTTTGCAGGACTTAGATCGTGCCGTGGTTTTAGGAAGCAGAAGTTTTGGAAAAGGTCTAGTACAGCGTTCTGTTGATCTGACTTACGGAACGCAGTTAAAAGTTACGATTTCAAGATATTATACGCCATCCGGAAGATGTATTCAGGCTTTGGATTATGCTCACAAAGACAAAAACGGTGTAGCACAAAAAACAGATGCTAAAAATTATAATGCTTTTAAAACCAGAAAAGGAAGAACGGTTTATGACGGCGGCGGCGTTTTACCGGATATCGAACTGGAAGAAGCCAAAACCAGCGCCATTGCAACTGCTTTAATTAAAAATGATGGCGTATTTGATTATGCTACATCTTACTATTATAAAAATCCAAATCTTGGAGATAAAATCCCAACGATAACAGATGCAGATTATTCGGCTTTCAAGCAATATTTGAAAACCAACAAAATTACATTTGATACTGAGACTGAAGTGGCTTTAAAAAATACTTTAGCTGCAGCTAAAAATGAAAAAATAGACGAAACTATTGCTCCTGAATATCAGCAATTATTGGCTGCTTTAGAAAAAAGCGAAACTACTTTATTGGATAAAAACCAAAAAGAAATCAAAAACATGATTCAGGAAGAACTGATTAAGAGATATCAATATCAGGAAGGTTTGTATCAGTTTTACATCAAAAACAATTCAGAAATTAAAAGAGCAGTAAGTGTATTAAATAACCAGACAGAATATAAAACGATTTTAAAAATGTAGTGAATGAAGCTATCTCTGGCCATACTTCTTCTTTCATTTTATACAGTATCGGCGCAGCAAAAACCTGTTGAAACTATCTATTTCGAATTTGACAGATATGATTTAACAAACAAGCAAAAAACAGTTGTTTCGGGCTTTATAAAAAATATAGACACCTCTAAGGTCGAGTCTATACAGATTTATGGTTATTGCGATGACAGAGGGACAGATTCATACAATTTTAAATTATCAGATAAGCGGGCAATTACCATTCAGAATCTCCTGGTTCATTACGGATTCAAAAAGAATAAAATTGTTATTCTGGAAGGACGAGGACGTATTAAAGTAAAGACAGATACCGTAAAAAATCTTCATGAAACCCGTCTGCAAAACCGGCGGGTTGATTTAATTGTTGTCAAAAAACATAATTTTGGAAAAGATATTCATACTTCTTTTAAAGACAAACTAAAAGTTGGAGACCGGGTTTACCTGGAAACCATTCTTTTTAATATTGGAAGTGCCAAACTTACTTTAACTGCCAGAAAAGAATTGGATAATGTTGCGATAACTCTTCAAACCCATCCCAATCTAAATTTTGAAATACGAGGTCATGTCTGTTGCACTCCGGAAATTTACAATGACGGAATTGACAGAGATACCAAAGAGCGAAGGCTGTCATGGAATCGTGCCAAAACAGTTTTTCATTATTTAATGAATAAAAAAATCTCTAAAACCCGTATGACTTATGTAGGATGTGGGAATAAATATCCGCTCGGTCATGGAGACAAATACGACAGACGCGTGGAGTTTTTAATTACTAAGATTTAAGTGTTTTTGCCACGAAGGCACTAAGACGCTAAGGTTTTTCATTTTGTTAGAGAAAATCAATCTCATAAAGACGCTAAATCTCAAAGTTTTATTTTTTTCATTCTGACACAATAAAGATTATAAGTTTGCTATTAAAAATTTGCTGCTCGGCGTTTTTGTGAGATTCAAAACTTAGCTCCTCGAAAAAACTTTGTTAATTAATGCCTTCGTGGCAAAAAACCATAAAAAAAACCGCTAAGAATTACTTCCAAGCGGCTTCAAAATACAATGGTTTTGGTTAGAAAAATTAGCTTATTTAAAACTATGAATAAATGAGAAATTACTTATATTCATTACAAAGAAACATATCATTTTTTATAAACCTCTCCAATAGAAGTTTTAAAAACGACAGAAAAAGCCAAACTTTTTAAAAATGGATTTTCTTAAACTGCTTTAGGTCGTAAACAATTTGATTTTGCTATTTGTTTTTTAAAGTTCCTTATTCTTAAGCTGTACTTCCAGATTCTCAATGTATTTCTTTTGTAGTTCTATAGTATATTTTGCTTCTTCATACAAAACCTTATAATCCGGTTCCTGCCTTTCTGCAGAAATAACTTTTACATCTTCCGCTTTCGCAGCTGTTTTTAGCATTTCTCCTTTTCCTGTAAGGAGCCATATTAAATCAATTTCTGGATAATTGGTGATTAAATCTTCTATCGCATTTGAATTTATAGGGGTAAGTTTCGATTTTCCTTTAAAATTACCATAAGTCATTCCGATAATTTCAAAAAACTTTTCTTTACCAATCCCTTTAAATTCAGCAATCTGTAATATTCTCTCTTTTATTTTGGAAGATTTATCTACCATTTTTACATCTTTAGAAGATTTATTTGCTACATTTACTTAAATGTAAGAGCAAAAACAAAGGTATAGTTTTAAAACAATTGGCATACAATAGTTCAAACTTTAACCTGTTTCTATACGTACCTCAAAATTTCCAACTTCAATTTTCATTCAAAAGAAGTCTATGACTTCTGTGTAAAAGCCACTATTTACGCAACTTAAGCTTTTATGCGGTAAAATTCGCATAAAATCGCATGAGAAAAAACTTACTTATCAAATAATTTTGCACAAATTTTATGATTTATGAAAAAGTATTTAAAAATGAGTTTGGTGTTATGCTGTATGGGAACGATGAATGCTTATACACAAGTTGGTATGCCAACAAACAACCCAAATAAAAATTCTGTTTTAGATTTAAACAGAACCGATGGCACAAGCGAAAAAGGATTATTACTGCCCAAAGTCGCCTTAAAAGCAACAAACAATGTCTTGCCAATGTCTGCCCATGTTGCCGGTATGTATGTTTATAATACTGCTACAGACGGAACAGGCGGAACAGCCGTAACTCCGGGTGAGTATTACAATGATGGTACCGAATGGCTACGAATGCCAACTGCTCCCTGGAATATAACGGGAAATGCCGGGACAAATGCTTCTACCAATTTTCTGGGAACTACCGATGCAGTTGATCTTGCTATTAAAACCAATAATACAGAACAAATGCGCATCACCAAAACGGGAAATGTATTGGTTGGAACCACCACAGTACCTACAGGCGGCACAAATGCCAAACTTATTGTAAACAACGGCACTACAGCCGGTGCTTTACAAATTATTGATGGTTCTCAGGCAGATGGAAAAGTGTTGACCTCTGATGCTAATGGAGTGGGTTCATGGGAACTACCTGCTACACAAAGCCCAATAAATGCGACTCTAGGAGCTGCTGTTTATTTACCTAGTTCTGCAGTAGCCACTGGAACATGGTTCAATTCTGGAACCACTATTACATTGCCTCCCGGAAAATGGCTGGTATCTGTAGATATGCTTTTAGCCAAAGAAGGTGGATTCACAGCAGCAAATGAAACATGGTGGATTCGTTCTACTTTTAGTAACAGTCCTACTACAATGGCAAAATCTCCTGATATAATCTCAGTATCTTATTTTATTAGTGGATTACTTCCTAGCAGTAGTCAATTAGCTATGATGAAAGGAAGTGTTGTAATTAATAATACCAGCACTACCAATAAAACTTATTATTATATAGTAGGATCATTTGATGGAATGAATGTTACCGGAAGAGTTTTTACAGCTTCATCAACTAACGCAGAAAATAGAATCACATATCAACGTATATATTAAAACGATATGAAAAAAAATTTAAAAATAATAATGATTGTTTCATTATTCTCAACCTATGCAAATGCTCAGGTTGGATTACTGTCTAATAACCCTAATAAAGATGCCGTTCTAGATCTAAACAAAACAGATGGAACCAATACTAAAGGATTATTATTGCCAAAAGTAGCTTTAACAGCTATCAATAGTGCCTCGCCAATGACCGCTCATGTAAAAGGAATGAGAGTTTACAATACCGCTACAGCAGGAAGCGGTGCAACACGAGTAATACCGGGAATGTATTTTAATGATGGAACCCAATGGGTAGATATATCAGCAGATTGGGAAGTAACCGGTACGGGAGCAACAGATGTCACAGTAAATTTTATTGGTAATATGAATGCTGTTGACTTTCCTGTTCGCACTAATAATAGTGAAAGAATGCGTGTTACCAACACTGGAAAAGTTTTAGTAGGTTCTACAACAGTTCCTACTGGAGGAACAAACAGTAAAATGATCATTAATAATGGAACGACAAAAGGAGCCATTCAAATTAAGGATGGTTCAGAGGGTTTAAAAAAAGCATTTGTCTCTGATGCAAATGGTGTCGGTACTTGGAAAGATCAATCTGTTGATGTAATTTTTATCAATCCAGAAGTTTCGTCAGGAGTAGATATTCCTTTTAATACTGGTCCTAACTGGCTATATACTAAATCAAAAATAACACTTCCGGTGGGAAAGTGGCTTGTTACCGTAAATATGTTATTAACGAAATACAAAACAGGAGTTCCTACATGGTGGACAGCAAGTAATGAAAGCTGGTGGGTTCGAACAACATTCAGTGACAGTAGTACTGCTATGGCTATTTCACCTGATATTATTTCGCGATCAACTTTGATCAGTGGCTTACTGCCTGCCAACTCATATTATGCGCTTATGACGGGAACATTAATAATTAATAATACTTCCGGTGCTAATAAAACTTACTATTATATCGGAGGACAAATGGATGTTTTAAATCCTACAGGAAGTCTTGCAAGTTTTGGAGGAACATGGGCAGAAAATAGTTTTATGCTACAAAGAATTAATTAATGAAAATGAAAAAAATAATTAAAATAGCTTTAATGTTGTTGGTAATAACATTAAGCAATTCGTATGCACAAGTGGGTATTCCTGGTAATAATCCAAATAAAGATGCTGCACTTGATCTAAATAATACAACAGGTACTGCTTCTAAAGGCTTGTTATTACCACAAGTTGCTTTAACTGGCTTAACAAGCCCTGCTCCATTAAGTACAAACACAGCGGGTATGCATGTTTACAATACTGCCACAGCAGGAAGTGGCAGTACTCAGGTCATTCCTGGTGAATATACTAATAATGGAACTTCCTGGCAAAGGATAGCAACAATCGGATGGGGATTACAAGGAAATGCAAATACAACTGCCAGTAATTTTATTGGAACTACCGATGCTGTTGATTTAACTATTCGAACTAACAACACTGAACAAATGAGAGTTTCTTCGGCTGGGAAAGTATTGCTTGGAACTAGCACTGTACCAACTGGAGGAAACAATGCAAAAGTTATAATAAATAATAATACAACCCCTGGTGCCTTGCAACTAAAAGACGGAACTGAAGGATTGAATTATATACTCACAGCAGATGCAAATGGTTTGGCAACATGGAAACCACAAACCTTGGAATCTTTTTCTACTAATACTTATGGAGCAGGTTATAATATACCTAGCAGCCCCTTAAACAAATGGTATTACACAGGAACATCAATAACTTTACCACCAGGAAAATGGCTAGTTAGTGCGACTATGCTATTATCTAAAGGTGCAACTATGTATACTGGTCCAACAGAAAGTTGGTGGATTGGAAGTTCTTTCAGTGATAGTTTGACCACATTAGGCTTTTCTCCAGATATTATTGATGGTAAATACATAAGTGGTTTGTTACCTCCTAATTCACCCTATAACATATTATCAGGATCCACAATAATTAACAACACAACTGGCTCTAATAAAGTTTATTACTATATAGCTCTGGTAGGTCAAACAAGTCCTACTGCTTCAGGCCAGCTTTTAAATTTTGGATCAGGAAGCTGGGGAGAAAACAACATTCGTTGGCAAGCCATAGATTAAACATACAAAACCTTTGTCAATAAATTTATGACAAAGGTTTGCCTTTTTGGTTTCAAAAATTGAAACCTTTTAACTGCCCTTATTAAAAGTTTGAAAAGCCTTTTTATTAATTCTCAAAAGAACATCAAAATGACTAAAGTAAAACTTACTAACGCCAGATTGTCTAAAGGAATGTCGCAGGAAGAACTGGCAGATTTAATAGGCATGACACAGTCTAATTATAGCAGACGCGAAAACGGTCATAAAAAAATCTCTGAAGTAGAATGGGTTAAAATTGCCAAAGAATTAGGAGTATCCAAAGAAGAAATTTACGAACCTGATGAGGAAATACTACCCAAAAATGATACTCTAAAAATGCTTCAGTTTACTATACCCAATTTTATACTCGAACATATCGAACTTTTAAAAAAGGAAAACAAGATCCTTAAAGACAAACTCAAACAAGTCAAAAAGCAAAAACCTTAGTTCTAATCTAGATAAACGATTTACAAAAAAAGTATTATAGTATAAATAAAAGTCTCTTTTTCATGGTTACAGTTTTTCGGTATATCTGAAAAAGCCATTTTATTCCGTTTTATTCAAACACCTTTTTATCTTTAGAAATCCCATTAAAATACTACTTGTATATTTATTTAACAATTGGTGGAGGTGGTCTGTTCGAAATTGTATTATCTGATTCCAGAATTTCTTTTCCTTCGAGAAATTTAGTAATTACAGTATCATTAATTGTATAAGGAACTCCAATCCATCTTATAATTCCTTTATTATCAATTAAAATAGTCTTTGGTAGAGCAATAGTTCCTTTGTCGTCTAACACAAAATCGTTTAAAGCTTTTTTAGTCTGATCGCTTACTACAATAGAATTAAATTTTACCCTTTCTAAAGTTTTCTTCGTTTTTTCTGGAGACTCGTATGTAATAGAAACAAAAATTAAATCCTTTTGGTTCTTAAACCTTTCCTGCATCTGATTTAATTTTGGAACTTCTTCCAAACAGGTTGTACACCAAGTTGCCCAAAACTCCAGTAACATAAACTTTTTATCGAAATTCTTATCTTCAGGAACATTCTGCAGATAATCTGTAATATTGAGCTTTGGAGCTTTTTCGCCAACTTTCAATTTATTTTGACAGAAATTATATTGTGACAATATCAATACAAAAATGATTAGAAGAATCTTTTTCATAGTTTTTTTCTTCTAAAATTAAATAAATATCGCATTCAAAAAACAAAAAAATCTTCTCCTTAAAAAATAAAAATGCTTTTGTTCACTATATCCTATTTTATACTCGAACATATCAAACTTAAAAAAAGGAAAATAAGATCCTTAAAGTCAAAAAGCAAAAACCTTAGTCTTAATCTTAACATACGATTTACAAAAAATTACGTTTTATTCGAATTTAAATACGCTTTGGCGGCTTCTAAAACCTCATCTCTGCCTTCCTGAATTCCTTTTATAGTAGGTCGAGCCTGAATATCAACTTTAACACCCACTCTTTGTGTTTCTCTTCCATCAGGATAAAAAACACCAAGACCGCTCATAAAAGAACGAAAACCAATAAATTCAATTTTTGAAACATCACCATCTGCGGCAGCTGTTTGACTTCCAATAGTCATAACATTATTTCCCGTTTGTAATAGCATTGTCAAATACTCTGCGGCGCTTTGTGTTTCTTCATTTACCAATAAAATGACCTTACCTGTGTAAAATTCATTTTTAATAGGATCTATCGTTTGTGGTTTTTTCCAAATAAACTTTCCCGGATAACTCAAATCAGGTTTTATTAACTTGACATATTCTTTATCCGATTGAATTAACCTTCTGGCAATTCTGTAAGGTCTAAAATTTGGATAATTTCTAATTTCAATGATTAACCCTTTTGTTGAGCTAATTTTTTTCATGATTTCATCCTGCTCTTTCATTTCTAAATTGTCCAGATTAATGTAGGCAATATTATTTTCATCAGCCGTAAACTTTTCCTTATTGTATTTAATTTCAGGATATTTCAAAAATCTATCGTATCGCTTTATTGTCTTGACCAAAACATTCTGGTCTCTTCTGAATTTAATTGTAACTGAATCTGTTGAGCCGTTAAAAATATAATAATGGTAATTTTTTGCTTTTGTGTTTTTATTTGATCCATTCACATATTTTGCCCGCTCTTTCATTATTTCCAAAGCATTTTTACCGTTTACTTCTTCAACAATATCTCCTATCCTGATATCGTTTATTTTTGCTAACGAATCATTGTAAAGTCCAGCTACAACAATTTTATTTTCTATAACATTTACAAATGCCGGAATATATTTTCGTCCAAAAAAATCAAAATTTATATCTGAATAAAAACTTGCATGTGTATCATCTAATTTCACAACCGTTTCATGCATTGCTAATTGATATTCCAGTGCATTCTCTGAATTTTTAAATTTTGGAATCATTTCCAGCAAAACTGTATCCCATTTTTGATCCATCATATATTTGTATGGAAAAAAATATTCAACAGTATTCCAATATCGAAACAAGCTTAATAGTCGATAATTTTTGTCGGGGTATTGAAAATTAGGATATTGTATTTCATTTTTTATTTCTATGTTATCTCTGGAAGTAGTTGTAACATAAAAATTAGAGCCCTGGGCACGATTTTCTTCAATATATTTAAGTTTTTGAGAAAGTTCGTTTGTAAACACATCGGAATTTTGTGTCCATGAAAGATCAAAGTTTTTATCAAAGTATTCTTTCCCTGAAACTGATTTACAAGATTTACATTCTTTAATCGTTCCTAAATCCGAAATCCATTCTGCATAAATTTTAGATAATTCTTCTTTATTTTGAGCCTTCTCAACTTTAGGTATGATCTTTATTAACTGCTCATCCCAATTGAAATTTCCTTTTGCCACATTTGGATGATAATATTTTAAGAATCCCCAAACTTTTGCTAAACTGGCTAAGTTTTCAATTTGTTTATTTTCTATCTGTTTCTCTGATAGATTCTGACCAAAAGTTATAAAACTGCAAACAAAAAAAAATAAAACCCACTTTACTTTACTCATTTATACTATTTTTTACTAAAACAATTAAAAAATCTAAATTATAAATTGTGAGTTCTAAAAATGTTATTGTAATCATAAAATTACAAAACCAAAAAACCTTCATTTACTTTATTGTTTAATGAAGGTTTTAATAATTATTTTTTTATTATTCCCGAATCATCTCAATATGCGGGATATCATCTTCCAGATACATTTCGCTGGTCTGCACAAATCCGTGGCTTTCATAGAATTTCTTTAAATACAATTGTGCGCCAATAGTAATTTTATCTTTTCCAAAATTGGATTTAACTCCCGCGATGGCTTCCCGCATTAATTCATGTCCCCATTTTTTATCTCTATAACTGGCATCTACTACTACTCTTCCAATTGAGGCATTATCAAATGATATTCCGGCATCAAATAAACGGGAATAAGCCACAATTTTGCCTTCATACTCGCCAATTAAGTGTAAAGCTTTCTTGTCTTTACCGTCAAGATCCAAATAAACGCAGTTTTGCTCTACTACAAAGATCTCACTTCTCAATCTGAGCAAATCATATAGCTCGTTTACATTTAATGCCTCAAAAGGCTTTATTTTCCATTTTAACATTTTGCTGTTTTTTTTGCCACGATCCCGATAGCTATCGGGACTAAGGCACAAAGTTTTATTTCTACTACAATCCCGATAGCTATCGGGACTAAGGAGCAAAGTTATTATTTTATGTTAAAAGTAGTAAAGCTTTATAGTTTCCCGCTTTGTACAAATACAAAAGGCTCAAAGACACAAAATTTCATTATATATTTAAACAAAACCTTTGTGTCTTTGAGCCTTCGTGGCAGAAAAAAAATTACTTTTTCTTCATTAGGATTTCCATACTTTTATATTCGGTACCATTTTTTGTGTCGAACATTTCCATTTTACGTGTTTTTGGATCTACGATAGTATAAACTTCTCTATAGGCATTCTTTTTGCCTGTAACAGGATCTGTAAACTCTCCTTTGAATGTAGCACTTTTTGTGCTTTCGTCATATTTACCAATTCCAACCATCATTCCGGTTCCCATATTGTCAATAAAAGTGGATGTATATTCTTTACTGGCATTATTGAACGCTAACGTACTTTTACCTTCAAACGGAGCTCCCATAATTTTTCCAACATAATTTGCTTCCTGATAACGCCCTCCCAGAATCATTTTGATAGTGGCTACCGAAGATGCTTTTTCCGGTTTTGAATCCGGTCCGTACCAGAAAGTCATATCGCAATTCCATGTTCCTGTTTCATCAGCCATCCATTTATGAGGTTCAGATGGAGTTGCAAATTCCTGCCAGGCTTTGGCTTGTGCAGCAGAATCAACCGGAGCTGCGGTTGTTGTTTCTTCTACCAGGGGCTCTTCAGTTTTAAGACTATCGGAAACCTTTACCGTCTCATTTTCAGCTTTTACCTCTTTTTTACAAGAAATAAAACATAGCGAAATCAGTACTAATGTTGTGGTTATTTTTTTCATAACTATTTGTTTTTATGTTTGTTATAAAAACAAAAGTAAGAAATATATTAAAGTGAATTGTTTCGGGTTGGAGGTTTTATGTTTCAGGTTTTTGCGCAACTCAATATTTAGCCGCAATGAACGGAAGGATTTACATTAAATTATTTGCTACATGCCAATGATTATAAAGACAGAGTCCGCAAAGTTTAAAAACTTTGCGGACTCTGCGTAGATCTAAGCTTCGGATAATTATTGCGTTAAGAGCAAAAATTACCTTTTATCTACCTTAACGGATTTAATAATGGCTTCTAACTCCAACATAAGATCTCGTTCCTGATTGGAAGGCGAATAGCAAAATCCTTCAATAACCAATAGACGATTATAGCTTTTGTCAACAATCGCATAATTGACAAAAGGACCTGCCATGAAATCATTTTTTAGTTCCCATGTTCCTTTTGTTTCAAAAGCATCTTTATTGTCTAATATTACTCTCAAAAAATAAGGTGCATAAGCTTCGCTGGTAATCATTGGCGTATTGGGTTCACGCCCTTTGATATAACGTCCAACAGAGTCACGCATACGAACGATCGAATTGATTATATCTTTTCTTTTTTGAAAATTATGCAAGGGTATCTGATAGACTAATAAACTGGTATTACCACTAATGATTTCTTTCTTCAACCAGATAAAATTCTTTTTGTGAAGCATGTATTCATATCCGGTTGGAATCTGAAGATCGATATGAAATTTATTCTTGATGATTGCAGGATTTAACAATGACTTACTGTTGTCTTCCTGTATTTTTTGAATTTCGGCATTTCGGATTTGTCGTATTATTTCGGGCGAATTTAATTCGATACTGCAAATAATATCGTCAACCGATTTTCCGTAAATGCGGAAAGTATTGTGCGGTAGAGCTTTGTTATGAATGATTTCGAATTTATCTGTCGCAGCTTTCTTAACTACAATAATGCTTCGGCTATCGGTTACAAAACCTTCGAGTAAGCGGGCAGGATATTGATTGATGGTAAAAAGTGGTTCTTCCTGTGTTAGTCCGAGAACCGGAGATGCAAATTTATTTCGAATACTATCACCCACTTCTCCATACCATAACTGATCATCAATAATGATTGAAATGGTATTGGTTTTTCCGGAAACTGATTCGTTTTGTTTCTCTCCCTTGAAACAGGAAGTGAGGAAAAATGGCACTAATAGCAATAAAAAATGGGTTTTATTCATTTTCTTAATTTATGAAATAAAACCCAAATTTAAATAAGATTTTTCTTTTATCCGTTTATTTTAAGTTTCATTCCCGGTTTAATATCTTCATCTTTAATACCATTCCATTTTTTAATATCTGAAATTGTTACTCCAGGATATTTTTTAGAAATACTGTATAAAGAATCTCCTTTTTTAACGTAATAATCTTCGCTAACATTTTTAGAAGGAGCTTTTTTCTTAAATGAATCAACCGAGTTTGATGCAATTGCTGTTGAAGCCGGCTCTTCTATAACTATCGCTGCTTTAGAAATAATCAGTGTTTTTCCTAAACCAATGTTATTTGAAGTTAAATTGTTAAGTTCTTTTAACTCCGCAATAGTCGTACCGAACTTCTTTGCTATACTGCCTAAATTGTCTCCAGCTGCTACAACATAGTCCATATCTACAGCTGTTTTCTCTTTATTTTCAACAGCTGCAACAGCTTGTTCTTTTTCTATAGCCTGAACTGATTTAACAGGAGCTTCCTCTTCTCCTTTTATTTTCAAGCTTCTTCCAATGGCAACAGCATTTGTTTTTAAGTTGTTCCATTTTTTAATATCAGAAATGCTAACATCATATTTAGATGCAATTGCTCCCAGATTGTCTCCTTTTCTAACTTTATAAAATTCGAAATCACCTTTGTCAATTGTTGCTGCTTTCGTAGCAGCCGGTTTTGCTTTTGGAGCATATTTTACAGCCAATCTCGATGAAGTCGATCTAAGCTCTGTGTCATGTTTCACGTAAGCATAAATCTGCTCTTCATTGGAAACGAAGGTTGAGATTTTATCTTTTGGAAGTCTAATAAAATGCTGTTCTCCCTGATAATAAGGAACCACATTCATTTTATAAGATGGATTTAAAAGCTGAATTTGAGATTGAGGCATGTCTAACAAATCGGCAATTTGCTTGAAAGACATTTGATTTTTGATTGCTATCGTATCGGTTTCAAAGTTTTTAACCACTGCTCTTTCCGGGTTAATTCCGTGTTCTTTGTGATATTCAAAAAGATACATTGTAGCTAAGAAAGCCGGAACGTAACCTTGAGTTTCTTTTGGAAGATAGTTACGAATGTCCCAGTATTTTGTTTTTCCTCCAGAACGACGAATTGCTTTGGTAACATTTCCCGGACCTGAATTATAAGAAGCTAAAACCAGTTCCCAGTCTCCAAAAATATTGAACATTTTGGTCATGTATTCAGAACATGCGGCTGTAGCTTTAAGAGGATCGCTTCTTTCATCGATATAAGAATCAATTTTTAAAGCGTATTGTTTTCCGGTTCCGTACATAAACTGCCAAAGTCCCGTTGCGCCCATTTTAGAAACTGCTTTAGGATTTAAAGCAGATTCTACAACGGCTAAATATTTTATTTCCAAAGGAACATTGCTTTTTGCAAAAGACTCCTCAAAGATTGGGAAATAATATTCTGATAAAGCCATTAATCGGGAAAACGATTTTTTACGGTTCTTAAGAAATGACTTTATTATATTTTCTAAACCCTGATTGTATTCAATCTCAAAAGGTGATTTCTCATTCATCGCCGCCAAACGCTGTTTTAGCAATTCGGTTGGCAGTTCTTCATCAACAGTAACATCCTTGTTGATGGTTTGAATGTCTTTGGTCAGGTCGTCATATATATCCAGACTTACTAATTCGTTCATCCATAAACTATCCACTTTTGAAGCCAGATCGTTTTTTTTGAATGTGCTTTTTATAGAATCTAAATATGTTAACTTAACTTCTGGTTTACTTTCAAAATTCGATGCTGTTTCCTGTGAAAAGGCAGCCATCGTAAAGAAAGCAGAAACCACTAATGATATTTTCCTTACAATCATATAACATTTTTTTAAAATTCTGTAATTCAAATAATTACGAGAAGTGTACTTTTGCAAAAATAAGCCCTTTATTGAAGAAAACTAATTAAAAAAATGTTAATTGTGATATTTTAGTCTAAAATCGCAGCGATTCCAGGTAAAATTCTTCCTTCTAACATTTCAAGCATTGCCCCGCCACCAGTAGAAACATAGCTCATTTTATCTTCAAATCCGAACTGTTTTACAGCGGCAACAGAATCTCCACCTCCAACTAATGAAAATGCTCCATTTGCAGTAGCTTCAGCAATATAATCTCCTAATGCGATTGTTCCTTTAGAGAAAGTTTCCATTTCAAAAACGCCTAACGGACCATTCCAAAGAATTGTTTTTGACTCTAAAATTACTTTTTTGAAGTTCTCTAAAGATTTTGGACCTGCATCTAAACCTTGCCATCCGTCAGGAATTGCAGTTACATCTACAATCTGAGTATTTGCTGTGTTTGAGAAATCGTCTGCAGCAACAACATCAACCGGAATATGAACCTGAACGTTTTTCTCTTTTGCTAATCTTAAGATCTCTAAAGCTAAATCCAGTTTATCATCCTCGCAGATAGACTCACCGATTTTTCCGCCTTGCGCTTTAATGAAAGTAAATGTCATACCTCCTCCGATAATCATGTGATCTACTTTATCTAAGATATTTTCGATAACTGTGATTTTAGAAGAAACTTTAGAACCTCCAAGAACAGCTGTTACAGGTTTTTCACTGTTTTTAAGAACTTTATTTAAGCTATCAATTTCTTTAGCCAATAATGTTCCAAAAGTTTTATCGTTTGGAAAGAACTGCGCGATAATTGTCGTAGATGCGTGTGCTCTGTGGGCTGTACCAAATGCATCATTTACATAAATATCTCCTAGAGAAGCCAATTCTTTAGCGAAAGCTACATCTCCTGCTTCTTCTTCAGCATGAAAACGTAAATTTTCCAACAATAAAACTTCACCTGGCTGTAAATTTTTAGCAGCTGTTTGAGCTGGCTCTCCAACACAGTTTTCAGCAAACTTAACCTCAACCCCTAAAATTTCAGAAGCTGTTTTTAAAATATGTTTTAATGAATATTTTTCTTCAGCACCTTTTGGTCTTCCTAAATGCGACATTAAGATTACACTTCCGCCTTGCGCCAAAATTGCATCAATAGTTGGCTTTGCAGCTTCAATACGTGTGGTATCAGTTACATTAAAATTCTCATCCAACGGCACGTTAAAGTCTACACGGATAATTGCTTTTTTATTTTTAAAATCGAAATCGTTTAAAGTTTTCATCTTGATAATTTTTTAGTTTTTTTAGAAAGAAAAACAAATATAGGACTTTTAGAGTTCTAACAAATTCGGATAAACTAAAAAAGAAGCAATAAAAAGAACGAAAACGTTATAAATTTACAAAAAAAATGGTTTATTTAAGAATAAAAACAATTTTAGATGGTAATTTAGTACTGCCTTTTATAAAAAAACCTTTCCTGTCAACAGAAAAACAGGAAAGGCAAAAAATCAATTTAGATTATTTTTGTTTTTGGAGGATCAATTAGTCTTCTGTCTGAATGTAACAAATAGACAAATTATTCTGTACCGGAAACATGATGGTTTCGTATTCGTTTTGGTTTTCAATGTTTTTAGAAACCAGATAATTTCCTTCTATAATTCCGAAATAATTTAATAAAGGCGTATAAAAAGTAATTCCTATTTTATGTTTTGATATATCGGCTATATCTGTATTTATAATATCTAACTGATAATTGATGAAAGGAAAATAGTTGTTCCCTAAAACGTCTGTCACACGATGAAAGTATCCTTTTAATTGTTCAACATAACCGCTTGCAGCCATACCGGTCAGAAAATGGAGCTGACTGGCTTTTTCGTTTTCGCTCATTAATTCCCTAAATGTATTTTTTTTGTTTGCTCCCAAATTAAACTGTTGGCTCTGCATCTGATATTCTTTGAAAGTATCTTCAAAAACATATTTATCCCACAGAAATGTAGACGATTTGTCTATTACAATGCGGTAGGCCAGTCTTATTTTGGTGATCTTCATGAATGAAATGATTTTAATGGAACTTCAATTACAATTAAAATTGCATTTTCTGAAAGCGCTTCCCATTCTATTTTTTCTGTTTCTTTTAATGCCAGACCATCTTTTGCTTCCAAAAGTCTGTTTTCTACTTCAAAAGCACCATTGAGCACAAATGCAAAAACGCCATTTTTGGAATTTCTTAATTTAAATGATCCCTCTTTTCTTCCGTCGTATATTCCAATAAATCCTAAAGCTCTTTCGACTTCAAACAAAGAGTAGAGTTTGTTGTGTGTACTGAAATCAAATTTATATTGTTGAAAATAGTTTTTGAAATACTGTTTTCCCATATCGAATTCAATTTCGAGATAACTCACATTTTCATTCTCATACGGATTAAAAATTTCAAGCGTTAAATCATCATCTGCAGCAATAACCCTAATTTGGTCTACACACAGGAACTCAGCATTGCCAATACTATCTTTGTATTCTATTGCACCAAACAAAGGCAAAATGATACTATTTGTTTTTGAATTTATAAATCGGCTAATACGCTGCTGTGGGGCAAGTATTACTTCATTCAAAATTTTTAACGATCCAAATGCATTACGGGATAAGTCCTGATATTGTTCAAAATTAAAAGTGGCAAAACAGTTGTGCTTTTCAGAATTGAAAACTCCTCTTGAATCAGACTTATAAATTTGGGCTGGAATCTGCGCTATCATTATAAACTACTTTTTAAACTAACTTGCTACATTGATCGTATGGGTTAAAACATAGCCATCACTAATGCTTCCGGTTACGGTTCCAAGCTCATTTGCAACTGAATCTGAAAAGACATTATCGGATGCATTATAAGTATAGCCGGATAATCCTTTGGTATAACCATTTGCACTTGATGCATTTACTGTTGCAACAGCACTATTTGTTCCTTCCGGAAAAGCAATTTGAGTTACCAGTAAAGAAGTTCCTCCCGAATTATAAATATGCACATGAATATGAGTAGCACGACCTGAATACCATCCCGGAAAAATAGACGTAAAGGTTACTAAACCATTTTCATCTGTAGTTTGTCTTCCTCTTAAAAAGTGAGCTGAAGTGTAATTTACTGATTGCATTGAAGTTCCTCCATACTCTGAATAATAACCGTCTTTATCGCAATGCCAGATATCTACAATCGCATCTTTTAATACAGCACAATTTGCTTTGGTATTTTTGACTGTAATTTTAATTGTAAAGGCCACCCCTGTTCTATCCATCACAATATTTGATTTGACTAAAGATGATGGCGAAATAGTTGGAAACGGACCCGCAGTTTCTGATGGTGTAACGGAGCAGCTTCCTGAAGATGAACCTGAACCTGAATCAGTACCCGTTGAAGTATCTGCTGAATCATCATCTTTACTGCATGAATTTATAATTGGAATTGCCAAAGTGCTAATTCCTACTAAACCCAAACCTCTTAAAAACTCTTTTCTTTGCATTTTTTTGCTTTTTTAATGTTATTCAATGAAATGATTAACAGTTATTTTGAAGTAAAATTATTGGAATTTAATGTGTTGTAAAAAGTTTGAGGTAAACGATATTATTTATGAGGTAAACGAATAAAATATTTTTTTTTGTAGTAAAATTTACCTGTAAAAATTATCCCATTTTATATTTATATAATTAATGAAACATATTCTTGTATAATCCCAATATAGCATGAAAGAAACAGCCTGAAAATAGTAGAGAAAAAATACGCTTCGGAGAAGCAGAATATTTATAGCAATCAAAATAACCGTGGAGGATCTAAAGCTCCAGAGGAGCTACATTTTTTTTACAATGACTGTAGATTTCGCTCCGTTGGAGCTCTTTTATATTGACGTAATTGAATTTCTATAAATATTTTGCTGCTCTGGAGCTTATAAAAAAATACAGATAAAAAAGATGCTCTAATACTAATATACAATCGGTATTATATCACTTTCCTTCGAAAAGCGTAAAGAAAGCTTCCTCGTAACTGGTGCTTATTGGAATTTCAGTCTGATCTATAAAGATGATTTTGTTTCTTATTTTAGAAACTTTAGAAACAGGGACAATGAAAGAACGATGCACTCGGACAAATTCAGTTTCAGGCAATTTTTGAATTATTGCCTTTAACGTCATACGCGCTACAACCGTTTTTTGATCTCTAATATGAATTTTAAGATAATCATCGAGACCTTCGATATACAAGATGTCTGAAAATAAGATTTTAATGAGACTGTAATCTGCACGAATAAAAAGATACTGCTGTTCTATATTTTGGTTTTGTGTTTTCCATTGTGAGTATGCTTTTTCTGCAGCCTGTTGGAATCTTGCAACAGAAATTGGCTTTAATAAATAATCTGTTGCACTAAGAGTAAAACCTTCTACGGCAAATTCAGAATAAGCCGTTGTAAAAATAACCATTGTTTTGTGTGGTAGCTTTTTGTAGAAATCCAAACCGGAAATTGATGGCATATTGATATCCAAAAACAATAAATCTACCGGATATTTCTTTAAATATTTAAATGCTTCATCAGATTTCGTAAACGTTTTTCGAAGCTCAATGTAATCAATTGTTTCACATAAACTCTGAAGAATTTCTAATGCCAATGGCTCATCATCTAATGCTATTGCTTTTATCATCGAATTTTAATACTCAAATTTACAACGTACTTTTCTGCTGAATCTTCAATCATTAAAGCATGTTTGTTTGGATATACTAATTTCAGTCTTTCAATTGTATTTTGCAAGCCGATACCTGAATCTGACTGAACGGAAAATGTCTTTTTATTAGAAACGTATAAAGTTAGTATTTCTTCTTCAATATCTATTTTAATGTAGATTTCTGAAGTCTGGTCAGGATTGACTCCGTATTTAAATGCATTTTCAATAAAAGAAATTAAGATCAGAGGAGTTATTACTTTTCCGAAAGTTTTTCCAATAACCGAATAATTAATGGCAACTGTATTTCCTAAGCGGGTCTTTTGGAGTGAAATAAAGTTATTGATATAATTGATTTCTTTGGTTAAATCGATAACCTCATCGTTTGAATTGACCATGATATAACGCATCAGTTCTGATAACTGCACTACGGCATCAGGAGTTTTATCGTCTTTTTTTAAGGCGAGTGCATAGATACTATTTAATGTATTAAACAGAAAATGCGGATTTATCTGTGCTTTTAAAAATGCTAATTCAGATTTTACTTTTTCTTTCTCGACACTTTGTAACCTTCCTGAAATAGCAAAAAGTAAACTTGTAGCAACTCCAATTAAGTACACAAGCGTAGTATGTCCATATTGCGTAGGCGGACCTCCATTAAATTCAAAAGGCATTAGATGATTTCCATGTGGAGGCGGAGGAAATCTACCGTCAAATGGTTTTGGATGACCTGCAAACTTTCCTGAATGATATTCAAAATCCAAAAAATTACGGCTTGGGTGATCCAGAACTGTTGAAATCCATAGAAAGAATAAAAGAAAAACGATTATGATTAAATAATATAAAAGCTTCTTTTCTGAAAAGTATAGTTTCGGAATGAGATAATAATAGTTGAAGTAAAAGAAACAAAGGAGCGTAAAATAGATGAAAAAATAAATGCGGTCATGTGCATTTGTATACAAATTTGGTAATGAAAAAACAGTATCTGTAGACGTAAATGCATACGGCAAAAATAAAAAAGCGAGGCACAATACTGTGTGTTTCGCATAAAGTGAGAATTTTGCTTTCATGAATCAAATTTGATTTATACCTTTTTGAAAAACAAAACGATAGGATTCCAAATTTAATGTTATTGAAAATTTATTTCAAATTATTGCGGTAAAAACACTTAATGTTGCGACTCGCTTTAAAAATATTAGCCTTTTTCGGGCTTAAATTATAATCGTTATTTGACGATTAGTCGTGAACAGGGCTCTGTGTACATGGACAGTTACTGATCGATTGTAAGAAATCAAATCCGATTGTTATCGAATGTGTTCCTGAATTATAACTTCCAAGACCGTTAAACATCAACTGGTAAGAATATGCAAAGTAGAACTTTGATTTCATAAAACCAGCCATTGGACCTGCAGCCAAAGGTTTTGGAAACTGGTCGTTTAAGAAACGATACGAAACTCCAATCCAATAATAATCTTCGTAACGATTGTAACGTCTGTATTTGAAGTTAAAATCGGTAGTAGAACGCTGGTCACTTGCAAAATACTGAAAGAAAACCGATGGTTCATATTCGATACGTCTGTTTTCACCATCTCTAAATGTGAATCCGGAATATACCTGGAAGTTAGAAAGCAAATCCGGTTCATTTGTTCTATCCCTAGTCAGGTTTTTCTTTAAAACGTTATTGGCGTTAAAACTTAAATAAAATCCTTTATGACGGTACAAAGCACTAAGGTCAAAGTTATTATTTGAAGTTTGACGATTATCTGTTACAGAAGGATCAAGACCACCTCCAACTCCTTCAAAATTCCCTGTTTCTAAACGAAAGGTATTGATGTTATACGAGATACCAAACGATAGATATTTTTCAGAATAATAATCTAAAATAAGGTGGTGTGCAAACGAAACTTTAGCTCCTGTTTGTCTGGTGTTTCCGTTACTATCGTTATAGAGTGATATACCAACTCCCGAACGATCCAGGACACGAAAATCTGCATACAATGATTGGTTATCCGGTGCATCTTTAATTCCGACCCACTGTGTTAAACCATTGGCCCTGATACGGAGGTTATCTCCAATACCGGCATAAGCAGGTGAAAGAATAAAAGGGTTATCCGCTAAATACTGCGTAAACACCGGTAGGTTTAACTCTTGGCTGTAACTTGTTGTTACAGCCATGAGTACTAAGGATAAAATAAACTTTTTCATTGTAATAATTTTTTTAGATAACATCATTGGGGCTATAATTTTGTTATCTGTATAATGTGAAATGTCCAACAAACTCTCTCGGATCTTTAGGATCATTCAGTTTAAGAACATACCAGTAATCTCCTGTTGGTAATTCGTTTCCGTTGTATCTACCATCCCATTTTCCTCCAACTTTATATTTACCAACTACTCTACCGTATCTGTCGTAAACATCGAATGTCAGATCTTTGTAAGCTAATGCTCCACAATCAGGACCAATAGTAGTATTAGCACCTGAACCGTTTGGTGTAAAGTAGTTCGGCAGACAGAAATCGTAGAATATACCAGGAACATCAATTGTTGCCTCACAACCATTTTTGTCTCTTACAATTACTTTGTAAACATCTGTTTTGTAGATTCTATACGTGTTTGATGAAGAGAATGGTTCTCCGTTGAAACTGTACTCGTAAGGAGCAATACCTCCCGAAGCTTTTACTGATATCGTATTGATTTCATTGCTTTGTTTTGTTGTATCAATCAGGCTTACCGGATCAACTGCGTCTACATCAAACAAGTCTGTCGATACTTCACATCCGTTAGTATGTCTTACTGTTACATAATGTGGTTCTCCTCCAGAAACATCTGTAAAGATATTGCTTGGCTGGAATGTTCCATTATCTAGTGCATAACTAATTTGCGTTGGATCTGTATTAGATTCATCTATCGAAACAATAACCATATTTGACTGCGCATTGTTCACACAATCATAAGTTACTTTAACTTTAGGATTAAGAGTAACCGGCAATGGTACACTCACTTCTACTTCCTGAGGGCAGTTTCCACCATCTTTCACAAATACGGTGTAAATACCTCCTGCAAGATTCTCAAATGTATGTTGTGTTCCGTTAACCGGTTGGTAAGTACCATTAATATCATTTAAACTAACCATATAAGGAGCTGTACCACCCGCAATGTCAATTGTAAATGTACCATTACGTTCTCCTGCACATTGTTCTCCCTCAGTCTTACCAGGAGTTTCTACAACTGAAAGTGGTGCTAAAGGTTGTTTAACCTCAACTACTTCAGGATCATAACATCCATTTTCATCTGTTGCTATAACAGTATAGAAACCAGCTTTTAATTTCGTAAAAATGTTTGTGTCGAAGAATTGATCGTTTCTTGGTGAAATAGAATACGTATAACGTCCTGTTCCTCCTTTACCAATTACTTCAATTTGTCCATCATTACCACCAAAACATTTCACTGCTGTTGGGATAAATTCTGCCGAGAATACCTCTTGCGGCTGACTAATATTAACATCCTCTGGTGGAGTTTGACAATCACCACTTTTCACAACTACTTTATAATCACCAGCTAAAAGCTTATCAAATCTACCTTCTGACTGTGGTCCTTTCAGTACATTTCCATCTTTATCTAACAAAGTATATTCGTAGTTTCCTAATCCTCCTGTAGCATTTGCTACAATTACTCCACTTGCATCTTCACGACATAATACTACTGCGTGTGTTGTATCTACATTAGCCAACAATGGTTCAAGTGCCGGAATTGTAATTTCGTTAGTATCAAAACTAATACATCCGTTGGCATCCTTCACATAATACTTGTATTTACCTGGAATTACCTCAAACTGAACTGAACTTGGAAACGGAACTGTTGAATAGTTTACACCATCGGTACTATAAGTGTAAGGAGGCGTACCACCAATAACACTTAAAGTAAGTTGAGTATCTGTAAGACATGTTCTTTGTCTAGTTTCAGCCAAACTTGGTTGAACTTTAGAAGGTTCCGTAATTGTTATTGGAGCAGATTCTCCAATACAATTAAATCCATCTGTTACGGTTACTGTATATGTTCCTACGCCTAAACCAGCAAATGAAGGTGAAAGCTGAGGTCCTGAAGATCTCACAGGAGTAGAAGAAGTAGTATTTAAAGTATATAAATAATTACTACCCTGTCCACCTGTAACCGAAGTCGCAGTAATAGTCGCGCTCATATCTCCATTACATAATAATAATGTAATGTTTGATGAAGCTGTAACCACAATTGGTTTTGGATCCTCTAATAGAATCTGATCAGTATCAACACAACCGCCAGCATCTTTAACAGAAACGGTATACAATCCTGCTTTTAATCCCGGGAATATGTTTTGAGTAGAAAAATCTACTGTAACCGGACCATCCAATTTATATAAATAATCACCTGACCATCCGCCTTGAGCACTTACACGAATTTCTCCGTCATCATTACCTGTCACACAAGTAATATCTTTCTTAGATGGTAAAATTTCTAATGCTGCTGCCGGACCTTCGATAGTGAAGCTTGTCGTAACAGGGCAATATGGAACTCCATCTAATGTTGCGGTGATCGTATATTTACCAGCTGCCAAGTTAGGAAGTACTAATGTTGTACTATTTGAACTTCCGCTTATCGGCGCATCAGATCCACGTGTTAATACATATGTAAACGGACCTGCTTCATCTGTTGGTGTTGGAATATCATCAACGAATGTTAATGTTATACTACCATCTGTATCTGTGAAACAAGTCACATTTTTAACATCTGAAGCTACAAAACGGAACGTGTTTGGCTCGTTAACAATATATGGTTTTTCTACACCACAACCTGTTACCGGATTGGTAACTTTAATTAAATATGTACCTGGTCTAAGCCCTGTGAATAATCCATTTACTCCATTTGTAACAGGGTAAACTGTACTATTTGTTCCTTCAATTGTGTATGTCAATGTTGGTAATGTTCCTCTTGTTGGAATAGCTGTTACCTGAACTGACTCAGCATCTCTACAGTTAATTTTTGTTGTAGCAAGATCTAAACGAGCTATATCTACATACTGAGCAATTGTAACTGAAGAGTATCCGCCCTGACAACCTTTACTGTCAAATACATAGACATCATATCTACCACCTAAGTAATCCGATTCAGTATAAGTATTTCTGTTATCATCCTGAACTACTTTACCGTCTCTCACAAATTGGTATCTGATATAAGTAGTAGAACCTCCTCTTACTGAACCTGCAGGAACTGTAATTGTAGCGTCTATAGCTGTATTACCTACATTACAAAGGTACTGTGTAACGATTGGTTCATCTACCACAATCGGAGCCGGCTCACCTACAGTTACATCAGCAGTTCCAGGACATCCTTTACCAGAAATTACCGTTACCACATAATCACCTGCTGGTAAATCGTAGAAGTATGGCGAATCCTGAATAGCTCTAGTTTCCGGACCAGAAGTAAGACTGTATCTGTACTCTGGGTTATTATTTGCAGCATCAAGTTTAACCTCTATACGTCCATCTCTGTAAGTATTACAAGTTACAGCATAACCTGTTGCGGTGATTCCAGTTATTAGAGTTGGTATTTCGATTTTAACATCTACCGATTTCTCACATGTTGGAGTTGTACTAATATCTCTTACAATAAATGTATAATTTCCTGGTGCTAAGTCTCTAAATATGTTATCTACAGATGTCGTATTCCAATTATCTTTTGTGTATAAATAATTTGCCGGCATTTTACCTCCGCCTGCAGTTAATGTAACCACACCAGTAGCTGTCATACAAGTTGGGTCTGTAGTAATTTCTGCTTTTAGCGTAAGCGGTGCAGGAATGTTAAATGCAGTTGTAGTTTGTACAACACATTGATTCGCATCTCTTACCCATACAGTATAATCTCCAGCATTTTTTACAATGAAAGAGGCATCATCCTGATATTGTTTTCCATCTAAGCTGTATTGTAACTTAGCTACTCCTGTCGCAACAACATTAATTTTGTAACCATTAACATCATAACAAGGACTATCTACAGTTACATTAGTAATAGCTGGCATTGGATCTAATGAAATGTTTACTGGTACAAATGCTTTACAACCTTTTGCATCCATTACATAAACATGCCAAGTATCAAATGCCGGAGCAATTGCTGCAGTTGGAATTGTTATTATTTTTTCATCTTTAAATGAGGCATCAGCCGGAACTCCTGCTGTTGGTGAAACCACAACATATTTATATCCTTTTGTACCTCCCACAATTTGTGTTTCATCGATTGTAATAACCGCACCTGTCGAACGACAATTTTGATTTTTAACCGTTGGTTTGAAACTAATCAAATCTAATACTGGTGGTTGAGTAATTTCAAATGTATTAGAAGTCACAGAACAGAATGGATAATCATTCTCTTTAATAACTACTGTATAAGTGCTTCCTGCACCAACTCCAACCGGAATTGTAAATGGATTAGTCGTTGCACTATCTATAGGTCCTAAAACACCTGTTACAGCTACACCACCATTGAAAACCTGGTAAGTGTAAGTTCCTGTATAATCTATCACATCGATTGTGATTTCACCATTTGTTCCACCATTACAAGATACTGCTGTAGAAGCTTTTGCAACAACTTTTGCTGTTTCGTATAATGGTACATTATAAGCATCTGTCATAACAGAACAAAATGTAGTATTATCAATAATCTTAAACTGATAGAAATGACCTGCTGTTGGAGCTATGTAATCGAAACTAGTGTTTCCTGCTCCAACTGGAGTAGCCGCTTGTAAAAGCAGACCATCTTGGTAAACTTCATAATCAAAATTAGCCGGAGATGAACCACCTGAAATTGCTACCTTAATTGTTTCATGTCCATTGTTATCACAAGAAGCTCTTTCAAATAAAGTTGCTGTAGCAGCCGTTAATTTAGGGAATGCCTCAAGTGGAATTGTAACATCATCAATACAACCATTAGCATCTTTAGCATAGAATGTTAATGTTTGCGCTACCTCATTATCTACAATGAATTTATTGTCTTCTTTCCAGTTTGTTCCATTTTCACTATACAAATAATCTTTAATTGCACCACTTCCTGCACCACCTGTAGCTGTAACCTCTACTATTGTAGAATTTGTAGTATTAGTACCTGAACATGTAAATGCTGAAGGTGTAGCAGTAGCTTCTACTAAAGAAGGATTATTGATAACAACCGTATTTGGTGCATCACAATTTCTTCCAGAAGTTACATTTACTGCATAAGTACCTGCTGTTAAACCTGTAAATAAAGGTGTGTCTTGTGTAATCAAAAGACCTCCCGGAGCAGATGTAAGCTGTATGCTATATTTGTAATCAATATCGTTATTACCTGCTGCTAATTCAAGCAAGATTGTACCATTAGCCATATTCCCCTGACCTCCTGCACAATATGGCGAAGTTGGTTTTGGAGTATATACAACCGGAGTTGGAGCAGTCATTTCAATTGGTTCGATTAGGTATTCACAATCATGCTGATCGTATACTGTAAATACATAAGTACCCGGAGTAGCTGCATTAACTGCGTAATCTACAAAAGTTGCACCCGGTCCAAATGGAATTTTACCAGAAGCCAGTGCTCCATTAATAGCCACTGTGTAGCTATAATCAGGGTAACCACCAATAGCACTTACTCTAATTGTTCCGTCAACATTGGTACAGAAAATATCTTCTCTTTTTTTTGCTGAAGCAAAAAGCTGCGGTTTAATCTCTGTACTTGTTGCTGCAGATTCGCAACCATAGTTATCTCTAACTTTTATCAAATACGTTTTCGGAGTTAATTTATCGAATGTATATGTTGAATGCCATGTTTCACCATTATCAATAGAATACTCATAAGTCACTGGGAAAGTAGATGTACTTGCCGCAGTAATCTCTATAGTAGTTGAATTTGTATTGTAATAACAATAATCAGATGTTGTCGCAATTGTTAATGTTGGTAGAGGAGCAACAAGCAATTCAAATGAATCTGTTACTTTATCTGTACAATTGTTTGCATCTTTTACTTCAACGTCATAAGGTCCTGTTTGAGTAAGATTTTCGAAAACACCATTCGTATTAGATATTTGAGTATTATCTGGTTGTGTTAACGTAAACGTGTAATCACCCCATCCACCAGATGCTGTTAAAATAACTTTACCACGAGTTGTACAACCTAATGGTGTTACTACCGGAGTCGCTAAAACTAAAGCTGCAGGCGGAGCTGCGATGTCAAACCCTAATACCAAAGAACATTCTGTTTCGTCGTCATACACAGTTATTGTATGGTGTCCGGCACTTAATCCTGTTAAATTGATTACTGGATTTGTTAAGCCAGTAACCGCAGTGCCTGGTGCATCAACCGTATATTGATATGTTCCTGAATTTGAACCAAAACCAGAAACGAAGAAACTAGCTTTTCCATCAGTTGCAGTAGCACAAGTAATTCCATCTGTAGACAGTTCTTTGATATCAATTTTGATAACGTTATCAATCTTAAGTCTTTTTTGAAAAGTACATTTATTTTCATCTGTTACCTGGAATACATATTCAACATCTGGTAAAAGGTTTGTAAATGTCGTAACAGTACCGTTATCTCTAACTGCAGAAGCAGGCGAAATAATTTGGTACGTTAATGTTCCAACACCTCCAACAACTCCTGAAATAGTAGCAGTTGTAGTCCCTCTCGAACATGTAATTGCAAGTCCTGGTGTTAATACAAAATCACTAGGAGGAACTAATCTCAATATATCAACAAAACCATGTACTACACAATCATTTTCATCTTTAATTGAATAAAGAATATGCTGATCTGTTTTGGTACTATTTTCGTTTACAGTATAAGTGTCCTTATCTATAAAATCACCTCCGTCAAAACTGTACGTATAATTACCAGTACCACCAGTAGCTTTTAGTACTACTGTTGCAGATTGCGCCACGTTTCCAGTTCCACAAGTAAGTCCTGTAATTTCCGGAGTTAATAACTCTAATAAAGTAGGTTCTCCTAAAGTTGCTGAACTGGTAACCTCACATCCTAAAGCATCTCTTACAATAAACGGATAAGTTCCTGCTGCAACTGTATATAGCGTTGTTTTAGAGAATCCTAAATTATTAAAGTTATAAGTATAAGGGCCTTTTCCTCCTTTTGCAGATACTTCTATAGTACCATTGCCACCGTTACATAAAGGTTGGATTGGTGTATAATCCGGATCAATTGGTACAATTTCCTCAACAGTAACTTCCGAAGTCTCAATTGGACAACCATTTGCATCTGTAATTCTAAATTTATATACATCAGCATCGGCTGCAGCAACAGGATAGGTAAATGTTGTAACACCAGCTGCTACAGTAGTTGTTGGCGTAAAAGCAACGTATGAACCTGACGCACCTTTTTTAACCTCATAACTAAAATAAGGAAGAGTACCTTTTTCAACTTTAACCGTTATTGTAGCATTTGCTACCGCATTTCCAGAAACTGAACAATCTAATTGTTTTGTTACTTGCGCACTAGCCTTAGGTGTTTCTGTAATCGTGATATTATCTGAATCCTCGCAATCGTTAAAATCTTTAACTTTTACAATTACTGGTCCAAAGCTTAAGTCTTTAATCGTATAAGGGAAAGGAACTGCGTCTTTAATTTCAGTCCAATCACCTCCATTTACACTAACGTAATAAGGAGCGATACCTTGAGTTGTCATTGAAACTGTAACTTCAAACTTACCGTCAACAGCACATTTGTCTACAATTTCTAATTTATCAATTTCCGGGCTTGGGTCTAAATCAACATCTACAGTCGTAGATTTAATACAATCGTAAGCATCTTTAACCCAAACGTAGTAAGAACCTGATTCTACATTAAAAATATTATCATTATCTGCACCCCACGCATCAGTTACTAATGGAGGTGTAGCAGATTGATTAATAATATACTTGAATGGACCTGTTCCTCCTTTAGGAGTCGCAACTACCTGTCCGGCATCGTTTTTACAGTTGTCCTTTTTTGGAGAATTTGCAGTTACAGATAAATCTACAGATGACTCTGTTACAACAAAAGGAGCTGATGCCGATGTACAACCTATAGCAGAACCATCTAGTTCTGTGAATTTCACATAGTAAGTTCCAGGATTAAGACCTCTTACTTCTACAGGAACAGTAGTAGGCATAGTTATTACATCAGTAATGCCTGCACTTTTGTCTGAATTATCATAAAAGATTTCATAGTTTACTTGTGAAGCTGCTGTACCACTAAGAGAAATAGATACGCCACCTGTTGGTGTATTTTTACAAGCAACAGGAATTGCAGTAGCTACACTAGCTAACGAAGTTATTGGGGCAACTGCACCATCGGCTTTTTTAAAGTAATAACAATTAGTAATTGGATCATATATAACAAAAGTATAAACTACTCCCGGAGTTAAACCTGTAAAAGTATGTCTTAACGGGAATCCAGGATCAGCCGGCAATAAGACACTTGCAAATGGTATACCTGGAGTATCATAAATTCCAAACCTATAATCAGGATTTGCAGGGTAAACAAGTGGATTTAAATCAACAATAATAGTTGCACCATCAGAACACGTAGCAATTGGTATCGTTAAATCAATATTTAAATCGCTTGGCGGAGCAATAATTTTAACATCCTTTTTAACACTAGGACAGCCATTACTATCATAAACTGTCAATATGAAATCTCCATAACTTAAATCGTCAAATGTATATGGTGTAATTCCATCCTGATTATCAACAATTTTAGTACCTGTAACTATATTTCTTAATTCATATGTATAAGGACCATCACCATTGGTAACGGCGCTAACCGTAACCGAACCTAAAGATGGACCAGGACATAGCATGTCAACTGTTGAGTATGTAAACTGAATTTCAGCAGGTTCTTTCACAACAGCATACGCTACATCAGATATACAGCCTTTAGCATCAGTAATAGTATATGGATATCCAAGACCAGTAGAAGCCGCTAAATTTGTGAATGTAGGGTTATCTGTTGGTGTACCTCCATTAAAACTATATTTAAATGGACCTACTCCTGTTTTTGGAACAATTGTCACAACACCATCAGCAGATTGGAAACAATTTAAGTCTGTAACGTCTGCGTCTGCAGTTGGTTTTACAGGATCTGTTAGCTCTACACCAACTGTAGATGATTGAGAACATCCGGCAGAAGTCACATTAAAATAATAAGTTCCCTGAGTTGATGTGTTAAATACATTACCAGGCATTGTTGTAAATGGTCCTGAAATACTTGTACTGTATCCATACACATAACTATTGTCTCCCCCGCTTGCGCTTAATGTAACTTGCGCCTGAGCTGTTGTAAATGGGGCAACAGGAGTACATGTAATGTTTTTATCTGGTTTTACTGTAAGTAATAATTTATCAGAAATATTTAAATCAAACACTGCAGATATACAACCGTTGTCATCTTTAACTGTTAATTCATAAGTACCTGAATCTGTAATTGTTTTCACAGGATTTGTACTATAATTTCCGTCTATACCATATAAAATACCTGATCCAGGGAATACCGTTCCAGACATTGAAATAGTAATTGGAGAACCTGCAAAACATGTAACACCAATTGGATCAACAGTTGGTACTGCATCTCTGGTAATATGAGCAGTTGTTTGAGCCGGACATCCTTTCGAATCTCTTACATAAACATCATAATCCTCTCCATCAACAAGCGTGTTTTTAGAGAAAGTTTTTGTAGTTGTATAATCTGCCGGATAAGTTGGTTCTGTTGAACCTGCTTTAACCACAGCATAATACAATGTTCCTGTTCCGCCATTAGCGGTAACAGTTATAGTTGTATCATTTCTATCACAGAATACTTTAGGTCCTGTTGCACTTACAATTGTAACTGCAGTAGGATTTGTTAATACGATAGTTTCATGAGCCTCACATTTTGTAAGGTTGTTAGTAACACTAAATGTATATGAGTCTGCTTTTAATCCAGAATATGTAATTACATCGCCTGTTTTAGAAATACCTGTAGTAATTACACCTGTGCTTCCGGTTAAGCTATAGTTATAACCTGTAGTTCCGTTAGTATTTCCGGATATGGTGAAAACAAGTCTACCATCAGACAAATCTCTACAAGATACATTTGCATCAATTTTACCTGATTCCAAAATTGGAGTTACAGGATCTATTACTGCTGTCCCTGTTTTTGTACAACCGTTATCATCTGTAATAGTGAAATTATAAGTTCCAGAAACTAAACCTGTAAAAGTATAAGTGTTAGCGTTGATATTTGTTGCAACTAATCCACCAGTTGGTGCAGTTGCAGCTGTATAACTAGTAATTTCATATTTCAACGGTAATTTACCGCCAGTAACGTCAACTTTTAAATCTGTTGTTAATTTAGAAACCTCACAAGTAATAGCCGGCGATGAAAAAGCTATAAGAGTTGGAGGAGTCAATGGTACAACCGTAGCTGAAGTTGCCACCGTACAACCATTAGCATCTGTAACTGTAATATTTACAGTACCATCAGCATTAATTGTAAATGTATTTGAATTTGATAAACTTACTGATGTCGCCGGGTTTCCAGTATCATAAGTATATCTGTATTTGTTTGTTCCTGTATATGGAGTTCCTCCTGAAGCAGTAACTGTTATAACAGCTGCCTGAGAAGCATTATTTGTTGCACATTTTAAGTCAGTTGTAACTTTCGCATCTGCTTCAAATATAGCCGCCGGACCTGTAACAATCACTGGTTTAGCAACAAAACATTTTGTATTAGTATCTCTAACTACGATATCGTAAGAAGCGGCTTCTAATCCTGCAAATTCGTTAGATGCTTGCCAATTAAGCCCATTATCTTTACTGTACTCATAAGTCCCAGAAGTTGGAGTTGCCGTTACAATTATTTTTCCTGTAGAGGCTCCAAAACATTTAACAACTGTGATATCAGTCGTAAAATCTGGAGTTACTTTAGTAGCAATATTTTCTGTGAAACCTGTTTTACATCCTTTACTGTCTAAAATTTCGAACACATAAGAACCAGCCACAGCAGCAGGATATGTAAATGTAGTTACTCCCGCTCCAAGATCTGTATATGTTGCAGGGAAACCAGCTCCATTAACATTTACTCTATATCTGTAGTCCGGATATCCCTTGCCAATTGTAACTTCGATAATAGCATCTGTGCTAGTGTTACAATCTAATTTTTTAGTGATTTTATGATCTGTAACTACTACAGGAACAGCCACTACTTGTTTTGGTAAGTCTATTGAACAACCTGTAGTAATATCTGTAACTGTAACAATGTATTCATCAGGAATTAATCCTGTAAAAATTCCACTAGTTTTTTGTGCTCCTTTATTGATGCTATATACAAAATTAGGATTATTGCTAGGAGTAACTGTAATTGTAGCTCCCGCGCCACCAGCACATAAATCAGTTGCTGTTGCATCTATACTTGCAGTCGGATAAACTTTATCGTTAATAGTAAAGCTTCCATCTACTGAACAACCTCTCAAATCAGTAACCGTATAGGTATAATTTCCTGCTCCTAAATTAGTAAACAAGTTTGATGGTTGGCTAATTGCCGGACCTGTAGGAGGCGTTACTACATAAGTATTATTTCCCCATCCGCCAACTACATTAATTGTAGCGGTTCCATTGTCTTTACAAGTAACATGAGTCAACGTTTCCGGATCTAATGCTAATTGTGCTGTTGGTGCAGCTATTGTAACCGTTTGTTCAACAAAACAAGTTGTATCTGTATTCGTAACTCTAATTTTATGATCTCCAGCACTTAATCCCGGTACAGAAATATCAAATGAAGTTCCTGATGAAGGAGATTGTAATCCTGTAACTGCTGCTAAAGCATCAACTTGATAGCTGTATCTAACAACATTACCTAATCCGGAAACTGTAAATACAGCACTTCCATCAGTAGCATTTAAACATGAAATGTCATTTTTAGATTTAACTGAAACTGTAAAAACCGGTAATGCTTTAATTTCATAAACTTTTTCATAAAGACATTTATTTGCATCTCTAACTTCAAAAGTATAGGTTACACCGGCATCTAATCCAGGAAATGAATTACTAGATTGGAATGTAGTTGTTGCGTAAGCCGCTGGTGCTTTTATTCTATATTCTAAACCTGTCGTCGGTACTGCTACATTTGAAGCATTAACAACATCAGTAATAGTCACTGTTGCTTTATTTGAAGGACAAGTTACTGCAGAATTATTAATCGTCATTCCTTTTGGAGGATTCACTGCATTAATTGTTCCTGCAACAACTGTTTTAGAACAATTTTTACTATCTGTAACCGTAACAGAATAACTTCCCGGAGTTGTTAAATTCTCGAAAAGACCAGTAGTATTACTTCCTACAGTCGTGTTTGTAGTTGTATTTTTTAATACAAAAGTATAACCACCAGCATTACCACCTATAGCAGAAGCTGAAATTGTCGCAGATGTTTCGCAAGTATATGGTATCGTGATTGATGCAGAAGGATTTAAATCTTCTGGTTGGTAAACTTTAAATTTATACGTTTGCTCACAACCTAAGTCATCTTTAATGATATAGCTGTACTCAATTCCGGCAACAGAACCTTCTAAGTTACCATAATGAGTGTCTGGTCCAAAAGTACCTGTTCCATTAAACTGATAGCTAAATGGAGCAACACCTGTTAATGGCGTAATATCTACATAACCATTTTTAGCATCATAACATGTAACATTTTCAACTTTATGTTCTGCAGTTACAGGCTCTGTTTGTTTAACTTCTATTTCTTCAACTGCTTTACAACCGTTTTTATCTGTGATTGTGAAAACATAAGTTCCCGGAACATTAGTATATGTAAATGTTGGACCAGTAATATCTCCGCTTGTGAATAAAACAGCATTTGTTGTTTTATTCTTTACTTCATATTTATATGGAGCAGTTCCTCCATCGATCTTAACTTCAATAGTTGCATTCCCTGTTGTACAAGTTAATGCGCCGCTAATAGATGAACGAGCTGAAATTTGCTTAGTAATTGTTTGACTTACTGCCAGAGCATCACAGCTATTACCGTCTGTAATCAAGAAAGTGTAAGTACCAGGAGCAGTCACAGGATAATCAAATGATGTTTCATTAAATGCTGCACTTACAGATCCGTAATTAGTACCTCCATCAGTACTTACTTTATACCTAAAAGGACCAACTCCTCCAATAATATTAACAGTAATCTTAGCACCGGTATTATTATCAAAACACAAACCTGTATTTTGAACTACCTCAGCCTGTGGTATAGATGCAGGATCAATTACCAGTTCCGTATCCATATCATCAGTACAAGATTTAGAATCTACTCCTGAGATAATATAAGTACCAGCTGGAACTTCGTTCAAAATCCCGTCGCTTGGGAAAGTTTTAGTGTATGGAGAATTTTTATCTTTTATCGTAATCGTATAACCAGGTGTTCCTCCAATTGCCGTAGCCGTAACAGTTGCACCTTTACAAGTAGCTGCGGATGCAGTTGCATTTACAATAAATGGATCTTTAGATGGAACTAATGTTGGAATTGTAAAATTACAAGATGCAGCATCATTTGCATAACGAACGCGAACATCATAAGTACCTGAAGTACGCCCTGTAATATGAACAGGAGAAACTGTAGATTGTACCCATGTTGGAGATGTAGCGCCACCATTTAAAGTATAATAGAATCCGTTTGTAGTATCAAAGTTTTCTACGTAAATGCTAAATCTACCATCGGCACTATCACTACAAGAAACACCATTAATATCTTTAACTTCAGCCTTAAATCCTTTTCCGTTTTCTACTTTTAAATCTAATACTTCAGCAGATAAACATGATTTTGGTAATTGATAAACTAAAATATCATCTACCGCCAAATCACTTCCGTCAACAATTGCAATATTCGTTTTAATTACAAAATCAAGATCTGTATTATCACCCGGATTAATTGCAAGTTCAATTTTATTCCATTGCTCGTTCTGAGTAATTTTTGCTGTTTTTATAGAAGCTCCGGGAACTGCTACTCCATTTTTACTCAACTCGATCGTTAAATCTGGTGCCGCCTTTAAATTTGTACTTTTTAATAAATTTAAAGCGTAAAAAGTAACCTTAACATCTTGTTTTGGAATAACATCATGAATTGGCTTACTATAAATAATTGTTCCAACAGGAATACCTTCTGCTTCACCACCAATATTAATTGCCAAATACCTACCATCAGGTATGCCAGGTGCTTTAGTATGGTCTGTTGGTATTACCCATCCAAAATCTGGATCATGATCAGGAAGAATACCTTTTGTAACTGTATATTCTCCATCGTTCATTAACCAAGGATGCCATACATTGAATTTATTACAATCTACAATAGCATCTTGTCTTTCAAAACAGTAAACACTATTAATTCCAGGCGAAGTAGTATCAGCTCCGTTTCCAAAATCTTCTTTTAACAAATTACTGAATGTAGGAACCTGTACTAAAGTGTATTCTACTTTAATTTTATAATCACCAGCTGGTAAATCTTTATAAACGTTAGCAGGAGTATTTGTATTTAGTGTATAAATATAACTACCAGGATTTGCCGGGTCTGGCTTACCGATATAGTAGGAATAGGTATAACTTGCACTTGTAGAAACATTAGCTGTTACTGTCACTGTCCCTTGTCCGTTACAGTTGTAAACAGCATCTGAAACATCAAAAGTAGGTTTTGCAGGTTTTGGATCTAAGACAATTCCTTTAACCTCAAATATACAACCTGCAGCATCTTTAATTAATAAAGTATAAGGCGTTGCACGAGGCTCAACATAAGCCTGATTACTTGTAATCCAAGTATCGCCATTATCAAAACTGTATCTGTAAAGATCTGGAGCAGGGAATGGAACACCTCCCTGAGCGTTAGTAATTCTTACTAAACCTTGGTCTTCATGTCCAGTTGGTCCACAACCAGATAATTCAGCCACACCACCAGAAGCTGTTAACTCTGATGCTGGCCCATTAATTGTAATTGTTTTTTCCGGGTCAGTACATTCTACTCCGCCAATTGTATATTTTACAATAACCTTGTAATCCCCTTTAGTCAAACCTGTTGTTGGTAAAGATGTATATGTACCTCCATTAACACTATAAGAAACGGTATAACCAGAATCTGCCGGAGAAACTGAAATCGAAATTTCTCCTTCTTTAGCATTGTAACAACTTAAATTTTTCGAATTTATAGTAACCGTTGGTTTAGCAATAGGATTTACTGAAAATGTTGGAATTGTATAGGCACAATCATGGCTGTCAACTACTATAATACTGTAGCTGCCGCCCGGATTTATTACAGGAATTTTATTCTCAGCAACAAACGGTTCCGCATTTATAGAGTAATAATAAGGTCCTGTACCTCCTTTAGGATTTACTGTAATTTCTCCGTCTGAACATGCCGTTAATGATTTTACATCATAAGTCGCAGTAAGCGCCTCTGGTGCAACTATTTTTACCTCACTTGTATGAGTACAACCATCAGATGTTGTAACAATAAGATCATAATTACCTGGAAGTAAATCGAATTTTGCATTATTTGGAGAAGCTGGCCCAACGGTCTGAACTGTTGTCGTACCTTGTTTGATAACAAAAGTATAATTTGGATTCACATTATTTGCTGCAACTTCTACACTACCCTTATTACCTGCACAAAGAGGTTGGGTAATTACAGTCTTAACATCAACATCAAGATTTCTGATAAGGATCTTTTCAACTGTAAAATCACATGGAAATGTAGTTACAGCTGTTTGTTTAATATGTACGGTATAAGAACCTGGAGTACTAATTGGAAATATATTACTTGACTGATACGCCCCAATAGGTCCACTTGGATCTTTGCTTATTGCATATTCATATCCGGCCGGAACATCTTCAATAGTAATACTACCATTTGTTGAACAAATAATATCGGTGTGTTTTTCTTTTGGAGTTAATGGATTTTGATAAACATCAAAGTAAAAACGATTGAAACAAACTCCTCCTTTATAGGTAACAGTTAATCTGTATCTTCCTTTTGCATTTGCAGTATAATCAGGTCCTATACCTACCTGATCCCATTTACAAAGTTCGCTTGGGTTTCCAGTACTTGTCAATGATTCGTTCGGACAGTTTTGACCTGTTGATACAGTACAACTACCTTCAACGAAGCGTTCCCATACTATATTGGATGCATCTGTAATACTTGTTTTTATTTCCTTTTTATCATTACCTCCACACAAATAAATGTTTGGAAATGGTTGACCAGTATCAGCACAAGTTAAAACTTCACTTGCGAAAGGTAACACAGGGTTTGTGCTTGTACTTTTAAAACGGGTTACCACAAAAGATTGAGAGATAGATCTACATGGTGCTTCTGCTAAGTTATACACATAATATGTCCCTTCTTTGGTCACATTAAATGGATTTCCTTCCCCAATTTTATTTTTCATTTCAGCATCACTGTACCAGGTGTACTTATCATATCCTTTTGCTGGAATAAGGTCAACACTTTCTGTACATAAGGTTACATTTTCAGTATATTCGCAACCGGTTACTCCTACTAGAAAATTGGTAGCTTTTGGTGTAACAGCACATCCTTCTGTTGAATTAACACTCCCTTGAGGATCTCTTTCATCTATTGAAAAGTTGGTATTTTCTTTACCTTTGTAAGTAGCAAAAGCCTGATTATCGATACTGTTAGAACAAGCCTCACTTAGCGAACGACAATCCGGAACTACGTGAACTTTAAAAGCGATAGTACTTACAGTAGGACTATTCTTTTTTATTAATTCAGGATCTGTTACCTCAAATACAATTTTTCTTGTAACCGGGTCATAAGGTGTTTTTACTATTATTCCTTTTGGCAATGGAAGTAAATCATCTTTTTGATTAAAAATAACGTTTATCGGCAGTTGGTCAGTTATAATTAATGAAGTTGCATCATCATTACCTTTATTTTGAATACTAATTTCATAACGTAATTCCTGACCAAGAGTCACATTCTTTCCTCCGATATCCTTCCCGTCTGTGTCCTTTACAATTTTTGTCAGAGCAATTTGAGGAGCTATAACTTCTACGTTAAAAGCATTAAAATAAACACCATAACCATCTCCACTGGTCGTTAATTTTAAATCAGCTCTAGTATCATTATTTTTAATAATAGCGTTACTCGCATTATTCAATTCGATAATACCTGCATCAAAACCCAGTGTATTTGTACTGGCTGGTCTTCTTGCAAGATTGTGTCCCGAAAGATCATTAATTACACTACAAAAGAAATTGTTTTTTGTACGCTCGGTAGTAAAAACCTGTGTACCATTTACAGAATAAGTATCTCCGCTTGTTCCCTTATCTCCTTCTAAAGCTGCAAAAGCTAATTTTACTTTTACATTCCCTGTTGGTATGGTTTTAAAACCTGATATTCTATAAGTCAAATCGGCACCACCAGCTTTAATCCAGCTGAAACCATCATAAGCAGTAATGTATTTTGCACTTGAATTTGGATCTTCATAAATAACAAATAAGGACCACCCTGCAGCATATCCTCCATTACCCAATTTACCGCGAGCAGAATTAACATTTGCTACCGTATATTCTCCTTCAGGATTTTTTGAATCTTTTAAAAGTTGTGTTACGTTAGCATAATAAGCATACGGTATTTGATCTCCATTTGTTGTCTTTGGATTATTATTATAATAATCGTAAATTAAACTTCCTGTAATATTATTATAAGTCGTTTCATTGGCAAGCATAAACTTAATATTGCCCAAATCACTTCGCTTTACCGTTTTGTTATCTAAAGAAGCTTGTGTGTAGACACCAGACCAATACAATCCGGCATACACAATATTGTAACATGCTCTACTTGCATCCGGCACCTTTAGAGTTGCAGAACTTGAACTAAAGGTATCGGGATCATTATCAATATCAATATATTGCATGTTCTCGTTGTTATTATCTGTACCTCCCGTAAAAGCATCGTTCGCATACTCAGTTTTCTTATTGTTATCTCTATTAACAATACTATTACCAATAAGCATCATATCTCCTCTAATACTTGTATCAAACCTTGAAGTAAAAGGTACATGATTTTGTCCAAGCATAAGATAACTTTGCAATAAAAACAAAGTCAATAAAATCAATCTCAGGTTAGTAGGCTTTCTCATAATCTTTTTTTTGTTTACTTAACATTTTATCCTATAAGGGGCATTATTGAATAAAACACTTTGTATGATATAACATTTATTATTATGTCCTCTCTTTACAGAGGACCGACTTTTATTTTATTAATTCTCCACTTTCGCAATGGCCATTTTGCCGTTGTATGGTTTATTTCCTTTTGCTTCTAATGCTTTTGTTGCCTCTTGTAAACCATCATATTTCTCGTAATAGATGTAATACTTACTTGTTGCCACATTATAAAAGAAATTAATATCTGTACGTCCTGCAGCTACTGCTTTAGTTAAGAACTCATCACGTTTCTCTATACTGCTGTGAACTGCAACAATTAAATAATAGCCGTTATCAGAGTTTTTAATATTCTTAATAATCTGCATGTTTGACTGCTCTTCTCCAAAATCGAAATCATTTGCTGTCAATGGTGTATTACTTAGTTTCGTTGTTTCTTTAATACGTTTAAGAGCGGCAACATCCTGTGCATATCTTCCCTGATCATTCTCATAAGCGGCACGTTTAATTCTACGTTTACGCTCGATTTCAGTCTCTGCTTTAATACGCTCTAAATCGGCAATTAAGGCTGCTCCTTCTCTTTCCATTTTCAATTGAGCCGCTTTCAGTTCGTTTATCTTATCAAGATACGCTTTGTTTAACGGATCGTTTTTAGGGAACTTTTTAAGTCTATCATTATAAAGAGCCGTTAATCTGTCAATCTCATTCTTCATGCTCTTATTAGCATCGGCAATCTGAAGTTTTAAGGCTTCAATCTGACTGTTTTCGGCTGCTACACTCTTGAATGGTTTTGGCTCTCTATAAATTCCTCTTTCACTTAAATCATTCTCTTCTTTTAAATCATTTAGATCTTTTTGTTTATTCGCAACTGTTGCTTTGAATTGATCTAATAAATCACTTTGAACTTTACTTGTATTTTCAACAGACTGAGTTAAACTTTCGATTGCTTTTCCTGTATCATCTTTCGCTTTTGCTGCAAGTGCTGCTGCTTCTGCATCGGCTTTCGCTTTTTCAGCTGCTAACTGCGCCTGGCGATCTTCTTCTTCTTTTAATCTTCTGGTCTCTTCTTCAGCTCTTAACTTTTCTGTTGCTTCAGCATCTGCTTTCGCTTTTGCATCAGCTAAAAGTTTTGCCTGAAGTGCTACCATATCCGCTTTTGCTTTTGCATCAGCAGCTAGTTTAGCCTGAAGTGCTTCTGCGTCTGCTTTCGCTTTTGCATCAGCTGCCAATTTTGCCTGACGGGCTTCTTCATCTAATCTTGCCTTTTCATCAGCAGCTTGTTTTATTCTCAATGCTTCTGCATCGGCTTTCGCTTTTGCATCGGCTGCTAATTTTGCCTGACGGGCTTCTTCTGCTTCTTGTAATTTTTTCGCTTCCGCTTCTGCTTTGGCTTTTGCAGTAGCTTCTGCATCAGCTTTAACTTTTGCGTCGGCTAATAATTTCGCTTGTAAAGCAGCCATATCCGCTTTTGCTTTTGCATCGGCAGCAAGTTTTGCTTCCAGAGCTTCTGCATCGGCTTTGGCTTTAGCATCTGCTGCTAATTTCGCCTGGCGTGCTTGTTCTTCTACTCTTGCTTTTTCATCAGCAGCTTGTTTTATTCTTAGTGCTTCTGCATCTGCCTTAGCTTTTGCATCTGCTGCTAATTTTGCCTGACGTGCCTCTTCTTCTACTCTTGCTTTTTCTTCAGCAGCAAGTTTTGCTTGTAAAGCTTCGGCATCTGCTTTAGCTTTGGCTTCAGCTGCCAATCTAACTTTCTCTGCTTCAGCATCAGCTTTCGCTTTGGCTTCTGCTGCTTGCTTCACTTTTAGTGCCTCTGCATCTGCCTTAGCTTTTGCGTCTGCTGCAAGTTTTGCCTGACGTGCATTTTCTTCTTCTTGTAATTTTTTCGCTTCTGCTTCCGCTTTAGCTTTTGCTGTAGCTTCTGCATCTGCTTTCACTCTTGCATCAGCAATTAGTTTGGCCTGTAGCGCTTCCATATCTGCTTTGGCTTTCGCTTCAGCTGCTAATCTTACTCTTTCAGCTTCGGCATCAGCTTTTGTTTTCGCTTCTGCTGCCAGTCTTGCTTTTTCAGCTTCGGCATCAGCCTTCGCTTTATTCTCTGATTCTAATTTAGCTTTTGCTGCAGCTTCTGCATCTGCTTTTGCTTTTGCATCGGCAACCAATTTAGCCTGAAGTGCTTCGGCATCGGCTTTGGCTTTTGCCTCAGCTGCTAATTGTGCCTGACGAGCATCTTCTGCTTGTTTTAATTTTAATGCCTCTGCATCTGATTTTGCTTTGGCTTCAGCAGCGATAAGCGCTTGTCTTGCTTCTTCATCTGCTTTAACTTTTGCTTCAGCGGCTAATTTTTCTTTAAGTGCAGCTTCTTCAGCAGCTTTTGCTTTTGCATCTGCAGCCAGTTTAGCTTTGTTTGCAGCATCAATGGACACTTTAGTTTTAGCTTCTGCTGCAGCCTTAGCTTTAGCTTCTGCTGCTAATCTTGCTTGCAAAGCATCCGAATCTGCTTTTGCTTTTGCATCGGCTGCTAAAATTGACTGCATATCAGCTGCTTCTGCTTTTGCTTTTGCATCGGCTTTGCGTTTTTCCTCTGCTGCATCTGCCTTTGCTTTATTATCAGCAATTAATTTTAATCTTGCAGCTTCTGCATCGGCTTTCGCTTTTTCTGCAGCAGCCAATCTTGCCTGTCTTGCAGCTTCTGCATCGGCTTTAACTTTTTCAGCAGCTGCCAGTCTTATTTTTGCTGCAGCCTCAGAATTTGCTCTTGCTTTTTCTATGGCAAGCTGTGAAGCCGTTTTTTGCTGTGTTGGTGTAGCTGCATTTGCAGCAGCAGCTTTTGCTTTTGCAGCCTCTGCATCTGCTTTAGCCTTATCTGCCGCTGCTAATTTTGTTTGTAACGCTTCTGCATCGGCCTTGGCTTTGGCATCAGCAGCTAATTTCAATTTCATTGCTTCAGCATCAGCTTGTGCCTTATCTGCTGCCAGCTGTTCCGGTGTTTTTTGTACAGCTCCGGATTTATTAGCTGCAGCTTTTGCTCTGGCGGCAGCGGCAGCATCTACTCTCGCTTTATTATCAGCAGCCAGTTTTATTCTGCGTTCCTCCGCATCAGCTCTTGCTTTATCAGCAGCTAATTGTGCTTGTGTTTTTTGTGTTTCTGCAACGGCTTTATTTGCGGCTGCTGTTTGTGCTCTCGCTGCGGCTGCTGCATCTGCTTTCGCTTTTGCCTCAGCAGCAAGTTTTATTTTTATAGCTTCAGCGTCTGCTTTTGCTTTATTATCTGCTTCTAATTTAGCTTTTGCTTTAGCCTCTGCATCTGCCTTCACTTTTTCTGCGGCTGCAAGTCTTGCTTGTTTTGCTTCGGCATCTGCTTGTGCTTTTGCTTCTGCAGCCAATCTGTTCTTTTCAGCGATTTCAGCTCTGTTAACCTGAGTTGCTTCTGATTTTGGTTTAGCAGGGACTGGTTTCGGTTTAGCCGGATCTATTATAGATCCCTCATCATCATCTCCGTAATAGTAATTTCTATTTTTGAATTTATAGGCAATAGCGAATTCATGTGATCCACCCAGATTAGAGAAATTGCCCATTCCTCTTTCGTAATTGTATTCTATCGCAATACTTGGAGAAATATTAATTCCAAGTCCTGCAGAAACTCCATATAGGGTGTTATATCCTGCCTGAGCCCAAACTCCTTGTTTAAGACTTAGCATAGCCAAACCGGAAATAACTGTTTTATCTTTTTTAATTTCTGTTCTTACAATACCGGAGAATTTACTTCTGTCAAAAAAGCCATAACTGTCAATATAACCTGTGTACATTGCATGCAACTGAATGGCTCTTTCCGGATCGTCTTTCACCATTCCCGATCCGAAATTGTAAAGCACTAAATTGTTAATTGCTAATCCGAAATCTAAAAATTCTGTACCATAGTTAATTCCCGGATTTACAGTAAGCAAAGTACTTTTTGGAAAATCTCCCTGTCCGATAGTAGCATCATCTGAAATAATTTTTCCTGTATTTAATCCGCTTTGGTAAACACCAACGTTCAATCCAAAAGTCAAATTACTGTCCTGTTCCAAAACAATATTATGAGCAAAGTTTCCAATTGCTCCAAATACTGTCATTAATCCGTAATTCTGTTGAAAAAGACCTGCAGCAAACGCTTCATTTTCTCTGAAACGTCCGGAATAATTGAACAGATAAGATTGTGGTGCATTATCAAACTGTACCCATTGTCTTTTATTATAAAAACTGATATACGGGTTTGATTCGCGAACAAAACTGAATGCCGGATTAATTATATATCGGTTAAACTTTAAAGAATTTCTGATAGGTAATGAAAACGAAACAACTCCATCCTCAGAACCATCCTGAGCATAGAGTACATTTGATAAACCATAAAATAAAGTGATGAATAGTAGGATTTTCTTCATATTATTTTATAACAGTTATTGATCCTTTTTTTTCACCTGCGTCGCCTTTAATGACATAGTAATAAACCGGATTTACATTTTTAAAATCTATATTGCTTTGAGGCCAATCGCCTTGATAGTTCATAACATCGAGTACTTTATCCCCGTTAGAACTTATAATGATTACTTGGGTACTTGCATTTTTGTATTCATCAGGAATATTCCAATACGGGTTCATTCCGCTTAATTTTATGATATTTGGAATAACACTTGATGGTCCCGAATCTCCGTTTATTCTGAATGAAAATTCTTTACTGGCCACACAACCTGATGCCTGTGAAACTTTAACTTTATAATTACCTTTTACAGATATCACATAAGAATTTCCTGTCTCTCCGGAAATTAGATTGTTATTTAAATACCATTCGTAAGTAGCATCTGCTGCATCTGTAGTCACACTCACATTTAATGTTTCACCTTCACTTAATTTATATCCGTCTTGAGCATCTATACTTGCATCAAAACTGTTACTTTTAAGATCAATTGTTCCTGTTGCTTTACATCCTCCAAAATCAACCTCAACTGTGTAAACTCCAGATTCATTTGTAGAATAGGTTCTACTAGTTGCACCGGTAATTGTTGTACCGTCTTTTTTCCAAACATAACTATTTCCGGAAGTAGCAGTTAAAACAGTTCCTGTACCACTTGCACAAAATGGGTTTCCTAAACTTGAATTTATTGCAACATTAGAGCCAGAAGATGATGAAGATACTGTAACTCTATTTGAACTAAAATTTACATTCGAACATTCCCCATAATCAAGTTCAGCAAAATAAACACCTGCTGAATTTACTACTAAAGAAGAAGAATTTTGTCCTGAAATTAGAATATCATCTTTATACCATTTGTATTTAATATTTGGATAGTTTGCAGGAGATGATTCTGCTACTGCAGGAGTAGGATTATCAACGGATAAAGTAAAACTACCGCCCGAACAGAAAACAGCAGTATTTCTATTTTGATTTATTAAAAAAGAAGATACATAGTCTTTATAGTAGACTGAAAAAGAGTATGCCCCTGAAAAATTTTGTGCTCTTGGACTATTAACACCGTTACTACTTACTATTCTTAAACTGTAAGTATTAGAACCTTTTAGTGTCTTAGGAATTGCAAATTTAATTGTTTTTTCAGTACTTGATAATGGAAAAACATTAAGAGTTGTAGTAGCTATTGGATTGGTAAAACTACCAAATTCATCAGATAACTGAACAAAAAAAGTAACATCCGAAGCAAAATTTAAATACGAAAAAGTTGCTGAATATTCATTGAATTTAGCGCCATCAACAATATCTCCAGCACAAATATCTTTAAAAGGTAATTGTTGTGGAGATATTGAAGATTGCGCATATAAATTTGCTTCTAAAAGAAAAAGAAGTGCAAAAAATATAATGCAATTAAAAAAAGATAAAGTAATTTTTTGAATCATATAGTGCGTGTTCTTGCTAAGTCTATACGCTCAAAAAACAAAATATCTATGAATGTTTCTGAAAAATCATACTTATAGTTTTCGATGATATCTTTTGCAAGAATCGAAGTTGCTGTAATAGATGAATCTTCTTTACAATCGTTTGATACCGTATTTGGTTCAGCCGCAATAGTAAGGCTATCCTTGGGGGTGGACATCCTTACTATTAACTGATTAAAATTGTCTGAACTGCTGTTTTCAATTACAGCATTATTAGTTTTATTTTGGTCAATATTAGCCAACGTTACGCAACTATCAGAACCGGCAGCCATAGCAGGTTTTTCTGCTGAATTCTGTGCATATAGAGTTAACGAAACAGGCGAAACCAAAAATATTATTATATATAAAAAATATTTTTTCGTAGATACCATTATGTTTTGATCTTTATTTGGGTCCGTACAAGACGATACATAAATTGTGTCTGGGGACTTTATTAATAAAATTTACGCTTGGAAATAAAAATCGAAATCTATTTATCTATTGCCGCTTGAAGCCGTGATTTTTCCTAATTGTAATCTGTAATCTGGTTTTTTAGGATTTGCGATATCAATGAATGTTTCATTGTTACTGCTTTGAGAATATACGTTAAAAAATACGCTATTTCCATACCAGCTCTCTAAATCTTCGTTGTTAGAATTGTACTCTGTAAAGATATTTCCGTTACATAAGTTAAAGTACATTTCTTCAAATTTGATCTTTTTAAGATTAGCATCGTTGATCTCAATTTTACTGTCTAATAAAACAGCAGGATTAAATCCTGAGATTACACTACGCTTTAATTCAAGAGAAGCTGTTTCTGCAACATAAACACATTCTTTTACTAATCCTGCCTGGATATCAGCTTTAATGTTTTCACTGTCATTAAGCATAGTAATGTTTGTAGCAGCTACAAGAGTTTGTTTTTTTGTAAAGTCAGTTTCGTTCTTTTTCTCATAAGATTTCACCTCCATACAACGAGATCCGTCTTTGTTACTTGATAAATAAGAAGATCTAACTGCTAAAGAGTTGAATAAACGACATTGTACTCCTTGAGTAAATTTGAAGTCGTCATTGATAGATTTATAAGAAACTAATTTAGAAGCATTCACATCGCCACCAAAGAAAGCAAATGAATCACCTCCGGAATAGCTTACCATTACATTGTCAATAACTGTTTTGCTACCAACTCCAGCAATAGTTAAACCGTTGAAAGTATCTGCACCTTTTACTTTTTTACCTGCAAACTCGATTCTGACAAATCTTAAGATTCCAGAGTTTGAAGCTACGTTGTCTCCACCGTAAGTAGTAAGTGTTGGATCTAAATCAAGATTATAAGAACCTACATTTCCAAATTTGTTAATTGGAGCATCACCAAGAATTACAACTCCACCCCAGTCTCCAGCTTTTTTCATGCTGCGGTTTGAAGTAAATACGATTGGATCTGTTTCTAAACCATCTGCAATAAGTTGTGCACCTTTTGTCACTACCAGTGTTCCTTTTGTTTCGAAATCACCAATAATTAAAGTTCCCGGTTCAATTGTTAAAACAGCGTTGTTTGTAACATATACGTTTCCTTGCAAAACGTAGATATTTCTTTTCAGCAATTTAGTATTAACAGAAATGTTTCCTGCTAAAATTTGGTTTGCTTCTCCATAGTCCACTTTATTAGGCTTAAATTCGGTCCAGTTATTTAACCAATTGTTGTAGCCCATAATTCCTTTCTCTTGTTGAGCACTCATACTCGTAACTGTCAAAAGAACGCAGATTAATTGAGTAATTTTTTTCATGATAAGGGGGTATTAGGGTTAATAATAAATTTGGGTATGCGTAAATGAAAAAACTCCTCCCGGGTTTTCTGAAATTATCAGAATTCCCGAGAATGAGTCTTTTTTTATTTTGTTTTTCAAAGGCATCCACATTAGATTTTATCCATCTACGTAAACACTTCGAAAAAGGTTTTAAAAAAAAATTACTTTATTACATTTCGTTCAAATCGTTGAACTCGTGTAATGATTTCAATGTACTTTCGTAAAATAAAATAGCCGCAATTAGATTTCCTTTATCAGAATATGGCATCATTTTTCTTTGAAAATCAACCGTAGTATCCAGAAAAGTTGAAGTACCAACCGCCTGAGCATCTAAAACTTTTTTGTGATCATTATCGTCCGGAATACCAAGGTCTGCCATAGTAACTCCAGGTTTTGTAACCAAAGCAATGTAAGGAAGAGTTTTCACTAAAACTTTAATACGCTCAATGTAAAGCTCCAAAAGTTCCCCTTTTTGCATACCACTTAATTCTTTTTGATCATGGTATTTACGAATAAGAGCTGTTGTACTAATAATACTTCTTGGCGCGTTTTTAGCCTGTGCCGAAACGGCTGCAGTAGTTAAGATAAAAAGTGCACTTAGCAGAGTAATTTTCCCTTTCATAGATTCTTATTTATAATTGGTTGTTGATAAAAACAAAAATATAGAAATTAACTTAAACTGCAACTGTAATGATTTATTTTTTCAAAAAAAAACCTTAAAAAAACCTTAAAAATCAGTCTTATGTCGAGAAAATGTGCGTTTTAACGGGCTTTTTGTTAAAATAGTTAAAATCAAAATCGTAAGATTATAGTTATAAAAAATGATTTCTTTTTCTTTTAAATAATCAAAAAAAACTTACGTTTTACGCAGTTTCGAAAAAAAATATTAACAAAAACATCGTGATATCTGCTCATATTGAGCGATTTATTAACAAAATTATTCTCGATAACGATCAAAAAAAAACTTAAAGAGCACGTTTAATTTTAAAATTATAAGTATAAAATAATCTTTAACTGGAAAATTTTTGACTACATCATTTTCTTCTATCTTTGCCTCATGCAATTTTCTCAAATTTTAGGTCAAGATTACATCAAAAGCCACTTGATAAAAAGTGCTGCTTCTGGTAGAATTCCTCATGCACAATTATTTGTTGGACCGGAAGGCAGCGGTACATTAATAACCGCCATTGCTTATGCACAATATATTTTGTGTGGTAATACCGGTGATGAAAATTCAAACGGAAATGATTCCTGTAATCTGAAGTTTGACAACATCTCCCATCCCGATCTGCATTTTATCTATCCAACCGTTACCACCGAAGATGTTAAAACAAAACCAAAAAGTTTAGATTTTATTCAGGACTGGCGCAGTTTTATTCAGGAAATGCCTTACGGAGGTTTATTCGATTGGTACAAGATCTTAGGTGTGCAGAACAAACAGGGAGAAATTCGTGTAGAAGATGCACAGGAAGTTTTAAAATCGCTAGCGCTGAAATCTTACGAAGGCGGTTACAAAATCATGATTATTTGGATGGCCGATAAAATGAACATCGCCGCCTCTAATAAACTTTTGAAACTTTTAGAAGAGCCTTCGGAGAAAACCATGTTTATTCTGATCTCAGAAAATGAAGAAGATATTATACAAACTATCCGTTCGCGCTGTCAGGTAATTCACTTTAACGGACTTCCAGAAAAAGTAATTGCCGAAGCTTTAGTTGCTCGCGAAAACACAGATCCTAATTTAGCCAAAAAAATTGCACATCAAGCGCAGGGTAACTTTAGCAAAGCTTTGCATTTGTTAAAAGAAGACGATGACGATTTACCGTTTGAACAATGGTTTGTCAATTGGGTTCGTGCTGCTTTTAGGGCAAAAGGAAATGCTGCGGCCATTCAGGATTTGATTACCTGGAGCGAACAAATTGCAGCGCTGGGACGCGAAAGTCAGAAAAAATTCATTCAGTACTGTATCGAAATGTTCCGTCAAGCTCTTATGCTTAATTATCAGGCACAAAGTCTGGTTTACATTGAACCAAAAGTTGATAAATTTAAATTAGAAAATTTTGCTCCTTTTGTTAACGGAAACAATATCCACGAAATATTCAAAGAACTTTCAGATGCTATGTATCATATTGAAAGAAACGGAAATGCAAAAATAATTCTAACCGATTTATCAATCAAACTGACGCGTTTAATTCATAAAAAATAGATTTCAAATGAACAATGTTGCCTCAATCTTAATTCTGGCTTTTTTGGCTTTAACTTTCTTACAGTCAGGCTACGAAAAAATATTTTATTGGAATGATAATGTGACTTGGCTAAAAGAACATTTTTCTAAAACGAGATTAAAAAATCATGTGCCTTTAGCATTAGCGCATCTATTAATTGTAGAATTAATTTCAGGTATTTTGTGTGTGGTTGGTGGTATCCAATTGTTTACAAACAATGGTCGAGAATTTGGCTTTTACGGAGCTATATTTTCATGTATCTCTTTGTTAATGATGCTTTTCGGACAAAGACTGGCAAAAGATTATGATGGTGCGAGAACCATTGTAATTTATTTCATACCAGCTGTAATGGCTGTTTATTGGTTGAATTAAAGCAACCTAAATTTTTAAAAAAGTTAACCACACCCGATAACTATCGGAATTCACAAAATCTGGAGATTTTTTAATCTATGGAATCTGTGGCAAAAAAATAAATTTATTATCAAAAAAATGAATCCAAAACATCCTTCAGAATCTCTAACTATTTTAACTGACTTAGTTTTACCGAGCGAAACTAATCCTTTAAATAATCTTTTTGGTGGTGAATTATTGGCCAGAATGGATCGCGCTGCAAGTATTGCTGCCAGAAGACATTCACGCCGTATTGTAGTTACAGCTTCTGTAAATCACGTTGCTTTTAACAGAGCCATTTCGCTTGGAAGCGTAGTAACGGTCGAAGCTAAAGTTTCCAGATCATTCAAAAGTTCTATGGAAGTTTTTATAGACGTTTGGGTTGAAGACCGCGAATCTGGAAACAGAACCAAAGCCAACGAAGCTATTTATACTTTTGTGGCTGTAGATGATACCGGAAGACCAGTCGAAGTACCACCAATTGTACCAGAAACAGAACTAGAAATCCAGCGTTTTGATGCTGCACTTCGTCGTAAACAATTAAGTTTACTATTGGCAGGAAAAATAAAACCAGCTGATGCCACTGAATTAAAGGCTTTATTTTTATAGTTCAAATTTGTGACAATTTGGAACAATTGGAAATAATGAAACTTCAAAAAAAGAAGTAATTTTACAAATTAGAAATCAGACCTGTAAAATTAATAAAGAATTTTCTTATTTTTATCCGGAAAGACAAATAACAATTTAGATATTTAGAAAAAATGAGTTCAGACAAAGAAGCCAAACTAAAAGCGTTACAGTTAACACTTGATAAACTTGATAAAACCTACGGAAAAGGAACCGTAATGAAAATGGGCGACAGAGCCATTGTGGAGGTAGAAACAATTTCTTCAGGTTCACTTGGTGTTGATTTAGCACTTGGAGTTAACGGTTATCCAAAAGGAAGAATTATTGAAATATACGGTCCTGAATCTTCAGGAAAAACCACTTTGACACTTCATGCTATTGCAGAAGCTCAAAAAGCCGGAGGTATTGCTGCATTTATCGATGCAGAACACGCTTTTGACAGAAACTATGCTGAAAAATTAAATGTAGATATTGAGAATTTAATCATTTCTCAACCAGACAACGGAGAGCAGGCATTAGAAATTGCCGAAAACTTAATTCGTTCCGGAGCAATTGATATTGTAGTAATTGACTCTGTTGCTGCCTTGACTCCAAAAAGTGAAATCGAAGGTGAAATGGGAGATTCTAAAATGGGTCTTCATGCACGTTTAATGTCTCAGGCCTTAAGAAAACTTACCGGGACTATCAGTAAAACAAATTGTACTGTTTTCTTTATCAACCAGCTTCGTGAAAAAATCGGAGTAATGTTCGGAAATCCTGAAACTACAACAGGAGGTAACGCATTGAAATTCTACGCTTCTGTACGTTTAGATATTCGTCGTTCTGCTCAAATTAAAGATGGCGAAAACGTAATTGGAAACAGAACTAAAGTTAAAATTGTTAAAAACAAAGTAGCACCCCCTTTTAAAACTGCCGAATTTGACATTATGTACGGAGAAGGAGTTTCTAAAACAGGTGAAATCTTAGATTTAGCAGTTGAATTTGACATTGTCAAAAAAGCAGGATCTTGGTTCAGCTATGGCGACACTAAATTAGGACAAGGTCGTGACGCTGTTAAAGCTTTAATTAAAGATAATCCGGAACTTGCTGAAGAACTGGAAGTTAAAATTAAAGAGCATATCAAAGAATTAGCAAACGCTTAGTCTTATATAAGACAAAAAAATAATTTTAAAAGTCCGATAGATTGTAGAATCTGTCGGACTTTTTTATTTTTTAGAAAATTTAAAAAACACACGCAACCTTTTCTTTGAATCTGCATCTTATAAAAAAACAGGTCTTCAAAATTGATAAGCCATATATCGATTTGGAGTTTTTTTAGAATTTACATTGGTTGGTTATTTGAACTAAAATCCGTTAGCTATTGGGTGCTAACGGATTTTTATCAAAAAATTTTTACTTTTTAGACGCAACCTTTTTTATTTTTCTATATCTATACTAATGTGACGTTAACTTGAGTTATTATTAAACTCTTTATTATCAACCATTAATATTTTTAACCATGAAAGAAAAAATAGAATTGTTGTACAGTAAAAACCGAAGAAAAACCAAATTGAAATTTAAAAAAGTATTACGTTTTATTTCAGAGAAGATAATTCACAGATAGTAACTTTTGAATAAAAATAGGGGGTTTTTAATTCAAAGAAAAACCGGTAGATTTAATAAATCTACCGGTTTTTACATTCTAAAATTATCTGAATTATTTCTTTTTTTGAAAATCAATCAGTCCGTTGTAAATCACATTTCTAACCTGATCTCTCAATTCTTTTCTGTGATCAATGGTTAAATCTTTTGTTTCTATAAAAGGAAGAATTCTGACTCTCATTTTTCCGGGACTTCCACTCAAAAAGGTGTATGAAAAACGCTCTTTGTTATCTGGAAAGACAATTGGGACAATTGGAATTTGGTGATCAATTGCTAATCTGAAAGCGCCGTCTTTAAATTCATCCAACAAAATACTTTCATCATCCGGAACACCTCCTTCAGGGAAAATACAAATACTTAAACCTTGATTTAAACGACTTTGTGCTCTTTTAAAAACTTCATTTTTACTTCTAGAGGAACTTCTGTCAACCAAAATACAAGTTCTCTTATAGAAAAATCCAAAAAGCGGAATCTTCACCAATTCTTTCTTACCAACAAAAACAAACGGATTCTTAATTAAAGCCAGCATAAGCATAATATCCGTCATGGAGGTGTGATTAGCCACGATCATATAACTTTTACCTTTAATGAGCTTCTGTTCGCGTTTTACGATATAATAAAAACCCATTCCGAAAAGGATAAATTTTGCCCAAATACGAGCCATTTTAAAGAAATACGGATATCCTTTCTCTGAAAGAATAGAAATCACTAAAAAAGGCAGCATAATCAAGATTGGAATCGCCATTACGACATAAAACCAAATGCGCCAAAGAATCCAAAAAGCAATTTTAAATATTTTCATAACTTCAAATGTAGTAAAAGAGAAGTGAATTTTTATAAAGATTTTTTTCCTGTAGTCTATTGCTTTTTTAACGCAAAGAACGCAAAAGATTTTAGCAAAGTTTTTGAAATTGTTTTGCTATGCAATAAGTTCACAAAGCTATGTTGTTAAATTATTTGCAACTCTTCTCACGCCATTTTTTAAAAGACTTTCGTTGAAATTTATAAGTAGCCCGAGTCTAAAGTTTCCAAGTTTTAAGTACGTTAGTGTTTGAGCCAAATGGTTAACAGTAAGTGATTCCACTGTTTTTATTTCTATTAGAAATTTGTTTTCCACCAGTAAATAAATACGGTATCCACAATCAAGTTTAACTTCTTCAAAAACCAATGGCAAAGCTTTTTCTTTTTCAACAAGAAGTCCACACTCTTTAATTTTATAGAACAAACATTCTTTATAAACATTCTCTAATAAACCTGGTCCCAATTTTTTATGAATTTCAATAGCAAGCCCAATTACAATATTTGATATTTCGTTTTCTGTCATGATTCAAAAAAAATCAAATTTATAAATATTTTCTTTCAAATTAAGGATAATTATCTTGCTTCAAAAATTTTCAAATAGATTGCTTCATTTGAGACAAAGCTTTGTGAGCTTATTGCAAAGCAACCTCTCCAAGAAATAAAAACTTCTTTTCTTTGCGAAAATCCTTTGCGTTCTTTGCGTTAAAAAAGCTCAAAGAATCTTCCTAAATTCCTCGAAAAAAACCTTCGCTATTCCGCTTTATAAAGAAAAACATATCCAACTTTGCGGTTAAAAAAAACATCACGACATTTGCAATTCAGAAAAAATCGAGAATGGCAAAAATACTTACGGGTGTTCAAAGTACAGGAACACCGCATTTAGGAAATTTATTAGGAGCAATTATTCCGGCAATCGAATTATCAAATAATCCGGAAAACGAATCTTATTTGTTTATTGCTGATTTACATTCAATCACTCAGATTAAAGACGGAAAAACTTTAAGAGAGAATACCTACAGTACAGCGGCTGCTTGGCTTGCTTGTGGTTTAAATCCTGAAAAAGTAACGTTTTACAGACAATCTGATGTGACGCAAACTACTGAATTAACTTGGTATTTGAGCTGTTTTTTTCCTTTTCAGAGATTAACTTTGGCGCACTCATTCAAAGACAAAGCCGATCGTTTAGACGATGTTAACGCTGGACTTTTTACTTACCCAATGCTAATGGCTGCTGATATTTTATTGTATGATGCTGAATTTGTTCCTGTTGGAAAAGATCAGTTGCAGCATTTAGAAATTACTCGTGATGTGGCTGCTCGTTTTAACCATCAAATGGGAGAAACATTTGTTCTTCCTGAAGCAAAAATTCAAGAAGATATCATGTTAATTCCTGGAACCAACGGAGGAAAAATGAGTAAATCTGCTAATAATATTATCAATATATTTCTGGATGACAAAGCGTTACGCAAACAGGTAATGAGCATTGAAACAGACTCAACACCACTTGAAGATCCTAAAAACCCAGATACTTGTAATGCATTTGCCATCTATTCACTTTTAGCAAATGAAGAAGAAACTGCGCAGATGAGAGCCAATTACCTTGGCGGAAATTATGGTTACGGACATGCGAAACAAGCTTTATTTGAATTGATTACAGAAAAATTCAAAGACGAAAGAGAGAAATATAATTACTACATTAATAACCTTGAAGAAGTAGATGCATTACTGAAAAAAGGCGCTTCAAAAGCTTCTGTTATTGCTGATGGTGTTTTGGCAAAAGTGAGAGAAGTGTTGGGATTTGAGAAATAATAACAAATCACAAATTTATCTAGATGACGAAAGAAGATGCAATTGAAGAACTAATGTACCAAAGTGGTAATCATGAAAATAGTGAAAATGAAAGATGGCAAAATGGATTTCTAGGACAATTACGTCCATTTAAAGGAATTTTACATGAAGAAAACTATCACTTAATTATGAAATCTTTAAAGTTTCTTGCTCCAGAGATGGAAAAAGGTTCTGTCGATAAAAGAATAATTAATTCTCTTTGGGGAATATGTCATTTAGGCAGAATGTGGGCCGTACAACCAGAAGGAATGTTAAGAAGAAATAATTTGATTACAGAAGATCAAATCCAACAAATTGATAATTGGCTTACAGATATTTCATATACAGTGAGTTGTCTTTTAGATGGAGCTGGTACAGGAGAAGCTTTTTTTGAGTATAAAGAAAACTAATATAAAAGCCGTTAATTAATATAGTTAACGGTTTTTTTTATAAAGCCTATTTAATTTATTTTTTTGTAACTTCATATAAATTAATCCTTTAAATAAAAAAATATGGATAAATATGTTGAAGACTACGATGTACCTCCTTACTTATTTCAAGTATTAAACATAATATTTGGGTTATTGCTGATTTTCATTTTGTACAAATTATACAAACATTTTAAAAATAAATAAAATAGGGTTTTCTGCGTTAAATTGTTTCAAAAAGTTTTCCGGGAAGAGGTCTTATAACACCTTTTAATTCCATATTAACTAAAATAGAAGAAATTCTAAAAATTGGAAAATCACATTGAAGAGCAATAATATCCATCAATTCTTTTCCGTTTACCTGAAGAAAATCATATACTTTTTGTTCCTCCGGTTCTAACTCTACAAACAATTGCTTTTGAATTGCTTTAGGTTTTTCTTTAATATCCCAGTTAAGCATATAAACTAAATCAGCAGCATTAGTTAAAACATTTGCTTTCTGAGTCTTAATTAAAGTATTACAACCTTGACTGTATTTATCAGTTACTCTTCCCGGCACAGCAAATACATCACGGTTATACTCGTTTGCCATATTTGCTGTAATAAGCGAACCGCCTCTGTCTGCAGATTCTATTACAATAGTAGCTTCAGTCATTCCGGCAACAATGCGATTTCGACGAACAAATTTTTCTTTATCCGGATTAGAATCGCTCCAAAACTCTGTAATAAATCCGCCGTTTTCTTCCATTTTAGCCATGTACCTTTTATGCGACCTTGGATAAATCTGATTGAGTCCGTGAGCCAGCACTCCAATCGTTTGTAAATTATGATCCAATGCTGCCTGATGAGCTACTATATCAACTCCATAAGCAAAGCCGCTGACAATAACAGGATCTAGAGGTGCCAAATCTTCAATCAATTTTCTGCAAAATTCTGTTCCGTAAGAAGTAATCTGGCGCGTACCTACAATGCTAATTATTCTCTTGTTTTTAAAATCGATATTTCCGGCTGTAAAAATTAAAACAGGTCCATCGATACAATGTTTCAGACGCTCAGGATAACTTTCGTCCTGAAAAAAGGAAACTTTTATATTGTTATTGTTTATAAAAAATAATTCTTTCTCTGCTTTTTCAAAGACACTTTTATCTTTTAGATTTTTCAATAAAACTGCTCCAACTCCATCAATCCCAGCAAGCTGGCTGCTTTTTGCCTTAAAAATAGATGCTGCATCACCAAACGAATGAAGTAATTTTTTTCCCATTATATCTCCTACTCCTTCAACTTTAAGTAAAGCCAATAAATAAAATAATTCGTGATCGTTCATATTTTTAAAACATTATGTAAAATAGAAAAAATATTTTTACAATTTTGGAATCACAAATATCACTAAAACAAAGTAAATTCCTAATAAAATAAAAAATAAAAATAGTTCAGGATTTGTAATTCATCCTAAACATTGACCTAATTATTTGAAAACGAATTGTATAAAAATAAAACCTAATTGTTAATAAAAATTGTGAATAAAATTTTGATAACTATAAGCGATGCATAACTTTGTTACTATGAAAATCGAAGTATATATATCACAGTTATTGTATCGTTATCAGTGTGTAACGGTTCCAGGATTTGGTGCGTTTTTAACCGAAATTCATTCGGCACAGCTTAATCAAACCACTAATTCGTTTTTTCCACCAAAAAAAACTATTTCTTTCAACAGTCGTTTAAAAAATAATGACGGATTGTTGGCAAATCATATCGCACAGGCAGAAAAAACTTCTTATGGTTTTGCAGTAAGTGCTATTGCCTTTGAGGTTTTAAACTGGAAAAAAACATTAGAAGAAAATGGCGTAATTCTTTTAAAGAATATCGGAGAACTGCGTTTAAACTCTGAAAGTAATATCATTTTCACACCAAATGACCAGACTAATTATCTGGCAACTTCATTTGGATTAAGTCCTTTTGTTTCTCCGATGGTGAAAAAAGAAGTTTTCGAGAAAAAAATCGAAAAAATCGCTGCAAAAGAAAAAGATGCTGTTTTATTATACGAAAATGAAGAACAAACTAAATCTTCAAACCCATTCCTGAGATATGCTGCAATTTTAGTTTTAGGACTTGGAATTACTGGAAGTATTGGTTACCCATTATATCAAAATCAGATTGATAATCAAACACTTGTTGTAGAACAAGCAGTTCAGAAAAAAGTACAGAACAAAATTCAGGAAGCAACTTTTTTTATCAAAAGTCCTCTTCCGGCTGTAACGCTTGCGGTAGATTCTGCTAAGGTAGAAACTGCTGAAGCAACAATGCCTTATCACATTATGGCCGGTGCTTTTAGAAGCGAAGCAAATGCCAGAAAAGCTTACAACCAATTAATTAAAGATGGCTTCAAAGCCAGAATGCTTGGCGAAAACAAACATGGTTTATTTCCTGTTCTTTATGGAAGTTATGCCACAATGAAAGAAGCCGAACAAGCTCAGAAAGAAATTCAAAAAGGCGAAAATCCAGATGCCTGGATCTTAGTCGAAAATTTATAGAAAACTAAAAAATCCTGTTCAGAAGAACAGGATTTTTTTTGCCTTATTATCTTCATTTAAATTCACAACTTTACTTTTAGATTCTGATTAAGAAATAACTAGCTCCATAATTCATGACATTAAAAAAGCTGAATTTAATTTGAATTCAGCTTTTTTAATGTTTATCGTGAAACAATTGTCGCATCCTGTTGAAGAATTTTTTTATCAGACTGAAATACGAATAGCATCGCAGGCGGAGTTCCTTTTTCTCCCAAAACTATAAAATGACATTCGTATCTGTAATTTCCTTTTTTGAATTCGTAATGATGATTCCCTCCCGTTCCGTCAGCATGAAAGACTCCGTTTTCAATTACCAAATCTGGTTTCTCCGTCATTTTTTGTTTAGCAGACCAGGAAGCGTAACGATAATTGTCATTTCCTAGATCATCAATTCTGATTCTGAATTTTGAAGTCTCCAAAATAGCAACAGGTTCTTTAAAATTTGAAAGTGAAGCATTTACTTGTTTTTTCTGCGCTTCGATTAATTCTTTTTTCATTTTCAGTTCTTCATCAGATTGATGATTTATACTGATAATTCTTCCATCGGTATCAATCCACAAATCACCTCTGTTCAGCATAATTCCTCTCCAACCTACTTCTGACCAATCTTTTGCTGGATCTGATTTTGTTATTTTATCGATCAAAACTTTATCAAAAATTTGGTTGTATCTTTTTATAAAATCTGATTTGTCTTTTACTGACGGAATTGGGTATTCCCGTTTAAAAGGAAATTTAAAATGTTTCGAAACTGCTTCTTTATCATTATTTTTCACTTCCAAAATAAACTTCGAAATGAATTTTTGATATTCCGGTTTCAAATCTTGTGCGTTTGCAACTGAAGAATACAAGATTAAAAACATTAGTAATATTTTAATTTTTATCATATCAAAAATAGTTTAATACATTTAAAATTAGATTTTTAAAACCAAAAAAGAAGTGTTTCACGTGGGACGTTCAAAAATTTAATTAATGCTCGCTTTGAACATTTTTAATTCATCCCAGGTAAATTCATCTCCATGTTTTTCTTTTAAACCACTTAACGATTCTTCCTGGTAAAATTGAAATGCTTCTCTTAGTGCTAAAATTTTATCGTATGGCAAAACATCTGTAATTTCAATCTTTTTGGCTTGAATCAATCTGATCAAATGTCCTTCGATGGTTTGAACATTCAATTTACGCATTCTCGCAATATCTTCTACAGAATTTTTCTCGATCCACAAATCGTACGTTTCTTCAACTGTCGTTTTTTTAGCTGTTTTAAGCTCACTTTTCTCCGCTTTAGTTGATTTGTATCGAACAACGGGTTCTTCTGTCCTAAAAATGTCTGTATTTGTCGTTTTCAGCTCTTCCCGGATTCTTTCCGCTTTGTTGATTTTATAATTTCGAATAACTGGCGATGATAATTTTTCTTTGGAGATTGCTTCGCCGGAAACCACCACTTCAATCAGTAATTTGGCTTTCATCAGTCGTAAAACAGCTTTGGTCTGCAGGTCCTCCAAAAAATTAAGTTCTTCATAGAACTCCTTTACTTTTTTAAACTTCTGAATTTCATTTATTTTATAAATCAAATCATCAACCAACTTGTCCATCGGCTTGAAAAAATAATCGTAGGCCGCTTCTACCCTTTCTTTCACAAAAAACAAATCAACAGTTTCTTTGCTGAAAATTTTGTTGAGCTGTACAATGAATTTCTGCGAAGGTTCTAAAAGCTGTTCGATTGTATCCAAACGTTTATGCGCCCAAACGGAATGTTTTGATTTTTCGGAACCAGCTGCATTTTCGTTATAGCTGAAACGATGATTTCGCCATTCCTGCGCTAATTCGCTCCAATTAAAACTGTTTATCAAATAGTTATGGATAAAATTTTTGGTTTCAAAGTGAAGCGAGCTTTTCAAAACGTCTTCCGTCGCTCTGTTCAAAGCATAATCCATCACATCCTGGTCGTTTGAAATGCCATTCATCTGCATCGGAGAAAGCAAAATAAGCCCATTTAACGAACGCAAACGTGAAAGTGCTACATAGGCCTGTCCGGGCAGAAAAACTTGCGATACATCAAGCGCAGCTTTGTCGAAAGTTAAACCCTGGCTTTTGTGTACTGTAATCGCCCAAGCCAGCTTGATTGGATAATGCGCAAAAGTTCCTAAAACCTCTTCTTCGATATCTTTAGTTTGTTCGTTTACTTTGTATCTAATATTCTTCCATTCGTACTTCTCCACTTCGAGTGTCATGTTCTCTTCCGGAAAGTGAATAAAGATTTCTTCATCAGAAAGCGATTTCACAACTCCCATTTTTCCGTTGAAATATCTCTTTTCAAAAGATAAGTCATTCTTAACAAACATGATCTGAGCTCCAACCTTCAATTTCAGTTCTTCTTCAACTGGGAAAATCTTCTCCGGAAAGTCTCCCACTACAAAGGGCGTGTAAATATATTCTTTACCATCTAAATCATTGATTGACTGATTGTTAATAGAATCAGCCTTAGCATTATGTGTTGTAAGCGTGATATAACCTTTGTTTTCTTTGAAATCAAAATCCGGCTTAACGTATTGATTTAGAATGGCTATGTCCTGTGGAGTGATTTCGTTATTTCGCAGATTGTTCAAAACAGAAATAAAAGCATCATCTGTCTGGCGGTAAATTTTAGACAATTCGATATAAATCGGCGGATACTGCTGGAGTACATGAGAATGAAAAAAGAATTTCCCGCGATAGTAGTTTTTCAAAGTTCTCCATTCTTCATCACGAATAACTGGCGGTAATTGCAGTAAATCTCCAATAAACAAAACCTGAACTCCTCCAAAAGGTTGTGTATTTCTTCGAACGGTCTGCATCATGAAATCCACCGCATCGAGCAAATCGGCTCGCATCATACTTACTTCATCAATAACCAGAAGCTCCATGTTTTTGATTACATTTCGTTTGACGTTATTCATTTTGAAATGACGACGAAGTGATTCTTTATTTTCAAACTTCACCGTTTCAGTAAATTGTGCACTTGCTTCGTAAGAAGGAATAAATGCAGAAAACGGAAGCTGAAACATAGAGTGAATCGTGACACCACCCGCATTTAAAGCCGCAATTCCGGTTGGCGCAACAACCACAGTATTTTTGTGAGTTGTTGCAATAATTTCACGCAAAAGTGTAGTTTTTCCTGTTCCTGCTTTACCTGTGAGGAAAATAGATTTCTGCGTCTGATTGATGAATTGTAAAGTGTAAGCTGCCGCTTCTGAAACGTTTTGCATTGGGCCTGTATTAAAAAATGAAATTACCGCATTTTTATAAAAAGAAAAAACCTAAATCTTAGTGGATTTAGGTTTTCAGTAATTTAGTTAGTTTGGTAGTTTTTTATTTTTTTGCTTCACCTTCTTTAGTTTCAGCTGCTGGTTTTGCATCTGTTTTCGGTGCCGCTTTGTACTTATCGTTTAATTCTTTGATAATCTCTTTTGTGATATCGTATTTTTCTTCAGCATACAAAACTGTTGCAGCATCTCCAGTTCCGTAGATGTAAGAGTAACCGTTTTTCTTTCCGTATTCTTTGATGAATTTTTTAACTCCACTAACAAGAGAATCCATTTCAACTCCGCTTTCTTGCTGTAATTGTTGAGCTAATGCTTGTTGAGCATATCCTAACTGCTGCTCTCTTTTTTGTAATTCTGCACCTCTTTGCTGCGCCCAAGCCTGACCATTTGCTTGTGCCTGACTTTGAAAGTTAGCAGCGTCTTGTTTAAAACGTGAAATTTCAGCTTGTAATTGTCTCCCTTTTTCTTCCGCTTGAGCTTTATACTTTGCCTCTAGATCTTTTGCCTCAGTGTATTCTTTCATCAAAACCGAAGTATCCACGTAAGCTGTTTTTACTTCCTTTACCTCTGCTGTTTTGTTACAAGAAACTGCGAAAACTGAAAGTGCGATAATAACTAATGCTTTTTTCATTTTTTTTAATTCTAATTTTTTTAAGTGATTGAAGACAAAAATATAAAAAAATCAATAGCATCAGCATAAACTTTAAAAAATGCGTAAATTTTATCATATTGTTTTTATTTATAGAAAGAAAAATAACTATAAACCAACACTATTATTATAAAATTGATGTTTTTTGATCTTTTTTCTAATACCAAAAGCCATTTCATCCTTTTTGGAAAAATAGCTTTTAGATATTTTTATTTATTTTTTAAAACGTAAATATGTGACGAATATTCTTTTGTTCTTTTAGCTTTCCAGTTTGATTTTAATCCAACAAAAAAAGCTTTGATGTAATTCATTTTTCCTGTTTTGTATTTTTCTGATAAAAGACTCACATAAAAAGAATCAAACTTCATTGGAAGTATTTTTTCCAATTTCATCTCTACTTTTTCAAAAAGCAACTGAATTGATTTTTTAGAGAAATGCCAAAAGTGAATTGGCACATCATAAGCTGCCCAAAACGCTTCATAATGATTTGCATCAAACGATTTGTAATTTGGAACCGCAATAATTAATGTTCCAGTTGGTTTCAATAAACGCTTCAATTCATGGATCTGATGTTCCAAATTTGGAACGTGTTCCAAAACATGCCACATGGTAATTACATCCAAAGAATTATTTTCTAAACTGCTGATTTCTTCTACAAATGAAATTCCTTTTTGTTTGGCACTATTTTTTGCTCTTTCACTTGGTTCTACTCCAATGGTCTCCCAACCGTTATTTTTCGCCGTTAAAAGAAAATCTCCCGTTCCGGCTCCAATATCCAGCAATTTACCTTTTTGTGGTTGTTCGCTATTAATTAAATTCAATTTATTCTGAAGCGCTATATTTTTCACAAAATGATAGGCTTTTTCAAATAAGGAACGTTTGTTGTCTGTGTGCGAAATATAATCTTCGCTTTCGTAGTATTTACCTAAATTTTGAAGTTCAGGTTGTGGTGAAGTAATTAGCATATCTAATTCTTCATCATAATATAAATCGAAAATTTCTTTTGAAACAGAATGGTCTTTTACCGTAAGAAAGTGTTTTTTGTTTAAAACGTCCATTTTTAAAATTATAGATATTTGGGTTTAATTTATAGCAAATCCTAAAAACGAAATTTCATCATTTTTAGGATTTTTTTAATTTTTGTTATTTATTGTTTTTCCAATTGATCTTGACAGCCGATATTTTTTCATTTTCTAATCTGATATCATTCAAAACAGCAAAACCATTTAGAAGATAAAATTCCAATGGTGATTTGTATTTTTCATTATTTCGTTTAATATCTTTTTCATGATCGATTACCCAACCATTCAAATTCTGATTAATCTTTTTTATTTCTTCTAATAAAATTTTACCGTAACCTTTTCCCTGAATTTGATAATTCAACATAATTGCAAACCAAATTTCGCTATCGCGAAAAAAAGTATAAGCCCAGCCTTGAATCTCATTTTTTGAATCAATCAAAAGATAATTATCCATTTCTGAAATCGAATTTATATAAGCATCGAATTCCTGAAAAGTTTCATGACCAAATTGAATTGGATATTCATTATTTCGAAGTTGCCACAATGTTTCTTTTTCATTCTCTGAAAAACTATTTTGATGTACAACTTTCATTTTTTGGCTACTTTTTATTAAAAACGTTTCACGTGGAACATTTGTTTAGTAATCAGTCTCAGCTTTCAGTCTCAGTAAAACTGAAAACTAAATACTGAGACTGCTAACTCTTTTATCTTCCCATATAAATCAAAAGTACGGAAATATCACTTGGTGACACTCCGCTTATTCTTGAAGCTTGCGAAATGGTTACAGGACGAATCTTGCTTAATTTCTGTTTAGCTTCAATCGACATGGACTTGATTTTATTATAATCAAAATTGTCTGGAATTTTCACTTCTTCCAAACGATTTAATTTATCTGCATTATTTCTTTCTTTTTCGATATAACCAGAATACTTAACCTGAATTACGGCTTGCTCCACAATTTCTTCATCCAAATTATTTTCTTCGATATAGCTAGAAACTTTTTCAAATTTCAACATATCTTCCAATTCAATCTGTGGACGAGAGAAAATCTTAAACATTTTATCTCCCTGTAAAATCGGTGCAGATTCTTTCGCTTCCAAAATTGGATTTGTTTCTGCAATTGTAACACTGGTTTCTTTGAAGAATTGAACCATCTTTTCAGATTCGTTTAATTTCTTTTCCATTCTTCGTAAACGATCTTCAGAAGCTAAACCAATTTCGTATGACATTGGCGTCAATCTGAAATCGGCATTATCCTGACGCAATAAAGTTCTATATTCTGCTCTAGATGTAAACATACGATAAGGTTCTTCTGTTCCTTTGGTAATCAAATCATCAATTAGAACTCCAATGTACGCTTCATCACGTTTTAAAATCAATGGCTCTTTTTCGTGCACTTTTAAATGCGCATTGATTCCGGCCATCAAACCTTGAGAAGCTGCTTCTTCATATCCGGTCGTTCCATTAATCTGTCCAGCAAAATACAAACCTTCAACTAATTTAGTTTCCAAAGTATGTTTCAATTGCGTTGGCGGAAAGAAATCATATTCGATTGCATAACCAGGTCTAAAGAATTTCACATTTTCAAAACCTGCTACAGAACGAAGCGCTTTAAATTGAATATCTTCTGGAAGTGAAGTTGAAAATCCGTTTACATACACTTCACAAGTATTCCATCCTTCCGGCTCTACAAATAATTGATGACGCTCTTTATCTGCAAAACGATTTATTTTATCTTCAATAGAAGGACAATATCTTGGTCCTAAACTTTTGATTCTTCCGTTGAACATTGGAGAACGATCAAAACCTTCTCTCAAAATATCATGAACATCTAACGACGTATATGTCATATGACAAGAGCGCTGATGAACCAATGGAGAAGTCACATCTGAATAAGAAAACTTAGCTGGCTTTGTATCTCCCTTTTCTTCATTCATTTTAGAATAATCCAAAGAACGTCCATCTACACGAGGTGGCGTTCCAGTTTTCATTCTTCCAGCTTCAAAACCTGCTTTGATCAAATCTTCGGTAATTCCTGTTGCAGCACTTTCGCCTGCTCTTCCTCCACCAAATTGTTTTTCTCCAATATGAATTAAACCATTCAAAAAAGTACCGTTTGTCAAAACCACAGATTTGGAACGAATCTCCACACCAAGCGAAGTTCTAATTCCTTTTATCTTTCCATCTTCTATAATCAACCCTTTTACCATCTCCTGATAAAAATCAAGATTTGGAGTCGCCTCCAACATCATTCTCCATTCTTCTGCAAAACGCATTCTATCACTTTGAACTCTTGGCGACCACATTGCAGGTCCTTTTGATTTGTTCAACATCTTGAACTGGATCGCAGTTTTATCTGAAACGATTCCAGAATATCCACCAAGCGCATCAATTTCACGAACGATCTGTCCTTTTGCAATTCCCCCCATAGCAGGATTACATGACATTTGTGCAATGTTCTGCAAACTCATTGTAACCAATAGAGTTTTTGATCCCAAATTTGCAGCAGCGGCCGCAGCTTCAGATCCAGCATGGCCAGCACCAACCACAATAACATCGTATTCTTCTAAAAACATTTTGTTTTATTATTCTCCAAAAACCGCTAAAGCGGTTTCTAGAATTACATTTATTTTTTTTTGTTCCACGTGGAACGTATTTTTTTTTATTTTGTTTCAGGTTTCACGTTTCAGGTTCAAATCAGAATCTTCAAATCTTGAAACCAAATTAAACGTTCCACGTGAAACGTTTAAAACTTATCCAAACTAGAACTTCCAAACTAGAACTTCCAAACTAGAACTTTCAAACTAGAACTTTCAAACTAGAATTTTCAAACTAGAACTTTCAAACTAGAACTTTCAAACTAGAACTTTCAAACTAGAACTTTCAAACTAGAACTTTCAAAACAAAATGTTTCACGTGAAACATTTTTAAACTTCCATTCTAAACTTCCATTCTAAACTTCCAAAAAACATTTTAAAATCATGTTTCACGTGAAACATCTTATACTTTTTCTTTTAAATTCAAACTTAAAAAATCGTTCCACGTGGAACGATTTATTTTTTTATTCAAACTCTTTACATTAACGTTCCACGTGGAACGTTGTAAATTCTTTTATTTACTTTAAATATGTTTCACGTGGAACGTTATAAAAATTTAAAAAATCAAAACGTTTCACGTGGAACATCTACATTCAAAAGATGTTTAATTACTGTTCCACGTGAAACATCTTCATTTTCTCTTCTTCCTTGCGTCTCATTAATTGAGCTTCTTCATCGGTCTTATCTTTGTATCCACAATAATGTAGTATACCATGAGATAGCACTCTCTTAAGTTCTTCAGCGAATGAAACATTGAAGTCTTTTGCATTATCTGCAACACGTTCAACAGAAACAAAAATATCTCCATTCAGCTCGTTACCAACAGTATAATCAAAACTAATAATATCTGTTAAGGTGTCGTGGTCTAAATATTCTACATTAATCTTATGAAGATATTCATCGTCGCAGAATATGTAGTTTATCTCACCTTCATTCTTTCCTTCAGAAACAATTACAGCACTTAACCAGTCACTAAAAGCCTGCTCGTCTCCTAAAGTAAAATCTGTTTCGTAATTAAAATTTATCATTTTGTATTAAAGTATTCTTGAACTTTTTGATTAAAATTCGAGCGCAAAGGTAGTGATTGTCTGTTTAATATCTCTACACTGTTTAAATATTCCAATAGCGAACTTGGTAAAGCATTGGAACGATTCGTAAATTCTGCTTTATTCGTTTCAGATTGTCTTTGTGTATCCTGACCTTGTTGCTGAACTGCATTGTTTAATTTCCATAATTCTTGTTGAATATTTAGTATACGTTGCAGGTTCTCATTCTTAAATCCTTTATTCAAAATCTGCTTTTCAGATTGTTTCATTTGGTCTATTATAGATTTACCTTGAGAGTCTAAACCTTTCTTTGCTAATTCTTTTTGCAATGCTTCTCTAAGTTTAACTTGCTCTTTATATATTTCCATTATAGCTTCAGCATCTCCTTCTCCATCTTCTCCTTCATTACCGTTCTTCTCTCCTTTTCCACTCTTTCCATCTTTACCAGAAGAACCTTTATCTCCACTTTTGTTACCTTGTCCTTCTTTACCCTGACCATCTTTTCCTTGTCCATTTTGTCCTTGTCCAGACTTTCCATCTTTACCTTCTCCAGGTTTATCACCAGATTGCTGTCCAGGTTTCATACCTTCTTTCATCTTATCAGCAAGTCCTTTTTGTTTCTGAATAATATCTGGCAATTGCATTCCTTGTCCATCACCTGGTTTAGGTTTCCCGGCTCCCGGTTTAGACATTGACATCTGCATGTTGTTCAATAAATCACTTAAAAAATCTGCTAACTTATTGGCAGATGAAACTGCATATTGCTGGTGTGAAACTCCTCTTGGAATCTGCACATCGGTTAAAGTTTCAATCGCCTTATCCATGTTGTATTGTACGTTTCCAATTTCTTTGGTAACGTCTTCAGCTACCTTTGGATTACGTAATGAAAGTGCAAACAAACTATCATCTACATGTCTGAACTGCTGTTTCAAATTCTGCTGAATCTTGATGTTTTTTGTGAATGCAGAAGAACCTAATTTCATTGCTTTGAACTGTTTCATCACATCTTCTTGTGATAAAGAATATGCTAAAAGATTATCCAGAATCTGACGAAGCATTGCTACATCTTCTTCTAATTGTTCCTGTTCTCCACCTTCCATTTCACTCTGCATTTCCTGAGCCATAGACTTCATTTTCTTTGCAGCGCTTTTCTGTTTTGGTTTAGCTCCAGATGTATTCTTTTTACTCAATTCCTCAGAAGCTTTATTCAAATCATTGTCTACATCTTTTTCTTTTGAAGCATCAGATGGAATGTCTAAAGGTTTCTTTAAAGTTTTATTCTCCTCTTTCAAATCTTTTAAATCTTCCTGAATCTTATCAAAAGATTTATTGATTTCATCCTGCTTTTCTTTCGTATTTTCTTTCTCTTTATTTGATAACTGTTCCTGTTGTTCTGACAGTTTGTTAAGTTTCTCAGCAACCTGTTCTGCTTTCTTTGAAACATAAAAACGTTTGGTAAGCTCAACCAATTGTTCTAAATTACGAGATTGATTTTTACTGATTTGTTTGAACTTTTCCATCTTATCAAACAGTTCTTCACTGTTTAATTTATCATTCAGGTTCTTCAATTCATCTAATAATTTCTGATTCTTTTCTAAATCTTTCTGTGCATTATCTAAACGCTTTTGTAAATCATCAGCAGTTTTATCCTTCTTATCATCTTTGAATTTGTCCAAATTCTGATTCATTTTCTCAGAGAATTGTTTCATCATTTCGTCTTGTTGTTTCTGACGTTTGATAAAATCATTGATCTTCTGCTGATCTTTAAACTCTAAATTATCTTTTTCTTTTCCTGTATTCTGAAGTTTATCCATTTCTGAAATCTGCTTCGTTTGGTTCTTCAAAGACTTAGATAAACTATTGATGTTTTGATTTTGTTGTTGCAATTCCTGATCCTGAATTTCATCTGTGGTTGCTACACGATCTGAAAATGTAGAAGACTTTGTAGACTTAAATCCGTGTGGAACATCATTATCAAAAACTTCAAAATAGTAATCGTATGAAACTCCTTCTTCTACTGGAAGGTTACTTGGAAAATTAAAAACAAACTGATCAAATACTCCAGACTTCACCGGAATGTTTCCACGCTTAGCAGATTGTGGTTTGTTACGTTCATAGTATACAATTTGTAATTTCGAAAGCCCGTAATCATCACCCAATCTTCCTAAAATATAGTTCTTAGCCAGCTTCAAACTATCAGGTGCAGGACCAACATTGATGGTTGGAAACTGATCTTTGATAACAGAGAGCTGATAATCTAGTTTTTCGTAGTTTTTAACCTTATCATTAGACGTAAGTATTTGATATTCGGTATTTTGACTAATATTTTTACTCAATTTAAAGTCATTTTCAAACTTATTGAACTTAAATACTTCATTATCTCTTTTCCACTCAACTCCTTGTGTAGATTTAGTGTTCATTCTCCAAGTTACAGTTGTTCCTTCTGGTACAATTGCATTTCCAGTTCCTTGAATTGTCTCTGATTTTTTCTTCAGATAAGAAGGAAAATTTAAAACCATTTCGAAGTTGGCAATAGATGGAACTGTGATCACTTTCAATTCATATTCCTCTGAAACTACCGAATTTCCTTCAAAAGAAAACTGCATATCTTCTGAAGGCTTTTCAATTTTAAATTCAAACTTTCCAGGTTGAGAAGATTCCATAAAATAGCTTTCATCACCAATATGAATCATAACATTTTCTGGAACTACGTTTCCAACAGATTCCATTTTAATTACGAAATCTTTGTTCTGTTCTGCCTGCAAATTCGAATTTAAAACCACAAACTTGAAAGGAGCTGGTGGTAAAAATGCAGAATTGAAATGCACTACTCTATTCAAACTTTGAGAAATAATATTACTATTTCCAGAAATATAAAACACACCAAAAAGTAAAATTGGAACTAAAGCTAATGGTAAATACTTTTTATTAGCTTTAAAATTGATTGCATTTCCAAATGGAATTGGTTGTAAAGAATTTGCTTTTTGTTCTATCGAAGCCAAAACTAATTCAGAACTTTCAGCATTATTTTCAGAAGACAATTGTAAAAAGTTAGTCAACTTATCACTCACTTCTGTGAAATGATTTCCAATAATTTTTGAAGCTTGAGAATAATCAATTCCTTTTTGAAGTTTGAATAACTTAAATAATGGGAAAAGAATTAAACGGACTAAAAGGAAAACTTCCACGTCGACAAATAACCAAAACAGAAAAGTTCTACCTAAAGGTTTTAGCCAAAGAAAGTACTCTACAAAAAGCGTAAATAGAAAATATAATAAACCAAAACCAGTAAAAAGTAATATGCCTTTTATCAATTCGTTGGTATAATATTTCTTAATGAAAGCCTCTAACTTTTGATATATTGCAGATGATGTTTTCAAAATTAAATCTGTTTTAATTATAACCTATAAAAGTAGTAATTATAATAATACCTTTTTAAGATTCTAAGTTACTATCCCGATAGCTATCGGGACTAAGGTTCTAAGATTGAAAATCTGAAATCAACATTCCGAAATCTAAAATCATAAAACGTATCTTTGCAACAAAATTTTAAACAAATGTCAAAGCAAGTTCGTGTGCGTTTTGCACCAAGTCCGACTGGACCATTACATATTGGCGGAGTTCGTACTGCCCTATTTAATTATTTATTTGCAAAGAAACATAACGGTGTTTTTTATCTAAGAATTGAAGATACAGATCAGACTCGTTTTGTTCCAGGTGCAGAGGCTTACATTATGGAAGCTTTAGAATGGTTAGGAATTGCTCCTGAAGAAACGGTTGGAAAAAATGAAAAATTTGGTCCGTACAGACAAAGCGAACGTAAGGATTTGTACCAGCAATATGCAGATCAACTGATCAATTCTGGTTGGGCCTATTATGCTTTTGATACTCCGGAAGCTTTGGATGCACATAGAAAACAACACGAAGCTGAAGGAAAAACATTTATTTACAATCATCACAATCGTGAAAAGTTAGATACTTCTTTGGTAATTTCTGCTGATGAAGTTGCTAAAAGAATTGCAAATGGAGAACATTATGTAATCCGTTTTAAAACTCCTGTTGATGAAACATTACATTTAAAAGATATCATTCGTGGCGATGTGAAGTTTGAAACTAATCTTTTGGATGATAAAGTTTTGTTCAAAAGTGACGGAATGCCAACGTATCATTTAGCCAATATTGTAGATGATCATTTGATGGAAACTTCACATGTAATTCGTGGAGAAGAATGGTTGCCATCTATGCCACTTCACGTTTTATTATACAAAGCATTTGGTTGGGAAGCTCCGGAATTTGCTCATTTACCTTTGATTCTAAAACCAGTTGGAAATGGTAAATTATCAAAAAGAGATGGAGACAAAATGGGATTCCCAGTATTTCCTTTAGAATGGAAAACTGAAGAAGGTGTTTCATCTGGTTATAGAGAGAATGGATTTTTCCCAGAAGCAGTTGTAAACTTCCTTGCTTTACTAGGATGGAATGATGGAACTGAAAAAGAATTATTTTCTTTAGAAGAATTAGCAGAAGCTTTTGACTTGAATAGAGTTCACAAAGCTGGAGCTAAATTTGATCCAGAGAAAAACAAATGGTTCAACCACCAATATTTAGTAAAACAAAATGATGTTGATTTAGCCAAAACCTTCTCTCCTATTTTAGAGGAAAAAGGCATTGATATTTCTAAATATGATCTTACGAGAATAGTTTCTTTGATTAAAGAAAGAGCAAACTTCGTTTCAGAATTTTGGGATTTGACAGATTTCTTTTTCCAGGCTCCAACAGCTTACGATGAAAAAGCAAGTAAAAACTGGAAAGAAGAAACTCCAGCATTAATGCAGGAATTGATTTCTGTTTTAGAAAATATTGAAGATTTTACTTCTGCAAATATTGAGACAATTGTAAAGGATTGGTTAACTAAAAACGAAATAGGAATGGGTAAAGTAATGCAACCTTTCCGTTTAAGTTTGGTTGGAGCTTTGAAAGGGCCTCACCTATTTGACATTGTTGAAATCATTGGAAAAGAAGAAACTATCTCTAGAATCCACAAAGCAATTGAAACATTGTAATTAAAATTTCACTTAAAAATAGAAACGCTAAGTAACATCTCTAAAATGTTCTTAGCGTTTTTTTAATATTTAATAATTTTATTTTAGAAGAATTTTCGTAATTTACCAAAATCATAAATATAAATTAAATAACCATGGGTACAGCATTTATTATCTTATTAGTATTCGCATTCTTCATTTTAATGTCTTCATTTTTTACAGTGAAGCAGCAAACTTCTATCGTGATCGAAAGATTTGGAAAATTTCTTAGTGTTAGAAATTCAGGATTACAATTAAAAATTCCTATTGTTGATAGAATTGCAGGACGTGTAAATCTTAAAATCCAGCAGTTAGATGTTATCATTGAAACTAAAACCAGAGACAACGTTTTTATCAAAATGAAAGTTTCTGTTCAATTTAAAGTTATTCAGGAAAAAGTATACGAAGCATTTTATAAATTAGAATATCCACACGATCAAATTACTTCTTATGTTTTTGATGTCGTTCGCGCTGAAGTTCCGAAACTAAAATTGGATGATGTTTTTGAAAGAAAAGACGATATTGCAGTTGCAGTAAAACGTGAATTGAACGAAGCAATGTCAACTTACGGATATGATATCATCAATACTTTGGTTACTGATATTGATCCGGACATCCAGGTAAAAAATGCCATGAACAGAATCAACGCTGCCGATAGAGAAAAAACGGCTGCAGAATTTGAAGCAGAAAGTTCAAGAATTAGAATCGTTGCAAAAGCAAAAGCCGAAGCAGAAAGTAAACGTTTACAAGGTCAAGGTATTGCAGATCAGCGCCGTGAAATTGCAAGAGGTTTGGTTGAAAGTGTTGAAGTTTTGAATAATGTTGGAATTAATTCTCAAGAAGCTTCTGCCTTAATTGTCGTTACGCAGCATTATGACACTTTACAATCTATTGGATCTGATTCAAACTCAAACTTAATTCTTCTTCCAAATTCTCCACAAGCTGGAAGTGATATGTTAAACAATATGGTGGCATCATTCTCAGCTTCAAATCAAGTTGGAGAAATGATGAAGAAAAACAATAAAAAAGTGGAAAAACCAAAACAAGCACCAAGACAATCCGGTTATGAAGATGACATTCAACCAGATGTTCAATAATAATTACAAAATAAAAAAGAGGCTTAACTGCCTCTTTTTTTATTTATAAACCAATTGATTACAAATGGAATAATTGATTGTAAAATTTGTGGATATGATTTTTTTACATAATTGGTGTAAGAGGAAACAAATCCGTTTACTATATTTTGTGGTGTAATGCTTTCTTTAGTTCTCTGAAAACTCAAAACTAATTTCTGATAATTGATCTCTTTTTCTAATTTCAAGATTTCTAAATCTCTGTCGATTTCAGCATAAGAAGAGTATTTTTTCTTTTCCATAAGTCTTAGTCATTAAAAAATATTTCTGAAAATTTCTCTAAAATTGGCCCTTCCACCATCTTGTCTTTTATGAAGAAAAGTAAAATAGTAAACAAAAGATAGATCCCTCCTACTGCTAAAAATCCTAAAGCATTACTTTCGAACAAAGATCCAAAAGCGTACGCTGCTGCAAAAGATCCGAAAATTAAAACCATCGTGAAACACAACAAGATCAAAGTGAATTTGAAAATCAAGGTTGTAGATTTCATTGCCACTTTAAATCCCCAAAGTTTATAGTAAGCCAAATGACTGTCAATATAAATCTTAGTTTGATCCTGAATTTTCTCAGTGCTCTCTTTTAACTCTTCAAAAGCCATAATTATAAATTTAAAATAAAAAAAAGCACAAAACTTTCCTATAAAAATAAGCAAGTTATGTGCTTTTAAAAAATTATTATTTCTGAAGTTTAGCGTTCTGTGCTTTCAATTCAGCCAATTTAGTTTCTAAAAAAGTAATTACTTCTTCTGTTTTATGGCTTACATTAGAAAGTAAATCATTCAAAGTTCCATCAAAATTTTGAGTAGCACTTGTAAATTTTTCACGAAGAACTTCCGAGCTGGCATCAAAAGAATCTTTGATATTATGTTTGGCATCATCGATACCTTCTTTAATTTTTGCTCTAGTTTTGGATCCTTTATCCGGAGCAAACAAAATTCCGATTGCTGCTCCTGCCGCTGCAGCCGCTAAAATTGCAGCCGCTGTATTTAAATTCTTAGACATGATATTACAATTTTTAAATTATTATTAAAGATACTCATTTTTAAAATGATAAAACTTTGATTAATTGTTATTTACTATAAATTAACAATCTTATTAATACACATAAGTTGTAGCTTCATATTTACCATCACCTTTGTCTATAATACTAACAAAAGGAGATCCGTTTGAAGCCGACTTCGTTTTGATTCTCATAGCAGTCTGTTTTTGATTTGCAATTGGCGGTTCTCCTTTTGTCCTTGTCGAGACACCTGTAAAACTTGCTGCTTGTTTCAGTCCAATTGTTTTTTCCTGGGGCAAAACAGTTACCATTTTGAAATCGTCTTTTGAATCTACTACTATTTTATCAGAAACTTTTTGAGTTGTTTTTGTTTGTTTGTTCGTAATAGATGAAACAGCATGTTTGCTAATTTTTACTTCTTCAGAACTTCCGTTCAATGAATAGTAAATTAAACCATTTTCGTTTTTTATGAAATTAACATCAAGTTGTTCACCATTGTGTTTTGTAATTTGATGTGTTTGTGAAATTGCAACATTTGCAAATAACATCGCTAGCGTAAAATATAAAATTTTCATGATTATTAGATTTAAATTAAAAATGATCAGATTTGAAATTTTAAACTAAAGCTTCACACAAATTCAATGTTATGGAATTTTGTACATTATGAAATAATTTGAAAAATACCTTTTACGCGAAATATTATCAAAATTACATCACAATAAAAATGAGAACATAAAATTGTCTTTTCGGGAAATCAATTTTGAAAATTCACTGCTATAAAAATTACGAGTTTTTAAAAACAGTAAAATCCAGTTTAGTTTCCGTCACGGCAAATTTTAATTTTTCTTAAATCATCTCTGATTTCTGGTATTGAGTTAAAAATAGCAACTTTATAAACAATTGTGTGTTAACAAGCCGTTAAACTGACTAAAATAACAGCCAAAAGTTAAATAAAAGCTTCAAATAAACAATTATTTAAAAAATGAGTAATCTATCAACTAACTTTTAAAAACGCCTTAAAATCGATTTATGAAGGTTAAAATTAATATATTAAAACTATTATTTTATAAATTACTATCAATTTTACAAATAATAAATAAAAACTAAAATTTTAAAAAATCAATAATAATAATTTATAAACATAAAATTAAAATCAAGACCTTAAAAAAATAACAAAAAACTATAGATATAAATTTTATAGTAATTTTTATAAATAATAATTACAAACTAAATTTAAATCTATAACAATAATAAAAACTTATAATTGTAAAAATTGAAGTCAAAAAAATAAAAAATAAGAAAAAACTTTAATTTAAGTTTTTTTAGAAGAAAATTGGAAACAAAAAAGCTAAAAATAAAAATAAAGAGTTATAATGAATGAAAAATAAAAAAAGGTCTTCTCTATTCAACTATTTTTTATTCGCCTTTAAAATTAAATTATAAAAGTCACTTTTAATCTATAAAATAAATAAAAATACTAAATTTAATAGATTTTATAAATAATAGATAAAATATTGAAAATAAAATATTTTGAATAAGTAAAATTTATTATTAAGATTTAAAACAAAAATTGAACCGAAAAAAAGTAAAAAATCAAAATAAAGCTTTCTAATAGATTTAAATAAAAAAAATGAATTCCTTATCCAATAAAATTTTATTTTCGATTAAATTAAACTTATGAAAGTCACTTTTGATTTATAAAAATTATAAAATTTATTTTTTTAATAGTTAATCTATATAATAAAAAAAAGCGCTTATAAAAGCGCTTTTAATAAATTTATTTGATATTACTTCTTCACCATTTCAGAAAGAATTTCAATTTCTCTTTCAGAAGCATTTTTTGGAGGATTTGAGTATAGTTTTAAAATTTCATCATCAAATTGATTTTTGAAACTTCCACTTTCAATATCTCTTAAATTTAAAAGTGCTTTTGATCTTACATAAGTCGATTCACTCTTTAAAGACATTGAATATAACTTCTTAACATCTTCTTCTTCAAAATCTGTAGATTTCCAGTTTGAATATTTCAAAATAAACTGAGAAAACAACAGCGAAGCCTTATTATTGTTGATATTCTTCTTTAATGAATTTTGTAATAAAGAGAAACTAGAGATATTTTTGATGTTCTCCCCTATTGCACTTTCAATTGCAATTCTTTCTGGTTTAGTCTCAACTTTAAAATATTTGTTGATATCTTTCAAAGAATTATTGATGCTGTTTTCCTCTTTTTTACCTTTTTCTTCCCAGGCATCTTTTAGTCCAACAGTTTTGTTAAATACTAATTTTGAAGTAGTTGAGTCTTTATCAACAGTAAAATATCCTAAACGTTGAAACTGAAATTTATCTTCATTTTGAGCTGTTGATAAACTTGGCTCAACATATCCAGTTACAATTTCTAATGAATTTGGATTCACAAAATCTAAGAAATTTTTGTCTTTATAACTGTCCGGAGCTTCATCTGTAAACAAACGATCGTACAAACGAACTTCAGCTTCCAATGCATGCTGAATTGAAACCCAATGTAAGGTTCCAGACACTTTTCTTTGGCTTGCTTCAGTTCCGCTTCCACTCAAAGAATCAGTATCATACGTTACATGAATTTCAGTAATATTACCTTCTGAATCTTTTACAACTGATTCACCTTTAATGATATAAGCATTTTTAAGACGAACTTCTTTTCCTAGAGTCAAACGGAAAAATTTAGCCGGAGCTTCTTCTAAAAAGTCTTCTCTTTCAATGTATAATTCACGAGAAAAAGGTACTTTTCTGAAACCAGCACTTTCATCTTCCTGATTGTTTTCAGCTTCCAACCACTCCTCTTTTCCTTCTGGATAATTTGTAATTACCAATTTTACAGGATCTAAAACTGCCATTACACGAGGTGCAATTTTGTTTAAATCTTCACGAATACAAAATTCTAAAACCGATACATTGATCAAATTATCACGTTTTGCAATACCAATTGTATTCGCAAAATTACGTAAAGATGCAGCTGTATAACCACGTCTTCTTAATCCAGAAATAGTTGACATTCTTGGATCATCCCAACCGTTAACATGCTTTTCTTTAACTAGTTGCTGTAATTTTCTCTTACTAACAACTGTATGTGATAAGTTACGTCTTGCAAATTCTCTTTGTTTTGGACGCAGTTTATTGTCATCAAAAATCTGATCTAAAAACCAATCGTATAATTCACGATGAGGCAAAAATTCAAGTGTACAAAATGAGTGAGAAATCTGTTCTAAATAATCACTTTGTCCGTGTGCCCAATCGTACATTGGATATATTTTCCAGGCATCTCCGGTTCTATGGTGATGTTTGTGTAAAATTCTATACATAATAGGATCACGCATCAACATATTGGTTGATTTCATGTCAATTTTTGCACGAAGAATATGTGTACCAGCCTCAAATTCACCATTTTTCATTCTTTCGAATAAATCTAAATTTTCTTCAACAGAACGATTTCTGTATGGACTATCAGTTCCTGGAGTTGTTGGAGTTCCTTTCTGGATCGCCATTTCTTCAGAAGTTTGACTGTCAACATACGCTTTATCTTTTTTAATTAATAAAACCGCCCAGTCGTATAATTGTTGGAAATAATCTGATGCATAACATTCTTCAGCCCATGTATATCCTAACCATTCCACATCTTTTTTAATAGCATCAACAAATTCCTGTTCTTCTTTTTCAGGGTTTGTATCATCAAAACGTAAATTCACAGGAGATTGATAATCAATTCCTAAACCAAAATTTAACGCAATAGAACTAGCGTGTCCAATGTGTAAATAACCATTTGGTTCTGGTGGAAAACGAAAGCGAAGTTTAGTATTTGAAAGACCTGATTTTACGTCTTCCTCTATGATTTGTTCAATAAAATTGAGTGATTTCTCTTCTGATGCCATTATTTTATAGTAATTTTAGCAAAGATAAAAAAGTTTATAGTTTATAGTTTATGGTTTATGGTTTTCTTTGGAAACTTACTGAAAACATGAAACGTTAAACTCAAAATCTTTAATTAATTTATTTAGTATTTTTGTATAAATATTCAGAATTATGAGACAATTAACTGTTACAATTCCAGACGATTTCTACGAAACTTTTATTAGTTTTTTCAAACATGTTCCAGACGTTTCTATAGATGAAAATATTGAGAATGAAATTCCACTATGGCAACAAGAAATGGTTTTGGATCGTATAAAAAATGCTAAACCAGAGGATTTTATAAGTTGGGAAGAATCTAAAAAAAGACTCAATGCTAAATGGAATAAGAAGTAATGTTCGAAATAAATATTCTTTTAAGAGCTGAATTAGAAGTAGATGAAATTGCTGAATATTATGAATCTCTTTCTGATGGTTTAGGAACAAAATTTTTTAATGAATATCAAAAGTATGTAGATACTTTAAATACATTTCCATTTTTTGAAGAAAAGTATAATATAATTAGGACCTTACCCTTGAAAAAATTCCCATACACTATTCATTTTACAGTTGATGAAATTAACAAAATAGTTACAGTATATGCTGTAACATCCAATTATCAAAATCCAAATACTACAAGAATAAAACTATAAAAATGGGAGTTATTAAACTGAAAAACATTCGTACTTTTTCGTATCACGGATGTTTAATTGAAGAAGGAAAAATTGGATCTGATTACACTGTTGATCTAAAAATTAAAACCAATTTACAGAAATCAGCAGAAACAGATCATCTTTTAGACACTGTTGATTATGTTCATTTGAACAAAATTGTAGCCGAAGAAATGGCAATTCGTTCGCATTTATTAGAACATGTCGCCAAAAGAATCAATATTCGTGTACTGGCAGAGATAGAAACGGTAGAAAAAACAACAGTTTGGGTTTCTAAAGTTAATCCGCCTATTGGTGGTGATGTTGAGTCAGTTACTATAAAAATGACGGAAACTAGAAAGTAATTTTTAAAATTAAAATCCTAAAATTTTAAAATACTTTCTATGAAACTTTTGAAATTTAAAGATTTTAGTTACTTTTGCCAACCGTTCAAGTAATGGCGTCGTGGCCGAGCGGCTAGGCTGGGCTCTGCAAAAGCTCCTACTCCGGTTCGAATCCGGACGATGCCTCAAAACCTTCAAAGCAATTTGAAGGTTTTTTTTATATCTAATTTTTGCGCAATCTTGTCATTCTGAGGAACGAAGAATCACACTCGTAACTCAACAAAGATTGGCGATATAGCAGGTAGAATTTCTAGTGCGATTCTTCGTTCCTCAGAATGACAAAAAGAACATTATCAACACAAAAAAACCTCTGAAATTTAGAGGTTTGATTTTATATTTTTGAGTTATTAACAACTACTTTTCAATCTTCTCAAAAGCGTTTTTAACCATTTCTTTTTCTTTTGGAAACCAGCCCTGAACCATTAAAGCAACTCCAAAAACCATCAGAACAATACTTATTCCTTTTTTAATTTTTAGAATATTAGTTGGTGTCATTTTAGATTTTAACTGTTTGGCTAATACTATTTTAAGGCAGTCAACCAATAAATAAGTGATAATTACAGCCGTAAAAAAGGTAAACATTCTGGAGTTTTGCATTTCTAATTTTGGTCCAACAGAAATAATTACTGCAAGCCAGAAACCTAAAACACCAATGTTAATAACGTTCAATAAAAAGCCTTTTATAAATAAACTTCCGTAATTTCTTTTGATAATATCACGGTCGATTTCTTCATCATTAATTTTTGCTTCTTTTTTTAATCTCACAAAAGAAATTATACCATAAGCCAGCATTATAATGCCACCAAAAATAAAAAGTGCAGGTTTGTCTTTTAAACTGGAAATCAATCTGTAACTTCCTAAATAAGCAATAGCTATGAAAAAGATATCACCTAAAACTACTCCAAAATCAAAAACTATTGCAGCTCTGAATCCTTTAGTAATACTGGTTTCTAATAGTATAAAAAATACCGGACCTACCATAAAGCTTAGAAAAAGTCCCCATGGCAGTCCAGCCAGAATATCATTTATCATCAAAATACAACTTGATTATTTTACTTCTTCAATTTTACCTCCGAAAACGGTTTTCTGATTAATCTGCTTTGGTTTTCCATAAATGTAAATAGAGCCTCCTGCGCTCACTTTTGCATCGACAAGGGTCGAAGCATTCACATCAGCTTTTCCGCCCGCAGAAACGCTTACTTTAGTCTGAGAAGTGACTAATTTACTTCCAAGGAAGTATCCGCCTGCTCCTAATCCTGCATCTAGGTTATCAGCTTTACCAGTTGCCGTGATTTCTCCGCCCGAAACTGAACTTACTTTTAGCTTATCAACATTCAAATCTACATTAATTTTTCCTCCTTCTTGTGCACTGACTTTAAAAGAAGTAGCTTTTATAGTTTCTTTACTTACCACTTCTGCTCCTTCATTAACATCAATCAGTTCGATATGTTTATAATACAAAGTAACTTCAAGATCATTTCCTGATAATAGTTTTGGAAAAGGCATTCTCAGTTTTAAAACACCGTTTTTATTAACAGCTTCCAGTTCTGCTTCTCTTGTTCCCTTTATAACAACTTTATTTTCAGAAGACTGAACTAGTTTTACACTTAATTTATCGTAAACTTTTACGGTATCAAAATCGCCTAATTCTTTGGTAACCTGACCAAAAGACATTTGTACAAATAAAATTGCTGCTCCAATTATTAGCTTTTTCATACTTTTATTTTTTTAAATTAATACTTTATTCTGCTCGTCGCAAAAAATGAAAATCCAATTGTTTTTTAACCAAATCAGCATTTTTTACTTTAACATAAATTTCGTCTCCCAATTGTAAAATGCTGTTTGAAGTAGCTCCAACCAAAGCATATTGTTTTTCGTCGAAAGTATAATAATCATCTTTTATTTCTCTGATTCTTACCATTCCTTCGCATTTATTAGAAACGATTTCAACATAAATTCCCCATTCGGTAACACCAGAAATAACTCCCAGGAATTCTTCGTCCTGATGATCCTGCATGTATTTAACCTGCATGTATTTGATACTGTCACGCTCAGCATTTGTTGCTAAACTTTCCATGTTAGAACAATGCAGACATTTAGTTTCATAAGTTTCTTCGTCTACAGAAGCTCCTCCATCCAGATAATATTGCAACAAACGGTGTACCATAACGTCTGGATAACGACGAATTGGCGATGTAAAATGGCTGTAATAATCAAAAGCTAAACCATAATGACCAATATTGTCTGTCGAATATTTGGCTTTACTCATACTTCTAATTGCAAGAGTATCAATTAAGTTTTGCTCTTTTTTACCATTTACTTCTTCCATCAATGAATTCAAAGACTTAGAAATATCGCCTTTGTTACGGAAATCAATTTTATAACCAAATTTAGCTATAACAGTCTGCATTGCAATTAGTTTATCTTCATTTGGTTCATCGTGAATACGGTATACAAAAGTTTTCTTTTGTTTTCCAATGTATTCCGCCACTTTTCTGTTAGCTAAAAGCATGAATTCTTCAATCAAATGATTGGCATCTTTTGAAATCTTGAAATAAACACCTTCCGGTTCTCCTTCAGCATCTAAATTGAATTTTACTTCTACTTTATCAAAAGAAATGGCACCTTGCTGCATTCTTTTCTTTCTTAAAATCTTCGCTAATTCATCTAGTTTTAAAGTCGCTTCGGTAATTTCATCTGAAACAACATAAGATTCTCCGGTAATGGAAACATCAACCGGAATAGTATTGTCTTTTGTTTCAATGATATATTGCGCTTCTTCGTAAGCAAAACGCTGATCGGAATAAATTACTGTTCTTCCAAACCATTGGTTAATAACCTGAGCTGTTGGCGAAACTTCAAATATGGCAGAGAACGTATATTTCTCTTCATTTGGACGAAGCGAACACGCAAAATTAGACAATACTTCAGGAAGCATTGGCACTACTCTATCGACTAAATAAACCGAAGTAGCTCTTTGATAGGCTTCATCATCCAGGATTGTTCCTTCTTCCAAATAATACGAAACATCGGCAATATGAATTCCAATTTCGAAGTTTCCGTTTTCTAACTTTTTAAAAGACAACGCATCATCAAAATCTTTTGCATCTTTTGGATCGATGGTAAACGTAAGTGTATCACGCATATCACGACGTTTTGCAATCTCAGATTCCTGAATCGAGGTATCCAGTTTTTGAGCATACACCTCTACTTCTACAGGGAAATCAGATGGCAATCCGTATTCAGCTAAAATGGCATGAATCTCTGTATTATGTTCTCCTGGTTTTCCTAAAACTCGAATTACAGATCCAAACGGACTATCGGCTCTTTTGGGCCAGTCTTCAATCTTAACCAACACAACATCACCGTTTTCTGCTTCTCCCAATTTATCCTTTGGAATAAAAATATCGGTATACATTTTAGGATTCGCAGTAGAAACAAAAGCAAAGTTAGGCTGCATATCAATTACACCTACAAACTCTGTTTTATCTCTTTCAAGGACTTCAATTACTTCACCCTCAGGTCTTTTTCCTTTTCTTCTGTTATAAACATAAACCTTTACTTTGTCTTTGTCTAAGGCACGATTCAAATTATTGGTTGGGATAAATACATCTTCTTCAAAATCAGGACAAATAAAATAGGCCGTTTTTCTGCTCGTCATATCTATCGTTCCTTCGTAATAGTCCTGACTAACTGCTTTAACTAAATATTTTCCTGGTTCTGTTTCAACTATTTTCTTTTGAGCAGCCAGAATCTTTAGATCTTTTATAATCTGGTTTCTACTGTTTGTATCATCAAGTTCTAACTTTGCTCCTATCTGTTTGTAATTAAATGGCTTATTAGCATTTTGCGATAAAATCTTAAGGATCTTCCCAGAGAAATCTTTCTCTTTTTTTATCGGCTTTCTAATTTTCTTACTCATATATCTTTTCTTATAAGGTTTAAAATTACAAATAAGAAATCAGATTATAGATTTTAACAATTAGAATTATTAAAATTATAACTTTTCGTACATTTACAAAAACAGCCTTTATGGAAAGCTTTCAAACTATTGCCGTATTCAATTATCAGCACGAAACAGTGGTTCTCAAACACTTACTAGAGCAAGAAGAAATTCCATACTTTTTCGAAAACGAAATGACCCTTTCCGTTATGCCTCTTTACTCCAATGCACTGGGCGGAATCAAACTAAAAGTACATCCGGAAGACTTCGAACAAGTTCAGCAAATTCTGGACAATCTCAACAATCCACTTAAAATCGTCTGAAACAAAATTTCAAAACAAATTCAAATCAGAATAAAATTCAAAGTCAAATAAATTTTTTTTCTCTTTCAACTTTTTTAGTTTTCAACATATATTAAATACAACAAAAAAGATTTTTAAAAATTTAAAAAAAATTTATGGTTATTATAGCTTGTTAATATGTCGAATAAATTTTTTTTTGAAGTCATTGAATTCTCGTTTTACTTAGTTATTCTGAGTTATCAACATAGTTATTTTTAGTTAAATGACTTATTTATAAGACTTTTTGTATTTTAATTAACAACGGTTGACAACCAAAAGTGAATTGATTTTGTAGATAAGTTAACATGTTGATAGTTGTTGAAAATGGTGTTTTTGGTATTGATAACTTTTCCAAAAATTCCCGAAACTTTTCTTGCGTATTTCATTCCGGTTTTGGATTAAGGTTTTTTTCGACACAACCAAAAAAAACTTCTAATTTTCTTTTCGAACTTATTAACATTTTCTGTTAACTTAAAGTTAATTGAATATCAAGCAATTACAAACTGCTATTAACACCTCAAAATTTTAACAAATATTCTGTTTATTCTTTATTGATTATGAGATACTTATGGAGTTATTAAAATTGTTAATAACTGATAATATTTTGACTTTAAGATAGTTGTGATTATTATTTTTCTGCCACGAATTTCACGAATGTACACTAATTATAATTGCTTTGTTGATATAGTATTCGAAAAGAAAAAAATTTGTGAAAATTAGCGTAATTCGTGGCAAACATTTATTAATTGAGTAAATTTGTACTACACAACTAAATAGTATAGAAAAATGAAAATTTCAATAGGAAACGACCACGCCGGCCCAGAATATAAAAAAGCAATTGTTGCCATGCTTGAAGCAAAAGGTTATGAAGTAACCAATTACGGTACAGATACAGATGCTTCTGTTGATTATCCTGATTTTGGACACCCAGTTGCGAATGATGTATCTGAAGGAAAAGCTGATTTTGGTATCGTAATCTGCGGAAGCGGAAACGGAATTGCAATGACTGTTAATAAACACCCAAAGGTAAGAGCTGGCTTATGCTGGACTAAAGAAATTGCTTATTTAACACGTTTACACAACGATGCTAATATTGTGAGTATTCCGGCAAGGTTTACTTCTATTCATCAGGCTGTTGAAATTGTTGAAACATTTTTAGAAACTGCTTTTGAAGGTGGAAGACACCAAAACAGAGTGAATAAGATTGCTTGTTCGTAAAAAAGCCAAAAAAATTCGGTGTTGCGCACCAGTAACATAAAAACACCGGGCGGATTTTTAAATTCATCCGGTGTTTTGTTTTAAATATCTTAAAATCAATAATTTGTGTTTTTTAAATTAAGGATATTAACATTGTTAATATCTAAATATTATGAGTCATTTTTAAATAGATAACTACAATCTGTACAATAATAATATAAGAGAACTTCATAATAAATGTAGTTTTACTTGTTTTATGTCTAAAGAAAAACATTCCTGTTAATAAACCAATTGTTCCACCAATAAAAGCGAGAATAAACAATACACTTTCTGGAATTCGCCTATTGTGTCTTCGGGCTTGAAATTTATCATAGCCTGTAATAAGGAATGTGAAGATGTTTATAATTAAAAAATATAGGAGTAAAACGGTCATTAGTTTAGGAATTAAATAACATAATTTTTGGAATCTAAAATATAGGCATTTATTTACATTAAAAGTATATTTTTGCCCAAAATTAACACTAAGATTATTATAGATTTAGACTACATGAAGAAAATATTTTATCTTACCCTTATATCTTTCCATTTTTTAACCGCTCAGGAAAAATCAAAAATATTATATAGAAATGAGGTAGTAACCATAACAAATAAAAGTAAACTGGAAATAGAATCTTTTATTGAAGAACAGCGGGAAATAGCTAAGAGTAAAAATGTCGAAGAATATTCAATAAATATACCGTATGACAATTTTAGCGAGATTTCGAATATAAAAGGAGCTTCAATAAATCCGGTTACCAACAAGAAAACTAAATTATCTCAATACGAAATAAGTACTAACGAACTCAAAAGCAGGGATATTTTTTACAGTGATAATAAGTACAAACATTTTGATTTTAATTCTGTTGTAGATAAATCGAAAATTGAATATTCGTATAAAATAAAGCAAAATGAGCCTCGATTACTTTCGTACTTTACTTTTCAGCACGAACTACAGATGGTTGCTTCAAAATTTGAAATAAGAGCAGATGCATCAGTAGAAATTGGTTATAAGCTTTTTGGAGAAAATCAGGATAAAGTTGTTTTCACTCAAACCAAAGAAGGAAATACAAATGTTTATACCTGGACTGCTGTAAATGTACCGGCATTTAAAGAGGAAAACAGATCTTTAAACTATACTTATTTCTTGCCGCATGTAGTCTATTATATAAAAAGTTACACCAAAGAAAACCAGAAAGAAGATATATTTCCAGATGTAAAACATCTTTATAAGTGGTATTATTCTTTGGTAAAAGAGGTTAATAAACTAGATCAAACAGCAGTAAAAAACAAAACATTAGATTTAGTTAAAGACAAAACCAGCTCAAAAGATAAAGCAAAAGAGATTTACAACTGGGTGCAGCAAAACATTCATTATGTTGCTTTTGAATATGAAATGGGAGGATTTATTCCGCGCGATGCAGCTTCGGTTTTTGATAAAAAATATGGAGATTGTAAAGACATTTCTAATTTATTAAACGAAATGTTCAAATATGCCGGCATTGAGTCCAATTTAGTTTGGATTGGAACCAGAGATAAACCTTATAGCTTTTCTGATGTTCCTACACCGTTAGTAAACAATCACATGATTACTGCTGTAAAAATTGACAAACAAAGATATTTTGTAGACGGAACAGATTCTTTTTGTCCATTTGGATTTCCATCTGCTATGATTCAAGGAAAAGAAGGACTTATTGGTATAGCTGAAGAGGAATTTGTTATTGAAAAAGTGCCCGTTGTCGATGTTAAAGACAACAAATTGAAAGTCGATTTGAAATTGAAAATTGCAGATAATAGCGTTTTTGGTACGTCTAAAATAGAATTATCAGGCTATGAAAAAAGTCATTTTTTAAATGTTTTGGCAGCCAACAAACAGAAGGAAGATGAGATTTTAAAAAATGGAATGGCAAGATTTAATGAAAAGATTGAAGTAGAAACCATTGATGTAAACAAACACGAATACGAAAATAAAGAAACTACTTTGTCTTATAATCTTAAACTTGACGGATGGGCTAAAAAAATAGGAGAGAAGATCATCGTTAAGCCTATTTTATTAGCGCCTTTTAAAGAATATATAATTGATTTGAAGGAAAGAAAATTACCTATTGAAAATGACTCTAAGTTTATAAACGAATTTAATTATATCTATGAAGTTCCGGAAAATTATCAATTGGAATTTATACCCGAAAACAGCAAGAAAGAGAACGAAACATTAAGTTATGAAATCGCTTATAAAAAAGACAAAAAGAATTTAGTAGTATCTCAGAAAATTATTTTAAAAAAATTACTTATTGAAACCAATACGTTTGAAAGTTGGAATTCAGTAGTAAGCGAATTGACCCAACAATACAACCAATCTATAATCTTAACCAAAAAGTAATGAAAAAATTTGCCCTGATTTTAGTGTTTTTTTCTTTTTTAAAAACACAAGCACAAGAAATAAAAAGTTATACCTGGGATGCTGTTCCATCTTTTAAAGCAATTCCGGAAGAATATAAAAAAATGCCCGCAGTTGTTTTGTTTGATAAAAGATGGGTTCATACCAGAATTAATACCAATATGTACGGATTTGCAAAATTTAAAATGGAACATTTTGCAGTTAAAATAAACGAAGCTTCAGAAATCAACAAATACAATAAAGTTACCGCAGATGATAATAATACAATTCGTGACACAAAAGATTTTCATGCAAGGGTAATAAAACCAAATGGCGACGTAAAAGTTTTATCAGAAAGCCAGATCGTAAATTCTGATGTAAAAAATGTAAAATCGATTGTTTTTGAAGGAGTGGAGAAAGGCGATATTTTAGAATATTATTTTATTGTAAAAGAAAATCCTACGTCAAATGGAGTTGAAATTTACCAAAAAGAAGCACCAGTACTTCACGCCGAATTTACGCTAACAGATTCAGGATCTGCTGCGTCAAGATTATTTGCTTCTCCTGAATTTACAGACAATCATATTAAAAATAAAATATTTTATACCGCAGACAATATTCAGCCAATTTCAAACGAAAGAAGTTCAAAGAAATTTAAAAATCTGGTTAAAGTTTTTTACTTAATTGCCGGAACCTCACAATCAATGGTAGCGAAACAATGGAATCCATTTTTTAAAGAGTATATAAAAAACCTAAAACCGTATGCTTTTTCCAATGGTGATGTGAAAAAACTGCTTCAAAAGTTAAATATAAAAGATAAAAGCACCGATGAGAAATTAACCATTTTAGATGAATATATTAAAACACATTTTGAGTATTATTCTGATGGAGAATCTATTTTCAATGATGTAAAGATTGTTGACGGAACAGGAAAATTAAGTCATAAGGATTTTATGTGTATTTATAAACTTTCATTAGATGCATTGAAAATTCCTTATGAAATTATTGCAAATGAAGACCGGTTTATAGGAGAACTAGACGATGAAATGATGACATTTTATGAGTTTACGGAGTTTAACTTTTATATCAGAGAAACCAATAAATTTATTTCTCCGAATGCAGGATATCTTCCATATGGAAATTTAGGATACGAATATCAGGATACAAAATCAAAAGGATATGATGTAAATAAAAAACAAAATACCACTATTTTTATTCCTATTATTGCATCAGATTTTACTAAAATAGAATCAGAATCAGTTGTAAATTTGTCAGCAGATTTAGCAAAAGTGACGATAGACAAAAAATTATCAAATACAGGCTACGTAGGACAAATTCTGCGTTATTCGTACAAGGATTTGTCTAATAATGATGAAAAGAAAGATCTAACAGATTTTGTAAAAGAAGTTTCAATAAATGGTGTTGATGTGAAACTTTTGGAACACACAGTTGAAAATTTAGAATTTAAAAATAATTATACAAATACACCGTTTGTTATAAATTCAAAGCTGGAATCAGTAGAATCATTTACAGAAAAAGCCGGAAATTTACTGATGCTTAATTTAGGAAAAGTAATAGGAAACCAAGCTAATCTGTATCAGGAAAATACAAGAAAAACGGAAATCGATTTAAAGTATGCAAATGAGTATCATCATACGATTGTTTTTAACATTCCAAAAGGATATCAAGTAGATCATTACAATGATTTAGTGATAGATAAAGAAATGAAGTATGATGAAAATAAAAACTGCTTATTTAAGTCGACTGTAAAGGTTGTTGGAAATCAGGTAATTGTTACCGTTGATGAAAAATATAAATCGATAAATTACCCAAAAGATATTTATCAGGAATATAGAAAAGTGTATAACGCTTCGGCTGATTTTAGTAAAGCAAGTATCGTGTTAAAGCCCATAAAGAAAAAATAATGACTAATATTCAATTCATTGCCAAGTCTGTTCAGGCGCCGGCAGTAAGCATTCAAAACACAGTAAAATTATTAGAGGAAGACTGTACAATTCCGTTTATTTCCCGATACAGAAAAGACGCAACAGGAAATCTTGACGAAACTGTAATTGAGCAAATTGCAAAACTTCAAAAAGATTATGATACGCTTATAAAACGAAAAGAAGCGGTTCTGAAATCTATTGAAGAACAAAAAGCACTTACACCAGAATTGAAGAAAAAAATCGAAGAAAGTTTCGATTTACAAGAGATAGAAGATTTTTACCTTCCATACAAAAAGAAGAAAAAGACAAAAGCCGATGTGGCCCGCGAATTTGGTTTAGAGCCATTAGCTAAACTGATTATATCTGAAAGTGATGCTGATATCGATTTTATTTCGACACAGTACATTAATGAAAATGTTATCAATGAAGAAGCAGCGATTCAAGGTGCGAGAGATATTGTGGCAGAATGGATTAACGAAAATATCTATGTTCGTAAACAGCTTCGTAGATTATATCAGCGAAAAGCGATCATTGCTACTAAAGTTGTAAAAAAGAAAGCGGAAGAAGAAGGAGCGCAGAAATTCAGTCAGTATTTTGATTGGGAAGAACCGTTGACAAAAGCACCGGCACACCGTTTACTGGCAATGTTACGTGCAGAAAATGAAGGTTTTATCAAAATGAAAATAGATGTTGATATCGATGATGCTTACGATGTTATTGATGAAATCATCATTAAAAAACAAAACAATACAACAGCTCATTTGCAGTTAGCAATTGAAGATAGTTACAAACGTTTATTGAATCCGGCAATTGGAAACGAAACCTTGCAAGAGGCAAAAGCAAAAGCTGATGCTAATTCCATTCAGGTTTTTGCTAATAATTTAGGTCAGTTATTACTGGCTCCGCCGTTGGGAGAAAAACGCATTTTGGCAATCGATCCTGGATTTAGAAGCGGTTGTAAAGTGGTTTGTCTGGATGAAAAGGGCGATTTATTATACAACGAAACCATTTATCCGCATGCGCCTCAAAATGAAGAATCAATGGCGATCAAGAAAATCCGTTCGATGGTGAATGCCTATCAGATTGATGCAATTTCTATCGGAAACGGAACCGCTTCAAGAGAAACGGAATTTTTCATTAAAAAAATCGCTTTCGACAAACCAATTCAGGTTTTTATTGTTTCTGAGGCTGGAGCTTCGGTATATTCAGCTTCAAAAATTGCGCGTGAAGAATTTCCAAATTATGACGTAACCGTTCGTGGTTCTGTTTCTATCGGGCGACGACTCTCAGATCCTTTGGCCGAATTGGTAAAAATCGATCCAAAAGCTATTGGAGTAGGACAATATCAACATGACGTTGATCAGACGAAATTAAAAGAAGAATTGGACAGCACTGTAATTCGTTGCGTAAACTCGGTTGGAATCAATATCAACACAGCAAGTAAACATTTACTAAGTTATGTGAGTGGAATAGGAGAGAAGCTGGCCGAAAATATTGTACAATACCGTTCTGAAAACGGCCCTTTCGAAGATAGAAAACAATTGAAAAAAGTGCCTCGTTTAGGTGATAAAGCATATCAGCAAGGAGCAGCGTTTATTAGAATTACCAATGCTAAAAATCCGCTGGATAATTCGGCGGTACATCCGGAAGCTTATCCGGTTGTGGAAAAGATGGCGAAGGATTTGAATATTTCTTTAAATGAATTAATTGCAAACAAAGAAAAAACAGCGCTTATTAAGCCCGAAAAGTATGTAACACATGAAATTGGTTTATTAACGCTTAAAGACATCATAAAAGAGCTTGAAAAGCCTGGATTGGACCCACGAAAGTCCGCTAAGGTTTTTGAGTTTGATGCAAATGTAAAATCAATAAAAGATTTGAAAACTGGAATGATTTTGCCAGGAATTGTTAATAACATCACCAACTTCGGCTGTTTTGTTGACATCGGAATCAAAGAAAGTGGATTAGTACACATTTCACAGTTAAAAGCCGGTTTTGTAAGCGATGTAAATGAAGTGGTAAAACTGCATCAGCATGTTGATGTGAAAGTTACTGAGGTTGATGAAGATAGAAAAAGAATTCAGCTGACGATGGTTTTGTAGAAATTTCAATTTTTAAAATTCCAAATTCCAAGATTATTGAAATCATTAAATAAAAAATGCCCAAATTACAATTGTAGTTTGGGCATTTTTATTATATAATTCTAAAACTATATTTTTATAAATTTTTGGGAGGTTTCTCCGCTTCCGGCTTTTATTTTAATTAAATATAAACCTGATGTAAAAGAGCTTACATCTATTGAAGTATTTACATTTTCTTTTGTGTAAATCAATCTTCCTAATAAATCATAAATTTTTATGGAGTAATTTGAATCTTGTAATGAATTGATGTTTAATGTATTTTTTACAGGATTTGGCCATACAGAAAATGATTTGTTTTCTTTGATGAAATCTTCGTTTGATAAGACAACTTCAGTTCCTTTTAGACGTATAAGGAATGCAGAGAAATTATCTTTTTTATAACTGGAATAAGAACCGCTAACTAGTATTTTTCCATTATTTTGTAGAGTAACTGATCGAACACCAACTTTATCATTATCCGAAATTAAATTATATAAAAGACCAAATTCAGTTCCGTTAAATGAGGAATCTAAACTTCCATCTGAATTTAACCGCGCTAGGCGATCAGTAAAATAATTTTGGTAAACACTAAAATCACCACCAACAATTATTTTTCCATCATTTTGTAAAGCTATAGAATTCACATAAAAATTAAATCCGCCTTTACTATTAAATGAAGAATCTAAACTCCCATCAGAATTTAACCTGGTTATATAGTTTTGATTAATATCTTGATAGAACTTAAACGTTCCTCCAACAATTATTTTTCCATCTTTTTGTTCTTCAATTGTTAATACATCATTTAATGTATAAGTGCTACCAAATCCTTTTCCAATATCAAAAGAAGTATCTTTACTAGCATCTGATTTTAAACGAATTATACCTTTTTGACTAACTCCTTGATAAGTTGTAAACTCACCTCCTACTAAAATTTTTCCATCAGAAAGCAGTTTGACAACTCTTACAGATTTATCAAATCCTCTTCCAACTGCAAAAGATTTATCAATACTTCCATCTGCATTTAAACGGATTAATTTACCCATATTTACTCCTCTATATTGAGTAAAATCACTTCCAACTATTATCTTTCCATCTGGTTGGATTACTATTGATTGAATTTTATATGCTCCATTTGCGCCAACAAATCCATTGTCGGTATCTGTATCAAAAGATTTATCAATGCTTCCATCAGTATTTAAACGGATTAATGCCTTTTGCCAATAACCTTGATAATCAGTAAAACAGCCACCAATAATTATTTTTCCATCAGCTTGTTGCGCTATAGCCTGAACAAGTGGAAAGCCTCCAGAATAATTACTAAATCCACTTCCAACATTGAAACTATAATCTTTGCTCCCGTCAGAATTTAGACGAACCAAACACTTATGAGAACTTCCGTTAAATTTTAAAAATTGTCCTCCTACTAATATTTTTCCATCGCTTTGCAAGCAGGTTACAAGTACGGTATTACTAAATCCATTTCCTATATTAAAACTAACATCTTTTGATGCATCAGGGTTTAATCGAACTAAACGATTTTCAACTGTTTCTTGATAAGTACTAAAATCTCCAGCAACTATTACTTTTCCATCATTTTGTAATGTTAGGCAATAAACAGAAGAACCATTTGACCCATAATTTATTCCTTTTTCTATTTTAAAAGAATTATCAATACTTCCATCTTTATTTAACCGAACAATATCTTTTTTATACAAATTCTGATAATATTCAAATTGTCCTCCAACAATTATTTTTCCATCATTTTGAATTATTATTGAATTTACAAAAGTATAAGAACCAAATCCTTGTCCAATTGCAAATGTAGTGTCTTTAGTACCATCACTATTTAAACAAATAAATCCTTTTTCAATTTTTGCACTGTACTTATAGAATTGCCCACCCACTAATATTTTTCCATCCTCTGTAATTGCTATAGAATTGACTACATCATCAAATCCACTACCTAGCATTTTTATTGTAGTATCTTTGCTTCCGTCCTGATTTAAGCGAGTTAAACGATATTGTACTAGATTATTGTATTTAGTAAAATTACCTCCTATAACAATTTTATCATCGTTTTGTATAGCAATAGTTTTAACAGTATTATCAGGACCAGTTCCAATGTCAAAGGAGTCATCTTTACTGCCATCACTATTCAACCGAATTAAATTTTTTTGATCCTTGTTTTTGTATTTAGAGAAGTTGCCACCAATAATTATTTTTCCATCCTTTTGTATTGCAATAGAATAAATAACACTATTTTTAGCATCAAACCCTGAACCTATGTCAAATGAAGTGTCTTTACTTCCATCAGCATTTAGTCTAATCAGACAATTCTGAGATTTGCTTTGGTAATTAGTAAAAGCACCTCCTACCAATATTTTTCCATCTTTTTGCAACACTATAGTTCTTAGTCCACTATCAAATCCTGTATCTATTTTAAAGGAAGAATCTTTACTTCCATCAGGATTAAGACGTGTTAAATAATTTTCAGTAGATCCTTGATATGAATTATAAGCACCTCCTACAAGTATTTTTCCATCAGACTGAACAGCTGTAGAATAAATGTTTCCATTAAAGCCTGGATGTGGACCAAAGTTAATATCCACATCTGTTGGATTCTGAGCGGAGATTGTGTAAGTAGATAAAAAGTAAATTAAAAAAAGTAAAGTTTTTTTCATACAAATAAATTTTGCCAAATATATAGAAATTTTCTTTCAAGTATATCTGGGAACTTTGCAAACAAAAAACACCCAAATTAAAATCTATAATTTGGGTGTTTATATGTTTAAGATTATTTCAAAATCACTTTTTTAGTGACACTTTTAAAATCATCATTGGATATTTTTACGAAATAAACGCCAGATGCTTGATTGGTCAGATTAATTTCGGTGTTTTCTGAAATTGTTTTTTGTTGATGAATAACACTTCCCGAAGGAGAAATTACTGAAATAGTCGATTGCTGAGGCGCACTAATTGTGATTCGATCAGCGCTCGGATTTGGGAAAAGCGTAACAGTAGATTTTTCAATATCAAAATTTTCATTGGACAGAGTAGCAGTTGGGGGCAGATAAAAATTACCAGTTAATAAAAAAGAGTATAATGTTTTTAGGGTATGATTAAAATAGCTGTTTGGCTCGTTGAGGTTTTTTAAATCGGTATAAGAAGCATCTAAATGCGCTTGATTTTCACCAGCCATAGCAGCGCAGGCAAATGCGCCAACAAACGTAGCATTGTGCCATTGTCCGCTTACGGTTCCGTTTTGGTTGTAACCATCTTTAATGCTGGTTGTTCCGCCAAGATTGATACGAACAAAATCAGATGATTTTTTAGCATAAGTTTTAGCATCCGCAGTTCCGTACCAAACATAATCTACAGCAATTCTCCAGGGAGTTCTTGCGGCGTCATAAGTATATAGTTTTCCAGCGTTTGCATAATTTCCAGCTTGAGAAGAATACGCTCCGGAAGCTTCGCACCAATCTGAAACCAAACCACCAACAGCATTGTTTTGTATCAAATTATTGTTGATAATGGTGTAAGCCTTTGCAGCAACTTGATTCCAATAAGCGGTGTCATTTGTAAAAACGCCAAAAGCACGGTAATAAGCAGGAGAGAAGTAAGAAGGGTTTGTAATCTGGCTTCCGCCGAATTGATCACCAGGCTTTAAAACATAAGTATTGGCTTCAACTTCATAATTTTTAATAGCCGTAATTAAAGCGGTTGCATCACTTTTGTAATTGATAGCTCCCGTGCTTGCCCATTGATAATCGGCAACAATAAGAGCGAAGGCGGCGTCGAGTTCAGCATCTGTAGCTCCATTGTAACCAATAGTTCCGGAGCATCCGCTGATTTTCCAGTTCATCACTTTATTGCTGTTTACATTGTCTTTGTAATACAGCCAAAGGCCATCAAAAAGTATTTTATCCGCTTTATAAGCAGAAAGTAACATACCGTAGGCAATTCCTTCAGAAACTGTTTCAGCAGAATTATCGAATTTTACACGATATCTTCCGTTAGAACAGGGTTCTGTAAAATTCATTTTCCAGGTATCATAATTGGTTTGAGCATCCTGACTGTTTCTGGGGACAGCCATAAGTCCGTTTCCATATACCTTGTTGGCAGGAAAAGACTGCGTTTGTGATTGGCTTTCTATAGCTAGCAAAAAAGCAATCACGAAAAATAGGTTTTTCATATCTTAAAAAATTTAGGGTGCTTAAAAGTAAGATTTTTTAGATATAAAAAAAATCCCAAACTACAATTTGTAATTTGGGATTAATAAAAAAGTCAAAAAGGATTATTTTTTTAAAATAAATTTCTGAGCTTTAAATGTATTATGATCAGTGTTTTGAATTAAATAAACACCATCAGCAAGATCTTCTAAATGAATTGTATTAAGAATATCTGCATTTAAATGTACTGATTTTACAAGCTTTCCTGCAGCATCTACTATGATATATTTTCCGTTATACTTAGTAACAATATTTAAAATTCCTCTACTTGGAACAGGATACATTTTAAATTGAGAGACTTTAAAGTCATCAAGACCTAAATTAGTTACATTCATACAATCAGAAACTGTTGTACATTCTCCAATAGTAATTGCTACCTTATAATCTCCCACTACAGAAGGTGTAAAAGATTGATTGGTTTCATTGGTTAATAATGTATTTGGACATTTATACCACTGATATCTAGCTCCGGAATGATCTGCTGTTAATATTCCGGAATTTAAGCTTACTGTTTTTACAATATCAGAAGGATTAGTAATTGTTAATACTAATGTTTTTGTGTCACAACCAACAGTATGACTATAGACTCCGGAAGTTGAAAAAGTTGTACCATTTATTGGCCAAACGTAAACTTCACAAGCTGTTACAGTTTCTGTAGAATTAGTAGAATTAGTAATTATTAAACTTAGAGTTTTGGTATCACATCCTACAGAATAATTATATGTTCCAGATGATGTATAGGTTATTCCATTTACTGGCCAGGTGTAACTATCACATGCGTGTTCTACAACTGTATTACTAGTAGTATTAGTAATTGTCAATGCTAATATTTTTGTGTCACAACCAACGGTATGTGTATAAGTTCCTGATGTTGTATAGGTATTGCCATTTACTGACCAAGTATAGCTATTGCATGCAGATTCTGTCTGAGTAGAACTTGTAGATTTTGTAACAGTTAATGCTAAAGTTTTCGTATCACATCCTACATTATGTATATAATTTCCCGAAGTGGTATAGGTAACACCATTAACTGGCCACGTATAACTGTCACATGCCGTTTGTGATTCAGACGAGTTTGTAGATTTTGTAATAGTTAATGCTAAAGTTTTTGTATCGCAACCTACTTTATGTGTATAATTTCCAGAAGTGGTATAGGTAACACCATTAACTGGCCACGTATAACTGTCACAAGCCGTTTGTGATTCAGACGAGTTTGTAGATTTTGTAATAGTTAATGCTAAAGTTTTTGTATCGCAACCTACTTTATGCGTATAATTTCCAGAAGTGGTATATGTTATACCATTCGCTGGCCACGTATAACTATCACAAGCATTTTGTGATTCAGACGAGTTTGTAGATTTTGTAATAGTTAATACTAAAGTTTTTGTATCGCAACCTACTTTATGCGTATAATTTCCAGAAGTGGTATATGTTATACCATTCACTGGCCACGTATAACTATCACAAGCCGTTTGTGATTCAGACGAGTTTGTAGATTTTGTAATAGTTAATGCTAAAGTTTTTGTATCGCAACCTACTTTATGTGTATAATTTCCAGAAGTGGTATATGTTATACCATTCGTTGGCCACGTATAATTGTCACAAGCTGTTTGTGATTCAGACGAGTTTGTAGATTTTGTAATAGTTAATGCTAAAGTTTTTGTATCGCAACCAACAGTGTAATCATAAACTCCTGAAGATGTATAGGTCATTCCGTTTACAGACCAGTTATAGCTGTCACAGGCAGATTCTGTTTGCGTAGAGCTTGTAGATTTAATAATAGTTAATGCTAAAGTTTTCGTCTCACATCCAACTTTGTGCGTATAATTTCCAGAAGCAGTATATGTTAGTCCATTGACCAGCCATGTATAACTATCGCAGGCAGTCTGTGTTTCAGAAGAGCTTGTAGATTTTGTAATGGTTAATGCTAAAGTTTTTGTATCGCAACCTACTTTATGCGTATAATTTCCAGAAGTGGAATATGTTACGCCATTCACTGGCCATGTATAAGTGTCACAAGCAGATTCTGTTTGTGTAGAACTTGTAGAATTAGTAATGGTTAACGCTAAAGTTTTGGTATCACATCCAATTTTATGTGTATAATTTCCAGTAGTGGTATATGTTACACCATTTATCGGCCATGTATAGCTGTCGCATGCCGTTTGTGATTCAGCAGGAGATGAGGTTGAAGGAGTGATAGTCAGAATCAATTTTTTTGTATCACATCCAACCACAGTTGTATAGGTTCCGGAACTAGTATAAGTTGTTCCATTTGCACTCCAGGTGTAAGAATCACATGCAGATATAGTTTCTGGTGTTGAAGTAGTAGATGGAGTGATAGTTAAATTCAAAGTTTTTGTATCACATCCAACGACAGTTGTATAGGTTCCGGAACTAGTATAAGTTGTTCCATTTGCACTCCAGGTATAAGAGTCACAAGCAGACATAGTTACTGCTGGTGATGTTGTTGATGGAGTTCCCGTTACCGTTTTTACCAAAACTCTGTCACTTGCACAATAAGCTGTTTCACAAGCCACACAATAAGTAGTATTATTTGCTGTAGGAGTTGCCGAAACGGAAGCTCCGGTTGCAAAACTTGTTCCTCCGCTCATTGCAGTATACCAAGTTGCTGTTGTTCCTAGTGGACAAGTAGCATTTAAAGTAACTGCCGTACTTCCTAAACAAGGAATATTTTGTGTATCAGCAGTAGCAATAGCACTTCCTGGTTTGATTGAAGTTGTTGTAATATTTGAATTTACAGTTGAGAAATTAGAACCATTAACAGTTGCCTGATTGGTAACGGCACAAGTATTTTGAGGCAATGTACTGGCAGCATTAATTGTAGCACTAAATGTAATTACAGTAGATTTTCCGGCAGCTAAAGTAAATGGTCCTGCAGAAAGTGTTGTTGCAGTTGCATTAACAGCTGCACTTTTTGCAGTAACCGAATTATCATTTATAGCAGAATTGTTAACAGTTGATTCTGCAGCTGGTTTTGTTTCCTCCTGAACATCGTTTTGAGGAGCCATTTTTGAAGCAGTTCCATTATCAGGAAGAGTTACGGTTCCAGAGATCACTTTTCCGGAACCTGCTTCGTCAATTGCAGTTCCATTATTATTGTTATTTGCTTTCCAAAAATTTGTTAAAGCCAGGTTTTTATCAGACCCTGAAGCATATGGAGAAGTACCTTGTAAAATAACTTCACAATTAGGACCCTGAGATAACACATCAAAATTACCTGCGGCTAATCCGGTTGCAGCATTTACAATATTTCCAGTAACCTTTGCAGCACTTTTCATAGTGCTTGAACTATTATCTGCATAAGAAACAATTCCAATATGGGTGTAGGCATTATTTATGACGCTTATATTATTATTTGTTATTGAGGCATCAATTCGACCAGAACCTATAGTTCCATTATCGTTTGCTTCAGAAAAAATCCCATAATTTGCAGCATTAGTAATTGTATTATTTGCAATTTCAGTAATATGTTTGGCATTTCCGTAAGCAGAAACAGTTATTCCGTTTCCAATTGGCGAGCTTCCTCCGTCAATAGTATTATTATTTATTCGTCCTTTTATAGTTCCTAAACCCTGATTTCCTACACTCAATGCAGAAAGAGAAGAAAAACTGGATTTTATGGTATTATTTATAATATTGTAATTTACAGTTGCAGTTCCGTTAACTTGTAAAGATAAACCATTACTTCCCGGGTTTGATGATGCAGCATTTATAGTATTAGCATCTGTTGCAGCAGTGTTACCACCTATTTGAACAGTATTTACAGAAGAGCCATTAAAGTTTAAAGCTAATCCCGTAGTTTTTGGATTAGAAAAGTCATTTTTCTTAAAGACTAAAGTATTAATTGAAGTTCCTTTTGCCTGAAAAATAAAGTTACTGTCACCATTTGATTTATTGAAAGAGTTTTTAAATTGAGAGTCTGTTACTGTCAGGCTTAGAGTTGGATTTTGTGAAATTCCATTATACCCAAAAAAACCTCTTCCCCAGGAATCATTAACAGTAGTATTTGTGATAGAACAGGTTCCTTTCAAATCAAGGGCAAATATTCCACCAACATTTACATTTCCTCCATTTGCACTTCCACAACCAGTTATAGCACTATTACTTAAAACAAAATTGTTAACATCATTTAAATTTATTCCTATTGAGTTTGTAGTACCTGAAACAGCAATATTATCTAATGTAACTCCTCCCGATATTGTTTTAAAATGCAAAGCTGCAAAGGAATTTGTATTATTATTTTGAGGGTTTGGAACATTTACATTTACTCCAGAAGTGCTTGAATTAGTAAAATTCATGTTTTTAAGAGTAACATTTGTACATGAAATAAATTCAGCCCCTCTTTGTTGAATATTTTGAATTGTACCTCCAGAACCTGTTGTAGTTCCGGAACCTGTAATCTGAAAACTTCCCGGCGAATTAACAGAAATTCCTTTTACAGGGTTTCCGTTTGCCGAAATACTTGAAAAAACACAATCTATAGTTCCAGTTCCCGTGATATTTACTGCCTGAAGGTTTGTTGCATTGATAGAAGTATTTTTAATTTTTAATGTGCCTACATTTGAGCCGGATAAAGTTCCGGTCATCGTTACAGCCTGAATATCATTATTAGATTTTAAATTAATACCGGCGATAGTAGGATTTGCTCCACCTGTAGAGGGTAATGTATTACTATAGGTTGGCACAGTAATATTCAGTATAGAAGCTAGACCTGAAGTTGCTCCCTGACCAATTACTTTTTGATTATCATTTAAAGTCAAAAGTCCGGTAACAATTCCGGAGTATATGAAAATAGGGTTTGTACTAGTCCCTGTAATGCTATTTAAAGCTTTATAAGGCGTTGTTAAAGTTCCGTTTCCTGCAGTTGAAGCGGCACTATTTACAAAGATTATAGGAGTACTTACCGTAATATTGACCGTTGCAGTTGAGGTTTTGCCATTAGTTGAGGTTAGCGTATAAGTAAAACTATCTGAACCCGAATATCCTGCAGTTGAATTATAAGTAAAAGAACCATTTGGAGCCAAATTAACAGTACCATTAGTTGGAGCAGTTAAAATAGTTGCTGTTAAAGCAGTCGCGTCCGGACTTACATCATTTGCCAAAACACCTCCGGCAGCGTCTACGGTAATTCCAACATTTCCGATACAGGAATAAGAGTTATTGTTTGCAACTGGTGTAGCCTTAAAAGAATTAGCAACGAGAGTTAAATTAGAATCTAAAATATCCTGAAAGGTCATCCCCAGAGCATCATCTGCACCTGAATTTGTAATGGTAATAGTATAATCTAACTGAGACCCAGGTTGTGCATTTCCACCACCATTTACGGCTACAACATTATTAACAGTGACAGTTGCAGCCACAGCAGAGGAGAGATTTGCTTTTTCTTTAACTTCAGCTTTTTTACTTTTATTATTGTCTTTTGTAGCAATAAAAGGTTTTTCAGCTTTTGCTAAACTTTCAACTATAGGAGCAACAACATTTTTGTTAATAATATTATTGTACTTCATTCCAAAACTTAGAAATCCTAATAATACTATTACAACTAAGAGTTTGTTATTTTTCATTTTTTTCGCTTTAAATTGGCCTAATTAAGAAAACACTGCTTCATATTTCATTCCCGCTTCATCAAAACCAAGCGGAGTAAGAAATAATTCTAAATTGCCTTCTTCGGGATGTATAATAGTAAAAATACCCTGTTCGTAATATTCATTTTTTTGCTGCGTACGAAAAACTATAGAAAATGGATTTCTTTCTAATGGGGAATAACTGTTGAATTCGGTAGCCGAAATTAATTCTGCGTCAAGTTGAATTTCTTCCGAAATTTTAATAATAAATATTTTATTGAGTAATGAATTAAAGTTATTTACAGAGAGTAAAGATATATCCATATAGTTTAATTAATCGTTATTTTATTTGGCAGAATTCCATTCCATTAAATGGTAAACTCCATTTGTTTCGCTTATTTTTTTAAATCCTAATCTTTTATATAATTCCATAGCAGGATTAAAACTTTCAACATGAATCGTAACATTCAAATTGTTGTTGGCTGCTTTATTTAAAATTTCATTCAAAACAGAGCTGCCAATACTTTTATTCCTCCATTGAGGCAGAATTGTAATGTCTATAATGCGAATGCCTTTTTGTTCAAAAAAGAAATCAATATATAATCTCCCAATTGTTATGTTCTCTTTTTCAATTATATAGAATTTTGCGCCCAGATAATTTTTCTGATAATATTCATGCTGAGCAGAAAACTGATGTTCAATAAAAAGTCTTTTTTGTTCATCGTTCCAGTTTGTTCCTTTATCTAGTTCTTCTTTCCGGGTACTTCCATATATTTCACAAAGAATAGGAAGATCGTAAGATTGAATGTCACGAAGAATAGTATCTTTTATTTTTAATTCCAAAACACAATTATTTTACGATCTGGCAGGAAAAACTCCCTGAAGAGCAATACAAAAATTCATTGTCAAATAAGGCATCATATTATTGTGAGGAGCATTTTCTCCTGAAAGAGCGATACTACTTATACTCATATCAGTATTGGTACTACCTGTCGAATAAACTCTTATAGGATTTCCTCTTCCCAAACTATTGTTTGCAGGAGAAATTGACTGCGAATTTAAAGTTGCAGCCATTAATGAATGATTATGAGATGGAATTTCAGATTCTAACAAAGTAACTGTTTCAGACCCTCCTGTTTCTCCCAAATCATGTAAAGATAATCCAGGACCTTGTCCAGGCTGCATTGGAGTTCTTCCCTGTATATCCGGTAAAGCAAAGGTACTCCTTCCGTCACCGCCATAAGTGGTTCCTAATAATGAAAAGAGAGCGGTTTGTTGTGATAATGGCAAAAGTTGCCCATTACAAAAAGCCCAGCCTCTTGGTGGGAAATTAAATGAAAATATGCGTATTTCGGCCACAAAAGGATCCATAATATATCGTTTTATTATATTAAAAAAAATAGTGTAAAATTTGATTTTCTAGGTTTGACTAGGAAATATTCCAAACAATGAAATAATAAAATTTACACACAAATAAGGTTGAAAATTTTCATGTGGCTGACTTCCACCTGTAGCTGTAATTGATGTTACATTTAAAGGAGTTGCAGGAGTTGCACTTGAAAATATTTTATTTCCTGGCGGATTAGTACTCAACAGAGAACCTGCAGGACTTGCAGTATCTGCTAAATTTGTTGTTGCCAGTAGTGCGTGATTGTGAGTCGGAATCTGATTTACTGTAAGAGTGACTTGTTCAGCACCTCCGGTTTCTGCCAGTATAAAACCCTGACCAGAATGAATAGGAATTCTGCCTTGTAAATCAGGTAATGCAAAAGTACTTTGGCCATCGCCTCCATAAGTAGTACCAATTAATTGAAATAGAGTTTCATTCTCAGAAATAGGAAGTAATTGTCCTTGACATAACATCCATCCGGCAGGGGCAAAATTTCCTGCAAACATTCTGATTTCACCAACGTAAGGTTGTGCCATTTTTTAATTTTTACAATTAATAATTAAGTTGCTGATGGAAAAATTCCTTGAAGAGCAATACAAAAATTCAGGGTTAAAAAAGGCTGCATGTTTAAATGCGCCTGGCTACCACCAACATTTGATAGCGTTCCGGAACTCATAGCTGTTAAATTTTGATTTTGCCCACTATAAACAAGATTAGGCATAGCATTAGCTAAAACGACTGTATTATCCGGAATATTTGTAGTAGCAAGATCTGTTTTAGCTTTTAAAGAATGAGTGTGTTTTGGTATCTCAGAAATAGTTAAGGTATGGGCTTGTTCACCTCCTTTTTCTCCTAAATTATGACCATTTCCAAAATGGATAGGAGTTCTGCCACGTAAATCAGGTAATCCGAAGTTAACTCGTCCATCTCCACCAAATGTAGTTCCTAATAAGGAAAACAATCCCTGATTTTGATTTATAGGTAAAAGTTGTCCATTGCACAATGCCCATCCTTTTGGAGCAAAGTTAAAAGACATTATACGGGTCTCGGCTAAAAATGGTTCTGCCATAATAGAATTATTTTTTTTAAGATAAAATAGTGATTAAACAAAAGAAGATTGGACAACAAGACTATGTTGAGAGATTACTTCTTTTTGATATACAACATTATTACCTTCTTTTATGATAATTTTTGTTGTTGTTTGTTCAGAATCTAAGATAGTTTGCAGATATACACTTCCTTTTCTTGTATCAAAACCGTATGGATTCAATTGCTGAGAAGGAGCAGGAAATAAATAGTGAGATAAATTAACCTCGTTACTATGTATCTTTAAATCGTTCATGGCAACAGTAATAGCTTCCAAATCAAATCCTGATAAAGACCTTAATGATTTCCATTCTCCATTTGAGTTTTTCCCAAAACACAGTAGAACATCATCTACTTTTCCGGTAGTTTGGGTATGAAGATGCATTGGAAACATTTTTAAGAGTCCATCAGAAGAACTGTAACAATAATTTCCTGAAGAAACATAACCTGTTTTTTCCCAGGTTACAATAACTTTCTTGTAACAGTCCGAAAGAGACTGATCTAGCAGAAAAGCATCAAAAAAAGTTACTTTAGAGAATTTAGAAAGTATATTATTTTCCTTATTTTCAGTATTTGAGAAATTTTTTAAAGTGTTTTGAGCAACAAGTGAACCGCAAAACAAAGTTGACGCACCTACGAATCCAATATTTTTTATAAAGTTCCGTCGCTTTAAATCGATCATATTCAATGGTTTTAGTAAAAAGGACGAAGTAAAAGTACTAAAAACATTAAATGTCTGCTAAAAAAACAAAAAATTTTGTTAAAAAATGCAATAATAATCGACAAACTACGTTTATGCTGCGTTTTATTAAGAAAAACAGGATGTTTATATAGGTAAGATGTTAAAAAAATAAACCCCAAACTACTTTTAGTAATTTGGGGTATTAGTACAATAATAAAAATTGATTTTATTTCGTTTCTTCCTCTTGTTTTTTAGAAGCAGCAGGTTGATCGTCTTTAGCAGCGTTTTTAAATTCCTTAATTCCGCTTCCTAAACCTTTCATTAATTCTGGAATTTTTTTACCTCCAAAAAGTAATATCACAATACCTACGATAACAAGGATTTCTGTAAGACCTAATCTTCCCATGACTATTATATTTAATGCCGAAGCAAATTGTTTTCTAAAATTATTCCGCAAAGGTATATAGAAATATACGAAATAAAAGTATTTTTAGTTTAAAATATTTGGATCAGACCACGTTAAATATTTTATAAAATCCTGAATTTAGCCAATTCATAAAACAAATCCGAGCTTTAGCAATATTATAAATTGCTATATTTGCTCCTATTAAAAGAGTAATATGTCAAAGAAAAAACATAGTTTCAGAAGAAAATTATTCACCAAGAACCGATTAATAATTTTGAATGAGGATACTTTTGAAGAACTATTTTCTTTTAAACTTAACTTAATGAATGTCTTTGTAACGTTTACTCTAGGAGGCATTTTTTTAATTCTGATTACCACTTTCATAATTGCCTTTACACCACTCCGCGAATTTATTCCAGGATATTCTTCAACGGAGTTAAAAAGAAATGCAACCCAATTGGCAATAAAATCAGATTCCCTTGAAACAGCTTTACGACAAAATGAAGCTTATATAAAAGGAATTCAGAAAGTTTTAAAAGGAGAACTAGAATATTCAAAATTTAATAAAGATTCTATTTTAGCAGAAACAGTCGAAGACCCCGCAGACTTTAACATGAAAGCTTCTGATGCTGAAATAAAACTAAGAGATGAGGTGGCTAAAACTGAAAAAGAACAGCAGGCAAAATCTCAGAAGAAAAAGAAAAGTGACAAAAAATAATACCATAAAAAATGTCTATTAAAGCTGTAGCAGCAAAATTATTTGCTAGTAAGATATATCACCAAACTCAAACCTGGGCCCAAAAACCAGTCGAAACGCAACAAAAAGTTTTTAAAAAACTAATAAAAAATGCCAAAGAAACGAGTTTTGGTAAAGATCATCATTTGGATGAAATAAAAACAATTGAAGACTTTCAGAAAAACGTTCCGGTAAGAGATTACGAAGATCTAAAACCTTATATTGAAAAGGTAATTAAAGGAGAGGAAGATATTCTCTGGAAAGGAAAGCCAATGTATTTTGCTAAAACTTCGGGAACAACATCAGGAGCAAAATTTATTCCGCTGACAAAAGAATCAATGCCTTTTCATATTGAAGCTTCAAGAAATGCCATCTTGCATTATGTTTACGAAACCGGAAATACTGATTTTATAGATGGAAAAATGATTTTTCTGCAGGGAAGTCCTATTCTGACAGAGAAATACGGTATCAAGTTTGGCAGATTGTCCGGAATTGCAGCGCATTTTGTGCCGAGATACTTGCAAAGAAACAGAATGCCATCGTGGGAAACCAACTGTATTGAAGACTGGGAAACCAAAGTTGATGCCATTGTAGACGAAACAATTTTAGAAGATATGTCGGTTATTTCGGGAATTCCGTCCTGGGTACAGATGTATTTTGAGCGCTTGCAACAAAAAAGCGGAGGTAAGAAAATAGGCGAAATATTCAAGAATTTTAACCTCTTTATTTATGGAGGAGTGAATTACGAACCGTATCGCGCCAAATTCGAAAACATGATTGGCAGAAAAGTAGACAGCATCGAATTATTTCCAGCTTCTGAAGGATTCTTTGCTTATCAGGATTCGCAAAAAGAAAAAGGAATGCTTCTATTATTGAATTCAGGTATTTTCTACGAATTTATAAAAGCAGATGAATTTTTTCAAGAAAATCCAAAAGTACTTACAATTGGCGAAGTAGAAATTGGAGTAAATTATGTTTTGATTGTTTCTACCAATGCTGGGCTTTGGCGTTATAATATTGGAGACACCGTTCAGTTTACTTCTTTGTTTCCGCATCGTGTGATAGTTTCCGGACGTATTAAACATTATATTTCGGCTTTTGGAGAACACGTTATTGCTAACGAAGTAGAAAATGCAATGAAAGAAGCTGTAGCATCAACCAATATCGTAATCAACGAATTTACAGTAGCGCCACAGATTAATCCTCAAAGTGGACTTCCGTATCATGAATGGCTGGTTGAATTTGAAAAGGAGCCGGAAAACATGGAGATTTTTGCTGAAACAATTGATAATTCAATGCGTAAGCAAAACATTTATTACGATGATTTAATCACAGGAAATGTTTTAAGAAAAGTAATTGTAACCAAAATTTCGAAAAACGGATTTCAGGATTACATGAAATCACAAGGGAAATTGGGAGGACAAAACAAGATTCCTAGATTATCAAATAATAGGGATATTGCGGATAATTTGAGGTAGCATTTAGATAATATTTTTCATATTCATAAGTTATTTACTACATTTAATAAAAAGAGAAGTAAATAAAAAAATTAATGAATCAAGGAAAATTTCAAAATAAATACCGTGTTTCTTCAATAAGAGCTCAATGGTGGGATTATGGTTGGAACGGAGCTTATTTCATCACAATTTGTACGCAAGGTAGAGAACATTATTTTGGAGAAATTCAAAATGATAAAATGGTTTTATCAGAGGTTGGTATTATTGCTGATATATTGTGGCATCAAATTCCTGCGCACCATAAAAACGTTGAATTGGGTGATTTTGTGGTCATGCCAAATCATATTCACGGAATTTTGATTATCGATAAACAATTAGATGACGTTGATACAGATACAGGGCGTGTAGATACAGGGCATGCCCTGTATCTACCATCGCCAGAATCACCAGGTTCACAACGTTTTCAAAACATCGGAAAAAACACCATTTCGTCAATTGTTGGGTCATATAAATCTGCGGTAACCAAACATGCCAACAGATTAGGATATCCGCATCAATGGCAAAAATTATTTTATGATAATATAATTAGAAACAATAATGATTATCAAAAAATTTCTGATTACATTGTTTCCAATCCTGAAAATTGGGCAAAGGATAAATTTAAAACAGAAGATAAATCAAAATGATTTTTTAAAAAATAATGTTGTAGACACACGGCATGCCTTGTATTTAACTACATTTGAATTTATAAAATAAAATAGAATGAAAGAAACCAAACATATATCAAGATCTAGAGCGCAGGAATCATCTGCGGCTATAGAAAAAATGTACATTACAATGCGCCATTTGTTCAACCGTGGTTTTTATAAACCTATGGGAGTTTCCGGCGACAGTTTACGTGAATCATTATTAGCATTAAGACCTGAAATTTATGGAAATATTGCTGAAGAAAAAGTGGAACTAAACGGACTTTTATACGTTATAGAACGTCTTCCTGTAGGGATTGAGCAATGTCGTTTTATCAATTTGACTTCAGACGAAGGTTATTCTAAATCACATTTTCAGGCAATTGTTCCTCCAAAAAGAAGAAGAAACTGCTATAGAATTGACGAAGAACAAATGAATGTCGAAATCACAAGAGGACGTTCTGATATTTATGATATTCTAACGCATTTGACTTTCATTTTTATTGAATCTCATAAAATTAAAAACAGAGTTTTAATTGATGATGGCGGAGAAGTTTCCCGCGACTGGCAGAAATTGGAACAAGCGGTTATGCAGACCAAAAAGCTTTCTTTGGTAGAAAAAGAAAAAGCTATTTCGCATGTTGCTAATATTTTAGCACGAACTTTTGAAGAAGTTTTAGATATTTACGATGCTTTTGGTTCTGAAAATGCTCCGGACCGTTTCTTGCACGTAATTTATTGGTTAGGAAAATTAGCTATTGAAGAAATTGTTGAAAACAATAAACGTACGATAACATTCAGTCCTGTTTTACGTGAACGCTTAGGACACCACATTCACGGAGAAATATGGGCTACAAACATAAAAGAAGTTTTAAAAGCAAATGATCTTTTACAAAGACCAATTCACGTTATCAGTGCGAATATGCACAGCGTTATGAATTCGATTTTTGCGACGCCTTTGCTCAAAACAAAATTCAAAGGCAAAACAGATTTCTTTATTTATGAAGAATTAAGCAGTTCAGGGTCAAAAGAGATTAGAAGTGTTGTGGAAGAATTGGCCTTGAAAAACGGAATGATTTCATTACCGGATTGTTCAGGAACCAATATCGATGTTCAGATTTTTGATACAGCAAAAATTGACTGGTCGAAAACAGCTTTTTCGCATGCTAATGTAGGAGAAGACAAACCAGTAATCATTGTAATGGATTACGCTTTTGGAGAACAGGCGTATGAAACGATCGACGAGCTTTTAAAACCATTCAAAAAAGAAACATTACTAAATGTAAAATCGGTTTCGATTATGGGTAAAGCCGGAATTCTCGAAGGAGGAAAAGGAGATATCATGATTCCGACAGCGCATATCAACGAAGGAACAGCGGATAATTATTTCTTCGAAAATGAATTAACTGGTGCGATGTTCGAAGGAAATGAGATTGATATTTATGAAGGTGCAATGGTTACAGTTCTTGGAACTTCATTACAAAACAGAGATTTGTTGAAATTTTTCCACGAATCGACCTGGGGTGTAATTGGTTTGGAAATGGAAGGATCTTATTACCAAAAAGCAATTCAGTCGGCATCCAAAATTAGAAAAAGTGTTCCGCATGATATTAAAGTTCGTTATGCTTATTATGCATCAGATAATCCTTTGGAAACAGGAAGTACACTGGCTTCAGGCGGATTAGGAACAACGGGTGTTAAGCCGACTTATTTGATTACAATTAAGATTTTAGAACAGATTTTCAACATCAAATAAATCATAAATGAGTACAAAAGTACCGCAGAATCAGGAAGATCAGGAGATTGATTTAGTTCAGATTTCTAGAAAGATTAGTAATTTTTTCGACAAGATTAATAGTTCTATTTTTAGAAGTATTCAATTCTTTCTGAGAAACTGGATTATAGTTTTAATATTAATCGTTACTGGTTTTGCAATTGGCTGGTATTTAGATACAACAAGAAAATCATATAGTAATCAAATTATTGTAGAACCAAATTTTGAGAGTGTAGATTATTTATATTCTAAAATTGATCTGCTACAATCCAAAGTAATTTCGAACGATACCGTTTTTCTAAAAAAGGTGGTTGGAGTTAAAAACCCGAAACTGATTAAAAAAATTCAAATTAGACCCATTGTTGAAGCTTATAAGTTTGTAGACAATAAAGAGCGTAATTTTCAATTATTGGAACTTATGGCCGAAAATGGTGATATCAATAAAATTTTGATAGATACCTTAACCAGTAAAAATTACAGATATCATACTGTTTCCTTCACGACGAGCGAAGTGGGAAATGATAAAGACTATGCCGCTCCAATTTTGAATTTTTTGAACAATTCGGAATATTTTAATACGATTCAGAAAATCGAATTGAAAAATTTACAGGGAAATATTGTTCAAAATGATTCTATAATCAAACAGATTAATACCGTTTTAAGTAATTTTTCCAATATAACAAAAGGAACTCAAAAGAACGATAAACTGGTTTATTATAATGAGAATACACAGTTGAATGATCTTATAAAAACTAAACAAGCTTTAATTGAAGAACAAGGAAGGAATCGACTTAAGTTAATCAGTTACGAAAAAACGATTAAAGAAATCAGCAGTACAATTAATGTGGAGAGTAAAAAATCTATTAATAGTAAGCTGAAATTCTATCTTCCACTTTTATTTATTTTTCTTTTTGTATTATTAAATGCATTTAAAGCATTTTACAAAAAACAGCTTTTACTTGTAGAAAACGAAAAAAACAAATAATATAATTTTTTTAAAATGAAATTTAAAATCATTTCGATCTGTCTTCTAAGTGCTTTATTAATATCATCTTGTGGAAAAAAGGAAGAAAACATAGTTAGGAAAAAAGATGTTTTTACCATTACTATTGAAGCTGTTTTTGCAAAGAATGATAAACTACAGATTTTTTATTTGCCGGAAGGCGGAGAATGGAAAGACGAAAATTCAGTTTTTAGGCCTGTTTATGCATCAAACGAAATGCAAAAAATTGTAATCAATTTTCCTGATAAGGTTTTTCCTGAAAATATTCGGGTAGATTTAGGTTATAATACTACTCAGCAAAATATTACTATCAAAAATATCTCTGTAAAACACAATTCAAAAGTGATCAATGGAGATTTTGAAGCTTACAAAAAATATTTTTATGGTAACGAATTTGTTACCTGGGATCCAAATTATTTTGGTTACAAACTAAGTCAGGTTAATAATCAATATGACCCTTTTTTGATGGGTAATAACGAGTTAATGGACGAATTACAAAGGCTTAAATATTAAATACATACCTATTAAAAACAACTAAAATAAAGATGCGTTTTAATTTTAAACTTATTCTGAATAACGAAAAAATTAGAGAGTATCTTTTTTTTATTGGTCTGTTATTTTTAGTCTATCTACCAAAAGGAGGTTTTAAAATTGCGGGAATTCCATTCACTTGGGGATATTTGTATTTAGGTTTAATTTTTCTACTTTTAATCATAATATTACTCGAAAAGAAGAGCTTTTTAGTACAGTCCAAGCATCTTATTTGTTATCTGGCGACACTGCCATTTGTATTGTATTTTTCTCTAAATCTGATTTTTAGAGGATACGAAGGTTCACTGGGAAATCTGGTCGCTTTTTATGTAAGTTTTGCATTTCTTCCTTTATTTTTTTATCTTTTTTTAAGTCCATTTTTAAGGAAAATAGACTCTTTATATATAGAAGAAAAAATAGTTCAGGCCGTTTTTTTGGTTTCCTTATACGGTATTTTTCTATTTGTTTTCAAACAAGTTACAGGGCACTATATTGAAATTCCCTATGTTACTGTAAACGCAGGTGATTTGGGAACACTGGAAGGAAAGTACAATATGAGAGGCTCACTTTACAAGCTGATTTCTACTTATAATAATGGAAATATTTTCGGGGTTTGTATTTTAATGTTGTTTCCAATTTTCCATCAAAAAAATACTTCTAGAATAAAATTAATGATTGTAATTCTGGCTTTAATACTTACTTTATCAAGAACCGTGTGGCTTGGATTATTGTTTTATTTTGTACTTATTTACAAAGACAGCATTTTCAGACTGATTAGAATTTATGCTTTGTTGGGATTAATTTTGATTGTTATCGGAACATTTTTCATGAATCGATATTTTCAATACGGATCATTGTCAGGATTCATTTTAGATTCAAAACTAGGAGGGAGAATTGAGCAAATTAGACAATTAAGCGGTTTAAGCTTTTTTGGTAGTCAAACTTTCAAATTTATTGAAGAAATCGTCTATCTGTCTATTTTCAAACAACTTGGTTTTGTCGGCATAATTTTGTTTTGTCTTTCTTTTTTTATGCCGGTATATATTGCTATTTCAACCAAAAACAATAATTATCTTTATTTAGTTGGTTGTATGATTTATTTGTTTGTTTGTTGCAGTGATGGCTGTATGTTGTACATACCAACATTAGTGTTTTTCTATTTCATTTCTACTATGATTTTTATTTCCAAGAATAGAACCGAGGAACAAAATATCACATAGAAAATAACTGTACATTCCATATTGTCTCACGAGAACATTTTCTGTGATAAACGAAATAACAAATAAGATTGTTAGAGATAAATACAGATAATTTTGCTGTTTTATAGAATATTGTATTTTTATAAACAAGGTTGAGATAAAAGCCAAAAGCATAAAAATTCCCCCTTTTAGCATGTAATCAAGATATTGGTTGTGGGAATTAATCTTAAATTTTTCCAATTCAGGATTATGGAACGGAGCGTAACATTCGTTTAATTTATCCTGAATTAAATTAAAATCCATTCCCATAAAATTGGAATCGTAAATGAGCTTTGAACTGCACGACCAGGCAGCGTATCGAGTGGAATTTTTAAACGAATTGTCTAATAGAAATTGAATATCTTCTATATAACGTCTGGACAATAAAACCACAGCTAAAACGGCAAATAATACTAAAAAAATCAGTTTTTTTGAAATCGTTGTGTTCTCTTTTTTTAATAATAGAAATCGAACACCGGAAATAATAATAAGTCCGACAATAATATTTCTTGAATTATAAATTATTAGTCCTGAAAAAAGAAGGACGAACATTATAAAAAACAGCGCCTTTTTATGAACAGGAAACTGTTTAAAAGATGAGGTCAAATCTGCTAAAAATAATATGGCAATGGCAATCCATAAACAGATATAAGTTCCATGTATTTTATTATAAAATTCTAAATTATAACGTGCTAAATACCAATCGAAGTGGTGATTTGGAATATCATAAATGTAAAACCCTAAAAAATACAGACACAATAAACTCAAACAGATACTATAAGCAAATTGTATTTTTTTTAGGTCTTTTGAAAATGTTTCTATCTTATATAAATAAACACTTAACAACGGAATAACAAATAATAATAAACTTTCAGCAATAAGCTTGAAACTTTTAGAGCTATAAAATAGGATGTAGTAAAAGGCTAAAATGATAAAAGAAAATAGAAAAGAAGCATTTTTTCTTGAAATTTTAAAATCTTCGAACTTAGCAAAACTTATTAATAATAAAGCTGTTACAATCATCATGATAGATTGAAAAGCTTCTACAAAATAAATAAGAGAAGAAAATACAAACAAATACAATATTGGCTTAATAAGCTTTTTAGAAAAATTCATTTTAGTCAATTTTATTCTTGAAAAAATTTAACTCGTCACTTTTAACTATAGCAGAATTCAGGTAAGCAGTTATAAATATTTCGGTTAAAATTAAAGAAACCACAATACCATATACTTTCATTAAATGACATAAAACAAACGACAGAATTATATTTATAATCAGTCCATAAAGATGTGCATTAAAGTAAGTGTTTTTTTTATGATGAAGTAACAATGACATGTAAGCAGACTGATTTAATGCACTAATAAGCGGAATTGGAGCAAGGTAAATTAGATAGATAGAAGAACTTGAAGTATATTCAGAACTTAAAATACTAATAATCAGATTTGGAAAAACGATTAATAAAATACCTCCAAAACCATACATTAAAAAATAAGACCAGAAAACAGATTTTAGAAAATGATTAAGTTGCTTAATTTTTAAGATTCCAATTTCACAAGCCTTAAAATAAACACCTTGAAACAATACACTTATTGATTGCTTGCAAAGCATAATAATTTTTTCTGCTACATTATAAATTCCCACAACAGTATTGTCAAAAAAGATACTTAAAATTATAGTACTTGAATTCATAAGTGCACAAATCGTAAGGTTGGTTAAAAACAATTTATGACCAAAAACAAGTTCTTTGTAAACTTCAGACATTACAGTCAAATTATATTTAAAACCACACTTTTTAATTAAATATAAAGTAGAAAAAATGAAAATAAGAATATCTGATATTCCCAGATAGTAAAAAACAAACTGATAATCTTCTTTTTGTACAAGAGTTATAAAAATCATTGCAATGCAGCCAATTTTTACGACAGAATTGATAATAAAATACGGAAATACTTTATCCAGTCCGATAAAGAAACAAAGGTTATTTTGAGATCTTGAAAACAGAAATACCAACAAAGAAAATGAAAAAATCAGATTGTATTTTATTTCAGAACATAAAATAAAAACTAACAATAAAAGCAAAGACGGAAGAAATACAACAATCTTGCAATTAATGATTTTCGAAATATATTGGTTGATTAAGCTTGTGTCATTTTTTACTTTCTGAATCTCTATCGGTGCAAATGCATACCAGGAATAATCATATAAAACGGAGACAATGTTTATAAATGCCATTGATACCGCGATTAAACCGTAAATGTCAATACCAAATGTTTTGATATAAAACGGAATTAATAGCAATGGAAATAATAAATTAATAAAATTTATTCCAAAGCTCAATGATATGTTTTTAAGCACTATATAAGTTGTTGTTAAATTTAAAACAGAAAGTTGATTTTTTATTTCAAGCAAATACAAATTAAAATTATATTTTTGATAAAAACAGAAAATGTAAGTTTTTTTAATATAAAAATGACACAAGGATATAGTATCGCAATTCCCGCTTATGGCAGGCCACATGAATTTGAAGATTTATTGCAATCTATTTATGAAATGGAAATGCTGCCAAATGAAATTATAATTTGCGAAGATTTTTCAAAAGAAAGAGCCGAAATACAAGCTGTTGCAGAAAAGTATCAAGTCATTTTTAATGCTAAAAACGTGATTGTTTCTTATATAGAAAACGAAAAGAATTTAGGCTATGATGCCAATATTAGAAAATTAATTGATCTGGCTCTTTACAAATGGGTCATATTAATTGGTAACGACGATTTGTTTTTGAAAAACGGGTTAACTGAAATTGACGACTTTTGTAAAAGAAATCAATCTATTGCAATGGTTTCAAGACCTTTTATTCGGTTTGAAAAAGACATAAACAAACCACTGGGCATTTCTAGATTTTTACCAAATGAAGCTATTATTGGAAAAAATGATTCGGCGAAACTAGTTTTCAGAATTTGTGGATTTGTTGGGGGATTGGTTGTTAATAAAGAATGGGCAAAAAGACTTGCCACAGATAAATACGACGGAACGTTATTTTACCAAATTTATCTTGCAGCACATGCTTTTTGCACAACAGGAATTGGTTATCTGGCAAATCCATCAGTAGGAGGAAGAGCAGGAAATCCACCATTATTTGGAAACTCTGAAAAAGATGGAGGTCTTCATATTCCCGGATCATATTCGGCAAAAGGAAGAGCCTCAATGTGGAAAGGGGTTTTAGATATTGGAAAAGACGTTGGCAATTTATATAATATTGAAATTCGTGAAGAATTGCGAAAAGAATTAATGATAAGACAGTCCTTTCACGTTTTTGAAATGAATGTTGGAGTTTCAAAAGAGACTTTAAAAGAACTCAAATCTGAATTAAAAAAACTAGATTTGTTCGACCATTGGATTCCAAAAACTTTATACTTTTTAAATATCACTTTTGGTAAAAACGCCTATTACGTTTATTATCTTACAAGAAAAATAATGCAATAAAGATGAAAAAAGCCCTAATTAGCGATTGGTATTATGTAAATGGAGGAGCCGAAAAAGTGATTCATTCTATAAATTCTATTTGGAATGATTTTGATCATTTTGCGCTTATTGATTTTTTGAATGATGAAGATCGTAAGTTTATTTTAAACGGAAAAAAAGCAAAAACCAGCTTTATACAAAAACTGCCTACAGTAAAGAAAAACCATCGCAAATTTTTACAGTTATTTCCAATAGCCATAGAACAGTTTGATTTAAGTGATTATGACTTAATAATCAGTTCTTCATCGGCAGTGGCAAAAGGAATAAAAGTAGAAGAAAATCAGCTTCATATTTGTTATTGTCATTCACCAATGCGTTATGCCTGGGATTTAAGAGAACAATATTTAAAAGATGCGGGACTAACAAAGGGTTTAAAAGGATTGTATGCAAAATCGGTTTTAGATAAAATTCAGAAATGGGACCTTTCTAACTCAGAAAACGTCGATTATTTTATTGCCAATTCTAAGCACATTGCTCAAAGAATTAAAAAGACATACAACAAAGAATCAGTTGTAATTTATCCACCTGTAGATGTTGATTTTTTTAGTTTAGAAGAAACAAAAGAAGACTATTATTTAACAGCTTCCAGACTGGTTCCGTATAAAAAGACACAACTTATTGTAGAAGCCTTTAATGAGTTGCCACATTTAAAACTGATTGTTGCGGGTGAAGGACCAGAACTGGAAAAACTCCAAAAAATAGCCAAAAGTAATATAGAGTTCGTTGGTTTTGTTGAAAATAAAAAATTACGAAGTTTAATGCAAAAAGCAAAAAGCTTTGTTTTTGCAGCCGAGGAGGATTTTGGAATTATTCCTGTTGAGGCACAAGCTTGTGGAACTCCGGTTATTGCTTTATCAAAAGGAGGAACTCTGGAAACGGTTGTTGAAAATGAAACGGGACTTTTCTTTGAAGAACAATCTGTTCAGAAAATCAAAGAAGCCGTAATTCGTTTTGGAACCAAAAAATTCGATCCGAAGGTAATACGTAAACATGCTATTTTATTTTCAAAAGAAAGATTTGAAAAAGAGATAAAGGAGTTTGTTGAAGGAAAATATAAAGAACATCAAAGCTTTTTAGAAACAAGATAAATCAAAAGATAACTGAAAAAATAATTTTCAAATCAGTTACATTTGCGATGTTAAACAACCATCATGAAAAGAATACTTATCACCGGAGCTGCAGGATTTTTAGGATCACATTTATGTGACAGATTTATCAAAGAAGGCTATTTTGTTATTGGAATGGATAACCTTATTACAGGAGATCTTAAAAATATTGAGCATTTATTCAAACTGGAAAACTTTGAGTTTTATCACCACGATATTACCAAGTTTGTTCATATTCCGGGTGATTTAGATTATATTTTACATTTTGCTTCTCCGGCAAGTCCGATAGATTATTTAAAAATCCCAATTCAGACTTTGAAAGTTGGATCTTTAGGAACGCACAATTTACTGGGATTAGCAAGAGTTAAAAAAGCCAGAATTTTGATTGCATCGACTTCAGAAGTTTATGGAGATCCGTTAGTGCATCCGCAGACAGAAGAATATTACGGAAACGTAAATACAATTGGACCTCGTGGTGTGTATGACGAAGCAAAACGTTTTCAGGAATCCATTACGATGGCGTACCATACTTTTCATGGTGTAGAAACGAGAATCGTTCGTATTTTTAATACCTATGGTCCAAGAATGAGATTAAACGACGGACGTGTAATTCCTGCTTTTATTGGCCAGGCACTTCGCGGAGAAGATTTAACCATTTTTGGAGACGGAATGCAAACGCGTTCTTTCTGTTATGTAGACGATCAGGTTGAAGGTATTTTCAGATTATTGCATTCCGATTATGTATATCCGGTAAATATTGGAAATCCGGACGAAATCACGATTAAAGATTTTGCAGAAGAAATTATAAAACTGACAGGAACCAACCAAAAAGTAGTTTATCATCCGTTACCAATAAACGATCCGTTACAGCGTCAGCCAGATACTACAAAAGCAAAAGAACTGCTGGGTTGGGAAGCTAAAGTAAGTCGTGCCGAAGGAATGAAAATTACGTATGAATATTTTAAATCATTATCTCCGGAAGAACTTGCAAAAGAAGAACACAAAGACTTTTCAAGTTATATAAAATAAAAAGGTCACAACAGCTCGAATTTTAAATTGAATTCGGGCTGTTTTTTAATAAACTTCAAAAAAATCTGTTTCAGATGAACGAATTAGTTTCTATTATTGTTCCTACATATAATACTGAAAAGTTCATTAGATCGACAATTGAATCTGTTCAAAATCAAACCTATGTAAACTGGGAAATGATTTTGGCTGATGATGCTTCAACAGATAATACAGTTTCTATAATTGAAGAATTTGCTCAAAAAGACAATCGAATAAAACTCTTCAAATTACCGGAAAATCGCGGAAATGGTTTTGCCCGAAATTCCGCTTTAGAAAAAGCCACAGGAAAATATATTGCCTATTTAGATGCCGATGATTTATGGTTTCCTGAGAAATTAGAAAAACAAATACAGTTTCTAAAAACAAATAATTTACACTTTACTTTTAGTTTTTACGATTCTATTGATGAAGAAGGAAACAATTTAAACAGAAGGGTTGAATCACCAAATCCATTAACTTATAAAGAATTATTTTTCTGTAATTATGTAGGCAATTTGACAGCCATTTATGATGCAGATTATTTTGGAAAAATCATTCTGGAAACCACACAAAAGCGTCAGGATTGGAGAATTTGGCTAACGATTTTAAAGCAAATTAAAATAGCAAAACCAGTTCCAGAATCTTTGGCTTTTTACAGAATTAGAAAAGATTCTGTATCCTCTTCAAAATTTAAATTGATCAAACATAATTTTGGTGTTTACAGGGAATTTCACGGATATAATCTCGTTTTTTCTGTTTTATTGATGATGAGGTTTTTGTTTACTCAGTTGATAATCAAACCAAAATATATAAAGAAAGTTTAATATTCTTTAAGGTTGCAATTTGCGACCTTGAAGAAATTCGATTAAAATTGGAGGTCGCAATTTGCGACCTCCAATTTTTTTATACCATGTAGTAAAATTTAAATTCAAACTTGAGGTCACAATTTGTGACATCAAGTTTGGAATATCGTTTAAGGTCACAATTTGTGACCTTAGAGAAATTATTTTTTGTAGCCAATCCTTACTCTTTCAGACTCATTTTCTTTTTTCTCAGTCAATTCATCTAAATAAGAAAATACCAATTCAATATTTTTATCATGATTCTCTAACTTCTTCTGAATCTGTAAAATATCAACTTTGATTTCGGTTGTATCTAGAAGCATTTGTCTCACTTTCGTGAAAATCCTCATAATTTGAATATTGGTTTGAATTGCTTTGTCGCTTTTTAGGACACTAGATAACATTAAGACACCGTGTTCTGTAAAAGCGAAAGGTAAATATTTTTGATGCTCTCCTCGTCCTTTCTTTAAGGTCGCAATTTGCGACCTTAAAGAATTATATTCATTTTCAGTTAGTTGTAACATAAAATCAACAGGAAAACGTGTTAAATTCCTTTTCACTTGTTCATTTAATCTTTTAGTTTCAACATCATAAAGTGAAGATAAATCAAAGTCAAGCATCACTTTTTGGCCGCGGATAAAATATATTTTATTAGAAATTGTTTCTTCAGAAAGTAAAGATTGATCTTCCATAAGTTTTTAATTAAAAAAACAAATGTAAGATTTTATTTATATTTATAAATACGATTTAAACTGTTTTAGTTTCCCGCGATTGGTTCTTTCTAAAACTGTTTTTCGAGTAAAAGTGAAATTTAGATTGGGTTCTAAATACAAATCAATTGCTTGTTTTATTTTCTCAATTTGTTCTGAAACTAATTCTTTTTCAGAAACATATTCAATCTCAAAAGTATTTAATTTGGTTTGTTTGATGATAAATTCTTTGACGTTTCCATCATCTTCAATGATGCTTTTAGTTACATAATAAAAGGTCAAACCAGGCGATTTTTTCCCGCTTGGAAGAATTGCAATATCATTTGTTCTGCCGATAAGTTTTTTAAGAATTGGTTTTTGAGGCGTACTTTTTTCATCCAAAATTCCAATATCGCCAATTTCATATCTAATGAAAGGATTTGCTTTGTTGAATAAAGAAGTAATCACAATTTTTCCTTCTGTTCCATGTGGAACAGGATTATTGTTTTCATCTAAAATTTCTACAAACAAAGTTTCTGCATTTACTTGCCATTCGCCTTGCGGATTTTCAAAAGCAATCAAATCCAATTCAGAAGCACCATATTCACTAATAATCGGAATTCCGAATTGTTTTTCTAAAAGTTTTTTATCTGTTTCAAAAAGCATTTCAGAAGTAACAAAACAGGCTTTCAGAGTTGGACAGATTTCTTTTAGAATGATGTTTTTGTTTTCTAAATATTTAGCAAAAAGTACAATCGAACTTGTATAGCCATTGATGTAATCGAATTTTTTAGTTCTGAATTTCTCTAGAAATTTTTCCAAAACAGCATCGGATAAATCAAAAACAGGAAAACGAAAACGATGCGTCAGGAAATCTTTGAAACGTTCTTTTTGATATCCAATAAAATCCATTGGAATTCCATAAAAACGAGCTTGATACGAATGATTAAAATCAATCCCAAACCAGCCGAAACGCATAATATTGGATGCCCAGGTTAAGGCGTGCGAATATTTATCTTTAGCAAAAACAAAAGGAGTTCCGCTTGATCCGGAGGTTTTGTTGAGGTAAATGTTTTTTTTAGAAAAGCCTTTTGAGAGTCTTTTTTTAAGAGGTTTTTGGAGATTTTGTTTATTTAAAATGGGCAAATTTTCCCAATTTTCAGTATTTGTGTTTCCAACTAATTCGGCATAAAAAGAATTGTTTTTTAAATGAAAATCAACAATTTCTTTCTTTTTATTTTCAAGAAAGGAAGCAAAATCTTCTTCAGAAAAATGAACAATTTGATCCAATTCGGCTTTGGCCTTCTTTATTGGAAAACCATTTAATTGAAGCGAAAGATCAAAAAGGCGAATCATTTTTCAGCATAATTTTAGTCAAAAATAATGTTTAGGAATTACTAACAGGGCAGAACCAACAATTTTTTGAAGATTTAATTATTTTTTACGTTCAAAAGCAAGTATTTTTGCACCACAACTAAATAGAACAACACCATGACAATTTTATTATTGGGATCAGGCGGAAGAGAACATGCATTTGCATGGAAAATGACACAGAGTCCGCTTTGCGAAAAACTTTTTGTAGTACCTGGAAATGCAGGAACTGCTGCAATTGCTGAAAACGTGGCTATATCTGCAACTGATTTTGAAGCAGTAAAAGCATTAGTGCTTAAAGAAAATATAAGTTTAGTAGTTGTAGGACCAGAAGATCCATTGGTAAAAGGTATTTACGACTATTTTAAAAACGACGAAAGTTTAAAAAATATCCCGGTGATCGGGCCATCTCAATTGGGTGCACAATTAGAAGGAAGTAAAGAATTTGCAAAAGAATTTTTGATGAAACATAACATTCCAACTGCAGCTTATGACAGTTTTACTGCTGAAACAGTTGAAAATGGATGTGCGTTTCTAGAAACATTACAACCTCCATACGTTTTAAAAGCAGACGGATTAGCAGCTGGAAAAGGAGTTTTGATTATTCAGGATCTTGAAGAAGCCAAAACGGAATTAAGAAACATGTTGGTTCATGCAAAATTTGGAACAGCAAGTTCAAAAGTGGTTATTGAAGAATTCTTAGATGGAATCGAATTAAGCTGTTTCGTTTTAACTGACGGAAAAAGCTATAAAATTCTTCCAACGGCAAAAGATTACAAACGAATTGGAGAAGGAGATACAGGTTTAAATACAGGTGGAATGGGAGCGGTTTCTCCAGTTCCTTACGTAGATGCTGTTTTGATGGAAAAAATCGAAACTCGTATCGTAAAACCAACAATCGAAGGTTTCCAAAAAGACGGAATCGAATATAAAGGATTTGTGTTTATTGGTTTAATTAACGTAAAAGGAGAACCAATTGTTATTGAATACAACGTAAGAATGGGAGATCCTGAAACTGAAGTTGTGGTTCCAAGATTAAAATCAGATTTAGTTGAATTGTTTTTATCTGTTGCAGATCAGAAATTAGGAGATTTCAATTTAGAAGTTGATCCAAGAAGCGCAACAACTGTAATGGTAGTTTCTGGCGGATATCCTGAAGATTTCGAAAAAGGAAAAGTTATTTCTGGTTTAGAAAATATTGAAGATTCTATAGTTTTTCACGCAGGTACAAAATTAGATAACGGAAATGTCGTTACTAACGGAGGACGTGTAATTGCTGTTACTTCTTATGGAGATAATTTTCAGGAAGCCATAAAAAAATCTTACCAAAACATAGATAAACTAAGCTTTGATAAGATGTATTTTAGAAAAGATATCGGCTTCGATCTAATTTAAAAAATAAAATTCACCAGCCCTTTTTAATTAAAGGGTTTGGTTTTTATTTTAAAAATGAATGAGCTGTTGTATCTTGGTTTTCAGTTCCGGCGTCATCAAAAATGCGTAATTGTTTAATCCAATAAACGATTGCAGCAGAGCAGATGATCATGAAAATCCAGTTAATTGTGTTTGCACCAAACCAAGTTTTTAATTCTAAATGACGTAAAAAGTCAAGAGGAGCAAACAAAATGTTAACGAATAAGTATTGAATTCCTTCGAAAAAAGCTTTCATAATTTAAAAAATTATATGTTATTTATTGTTGTGTAATATCTTGAGATAAAATTCAGCGAACCAAATCTTTTTTCAACTTGTTCGGTTTTTCCTTTTAAACAAGTATTATCTTTACAACCACAAAAGTATAAAATATCCTTATGATAACAAGTGTTTTTAAAAAATCTACGCCATTAAATTATTCCTTGGTTGTAATTTTAATACTGGTTTTCTTTTTTATGTTCCAAATTAAAGACCCAACCTGGGTTACTTCTTATTTTTTGGCTTTCCAGAAAGTGAGTTTGTTGTGCTTTATTTTGGCATCTTTTTTTATGATAAATTTTATTGTAAAAAAGAACGGACTAAGTAAAGACAATGGTTACGCTATACTTTTCTATTTATTATTTCTTTTATTTTTCCCAACCATATTTAACAATGCAAATGTTATTTATGCGAACTTTTTTATTTTGTTGGCACTTCGGAGATTGATTTCGCTTCAATCTCTTAAAGCTTCTAAAGAAAAAATATTTGATGCTTCATTTTGGATTTTTGTAGCTTCTTTATTTCAATTTTGGAGCGTACTTTTTTTATTATTGGTTTTTATATCAATAGTTTTTCACGTTTCCAGAGATTACAGAAACTGGGTTTTGCCTTTTATAGCATTATTAGCAGTAGCAATATTATTCTATATGACCTCTCTGATTTTTAATATTGATGTGGTAGCTTTCTTTCAGGAAAGAGCTGTAATCGATTTTAGAATTGATTATTTTAAAAACAATTATGAAAACGGGGCACTTTCAATTTACACTGCTGTTGCTTTGTTTTTTGTGACATCAATGTTAATGACACTATCGAATAGACCACAGATAGTACATTCTTCATACAAAAAAATTGTAGCATACTTTTTTATAGCAGCATTGGTTTATATCATTTCGCCAAACAAAAGCAATGATTTATTGTTATTTAGTATTGCTCCTTTAGCGGTTATGGCAACAAGTCATGTGGAATATATGCAGCAAAAACTGAATAATGAAATTGCATTTTATGTTTTGATTGTGTGCAGTTTATTTACTTTCTTTTCACAATTATAATTTACTTCCGTAAGCAAGATCGCCGGCGTCTCCAAGACCAGGAACTATGTAGTTTTTCTCATTTAATTTTTCATCTGAAGAAGCAACCCATAAATGGCAGTTTTGTGGAAGATTTTTTTCTAAATGGGCAATTCCTTCCGGAGCAGCAATAACCACTACAATATGAAATTCTGCCGGAGTTGCATTTTCAAGTAATTTTTTATGAACAGCAACAATTGATTGTCCAGTAGCCAACATAGGATCCAGAAGCAGAACGGTTTTATTGTTTAGGTTTGAAATGGCCTGATATTCTACTAAAATTTCAAATTCATCATCATTGTTTGGATGATGTCTGCAAGCTGAAACAAAACTGTTTTCTGCATGATCAAAATAATTTAAGAAACCATTGTGTAGTGGTAAACCCGCTCTTAAAATAGGACATAAAACTAAATCAGTATCTATTTCCGTTGTTTTTTTAATGCCAAGTGGGGTTTGAATCTCAACATTTTTATACGGTAAAATTTTGCTTAATTCATACGCCATAATTTCTCCAATGCGTTCTATATTTCTTCGAAAACGCATGCTGTCGTTCTGAACATTTACATTTCTAATTTGTCCAAGAAAATGATTTAAAACACTGTTATTTTCAGAGATATAATGAATTTTCATGATGAAATTTTAATCTATTTAAGAATATAATTATGAAACGAAAAATAATTTCTTTTCTTCGTAGCATAAAAGTATAAAAAGTATCTTTGTATATCTAAAAAAATAAAAACATGTTTTCAAAATTAGCATATTCTGTTTTCGAGCAAAGTATCAAAGATTATCATCAGTTTGATAATGTAGACCAGCCGATTAATAATCCTTATCCAAAAGATAAATTTGAACATCTGTTATATCTTAAAAATTGGATTGATACCGTTCAATGGCATTTTGAAGATATTATTCGTGATCCGCAGATTGATCCGGTTGCAGCTTTAACTTTAAAAAGAAGAATTGATGCATCTAATCAGGAACGTACTGATATGGTGGAATATATCGACAGCTATTTTTTACAAAAATATAGTGATGTGAAAGTAAAAGACGGAGCAAAAATTAATTCTGAAAGTCCGGCATGGGCATTTGACAGATTGTCTATTTTGGCTTTAAAAATCTATCACATGCATGAAGAAGCTACACGTGCTGAAGCTTCTCAGGAACACAGAGATAAATGTCAGGAAAAACTAAATATCCTTTTAGAACAAAGAACAGATTTATCTACAGCAATTGAAGAACTATTGACGGATATTGAAAACGGAGATAAATTCATGAAAGTGTACAAACAAATGAAAATGTACAATGACGATGAATTGAACCCGGTTTTATATCAAAATAAAAAATAATTTGGCAGAGTTGTCCAGCAACAAAATCAAACATATAGCCGTCATGAGACTATCCGCAATGGGAGATGTCGCCATGACGGTTCCTGTTTTACGCGCCTTTGTAAAACAGTATCCAACAGTAAAACTGACGGTTATTTCCCGTCCTTTTTTCAAACCTTTTTTTGACGGAATTCCAAATCTTGATTTTTTTGCTTTTGATGAGAAAGAAAGACATAAAGGATTTCCAGGGCTTTTACGATTATTTAGTGATGTGAAAAAACTGAAGATTGATGCCTTTGCAGATCTTCATAATGTTTTACGATCCAAGGTTGTGAGTTTGCTTTTCGCTTTAAGCGGAAAAAAAAGAGCAACTGTTGATAAAGGCCGTGAAGGAAAAAAAGAATTGACAAGAGCTGAAAATAAGATTTTCAAACAATTGCCAACCATGTTTGAAAGACATGCAAAAGTATTCGAAGAACTAGGCTTTCCATTAGATTTAACGAATCCAGATTTCCCTGCAAAAGCAGTTTTAAAATCTGATATTCTGGAAATTATAGGAAATCAAAATCAAAAATTAATAGGAATTGCACCTTTTGCACAATATGATTCTAAGGTTTATCCTTTGGATTTATTGAAGGAAGTAATTGCAAAATTGGCTGATAATCCAGCATATAAAATTTTACTTTTTGGCGGAGGAAAAAGAGAAATTGAAATTTTAGATTCACTTGCTCAGCCTTTTGAAAATGTAATCAATATGGCCGGAAGAATTAAGTTTCAGCAGGAATTGCAGTTAATCAGTAATCTTGATATTATGCTTTCTATGGATTCTGGAAATGCACATATCGCGGCAATGCTTGGAGTAAAAGTAGTTACGCTTTGGGGTGCTACGCATCCTTATGCTGGATTTTTACCGTTCAATCAAAGTTTAGAAAATGCATTAACATCAGATCGAAATCAATATCCAAAACTACCAACTTCAGTTTACGGAAATAAAGTTGTAGAAGGTTATGAAGATGTTATGAGAACAATTTTGCCACAGAAGGTTGTTGACAAGGTTGAAGAACAGCTTTTATAAAAATCAAAAACTTCTCTTTATGGAGAAGTTTTTTTTTAACCCTTAAGCAATATTTTTGCTTAAATCGTATCGTTCATTAGAATCGAGGAAAGAATATCCTATTGTTTTTTTTCTTTTTTTGTTTACTATAATAGTAACAAAGTTATTTTTGTCTTCAGTAGACAACAGAATATGTTCAAATTTGTCTGATGAATCTCTGTAAATTTTATAAATTAAATCGTGATCTTTAATTTTTTTAGATAAAACGTTAGCCGATTTAAGTCTGCTTACATAAGGCCAGATATTAAAAATATTTGAATCTGTTTTTTTTACTTCTACCATTTTTTCGGTCATAGTTGAATTGTATTTTTCTCTTTCAAGCAACTTGGGGCCTTTTTTGTTTCTCATTTTTATAATAACTGCCAACACGCATAGCGAAGCAGTTACAGCCAACATGATAAATAGATATAGATGAAAGTGTTGTACGTGAGCTGTCATGATATTTAATGTTTAAATGTTTGACAAATTTTGATTGAGCTCTACAAATTCTCAAACTAGTGAGATTGAGATTGCCATAATTATACCTCTAATTTAATGAAAATTTGGCAATATTTTGATAAAATTTTACTTTTATTTCAATTACAGCCAAATCTTTTCATCACGACAACGACGGTAAATATAACTTTTTAGATTTGCGATTGTTTGTTGATAATCGGGTGCATCGTATCCATATCGTTCATGTTCCATTTGCTCTCTTTCAACGGCATCGCATCCTTTTATTACTTCTTTGATCATGTCTAACAGAGCAAGTTCTTTATTGTCGGTTTTTTGAAATTTAAATTCAACAATTTCATCCTGCAGCTCTTCACAATAATCAATAAGCTTTATAACTTCCGGTTCATCCAGAAGATATTCCTTATTTCTAAAAATTTCCCGTACCGATTTCATAAACAATTAATTTTGAATTTTTAATTTCCAATTTAAAGAAAGATATAAATGGAATTTCATCTTTGTCTAAATTTTAAACTTAGACAAAGATTATAAATAAGAAGCAGAGAAAAAAAAATCCAAACTCCAATTTTGAAGTTGGAATTTGGATTTTTTTAATATTGGAATTTTACAGATTAAACATCGTCGTAATCTACATAGATAGTATCTGATGTTGGATGTGCCTGACAAGTTAAAATTAAACCTTCGGCAATTTCACTATCAGTTAAAATGGAGTTTTTAGTCATTTCGGCAGTTCCTGTTGTAACACGTCCTAAACAGCTGCTGCAGATACCGCCTTGACAAGAGTAAGGAGCGTCAACGCCTTGTTTTAGAGCAGCATCAAGAATAGTTTGTTTTTTAGACATTTCAAACGTAGTCTCTTCATCGTCAACTAAAACCGTAATTTTGGTATGACCTTCCTGAGAACCTTGAATTTCATGTTCTTCTGAAGAAGATGTAAAAAGCTCAAATTTAATAGCTGATTCTTTTACATTTTTCTCTTTCAAAACATTTGAAACAGTATTGATCATTTCTTCTGGTCCGCATAAGTAAAATTTATCAAACTGCAATTCTTTGTGTTTATTGTTTAAAACAAAATTCACAGCCGATTTTTCAATTCTTCCAAACAAAGCATTCTCAGCTTTTGCCTGACTAAATACGTAATGCACAAAAAATCTGCCTACATATTGTAATTGTAAGTCATGAAGTTCCTGATGAAAAATGGTGTTTTCAGGAGTTTTGTTTCCGTAAACCAATACAAATGAACTTTTTGGTTCATTTTTTAAAACCGATTTTATAATAGAAAGAACTGGAGTAATTCCGCTTCCTGCAACAAAAGCTGCATAATTTCTTTGTCTTTCTGCATCTGGTTCAAAAGTAAATTTACCTTCCGGCTGCCCTACTTCCAAAACATCTCCGGCTTTTAATTTGGTATTGGCAAACTGAGAAAAAAGACCATTTTTTACTGCTTTTACAGCAATTCTTAACTCGCCACTATCCGGTGCTGAGCAAATAGAATAAGCACGTCTTATTTCTTGATTATCAAGAGTTAATTTTAAATTGATATATTGACCAGCTATAAATTTATAGTCCGATTTTAGTTCTTCAGGAACATTAAAAAGTATAGAAACCGCTTCTGCAGTTTCGCGTTTAACCTCTTTAATTATAAGTTTTAAGAATGAAGGCATGATCTAATTTTTCTGCAAAAGTAGCAAACCACTATTAAATGTTTGGTACTAAATTATTTTTTTTAACTTTTTTTGTAACGTTTTCCTACATTTGGTCTCTTACTACAAAAATACTAAAACCATAAACCATGATTAAGAAGTTTATTTACCTGGAATGGAAAGCGTTCGTTAGATCGGCATCTTTTGGTAAAAACCTGACAATGAAAATTATAATAGGTTTTTTTATGATCTATTTTTCTTTGATTTTTATTGGAATGGGAGTTGGAGCCTTTTATGTTCTTAAGGATATGAAATTGGAACCATTACAAACAGTAAACAAATTTTTAATTTACTATTTTCTGTTTGATTTGATAATTAGGCTTTTATTACAGTCGATACCCGTTTTAAACATTAAGCCATTGCTGGTTCTGCCGTTTAAAAAACCAACGATTGTTCATTTCTCTTTAGGAAAAACAGCTTTATCTTTTTTCAATTGGGTACATGCTTTATTTTTTATTCCATTTTCGGTTGTGTTAATTTTAAATGGATATGATGTTGTCGAGATCGTTTTTTGGCATTTAGGAATTATGGCGATGATTTACATCAATAATTTCCTGAATATCATTTTAAGTAATATTGACAAACTATTTGTTGTTTTTGCAGTGTTGATTATAGCTTTAGCAGGAGCTCATTATTATAAACTATTTGATATTACACTATTTACAACGCCATTTTTTCAAAGCTTTTATGATATTGACGGTGTCTTTTTAATTCCAATTTTGGTTCTTGTAGGATTATATGCTTTTACATTTAAGTATTTTAAAAAGAATCTTTATCTAGATGCGGGACTTTCTGTAAAACAGGACATTGCTTCTACAGAAAATCTAACCTGGCTGAATCAATTCGGGACTTTAGGAACCTTTCTTAAAAATGATATTAAACTGATTAAAAGAAATAAAAGATCCAAAACCACCATTTTTATGAGTTTTCTCTTTTTATTCTACGGCTTGATCTTTTTTGGGAATTCACATCAGCCGGCCGTGATGCACATTTTTGCAGGAATATTTGTTTCTGGAGGATTTCTGTTTGTTTTTGGTCAGTTTGTGCCAAGCTGGGATAGTTCTTATTATCAATTATTGATGACGCAAAATGTTCCATATCGTGGCTACATTACTTCAAAGTGGTGGCTGATTGTTATTGCTACTTTTGCCTCGACTATTCTGGCTTCATTTTATCTTTTTTATGGATGGGAAGTTTATTTGACCATTGTTGTAGGAGCAATTTATAATATTGGAGTCAATTCGCATTTAGTTCTTTTAGGTGGTGCATTTACTAAAACGCCAATTGATTTAAGCAATGCTGGCGGTGCGTTTGGAGATAAAAAAGCATTTAATGTCAATGCAATGCTGCTTTCTTTACCGAAAATTGTTTTACCTCTTTTATTGTATTGGCTTGGGCTTTATTTTGGAAGTAAACCAATTGGACTGGCTTTGGTCGCCGGAGCGGGAGTGCTCGGATTTATATTCAAAGAAAAAGTTTTTTCATTAATTGAAAAAAGATACAAAATCGAAAAATACAGTACGATAAGTGCTTATAAACAAAAGAATTAATTAGATAATTAGAAAGGGAGTTAATTTGAAAATTAATCTAAAATCTGAAATCAGCAATCTAAAAATTTACAATTACCATGATACAAGTAAATCAACTTACAAAAACATATAACGGAACAACAGTTTTAAATATCGAAAATCTTGAAATCCCAAAAGGACAAAGTTTCGGATTAGTAGGGAATAACGGAGCAGGAAAAACAACTTTTTTCAGTCTTCTTTTAGATTTGATTCAGCCATCAAAAGGAAATATTTTAAATAATAACATTCAGGTTAATACGAGCGAAAACTGGAAATCTTTTACAGGTTCATTTTTAGATGAAAGTTTCTTAATTGGTTATTTAACACCAGAGGAATATTTTTATTTTATCGGAGATCTTCGAAATCAAAACAAAGCGGATGTTGATGCTTTATTGGCTCAGCACGAAGAATTTTTTAACGGCGAAATCTTAAAGAATAAAAAGTACTTAAGAGATTTATCAAAAGGAAATCAGAAAAAAGTAGGGATTATTGCGACATTAATTGGAAATCCGGAAGTTGTCATTTTAGATGAACCATTTGCGAATCTGGATCCGACAACGGTTAGCAGATTAAAAAAAATTATCAAAGATCTGGCTGACAATCCAAACGTAACAGTTTTGGTTTCAAGTCATGATTTACAGCATACAGTCGAAGTTTGTGACCGAATTGTGGCGCTTAATAAAGGTGAAATTGTAAAAGATATCCAGACCTCAAAAGAGACCTTGCAGGAACTGGAATTGTTTTTTGCCGTTTAAATTTCTATATTACAAAAAGAAGCGTATTTTTACAAGTCAATATACTAAAATCGATTTTTAGTAGTTATCGTTTTAAACTCTTTTCTATTGAAAAAGAATACTCTTAAATATAGTTTTACTCTCGTTTTCCTATTCTTTTTGATAGCTTGCTCTACCAAAAAAAATACCTTTTTGGCCAGATCGTCTCACTCTATTGGAACCAAATATAATATTTTGTACAATGGAGGAATTGGTTTGGACAAAGGCCTTCAGTCTATTCAGGCCAATAATGAAGATAATTTTTGGAAATTACTGCCAATTGAAAAAATGCAGTTTGATGAAAATTTTTCTGAAGGAGAAAAAGCTAAAAATCCTGATTTTGAAAAAGCAGAGACAAAAGCTATTAAAGCGATTCAGAAGCATTCCATGAATATTGGCGGAAGAGAGAGAAACTGGCAGATTGATGAAGCGTATCTGATGTTGGGAAAAGCAAGATATTACGATCAGCGCTTTATTCCTGCAATTGAGGCATTCAATTATATTTTGTACAAATATCCCGAAAGCAATAATATTTATACAGCAAAAATCTGGCGCGAAAAAACCAATATGCGATTAGGCAACGACGCAATTGCGCTTAAAAACATTAAACTTTTACTTAAAAAAACAGATTTGGACAAACAGACTTTTGCTGATGCAAATGCTCTTTTGGCTGAAGCATTTCTAAATTTAGAACAAAAAGACAGTGCCGTTTCCAGACTAAGAATTGCAGAACAGTTTACCAGAAAAAATGAAGAGCGCGCGAGATATCGTTTTATTCTTGGTCAGATGTATCAGGAAGAAGAAAAACGTGACAGTGCCATTTATTTCTATGATGGTGTAATTGATTTAAACAGAAAAGCCGATCGTAAGTACATGATGCACGCTTACGCAAAAAAAGCACAGCTGTTTGATTATGGAAAAGATAATGACACCATCTTTTTGAAAACATTCAATAAGCTAGTGGCAGATCGTGAGAACCGTCCTTATTATGATTTTCTTTTTTATGAAATGGGAGTGTATTATGATAAAAAGAAAGATCAGGAAAATGCCTTGAAGTTTTACAATAAATCATTGGGAAGAAAATCTAAAGATCCCTATTTAATGGCTTCGGCATACCGTAACATTGGAAACATGTATTTTAAAAATACAGATTATTCGATGGCAGCGAAATATTATGACAGTACTCTTGTAAAGCTGGATCCGAAAACGAGAGAATATGCTTTCATAGAAAAAAACAGAAAAAACCTGGATAACGTTATTAAATATGAAGCAGTTGCAAAACGTAATGACAGTATTATTAAGGTGTATAATCTTCCGGCAACAGAGAAAAAGATTTATTTCGAAAATTATATTGCTGAACTTAAAAAGAAAGATGAAGCCAAACGCATCTTAGAAGAAAAAGAGAAAGAACGACTGGCCAATATCGATTTAAATTCCAGAGCAGAAAATCCTGGAAATGGTGCTGTAAACCCAAATTCTTTAGGGAAACCTACAGATCTGGAAGGAGCAGGAATAGGAATGCCTCCAGGAATGAATGAATCGGCAAGTACATTTTATTTTTATAATCCAACAACGGTTGCTTACGGAAAACTCCAATTTAAAAAAATGTGGGGTAACAGAACATTGGGCGGAAACTGGAGACTGGCAGGAATAAAATCGGCAAATGACCTGGCAATGAATGATACCATTAGTGATAAAGAAGTTGCAAATGCGTTAAAAGACACTATTGTACAAGAAAAATATACCGTTGCATTTTACACCAAACAACTTCCAACTTCAGAAGTTGCAATGGATAGTATTGGTAAAGAACGCAATTTTGCATACTATCAATTAGGACTTATATATAAAGAGAAGTTTAAAGAGTATAAATTGGCAAGCGATAAACTGGAACAATTGTTACGCAACAATCCGGAAGAAAAACTGGTATTGCCATCCATGTATAATTTGTATAAAATTTATCAAATTACAGATCCACAAAAAGCAGAGGCAATAAAAACAGAAATTTCTACAAAATATCCAACTTCAAGATATGCTCAGATTTTAAATAATAAATCGGATGATCCGAATTCCAGTCCGGATGCTGAATATAAAAAGTGGTACAAACTTTTTGAAGAAGAAAAGTTCGAAGAAGTCTTAGCCAATATTGATAATCTGATCAATCAATATTCCGGAGAAGATATTGTTTCGAAATACGAATTGTTAAAAGCCAATACTCTAGGAAAAGTAAATGGTTTAGAAGCGTACAAAAAGGGAATGGAAAATGTGGCAGATAATTATCCGAACAGTGAAGAAGGTAAAAGTGCCAGAGAAATTTTGGAGAAACAAATTCCGGTTCTGGAGCGATTAAACTTTACAACAACAGATAATAAAAGCTGGAAAATTTTATATGCAGTTTCAAATAAGGATACCAAAACGGTTAAGCAAATTGAAGAAGCCATCAGAGTGTTTTTATTGGTTGAAAATTTTGAGCGATTAACAACTTCTTTTGATAAATACAATTTGACTGAAAGTTTTGTAGTTATTAATGGTTTAAAATCTGAGGCTTATGCCAGAGATGTTGCCACAGTTTTTAAAGATGATAAAAAATACAAAATTGCTCATCCTGCAATTATTATATCTACAGATAATTATAAAGTGGTTCAGATTAAAAAGAACCTAGACGCCTACTTGACCCCAAAAACCCCATAATAATGTTTGAAAAAGTAAAGAAAAACGGAACAGAACAATTAGGAAAAACGAACCGAATAGTAGAAGGAACCTCAATAGTTGGAGACATCGTTTCAAAAGCTGATTTTAGATTGGACGGCGAATTGATAGGAAATTTTACTTCGCAAGGAAAAATTGTAATAGGAGCCAAAGGATCAGTCAAAGGAGAAATTATCTGTAACAATGCTGATATAGAAGGAATATTTCACGGAAAAATAAAAGTTTTAGAAATTCTTAATATAAAATCGACTGCACAAATTCATGGAGAAGTAGCAGTAGGAAAACTTTCGATAGAACCCGGAGCCGATTTCACAGCAACCTGCACCATGCTGTCTCATGCAAATCCGGTAATCATGTTAGAAGATGGAAAAGGAACCGAATAATAAAAGAAATAAATGGATTGCACTCATTAATATTCCAATACAAATGGGTGTAATCATTTTTTTATTTTCTTATCTGGGAAACTGGCTGGATGAAAATCACGCCAGTGAAAAAGTATATTACCATAAAATCCTAATTATGGTTGGTGTCGCTCTGGCACTATATAATGTATTTCGTCAGGTAAACGAAATCAATAAAACAAAGTAGTCTTCATTTTAAAACAGCATTAAATAAATATTGCATCTTTGCAGAAAATTTATTGAAAATGTTTTTAAAAAAATACGGACTCATTCTTTACCTATATATAATAGCATTCATTTCCTATATAATTCATAAAGGAGCTTTTCATATTCTTAATATTAAAGAGCAAAATTTCTATTTCAGCTTGGAAATATTGTATTTGATATTTTTATTTTTTTCTACCTTATTATTAATAGCTCTGTTACTAATAAAGAAAAATAAATTTGACAGCGTCGGAATGCTATTTATGTTGGGAACTTTTGTCCAAATGTTTTTGTACTATGGATTTTTGAGATTGATTTTGTCAAACAATATTCAGAATGTAACTGTCGAAAAAAACAACTTTTTTCTAACATTTCTTCTCTTTTTGTTATTTCAGACGATTTTAACTGCCCGATTATTAAATGAAAAGCCTTAAAATAACAATTCTTTAAAACTAGGTTTAAAAATAATTTTTCATATCCTTTTGAATATTAATAAAAAATGTACCTTTGCACCAAATTTTAGAAACGTAAAAAATAAGATTTTCCACAGATATGGTGATTTCAAACAAACCACTCAGATTTATTCTTGCAGCTTTAGTAGCTTTTCTTCCACTAATGAGTTTTTCAAATACTGAAAAAGACTCTGCTCATGTTCAAACTGAAGTAGCCCACGAAGCTGCTGCAGAAGGCCATCATGAAGAGCCAACAGATGTTAAATCTAAGATTAAAGCATTTATTGGTCATCACGTTTTAGACTCTCATGATTTTACATTAACACAAGATGATGAGACAGGTAAATATTATGGTTTTCCATTACCGGTAATTCTTTGGGATAATGGTTTACACATTTTTTCTTCTTCTAAATTTCACCACGGTCATGAAGTAGCTGAATCAAATGGTAACTATTATGTGATTAATCACCATGATGGTAAAATTTACAAGACAGATGCTGCCGGTACAATTACCGAAGATGAAAAAACAGGTCACCCGACAAATGTGCGTCCTTTAGATTTTTCAATTACAAAAACAGTACTTTCTATTATAGTATCTGCTTTATTAATGTTCTGGTTATTTACAAGCTTAGCAAAATCTTATGCTAAAAACGGAGGAATTGCTTCTGGAGTTGGTAGAATTTTCGAACCTTTAGTACTTTTTATTCGTGATGACGTTGCGATTCCAAACATTGGTGAAAAACATTATAAGAAATACATGAGTTATTTATTAACTATTTTCTTCTTTGTATTGTTTTTAAATATTTTCGGATTAACTCCACTAGGAATTAATGCTACAGGTAATTTAACTATTACATTCTCTTTAGCAATCCTTACTTTCTTAATTACAAATCTTACTGCAAATAAAAATTACTGGGGTCACATTTTCTGGATGCCGGGTGTGCCAAAACCAATGAGAATTATTTTGGCTCCAATTGAATTGTTAGGAGTTTTTATCAAACCATTTTCATTAATGATTCGTTTGTATGCTAACATTTTTGCAGGTCACATCGTATTAATGAGTATCATCGGATTAATGTTTATCTTTAAGAGCTGGATTGGAAGCACTCTATCTTTCGGATTATCATTTGCACTTTCTATACTAGAGATTTTAGTAGCATTTTTACAAGCCTATATTTTTACAATGCTGTCTGCACTTTATTTTGGTTCAGCAGTAGAAGAGCACCACCACGAAGAGGAGGGGCACCACTAAAATTTAGATTTTAGAGTTTAGATTTCAGATTTTTTTCAATCTAAAATCTACATTCAAAAATCTAAGATTAAAATTGAATGTTTAATTTTTAATATATATACAATGAACGGATTAAATTACATTGGAGCAGGATTGATCGTAATCGGAGCAGCAGTAGGTATTGGTAGAATTGGTGGTTCAGCAATGGACGCTATCGCTCGTCAACCAGAAGCTTCAGGAAAAATCCAAACAGCTATGCTTATCGCTGCTGCACTTATTGAAGGTATTGGTTTCGCTGCATTATTCGCTGCTTAATTAAAACACAAAAAACAATAGTTGCAACGGTTGGTTGTAACTATTGTTTTAAAAATGAAACATTAAAATAAAATTGCTCTTTAGGACAATTTAAAAAGATATAATTTAAAATTCTATATAATGGAAAAGTTAATAAATCAGTTCGAGTTCGGTTTGTTCTTTTGGCAAGTATTAATATTTGTTGGGTTAATTTTCTTGTTGAAAAAATTTGCCTGGAAACCTATTCTTGATGCAGTAAATGATAGAGAGCAAGGAATTAAAGATGCATTACTTTCTGCTGAAAATGCAAGAAAAGAAATGGAAAATCTTCAGGCAGATAATCAAAGAATTTTAAATGAAGCTCGTGCAGAACGTGATGCTATGTTGAAAGAAGCTCGCGAGATGAAAGAGAAAATGATCACTGATTCTAAAAACGAAGCACAAGCGCAAGGTCAAAAAATGATCGAGCAAGCTAAAGCGGCTATCGAAAGTGAAAAAAACGCTGCTATGGCAGAATTGAAATCTCAGGTTTCAACTTTATCATTAAGCATTGCTGAAAAATTATTGAAAGAAGAATTATCTAACAAAGAATCTCAAACTAAATTAGTGGAGAAAATGTTAGGTGACGTAAAGTTAAACTAAGATTATGGCAGGTACAAGAGCAGCAATTCGTTATGCAAAAGCAATTTTGGACTTAGCAAACTCTAAAGGTGTTGCCGAAGCTGTAAATAACGATATGAAATCAATTGCAAATGCAATTGAGACAAATGTAGAATTGAGTACGTTTATTGAAAACCCAACAACAACAGTTGAAGTTAAGCAAAGTGCTCTTTTAGAAGTTTTCGCAAATGTTAATGGTGTAACTAAAGGGTTATTTCGATTATTATTCGAAAACAAAAGATTTGAAATTTTAAATGCGATTGCAGTTGAATATAGTAAAGTATATGATGAAAGCAATGGTGTTGAAGTTGCAAAAGTAACAACTGCAATTCCTATGGATGCAGATTTAGAAGCTAAAGTTTTGGCAAAAATTGCGACTTTATCGGATAAAAAAATTACAATTGAGAATATAGTAGATCCGGCAATTATTGGTGGATTTATTTTAAGAATAGGTGACAAGCAATACAATGCTTCTGTTGCAAACAGATTACAAGTATTAAAAAGAGAGTTAAGTAATTAGTTTTTATAACACAAAAGTGTCTAAATTATAAATTAAGATGGCGGAAATCAAACCTGCTGAAATTTCAGCAATATTAAGAAAGCAAGTAGAAGGTTTTGAATCTGGTGCTACGCTAGAGGAAGTAGGAACAGTACTTCAAGTTGGAGACGGTATTGCTCGTGTTTACGGGTTATCGAATGTACAATATGGAGAGTTAGTAGAATTTGATAACGGTATGGAAGGTATCGTATTGAATCTTGAAGAGGATAATGTTGGGGTTGTACTTTTAGGACCATCAACAGGACTTAAAGAAGGATCTACTGCAAAAAGAACTCAACGTATTGCTTCTCTTAAAGTAGGTGAGCAAATGGTAGGACGTGTTGTTAACACACTTGGTTTTCCAATTGACGGAAAAGGACCAATCGGTGGAGACTTATACGAAATGCCTTTGGAAAGAAAAGCACCTGGTGTTATCTTCCGTCAGCCAGTAACTGAGCCATTACAAACAGGTGTAAAAGCAGTTGATGCTATGATCCCGGTTGGTCGTGGACAACGTGAGCTTGTAATTGGTGACCGTCAAACAGGTAAATCAACTGTTTGTATCGATACAATCTTGAATCAAAAAGAATTTTACGATGCAGGAAAACCTGTATTCTGTATATATGTTGCAATTGGACAAAAAGCTTCAACTGTAGCAGGAATCGCTAAAATGTTAGAAGAAAAAGGAGCAATGGCTTACACAGTTATCGTTGCTGCAAATGCTTCTGATCCAGCTCCAATGCAAGTTTACGCTCCTTTCGCAGGTGCAGCAATTGGAGAATACTTTAGAGATTCAGGTCGTCCTGCACTTATTGTGTATGATGATTTATCTAAACAAGCTGTTGCTTACCGTGAGGTTTCTCTTTTATTAAGAAGACCACCGGGACGTGAGGCTTATCCTGGAGACGTTTTCTACTTACACTCTCGTTTATTAGAGCGTGCTTGTAAAGTAATCGCTGATGATGGTATCGCTAAAAACATGAACGATTTACCAGATTCTATCAAGTCTATCGTAAAAGGTGGTGGTTCATTAACTGCATTGCCAATTATCGAAACTCAGGCTGGTGACGTTTCTGCATATATCCCAACAAACGTAATCTCGATTACAGATGGTCAGATTTTCCTTGATGGAGATTTGTTCAACTCTGGAGTTCGTCCTGCAATTAACGTAGGTATCTCTGTATCTCGTGTTGGAGGTAATGCTCAAATTAAATCTATGAAGAAAGTTTCCGGAACTTTAAAATTAGACCAGGCTCAATTCCGTGAATTGGAAGCTTTTGCTAAATTTGGTTCTGACTTAGATTCAGTTACTTTAAATGTAATTGAAAAAGGTAAAAGAAACGTTGAAATCTTGAAACAAGGTTTAAATGATCCTTATACAGTTGAAAACCAAGTAGCTATTATCTACGCTGGTTCTAAAAACTTATTAAGAAACGTTCCTGTAGAAAAAGTAAAAGAATTTGAAGCTGATTTCTTAGCTTACTTAAACAGTAAACATAAAGATACGCTTAACGCGTTAAAAGCTGGTAAATTAGATGACGCTATTACAGATGTTATCGAAAAAGCAGCAAAAGAAATCTCAGCAAAATATAACTAATTTTAGTTGACGGTTGTTGGTTGATTGTTTTTGGAATTTTCCATCACTATCAACCAACAACTAACAACCAACAACTATAGTACATGGCAAATTTAAAGGAAATCCGTAATAGAATTACTTCCGTTTCATCGACGATGCAAATTACATCGGCGATGAAAATGGTTTCTGCTGCAAAGCTGAAGAAAGCACAAGATGCAATCACTGCAATGCGTCCTTATGCCGAGAAATTAACGGAGTTATTGCAAGATCTTTCCGCATCACTTGAAGGTGAAGTAGGAGGAGATTACACTACACAACGTGAAGTAAAAAAAGTATTGCTTGTAGCTATAACTTCTAACAGAGGTTTATGTGGAGCATTCAATTCAAATATTATTAAAGAGATTAAAAATCGTACAGCTTTTTACCAGGGAAAACAAGTTGATGTTTTTGCTATTGGTAAAAAAGGTAATGATGCTTTAAGCAAAACTCATAAAGTTCACGGTCATCATAATGCTATTTTTGATCATTTAACTTTTGAAAATGTTGCTGGAATTGCAGATAATCTTACAGAGAAATTTTTGTCTGGAGAATACGATAGAATTGAATTAATTTACAATCAATTTAAAAATGCTGCAACTCAAATTGTTCAAACGGAACAGTTTTTACCATTAGCACCTATTAAATCTGATGTAACTACTTCTACTGGAGATTACATTTATGAGCCTTCAAAAGAAGAAATTGTGTTGACATTGATTCCTAAGTCTTTAAAAACACAACTGTATAAAGGTATTCGTGATTCATTTGCTTCTGAGCATGGAGCGCGTATGACTGCTATGCACAAAGCAACAGATAACGCAACTGAATTAAGAAACCAATTGAAATTGACTTATAATAAAGCGCGTCAGGCAGCTATTACAAGTGAGATTTTGGAAATTGTTGGTGGAGCAGAAGCTTTAAATGGATAAGATTTTCCAAAATATATAAAAAAAAGCCAGCATTTGCTGGCTTTTTTTTATTGGAAGTTTTTTCTTTTTTAAAAATAACTTTTATAAAATGGTGATTCTCAAATTATATAAAGTTGAGAATCACTACCATTTTATAAAAAATTGACAGATTAAATCTGCTGTGCTTTGTCTTTCTTGGGAACAAACTAGCTTTATTAGTCCCACGGCTCTGTTTTTTTAAGGGTTACATTTCAGCAGAATCAATCCCTGTGCTTTGTCTTTTATGGGAACAAACAAGCTTTATCAGTCCCAGTGCTTAGTTTTTTTTATAAGGGTTACATTTTAGCTAACTTCAATCCCTTTTATGCTTTGTCTTTTATGGGAACAAACAAGCTTTATTAGTCCCAGTGCTTCCTTTTTTATAAGGGTTGTATTTAGCTTTCTCAATCCCTGTGAAACAAATTTAGGAAAAGACTGTCTAAAAAAAGTTACATAATTTTCATGTCTAATTTATATATTTCACATGTCTTTGATTTTTAATTATATAAGTCTTAACTTAAAGTTTACTTATTTTTGTTTATATTTTAATAAAAAATTCATGAATCTTTCTATAAAAGAACTAATTACGGTGCAAGAAATGTTATTTCAAATTGATATAATTAGATACTTATATCCTAAGCTTAGCTTAGAGAAATACGAGAATTATCTTAAAGAAATGGTACCTCATAATTATACTCAAATTGCAGTTTTTGAAAATGATGCTTGCCTTGGTTTAACAGGATGCTGGTCGGCTACAAAATTGTGGACAGGTAAATATCTTGAAATTGATAATTTTGTGGTTAATCCCGAATTTCGATCTAGAGGAATTGGAAAAATGCTTACTGATTATGTCGAGAAAAAAGCGATAGAATTAAATTGCAGCAGTATAGTTCTCGATGCCTTTACAGGAAATTTTGATGCTCATCGTTTTTACTACAATCAAGGTTATGCGCCGAAAGGGTTTCATTTTGTAAAAATCTTAGACGAAAACAAAATGACTGTTTAAAAACAAACAGAACTTTGCTTTATTGCTCCAACAAAAACACCATTAAACAAAAGAAATGGTTATTTTTGTCCTACAAACATTATTACAATTATATTTTGGGATTATATAAAAATCTATTCAAGCAAACGGCAATTTACGGACTGGCTACAGTTTTACCGAGAATGCTGAGTTTTTTATTAGTGAGATTGTATACAGGAATTTTACCAACTGCCGAATATGGTGAGGTTTCGATTGTATTATCCTGGATGGTCTTCTTTAATGTGGTACTTTCTTATGGAATGGAAACAGCTTTCTTTAGATTTTATAGTGCCGAAGACGATAAGAAAAATGTAATTGCAACTTCTACAATTTCAATCTTTTGGACATCCATTATTTTCCTTTTTGTTGCTTTAATTTTTAGGAATACGCTGGCAAACTTAGCAGAAGTTGATGTTCAATATATTACCTATACTGTTTGGATTTTAGTTTTAGATGCATTGGTTTTGATTCCGTTTTCTAAATTAAGAGCCAATCAGAGACCAATGGTGTATGCTGCAATTAAAATAGGAAACGTAGTAATCAATTTGTTATTGAACATTTTCTTTTTAATGTATCTGCCAAAGTTAGCGGACGCAAATCCAAATTCTGTTTGGGATAATTTATATGTAGAGAATTTCCAAATAGCTTATATTTTTATTGCAAACCTTTTAGCAAGTTTAGCCACATTTATTGTGCTTTCTCCAAATTATCTTTCACTCGGACGAAAATTTGATCCTGTGCTTTGGAAAAAAATGATGAAATACGGACTTCCAATTTTAGTTGCGGGACTGGCTTTTGCAGTAAACGAACATTTTGATAAAATCTTATTAGGTTATTTACTTCCGGAAAATTTAGCAAAATCTGAAGTTGGAGCTTATTCTGCCTGTTACAAATTAGGGTTATTCATGGTTCTTTTTGCAACGGCTTTCAGATTAGGAATTGAACCTTTCTTTTTCAGCCATGCTAAAAACGAAAATGCACCGCAGACTTATGCCGTAATCACTAAATATTTTGTAATTCTCGGTTCCCTGATTTTATTAGGAGTTATTGTTTTTGCAGATGTTTTAAAATATTTATTATTAGATAATAAGTCCTATTGGGAAGCCATGAAAGTGGTACCGCTTATCATTTTGGCCAATTTCTTTTTAGGTATTTATAATAATCTTTCGGTTTGGTATAAACTGACAGATAAAACAAAAATTGGAGCTTACATTTCTATTGTGGGTGCTATTGTTACCTTGGTTTTAAATTATCTTTTAATTCCAAAATATAGCTATTATGGTTCTGCAATTGCAACCATTTCGGCTTACGGAAGTATGATGCTTATATCTTATGTTTTAGGAAATAAATATTATCCAATTCCTTATGATATGAACAAAATTGGTGCTTATTTAGGTGTTTCAATAGTATTTTCAGTGATTTCGTTTTATGGATTTAGAGAGAAATATTATGTTGGAATTCCACTTCTTTTAGCTTTTATGTATATGGTTTACCATTTTGAAAAAGATACTATTAAAGGTATAATGAAGAAAAAATAAGACAGATTTAAAAATTTATACTTAAAAATGAAAATTCAAATTATCAATAAATCACAACACGATTTACCAAATTACGAAACCATTGCTTCTGCAGGAATGGATTTACGTGCCAATATTTCTGAATCAATTACGTTAAAACCTTTAGAAAGAACGATTGTAAAAACCGGACTTTTTATTGAATTGCCAATTGGTTACGAAGCACAGGTAAGACCAAGAAGCGGATTGGCAGCCAAGAAAGGAGTAACGGTATTAAATTCGCCAGGAACCGTTGACGCAGATTACAGAGGGGAAATAGGGGTAATTTTAGTAAATTTATCTAATGATGATTTTGTAATTGAAAACGGAGAAAGAATTGCTCAGCTGATTATTGCAAAACACGAAAGAGCGGAATGGATCGAAGTTGAAACACTTTCTGAAACATCAAGAGGTGAAGGAGGCTTTGGAAGTACTGGAGTGAAATAATTTTGTAATCAGCAAAAAGATTTTAAAAAAGAAAGACCAAACCCAATGAAGATTTTTTGATCTTCCCATAAAATTCAAATAAGAAATGAAAATAATTGTGCCAATGGCAGGCCGTGGATCGAGATTGAGGCCTCATACATTAACAGTTCCAAAACCACTAATTCCTGTCGCAGGAAAATCTATAGTACACCGTTTAGTTGAAGATATTGCAAAAATATTAAAAGAGCCAATCGAAGAAGTTGCTTTTATTTTAGGTGACGAAGCTTTTTTTGGAGATGATGTTGTAAAAAGTTTAGAAGATTTGGCAAAGGGATTAGGAGCTAAAGCTTCAATCTACCGTCAGGATCAGCCATTAGGAACTGGTCATGCTATTATGTGCGCCAAAGATTCTTTATCTGGGCCAGCAGTAATTGCTTATGCAGATACTTTAATTAGAGCAGATTTTGAATTAGATCCCTCAGCAGATGCTGTAATCTGGGTAAAACAAGTAGATCAACCGGAAGCTTTTGGAGTGGTTAAACTAAACCAGAATAATGAAATTGTTGAATTGGTTGAGAAACCAAAGGAATTCGTAAGTGACTTAGCAGTTATCGGAATTTATTATTTCAAAGAAGTTGGAGTTTTAAGAAATGAACTTCAGAATGTTTTGGACAATAATATCCAGAATGGTGGAGAATACCAGATTAATGATGGTATCAAAGCGATGATGGCAAACGGAAAAGTTTTCAAAACCGGAAGTGTTGACGAATGGATGGACTGCGGAAACAAAGATGTTACTGTAGAAACAAATACCAGAATGCTTGGTTTCCTTCATAATGATGGAGAACATTTAGTAGATTATGGCGTAACATTAGAAAATTCTACAATTATTCCTCCTTGTTATATTGGAGAAAATGTGGTCTTGAAAAACACGACAATCGGACCAAATGTTTCAGTTGGAAAAGGTTGTCATATCTCTGACAGTAGTATTAAAAATAGCTTAATTCAAACTCATTCTCAAATTAAAAACGCTAACTTAGATAACGCAATGATTGGAAATCATGTGAGTTATGACGGTAAATTTACCAGCATCAGCATTGGTGATTATGCGGTTTTAGAATAAAATTAGAGATTTAGAAGTTTCGTTTTTGTTTAAAATGTGTTTTAAAAAATGATCAAAAAAAGAATATTTACGGTTTTGTTTTTTGCTTTATTCAGCACATCTTTTTCGGCTTTTGCTCAGACAGAACCCGAAGATATTGCTATGGCAACAGATGAATATCAAGACTCATTTTATGAATCATTGAAACAAAAAGGAATCGAAAATTATGATAAAGCAATTGTGTCATTGGAGAAATGTGTAAAACTGAAACCCAATGACGCAGTGGCTTATTTTGAATTAGGAAAAAATTACCTTTCTCTTAAAGAATACCGAAATGCACAGGATAATTTTGAAAAAGCAACACAATTAGATCCTAAAAATAAATGGTTTTGGTTGGGAATTTACGATGTAAGTTACGAGACAAAAAATTATCCGCTGGCGATTGAAACGATTCAGAAAATTATTGTTTTTGATGAAGAGTACAAAGACGATTTGATTTCGTTATACATGATTACCAATCAGTATGACAAAGCGTTGACGGCAATAAACGAAATGAATGATAAGTTCGGAAAATCATCAGATCGTGAAATTTACAAAGCGCAGATTTTATCCCAGGGAAAATATCAAAATGCTGAAATTGATAATTTAATTCAGCAGATTAAAAAAGAGCCAAAAGAAGAATCCAATTATTTGAATCTGATTCTCTTGTATTCAAAAAATAATGAAAATGAGAAATCATTAGAGGTTGCGAAACAATTAGCGAAGGAAATTCCAAATTCAGAATGGTCGCAGGTTAGTTTGTTTAAAACTTATTTGGATGCCAATCAGGCTGATAAAGCTATAAAATCGATGAATGTGATTTTGGCAAGTTCAAAAATCGATTCAAAAATCAAACATAGAACTTTGAATGAATTTTTGATTTATACCAATAAAAATCCACAGTATGCTGCCGATTTAGAAAAAGCTATTTCTTATTTTGATAACGATCCAAACGTTGATGTTGCCAAAGAAATCGGAAAATTTTATCATAGTAAAGGTCAGTTTGAGAACGCGGTTAAATACTATGAAAAAGATTTAAAGGCAAATTCAGATACAGATCTTGAAACCAATATGTTGTTGTTGGAAGCCTATTCGCAGACAAAACAATTTGAGCCAATGACCAAAAGAGCCATGATGCTGATTGAAGTATATCCAAGTCAGGCTCAGTTTTATTATTTTGCTGGATTAGGAAGCAATCAGCAAAAGCAATTTAAGAATGCAAAAACCGTTTTAGAAATGGGGCTTGATTATGTTGTTGATGATGTAAAATTAGAATCAAATTTTAATATTCAATTAGGAGAGGCATATAATGGATTGGGAGACGTCAAGAAAAAAGAGGAATACTTTTTGAAGGCAAACGAATTATTAAAGAAAAAAAAATAAAGTAGAAACTCAAATGAAAAAATATATTTTAGTATTAATGCTTTCTATTGCAATAGTTTCGTGTAAAACGAAAGCTGTTGCAGTACAAGGTAATACAAGCCAAACAATTGCCCCGGAAGAGGACCGAAAAGTAATAGAAAAACATTATAACAATAAGTTAGATTTTTCTACACTATATATAAAAGCCAGTGCAAAATATGTTGATGAAAAACAAAGCCAAAATGTTACGGCCGAAATCAGAATCGAAAAAGACAAACAGATTTTAATCAGCGTACGATTTTTAGGAATCACAATGGCAAAAGCTTTAATAACGCCTTCTACAGTAAGTTATTATGAGAAAATAAATAGTACTTACTATGAAGGTGATTTTACAAGTTTAAGTAAATGGCTGGGAACCGATTTAGATTATAGCAAAGTTCAAAACTTATTGGTTGGAGAAGCATTTGACGATTTAAGAAAAGGAAAATATACTCAGACTATTGTAGATAATCTTTTTAGATTAGACGAAGAAAAAGAGGCTAATTTGAAAAAAACCTTTTTCTTAGATGCTGAAAAATATTTAATTCAGAAAGAAGAAATTTCACAACCAGCAGAAAATAGAAGTTTGCAAATTGCGTATTCAGACAGCAAAACTTTTAATCAAGGGACGCTTCCAACAAGTATCGAAATAAATGCATTGCAGCCAAAAGGAAAAACAAGTATTAATCTGAATTACAATAACATTTCATTTAACGAAGAACTTTCTTTTCCATATAGTGTTCCAAGCGGTTATAAAAAAATTACAATTCAGTAAATTTGCAAAAATAAAAATAGAAACATGCCAAAATTTCTCCTAAGTCTAGTTTTAGTTTGTGCCACTACATTTGTATGGGCGCAGGATTCTCAGCAAGAAAAACTGGAGCAGCGTAAAGCTCAAATTCAACAGGAAATCAGAGACAACGAAAAGATGCTTCAGTCTGTTCGAAAAAAAGAGAAATCTGCTGTGAATGAATATTTAATTCAGGCGAATAAAATCAAACTAAAAGAGAAATTAATTAACACCACTGCTAAACAGGAAAGACTGATTAGTAATGATATGTATATTAATCAGGTTCAGGTTAATAAATTAAAAAAAGAATTAAAAGTTTTAAAAGAAGATTATGCGGAGATGATTTTAAAATCATACAAAAGCCGTTCTGAACAAAGCCGTGCGATGTTTATTTTATCTTCTGAAAGCTTTTTGCAAGCTTATAAAAGAGCACAGTATCTAAAACAATATACCAATTTTAGAAAAAATCAAGGTCTGGAAATTCAGTCAAAAACAGCACAATTAGTTGATTTTAATGCTAAGTTGGATGGACAAAGACAAGTAAAAAAGAAGATTATTTCTGAAAACCAAAAAGAAAAAGTTACTCTTGAAGCAGAGAAAAAAGAACAGCAAAAATTGGTTAATTCGCTTAAAAAAGATAAAAATAAAATTGCTGCTGATATTCGATCAAAACAAAGTGAGGCAAAACGAATTGACAGACAAATCGATCGTTTAATTCGTGAAGCCATTGCTGAGGCAAACAGAAAAGCTGCAGCTGAAAGAGCAAAAGCAAACCCAGGTTCGAGTGAAGCAAAAGCACCGGTTTCTTCTTCTAAAATTGCATTGACACCAGAAGACAAAATTCTGGCAGCAGACTTTAAAGCGAACAGAGGAAGATTGCCTTGGCCGGTAGAAAAAGGATTTATTTCGCTTGGATACGGAGATCAGCCACACCCGCTACATCCTTCAATTACAGTTCACAATTCAGGAGTTGAGATTACAACTGAAGACGGTGCCAGCGCCAGAGCAGTATTTGCTGGAGAAGTTTCTAAAGTTATCGTTTTATCGCCAGTGAATAAAGCCGTTGTAATTCAGCATGGAGATTTCTTTACAGTATATCAAAACTTGAGTTCTGTTTCTGTTAGTCAGGGAGACAAAGTGACGATAAAACAAAATATCGGAAGAGTTAGAACAAGTGGAGATACAGGAAAAACAATCATTAAATTCCTGATTCTTCAAAATACATCAAATAACAATCCGGAAGGATGGCTACAAAGCAGATAAAAAAAAAGGGAGCATTTTAGCTCCCTTTTTTATTGATTAATAATTTTCTTCCAGGAAATATTTCAAAACATCTGTCGTCGTGACAATTCCTTTTAATTCTCCTTTATCAACAACTGGTGCGGCATGAAATTCTTCTTTTACAAATATTTCAGCTAAGTCCCTAATAATAAGTTCTGAAGAAACTGTTTTTGGTTTAGAAGTCATAACCTGAGGAATCGTAAGCATTTCTAATACAGCTTCATCTGCTCCATCTTGTCCGTCGAATAATGCGCCAAAAGTAAGACGATTAATATCGGTGCGACTAATAATTCCAACCACTTCTTTTCCGTTAACAACGGGAATGTGACGGATAGAATTGGCTTTTAATTTCTCTACTACATTTTTTAAATCATCATTTTGATTTACAGTTATAACACTCTTTGTCATAATGTGGCTTATCGGTTCTCTCTTTTTCATAATTTGATGGTGTTAGATTTATATCAAATTTGAAAATTATCTGAAACTAATTAGATGATTTTTGTCAGTACAAAAAATAAGAATAAGTAGTATTTTAGATAGTTATTATTTACAGTAAGAAGATTTAATTCTGATTCCAAATAATAAAAATTACTCTTCAAGTTCGTTTGAAATTGCCATGATTGAATTTAAAAATAGTATTTTTGCAGTATGGAAACAAATAGACAGAAAAAAATAGGCGGTGTCCTCCAAAAAGATTTGGTTGATATCCTGCAGGGTGAAGTGAGAAAAAACGGAATCACTAATTTGGTGATTTCAGTATCCAAAGTAAGCGTAACTACAGATTTATCTGTGGCAACAGTATATTTAAGTATTTTTCCGCAAGAAAAAGCCAAAGAAACTTTAGAGGCAATTAAAACAAATACAACTTTAATTAAACATGATTTATCACAACGTGTACGTTTACAGTTACGTCGTGTTCCAAATTTAGTTTTCTTTATTGATGATTCTCTTGATTATATTGAGAAAATTGACAATGCATTGGCAGGAAAAGAAAACCCAATAGAAAATCGTGACCTTTTAGAAAAGAGAAGAAAGTCGTAATTTGAATTTCCCATTATACATAGCCAAACGTTATATTTTTAGCAGCAGTAAAAACAATGCTATCAATATTATCAACCGAATTGCCAGCATGGGAATCATTGTTGGAACAATGGCTTTGTTTGTGGTTTTATCCGTTTTCAGCGGACTAAAAGTTTTCAGTCTCTCGTTCACAAACGAAATTGACCCTGATTTAAAATTGACAAGTACTTACGGAAAATCTTTTTTAATTACACAAGATCAGGAAAGTCAAATCAAGAAAATAGATGGCGTTGCTTCTTACACCAAGATTATAGAAGAACGTGTTTTGTTTTTGTTTAAAGACAAACAGCAGGTTACTTACTTAAAAGGAGTTGATAGTACTTATGCCGTTGTCAATGATATTAAGAAAAAACTCTATAACGGCCAATGGCTCAAACCGGATAGTTTTCAGGTTGTAATTGGCTATGGGTTAGCTCAAAATTTCTCTATGGGAATTATGGATTTTGAAAACCCGCTTCAGGTTTTTGCACCAAAACCGGGAAAAGGAGCAATCGAAAATCCTGAAGAAGCTTTTAATAAAACAGATGTATTGCCCGTTGGTATTTATTCAATCAGTGAAGAATTGGATTCTAAATATGTATTTGCAGATTTGGGTTTAACACAAGAATTGTTAATGTACAAGCAAAATCAAATCTCTGGAATTGAATTTAAATTAAAAGAAAATGCAGATGAAAATGCCATTAAGACGAAGCTTAATTCGATTTTTAAAAATAAAATCACGTTAAAGAACAGAGCACAGTTAAATGAGTCTTTGTATAAAATGCTCAATACCGAAAATATTGTCGTTTATCTGATTTTTACTTTGGTAATCATTGTGGCACTTTTTAATTTGGTTGGTGCTTTGATTATGATGATTTTAGAGAAAAAGGGAAATCTTAAAACCCTTTTTAATCTTGGAGCAGAAGTGGGCTATTTAAGAAGAATCTTTTTGCTTCAGGGAACATTATTAAGTTTTTTTGGTGGTTTAATCGGACTTGTTTTAGGGATTATATTAGTCATATTACAGCAACAATACGAGCTGATTATGATTACACCAACTCTGGCATATCCGGTTGTTTTTTCTTTAGAAAATGTTCTAATTGTAATGACAACCATTGTAACGCTTGGTTTTACAGCTTCCTTAATAGCGAGTAGTCGTGTAAGCAAAAAATTACTGGATTAACTTCTTCCTGAAAAATATTACTTATATTTACTCTCTTGAAAATCTACAGCATATGATTGTTTCTGCCTAATCCTATTTTATTTTTTAAAATAATTAGGATACTTACGTTTTTTATTTTTGAAGTTCAGATTTATACATCTGAACCAATCTTATCATTTATCCTAAAATATCATGACAGAAACATCTATAAAGGAAAGTTTTATTTCCAAAATTTTTACCACAACAAAACAAGCTTTAAAAGGCGACGAATCATTTGATTATACTTCCGGAAGTATTAAGAAAGCCGTAATTCTGCTAGCTATTCCAATGGTTTTAGAAATGATGATGGAATCGGTTTTTGCGTTAGTTGATTTATATTTTGTTGGACATTTAAAACACAGCAGTTTTGCCATTCAGACAGTTGGTTTGACTGAATCCGTTTTGACAGTGATTTATTCTCTTGCTATCGGAATGAGTATGGCGGCAACGGCAGTTGTTGCAAGACGTATTGGAGAAAAAGATCCAATTGCTGCGGCAAAAGCCGGAATGCAGGCGATAATTGTTGCATTTGCGGTTAACAGTTTGCTTAGCGTTTTCGGAATTATCTATGCTAAAGATATTCTGCTTTTCATGGGTGCATCTGTCGAAGCGGCCGAACATGGTTTCCAATTTACACAGATTATGATTGGTTCCAGTTTGTGTATTATGCTTCTATTTTTAATCAACGGAATTTTTCGCGGAGCAGGAAATGCAGCCATTGCCATGAAAAGCCTTTGGATTGCCAATATCTGCAATATTATTTTGTGCCCGGTTTTAATTAATGGTTTCGGACCAATTCCTGCTTTTGGATTAGTTGGTGCTGCTTTGGCAACTACTTTTGGAAGAAGTATTGGAGTTTTATATCAGGTATATCATTTGTTTTTTGGGAACGGAATTTTAAAAATTAAAATTCCATATTTTGCTCCGGATTTTGTACAGATAAAAGCTTTAGTAAAAATTGCAGCTCCTGGAATTTTACAATTTGTAATTGCTTCCTGCAGTTGGATTTTCCTGGCGAAATTAGTTGCAACAACCGGTGGAGATCATGGTTCAGCAGGTTATCAGACCGCTTTGAGAATTATGATGTTTTTTATACTTCCCGCTTGGGGATTGAGTAATGCAGCTGCTACTTTGGTTGGGCAAAACTTAGGAGCCAAACAAATTGAACGTGCAGAGAAATCCGTTATGACAACAGCCAGATATAATGTAATTTTCATGGCTTCGATTATGGTGATCACACTGGTTTTTGGAAAATATATTATTTCCTTTTTTACGAATGATGAAGCTGTAAAAATTATTGCAATCGAAGCTTTACAAATAATGAGTATTGGCTTTATTTTTTACGGAATCGGAATGGTTTTAATCAATACCTTTAATGGAGCGGGAGATACATGGACACCGACCGGAATTAACTTTTTTGGTTTTTGGTTGTTCCAAATTCCATTGGCTTTTATATTAGCAAAACATTTTAATTTGGGACCAACAGGAGTTTTTATTGCGATTCCGGTTGCTGAAACTGCAATAACCTTGGCCGGAATCTTTTTTTATAAAAGAGGAAAGTGGAAACGAGTTCAGGTTTAAAATATATTCTTTGTACAATATTTCTTAATTTTTAGCGTTGGAATTTACTTAAAAACCAAAAACTAATTTATTATGAAAAACAACAGAAATTTTTTAGGAATTGTTAGTGCAGTATTTTTGTTTAGCCTTTTTGCTTTTATACCATTAGAAGAAAAAAAGATAGTTGTTATTGATGCTGCTCACGGTGGAAATGATGCCGGTGCAGATTTTGGAGGAGGTTTACAGGAAAAATTAATTGTGGAAAGAATTGCTAAACTCATTCAGAGTCAAAACAAAGACAGTAATCTTGAAATTGTTTTGCTAAGAGATGGAGATCACTTTATGGAACTGAGTGAAAGAGTTTCAATCATCAACAAATTAAATCCTGGTTTAGTAATTTCATTGCACGCCAATGCTTCTAAAGATATTGCCAAAAATGGCACTGAAGCTTATATTGCTACAAACGGAAAATTTTACAATCAATCTAAAGAAAATGCTGAAAATCTATTGCAAAAAGTAGCAGTAGAAAATTTGTCTAAGGGAAATGTTTCTGAAGCTAATTTCTTTATTCTAAAAAAATCTAATTGCCCAGCAGTTACTTTGGAAGTAGGATATTTAAGTAATGAAAAAGACAGAAAATATATTACCAGCGAGAAAGGACAGACTGAAATTGCAGAGAAAATTTTAGAAGCAATTAAGTAATAGAAAATAGAATAGTTAATAATAAAAAGGATCTTCAGTCTTGAAGATTCTTTTTTATTTGTAAGAAATTTATTTTAATTTTGTTTCATTAGATCTTTGATATGATTAAAATAAATTTAGAGAATACTTTTGAAGCTATTTACGTAAGTTCCAACTTCGATCACTATATTTTTGAATCTCAATTAAAAAATGATACAATAATTCGACTTAAGGTCAAGTTTACAAACATAGCAGATTCATTATTACCAAATGTTTATAATTTAGCTTTTGGACCATTTGATGCAAATGGAAAAATAGATGATTCAATTAATCTTAAACATAAAGACAGTAATAAAGTTTTTTCAACTATAATTTTGTTTTCTATAACTTTTCTAAAAAAGAATCCACATACTTCAATTGGCATTGATGGATCAGATGATTTACGGACCAATCTATATCATCGAATGTTTAGATATAATTACAAAGATTTAAAGGATTTTTTAGTGATTATTGGAGTAGATTGGTACGTAAGATTACTGCGAAATGGTACAATTGAACTAGATAATAATGGATCGGTATTTTTTAAACCAAAACCAGAATTATTTGATTTTCAAAGAAAAACGAATGATCTTTATAGATATTATATGTTTAATTTAAATCAATAATTTTTAAATTTGCTGTATGAAAGATTCTATTCAAAATAAAATTAATAAAATTCAGGAAATTGCTTTAGCTTCTGCTTCTGAGAAAAATATTGCTGGAGACAGAGAATTTGCGGAATCAAATTATAGTGATAATTTGACTAAATCAATTCGAAATAAAAAAGAAGCGGAATTATTTTTTTCGGAATTAAAGTCCGTAATTGAGCTTGCTAAAAGAAATTCTACAGAAAATAGTATAGAGTAATTTACAAGAAAATATATTAAACAAAAAAGCCTTCATTTTTTGAAGGCTTTTCTTTTATTTTTGTCTCGTCCTGAAATAAGTTGACATAAAATTGACTTATTTATGAATAATCCAGAATTTAAAAAAGAGCGACGTAGTCAGCGAGATTACAACTTAGGCTTTAAATTAGCCGTTATTTCGCAGGTAGA